>JBJEKW010000081.1:0-106849 GCA_051878835.1 Atopobiaceae bacterium
ACATGATGCGCAACATGGGCGCCACCCCCGGCGACCTGGCCAAGATGCAGCAGCAAATGAGCCAACTGGATACGGGTGGCGATGCCACGGCCGCCGCGCGCGCGGCGCTGAAGGACGCGCAGCGTGCACAGAAGAAGGCACGTCCGCGCAAGAAGAGCAAGAAGAAGCGCCACTAGGGGACTGGGCTGGCCGCTGAAGGTGGCGGCCAGGTGCGGGGGCAGCGGCCTGAGTCAATCGCGATATGCCGCTGCGTCGCGTACGAGCCAGCCCGACGCGTGCGCTTTCTGGTGGCGAATCTTGTTTGAGACCCCTTCCGGATTGCTTGAACGCTGAGTTGAACTTCTAGATTATGCGAATGTCGTAGCGCCACCTCTGGTGCCTAGCGGATACGAAGTTCGGGGGACAGTGCTAGGCAGTAATGCGTTAAAACCTGCCTTCTGGTGCCAATAAAGGAGGACCCATGTCTGCTGTGTTTAGTTTTGGTGGCACAGAGTTCTGGCCACTCTCCATAGAGGAGAAGCGGACAAACCCCAACTCGGTCCTTCCCCAAGGTTGGCCAACGTGTCTGCAGGTCCCGCTTGGCATGAGAAACCCTCGCGACCTAAACCTGTTTACGGACGGCGTTCTGGCAGAGAGCGGCACATACCAAATTTCGCTTCGAGCGATCTCCAAGGACGAGATATGCAGGATCACCTTCTGTGTCAACGACCACAACGAACTTCCTACGCAGGCGTCGGTCGAGACGGGCAGCGATGGAAGCGTGTTCACCTTCACCTTCTCTCCTGACCAAGTCCCAAAGCGCCTGCGGACAGACTCGATGCATCCGTTCTCCAAGACCGTCGGCTTCGCTCGCGTGGAGGTGAACGTGGAGTTTGCGGACGGTAGCGAGCTGAATCTATACTCCATGGACATTGCGGCGCTTTCCGCAACAGTCAATGACAATTTCGAGAACGCCAAGGTCCTCCAGACGCTCCTTCGGCCTGACTGCAATCAGGCAGCTGAGTGGATGTTCTCGCAGCCTGGCGATGTCGCCCCCGATGGAGGAGCTTTGGCGGCAGACAACGACACCGATTGGGCCAACGGATCGCTGGATGCTTGCTCGAAGTGTATCGACAATGCAATTGCGCTTGTGGGTAAGGGACTTACGGATTTAAACGATGGATTCCCAAATCAGCTTCCTGCAAGCAACCAAGGTCCTGCATCCTTCGATACTGCACAGAACCAGGCGATAAGAGCATTCATCGAAAGTATTCGAGGCAAGTCCGTCACGCTTCACAAGGACTTACTTTGTGCAGAGCGCCACACAAGCGAGCAGCTAGCGCTCATCGATTCGCTGGTTGCTCTGGGTAACCCAAGGTTTCTTGGCGAAGCCAAGCTTCCGGCTCGAGAGTTGTTCCAGGCTCGTTATGATCAAATAAGGAACCGAGAGGAACTGGTTGGAAGGCTTGCCGGCTCATGCGACGACCTCCTCGGAACCTTCGACAAATGCGCCCCCGGCGTGACGCGACATGAATTCTCGCTCCCGCTTGCACTGGAGACTCTAGGTAGCGTCTCTAGCTATCAGCCATTCTACGACGCTATGCTAGCATGGCGGCGGTTCATGGACTATCGCTATACCAGAGAGTCCCGTGCCCTGCACGTTGCCAAACCTGATCGCCTCTACGAATACTACTGCCTCTACCGGCTGCTCGATTGGCTGTACCAGGCGGGCTTCACCGGGCGGACCTGGGCGAGTAACCCCATTGAGTTCTTCGAGTATTCGATTGAGGAGACATGCGACCTATACGAAAACGAGAAGCGCTGTGCCAACACCTATCGCTTGGCAAGATCTGCGCCAGGAGGTGCCGTAGAGGAAGTTGACCTGTATTACGTCCCCGTTATCTACGGTGACCGTCGCGAAGAGAACGGGATATCGCTGCATAAGCTGACCGAGATCGGCCAAAGCTACAGTGCCGTATGTGCGGCAAATTCAATCTGGACGCCTGACTTTCTTCTTGTGGCCAGGCATGTCGGCTCCGAACCCCATACGCTCATTGTGGATTCCAAGTATTTGAAGCTTGAAGATGCGAGGGACACCGAGCGCTTTGGTAGCAGCACGCTCTTCGAGCGCATAGCATCCCGATACCTCGATCGCATAGGCGGTGGAAGCGAGCTCATGCCACTGCCTTGCCAAGTGTGGCTGCTCTGCGCGTTTGGGAAAGGAGGACTTTCATTCAAGGAAGATACCGGAGGTTTGCTGAAGCTCGGCACCAATACTCCAACAGCTGCCCTGGATGCTCTGTTTGCTTGCGTTGATCTTACGAGGAATCCTGCGCCATCTCAGACGCTCGAATGAGGCCAGTACAGATAAATTGAACGGTTGATTACTGCGCGCCGGTCCTGCCGACTTGTGCGTTCGTGCGGATGCGGACTTGCACGTATATCTGCCTGCTGTTATTGCGACGACATTTAGATTGCGGTAGGAAGACATGTGAAGATAATATTTGGATGGAGGCAATTGAGACCGTGATTACGTGCCATTGGTCGACGCACTGCACAAAATCGTTCATTTGTGTCATACTACGCCTTGCGGCACCTTACCTATAGAGGGATTGAGACGAGCAAATCATCTGCCCTTCGAAATAGATCCAGCCGCTCGCGGCACCTTACCTATAGAGGGATTGAGACCTGAGTTCCGCTCTTTCCTCTATGGACATCATTTCTGTCCAGCGGCACCTTACCTATAGAGGGATTGAGACGATCTTTTTACTGACGTCAAGCGTGTCGAGGTTAATTTGCGGCACCTTACCTATAGAGGGATTGAGACCAAATCGGCACGCTCCTCTATGGACATTTCTGCCCACTCGCGGCACCTTACCTATAGAGGGATTGAGACAGAGTCCTTAAAACTAAAGAACGCCGCCATAGCCATAAGCGGCACCTTACCTATAGAGGGATTGAGACAGGAAGGAAGAATTGACAAGTCGCTGATATCCGTCTACCGCGGCACCTTACCTATAGAGGGATTGAGACGAGAGCGCCCGAATAAGAATTGTGTCGTCTCATCCAGCAAGCGGCACCTTACCTATAGAGGGATTGAGACCAGCGGAACCTCGACGGTATCGAGGACGGCGTGGGTGGCGGCACCTTACCTATAGAGGGATTGAGACGAAAGTGTCATTGGTTTGTCAGACGAGTAAATGTAGGCGGCACCTTACCTATAGAGGGATTGAGACACGCACGTAGCTATTCATATTGTCGCAAGAGGAAGGCGGCACCTTACCTATAGAGGGATTGAGACGTACTCTGTTTGCCGAGGTTGTCCGCATATGTAAGGCGGCACCTTACCTATAGAGGGATTGAGACATGGCATCTTGCATATTGACAAGATCAAGCAGCTTGTGCGGCACCTTACCTATAGAGGGATTGAGACCAAGCTCATGCCGATTCCTAATCCTATGCCGAACAGAGCGGCACCTTACCTATAGAGGGATTGAGACCTCGCTTGGCTGTGACTTGTTACGCCGATAGTCAGCGTGCGGCACCTTACCTATAGAGGGATTGAGACGCGAGGAGGTACATCGGACGGTCGAACACGCCTCTGCCAGCGGCACCTTATCTAAAAAGCGGTTGAAGCACTCTGAATAGCTCTTTCATTTTGCGTCTTCTCACGGGGGTGGCTACTCGCCCATGGAGGTGCTGATTTGCCATGTGCGCGGAAGTGTCGCTCCCTGCACTTTCGCCTGGTATACCGTTTCCGCACATTGAACCCTCATGAGATTGGAGCCAGTGAATGTTCGTGGTCCTTTCATATGACGTGGGGAAGAAGCGCGTAAAGAAGGTAATGAGAACTTGCCGTAGATACCTCAATCACGTGCACGAGTCGGTCTTCCAGGGTAAGGTGACTGACCTGGAGTTAGCGCATCTGAAGAGTGATCTTGCCGAAGTGCTAGATACTCATAAGGACTCAGTGCGAATATACGAGCTGGAGTCTCCTAGGTATCTGTATACCGAGGACCTTGGCAGGTCACGTGACCTTTCGAACATCATTTAGCACTGGTAGTAACCTGTGCTTCTTCAGGAGGTCAATCCATGCTTACCATCGAGGATGTCGTATCGACGGAAAACGTGCAGAAGGCGCTCAACCATTTTGCCGGGAAGCGCGACGGCGAAGGGCCCGATGGGATGCGAGTGTCTGACCTGCCTAGTTATTGGAAGGCCAATGGGTCTAGGGTATGTCAACAACTGAGGGATTCTGAGTACCGTTTTGGTGTGGTGAGCAAGTATGAGATTATTAGTGCCAAGGGGAAGCGTAGGTTCATCTCGTCCATTGACGTACTGGACCGCTTTGTGGAGCGTCTGTTACAGCAGGTGCTTGCCCCTGAGTTTGACCGCCTCTTTCTCCCAAACAGCTTTGCCTTTCAAGAGGGCAAGGGGGCACTTGATGCGGCAGTTGCTGCAAGGGACTATGTAAGCAGCGGATTCTCATGGCTATGCGAGGTTGACCTCAAGGACTACTTCGACTGGATCCCGCATAGCGGTCTTATGGCAATTCTCCGCAAGCATACCCAAGACCCCTCGCTTCTGCACCTACTAGAGAGCTGCATGCGGCGAGACGTGCTCCAATCCGGTGTTGTTTCGCAGCTGACAAGAGGCGTGCTGCAGGGATGTGCAGTCAGCCCCATATTTGCGAACCTGTACCTTCAGTCGCTAGACCAACTATTGCAGGATGACGGATGGTCGTGGCTGCGCTATGCCGACAACATCAACGTGTACACAAAGTCCGAAGAGGATGCGTATCTCGTCTACGAGGCACTGTCGGTTGTTCTTAGACGTGATTACCGGCTCAGCGTCAACATCAAGAAGAGTGGTGTGTTTCCCGCAATTTCACGGCGGGTCCTTGGCTATGACCTGGTACGTAGCGAAGGCGGTTCCATCAATGTGTGCCGGCATGACTACGACAGGATGGTGGAGTACGGTATTTGGCACAAGTCGGCGATTGTTGGGCAGCAAGATCTTGGTGACATACACATCGTGGAAGATGGGATCCTGAATCGTGAAGACTTCTCGATATTGTTTCAGGGCGATGATGTGCGTAGGCCAATTCCTGCAGAGGTTACGGACCAACTAAATATCTACGGCAACGTTTCCGTGACTCCTGCCGCCCTGTCAACCATCACCTACTACAACATTCGTCTCGCTTATTGCGATAAATACGGGAACCTGATGGGGGTGTATGTTCCCGCAAAGCATGGTTCGCTCTCCACGACATTCCTCAAGCAGGTGCAGCTGTACTGCGATGACGGTCGGAGGCTTGAGGTTGGGCGCTCTCTGGAGGATGCGGGCATTCATAACATGCGCTCTAACCTGCGCTATTACTACCACAAGTTCAACCGGCCTCTCCTAAGTAACACCGTGGAAGAGCTGACCACCATCTTGGAGCTTGTTTCGAATGCTGACTCCATGGGGGAGCTGTTAATCCTCGAGGCTCAAGCGCGCAAGCGCTACTACGCTTGCTTTAATGACATTCTGTTAGGCACCGGCTTTGACTTCTCTAGGAGGTCGCGTAGGCCGCCAAGAGATCCGGCCAACGCGCTTATCAGTTTTGGAAATACGCTTCTGTACAACAAGTTTCTCCAGCTCATTTGGAAGACCTCGCTCGACCCGAGAATTGGCGTAATCCACTCGACCAACGGTCGCCTGTTCAGCCTCAATCTTGACTTTGCTGATGTATTTAAGCCAATCGTGGTTGACCGAGTCATATTTTCCCTTGTAAACAAGAGGACCATCTGTAGTGAGAGGGACTTTTGCAAAACCGATGAAGGTGGAACGTACCTGAACGAGAATGGCAAACGGGTCTTTATCCAAGCGCTTCAGGGCAAGCTGGCCTCATATCACACGGAGGGTAGTCGCAGAGTGTCCTATGGGCAGCTGATGAAAGAAGAAGTACGAAACTTCTACGGTTACGTGACCAGGGGGACTGAATTTCTACCATACAAATACCCAAAGGGGTAGCCCTCAATATCATACCAGGAGCCCATTGCGCTGCTATCCCTGCCGTAAGGGGCGATAATCGATGTCAAACATTCCGAATCCCTGGGTGTTTTTCGTCCCTAGCCCTGCGTAGTACAGAAGCTCCATGAGAGGTGGTTGGGCCTCCATTACGAAGGAGCCCAGCCATCCCGTGACGTAGATTCCCTTGTATGTTGTGACGCGCTTCTTGAGGGTGTTTGGCAGGGGTACAAGTTGAAGATTACCTGCATCTTGAATCCCAGCTGCCTCCATCTTTGACCGTGCATTTGTCTGGATAAGCTCGGAAAAGCCGTCGTCAAGTGGCGAGAAGTATGTTGTATGGCCGTCGGGTGTCGTTAGGTGGACGGTGACAGGGGAGATCATTCGGGCAACGCATGTAGTTGGAAAGATAAGTTTCTGTCTCTCCTCCAAACCAATGACAGAGAACCTCGCTGATGCGAGCCGAACTCTCATGTGCACGCGTAGTTGTTCTGCTATCTCGTCTATTACAGCATCGATGGGTGACCGTACCTCGATGCTAAACTGTCCTTGCAGAGTGAGTGTCTTGCGTGAGGGGTCTACGTTTGATGCCCCCTGTATTGGCCCAAATGTGAGCATGCGAAACTTGCGCCCCTGGGTAGTGCGATATCCCGTCTCATGAACTTGGGTGAAATGGTCCAGAAGACAGGCATATAGGGCACCTTGTATGTAATGGCCGTACGCAAGTGGAAGCTCTGTTTGTCCCTCGGAGTAGAGAGCGATGCGCAACGCCTTCACGGCAGCCTCCATATTGCTAGGTTCTTGTTTTACAAGGCCCGATTATACTTAATGGCTTGGGGGGCGAAGGCGTTATCTGCCAGACCCCTTACGGTCGTCCCGTTCAGACGTTCAGAGGACTATCCAGTGGAGCCGCTCGGCGAACGAGCCGACAAATCTTGTTTAAACGGGATATAGTACCTTAGCAGTTATTATGTAGGCTGAAATATGGGTGGGGTTAGGAGATGCGTATGGGCCTTTCCCTGGATAATGCAGTAGGCTACGACATAAGCCGCTATCGCCGCGAAGTTTCGCTCGAGCAGATAACTGGGCTGTTGCATTTTAAGGGCCATGACGAGGGTGCGTATCTGCGTCCCAGCAGTGTAAAGCCCCAATTGGACAGGTTCATCTTCTTGCGGGTGCCTGAGCAGGTGAAGGACGAGTGGCGAACTGGCACGGAGCACAAAAGTCTCTCATACAAGCTCGCGATTGCTCCTCGTGGAAGAGTCCAGCTGAAGCAGTGCTGGCCCGTTGAAAAGGCGCGGCTTCAAGGTAGGGGAAGAGGCCACTCGAACTCTGTTCTCGTGGACTATGTCCCCAAGTCGTACTTCGTGAACAGAATGGCTAAGAACGAGAACGTTGGCCTTGTGTATTGTCCTGTTGCCAAACTGGTTCTCGAGTCGATGTTTCCGGAGCTCCTAGACGTTGTCGAAAGTGCCCTGCGCGCCTTTTTCCTCACTCATAACTTTGGTATTCGCGGTGGTAGAGGCAATGGTTCTTTCATCGTTCGCTGTGAACCAGGTGGTACGCGCGAAGAAGATGTTATTCGCAAGCACTGCCTGGGCTATGTGAAGCTCGAGCTCCCAAAGAGATATAGGACTGAAACATTGGAGAGCCGGCTGGTTCTTTCGAATTACGCCAGTGCTTGCATGGACCTTCTTAGGCACAGCATGGATCGCAAAGACAGGTGGCAGTTTGGCACCATCGACAGACGTGACTTCCCGGCCAGCGATGGGCTGGTAGAGCGAATCCCTTCTCCAATTTTGGTAAAAATTACGAACCAAGGCATCTACTTCGAATATCTAGGCTATCCAACTGCCTTCGCAAGCCAAGGCGGTGCCAAGTCTGCTTATAAGCGATTGCGTCCTGCGGGGGAGACTCCAAAGGACAATCTTCTTTCCCGTGCAACCCTACTCTTCAACGATCTTTATCTGGACGAGCGAGCCAATGACCAGGTCTTTAATACGGCGTGGGACTATACGAACGATGTATTGGGACAAGATCTTGGGGACTTCGAATATCACGAGGGCACGCCCTTGAAGGAAGGTGGTCTCCATTAGCACGTATGTTGGGGTGACGGTAGGCCCGATTGTATCTACCTTGGAGATGGCCTCAAAACCAGCCGGTCTCTGGTTCGCCAGTGGCATGTTCTCCTGGATTTCGTCTCGAATCTGCCATGGCATGCTAAGTAACGATCGGCTTAGAGACTGGAACATCAAGCCCATCTCTCCTGCCTACAGCGATGATTTTTCCACTGTCTTCCGTGAGGATGACCCGAATGATCCCGGTGGGGCATTCTTGGACGGCGTTGGCCGTTGGAACGATCATCTCTTCTTTGTCCTTGACTCCGAGAAGGTCGAGGAGGACAAGCTGGGGGAGGCTATGGATGGCGTGATTGCATCCGCTAAGCGCGATGTCGCGGGAGGAGTCCTGAGCGCGCTGCGCCAGACATCCTCCAACCAGCAAGCCCAGAATCCAGAAGCCCAGCAGGCGCTTTCCGATTACATCCAGATAGCCTGGATGTCTGCAGATGAGAGCCAGGTAGGAGACGAGAACTGCATTCTCGCGCTTAGCAAGTACCTTGATAGCCTTGAGCTTTGCCAGGGAATCCCCACCAACGATGAAGCTAACCCACTCTATGAGTTCCTTCTTGGCAGCAAGGATGACCCAGATCCACGGCCAAACGAGAACGTGAAGAACTGCTGGCTTGTCCCCGAGGGGTATCGTGACGGAACGCTGGGCAAGTCAAACTTTCCGCTCTTTACCCGTAACGGCAGAATTCGCGACATCGAGCATATCGCCGGACGCGCGCGCAGGGGGATTGACGCGCAATGGAAGCGCTACAGCTACTACGCCGTGGTGCAAGCAGATGGCGACAACATGACGAAGACCATCCAGACAGCACGGACGCCAGGGGAGACGCTGGAGTTCTCCGCCAAATGCCTTGCGTACTCTGGGGAGGCATCAAGGCTTATCGATTTGTACGGCGGCATGACAATCTATGCGGGGGGAGACGACCTGCTGTTCTTGGCCCCGCTGGAGGGAAGCTGCCCCGATGGTGGCACTATGAGTATCCTTGGGCTCTGCTCGCGCATTCAAGCTGCGTTCCAGCGAATCTTTGGGAAGGGGCAGCCAAACTCTCCACTTGCTGTCTCGTTTGGGATTAGCGTCGCGTACTACAAGTCCCCTCTTTACGAGTCGCTCAGGTCGGCGCAATACCTGCTATTTGCCTGCAGCAAGCGTAACTCTTATGGGAAGCGCAGGATTACCCTTTCGCTCCAGAAGCACAGCGGCCAGTCCGTGTGCTTCTCCGTAGCCAGCGAGGCACAGCTCGAAGACGGCTCCCCCTCGCCCCTAGCACTGCTGGACACCCTCATCTGCAGCGCGCTTCCTAGGGGGCGGCCATTGGGATGTGGGCAGGCCGATGCCGCACCTTTGGGCGAGGAGACTGATGACGAGCTAAGGTCCGTTCTCTATCGGCTGGGGGAGTTCGAGGGGCTGTTTGAGTCCGCAATGAGGATGGAGCATGACGGCGTTGCCGGCACCCGTGTCAGCGACCTGTACGACAACATGTTTGACGCGGCGGACCAGAAGCGCTTCGCCGGCTATCTGTCTGGCATACAGTCGCTGGGCCAGGCAATCGTTGCTTCAGACACAAAAGATAAGGCGGGAAATAGGTCCTGCTGGAGCCTAGCCGAGGGTCTCCCTTCCGGCCAGGCTGGCACCCCGGGTGGCAACGGGAACGCATACTATGAGACTCAGGGGTACGTCAACGCACTTTGCTCCATGCTTAGGTTCGCAAAGCTTTACTCGGAGAGGGGCGAGGAGTGATGAGCCAGTACCTGGTGACGTTTAGGCCCCTTGAGCCCTATTTTCTGGGTGGGGAACGAAATGCCCGCTTTGGGGACAGCACCATCTTCTCTCAGCCCTACTATATTCACTCGCTGAACGTGCCCTCTCAAACCACGCTGTTTGGCGCTCTGCGGTACCTGATCCTAGAGGCATCGGGAAGGCTGATTTCCAACTGGGCAGACGCTGCCCAGAGGCAGCGCGCGGCAGAGGCGGTGGGCCCCTCGAGCTTCTCGTTTGAGAGGACCACCAGCTTTGGCGCTCTCAAATCCATATCGCCAGCATTCCTCATCAACTGCTGCGCGTCTGCATGCACGGACATTACACAGCATGCCCTTGTGCCGGCGCCCATGAACGCGGTGGTTGGCGGTGACGGCGGGTTGGTTGGCCTGCTGAAGGTTGTGGAGCCTCCTGCGGGAGTGCACCTAAGCCGTGGCGGTCTCTACGCGACAGACTACAATGTCAAGAACGGCTATTGCACGGGATGGCTTGACCTGGCCACTTGCAAGGTGCATGAATCTGGTGAGCTGTTCGCGGGCGTTACCCGCGTGGGTATCGACGCCTCCCGTCCCGAGAACCAGGATGATGCCTTCTTCAAGAAGGAGAGCAAGGTCCTCTCCCCACTCTTGCAAGATCGCGGTGGTGGGTTTGCGTGCTTCGCTAATATTGACATGGCTGCTGTTCCGGGGTTGGAAACCCTTTCCGAGCAAGGCGGCATAGTGTTCATGGGGCAGGACAAGTCAACCTTCTCTGTGGAGTTTACTCCCTGTTCCCAGAACGTCTCCTACCCGGTGCTCGCGCAGGGGACCGTGAGCTTACTGGAGGAGGCCCTCTCCGCCTCCTGCGAGGGTGGTACACCCGCTTGTTTCTGGTACTCGCTGGGAGACTGCCTGGTGGAGCATAGCCCGAGGGGATTCTTCATCGTCGAAACGGATTACTTCCGTCACTTAGGCACCCACTACGAGAAGCGCTCGAGCTATCGGCAAGGGCTGTCCAAGTCCGGTCTCTATCGCATTGCGCGTGGAGGCTCTGTGTTCTATCAGGAACCCCGCTTGGTGGAAGAGGACAGGAAGAAGCGCTGTGCGGTTGTGGGCATGAACCAGCTGCTTCCTGTAAACGTGAAGGAGTGACGACTGTGGATAACAAGTTTTACTACCTTAGCTGCCTGACGAATCTTCACGTGGGCAACGGCGCCGATAACTTTGGAATCATCGATCGCGAAGTCGAACGCGATTTCGTAACGGGGTATCCTACCATCCCATCCTCCGGCCTCAAGGGTGCCTTTCGCAAGTACTTTACGGAGGCCGGCGGGGCTGAGCTTGTGGACAGGCTCTTTGGGCCTTCCTCGGGCTCTGGTGACACCAGGCCAGGGTCAGTCAAATTCATCTCTGGCCAGCTTTTGTTTCGCCCCGTGAGGGCCTCAAAAGGCGCGTATGCGTGCTATCAGTGCACTACCATGACGACGCTACGAATGCTTGCTAGGGCACGCGGAGAGATTGCTAACGATGCGAGCATGCAGGGACTTCTCGCTGACTCTGGCCCCGAGCCGAAAACGTGCTACTTTGGCGAGGGCGACGGGGGCGTAGAGGTCGAGGGCTTTGCGGCACCTTGTGCGGACGCGCACGAGGAACTTGGCAAGTGCGCAAAAGGCCTTCTGTCTGCCGCTGCTCCAGACGCTGCTTCCAGGAAGCTCACGAGCGGTGTTGTTCTTCTCGGGGAGGATGATAACCGCGCGATTCCCCTTCCTGTCATCGCGCGCAATCAGCTTGACAATGGCATCAGCAAGAATCTCTGGTATGAGGAGTTTGTCCCTCATGACAGTATCTTCTGGTTTGCTGTACTTGGCCCCGAGGAGGACCTCGAGGCTTTCGACAACGTCGTGGCTGGCAAGGTTGTGCAGATTGGAGGCAATGCCACGATAGGGCGTGGCCTCTGTCTTGTTGTTCCCTTCGGCCAGAGCATCTAGGGTGGGCAGCTATGTCAAATGCAAGAGTCGAGAGAATGATTCCGTCTGCCAGGGACGCAATCATCAAAGCTGGAATTTCGGAAGGCGGCAGCGTGAAGAAGGCTTTCCGGGGGCAGATCTCTACTTTCGGAGCCGCAATCACCATGGGTTCCCTGTTGCCTGCGGTTGCATTTTTTAGCGACCAGGGATCTGCAGAGGTTGACCGTACCAAGCTCATGAAGGCGATTATGCTCGTCCTGCAGAAGGAGGAGGGCCTCCTGGGCGATTTCGCGAAGAGGTACGACAAACTCCTGGACCTCTGCACGGAGGTATGCAATGTGCCCTATGCCGAGGGTGTTTGCGCAAACGAACTGAGCGCCCCGCAACTTCGTGAAGGCGTCATCGATGCTGCTATCGCAATTAAACTGGCCATGAATTACTTCAGGCTAGTCACCACGGATGGCGGCGAGGGGGCGAGCCGCTCGTGAGCTATTCACACAACAATGGCGGCGGAGGCTATAGGGGCAACCATGGCTACAAGGGCGGCCAAGGTAAGCCTCGAGGCAACCGCAATGGTGGAAGTCATCAAGGACCGGGCAGAAGATTTCAGGCTTCGCCCGTGCCGTTTCAGTCGAAGAACCTTTCATGGGCGTACTATGCCGAATACTACCAAGACAGGGCCGGCAATTGGCTGTCGAACAACTCTGATGGCAACGTGATTGAGGGTCGCAATCTTGGACTGCTCACGTGCGGGAGTGGGCTTCACAGCGATCTTGCAGCCGCAGTCTCTCATGACGAACCACTGTCGGGGGTTCCCGGATACGGCTCCTTCAGGCTCAAGACGGCGTATCAGGGGCTGCTTATGGGGACGGGCTACCTTCATGCCCACGGGTCCGAAGACGGTTCGGATAACAATAACGCCTCAGGTGCATCCGCGTTTAAAGGCGAGATAGGGATGGGGTTCTCGTTCGACTATCCATCCGGACTTCCGTATCTGCCCGGCTCATCCGTGAAGGGTTCAATTAGATCGGTGTTTCCTTGGGGTGACTCGGAGTCAAAGGACCCCATGTTCTTGAACAAGTGCGGCATCGTTGGGGCACTGCTTGTAGAGACTTTTGGGCGCGATTCTATGAGTCAAGCAACGGCAGCGTCCAACGTGAATGACATTGGGGCAAAGGATATTGTTGAACTGAGAAACGCACTGTTTGATAACGGGGTCACGTTTCTTGATGCCTTCCCGTATCTCCCGCCCTGCGATGAGATTAGGGGTGGGCTGCTGGCAACTGACTACATAACCCCGCATCACCGGGGAAACAAGGACGTCTTTGGCAACCCCATGCCAATTCAGATTCTGAAAGTACGAGCCGGCGTTCAGTTTGAATTTCGCTTCATTCTGCCAGATCGTGTAGAGCTTTCATCTGGCGTCCTGCTCGATCATGATGATTTGCTTGCATTTCTAAGAACGACCATTATGTTCGTTGGTGTGGGCGCAAAAACCAGTACTGGATATGGTCGGCTAATTCAGCCATGATTGCTGACAGGCCGAGGTACGGTGGGCGGTGGCTGGTGTTTGGCCTCGGCCACATCGCGGGATGGAGGACGCCGGGTTGGCAGTCAATGCGAATATCGAGGAGTTTAGTGCAGCAGACGAGCGTGTTAGCTTTCACACGTTCGTCTTTCCCTTTCGTTGGGTCGTGGACGGGAATCCAGGAATCCCAGGCGCTAAGGGCGGCTCGACCTCTGCCAAGGGCACGGGAATGGATACCCGCAGGGAGTTCGCCAAGTGTCTGAACGACCGGTTCAAGATGGTCGATGCCACATGGCTTGATTGCGATGGCAATGACGCCGGAGGTGACTGGGAGCAGGGGTATGCCGTTTATCAGTACTTCAACAATGCAGCAAGGCGCCTCATGACCTGCAACTCGTCAGAGGCCTCTGGCAAATTTGGCCTCGAGAGCGACGTGGTGTGGAACTACAGGTTTGTTCCTCCCAAGGGTACTGGCAAGCTCAGCTACTACATCTGCTGCGCTGGGGATTCAGAGAATCGCTGCGCCAACAGTGGTCAAGGTGCGTGTGCCTCGGGCGGGGAAAGAGATTGTTTGAGAAAGACGGAGTACTTTCTCCCTGTCCGAGCGATTTGGGTCAAGCTCTTCGATATGGGAATAGGGCTTCTGGTGTTCGAACTCGAGTACTGGGGCCACAAGCGGGTCACGTACCCGGCATGCGCGAGCCTAAAGTCGAACAATTCTTCCCAGCAGTGGGAGCGCACCCCATTTGAGGATGTAAACATTATCAACGAGCGGGGGAGGCGCGTTTTCCCTCCGTTCCTTGGCAAGGCTGTCAGCGAGAAGTCTGGAGGAAGGGGCCTGTCTGCCGATGCAATAGCGCTGGTGTGGGACAATGGGGAGTCGTGGGACTACTACTACGATGACGACCTCGTCGAGAACAATACCTTCACAAAGATTAGTTTTCGCAAAGAGCACGACGGTTCATTTGATCCGTTGGTCCCTAACTTCGTGAGCTACTTTCTCACGGGTAGCTTTTGCGAGGATGGCAGGAAGACGGTCTTCACGGCTGACGTGTTCGATGGCGACGGCGAGCCGGATGGCGAGGTCTGCTCGACCGACGGCAAGGTACACTACGCCATTGATCCCATTATTGACGAGCGCATGTTCACGATGTGCTTTCTAGGGGACAAGGATTTCTCCGACCGAATAAAGGGTGGCGACTGTCGACAGGGTGCGGGAGATTATCCGTACCTGACGGACCGGGACGTGATGGAGGATCTGTACTGCTTTGGGTTTATCGACGAACATGGTAGCTGCAGCTGCCAGAACCGTGTGATGCTCAAAGACATGCTTCAGACGCATGTGTACGCCCGCTGGATAGATTACGGGACCGTCAACATCTCAAGCGAGTATTCATTCATGTGCCTGTCAAGCGGAATGCCGTCTCTTCTCACCAACCCGTTTCTGACGGAGTACCAGCAGATCATTTACATCGTGCTCGCGCAGCGGGCTTCTCTGCTTAGCCTTGAGAGCCTCATTAGCCAGTATGCCCTCGAAGCGCACAAGGACAAGGACGAGGAAGGAAAGGAATTCGAGAGTTTAGAGTACACTATGGGACTCAAGGTCCGGGGACTGCAACGTCGCCATATCTACTTCTCGAGCAGGTATCTGCTGCCCGAAATCACGTCGCAGCAACAGGGTATCGAGTTGTATGACATGCTCCTGGACACCATGCTGGTTGACAAGAGAAGCCAGCAGATTGACAAGCAAATCAACGACCTCTTTGATCTGAAGAACAACGAGTATGATCTCGACGAAAGCAGGGACAACCGGGCTCAGAATGCGGTCCTGTTTGTCATTGCATTGGCTGGGTTGATTAGCCTTGCGTGCGATTTGGCGGGCGCGCCCCTGGAAGGCGTGGTCAACGATGGGTGGTTCCTCCTGTTGTTTGTCTTCATCTTCGGCGCTCTCTACGGTTTAATTCGCAAATTTGGATATCACGTGAGTGATCTGGCCAAGTCGATTAGAAATAGGTCGAGCTAGAGAGGATTACCGTATTTGGTGAATGGTTGAGCGATGGGATTCCGACGCACGGATGCGATGACCAAAGAAATGCTTGATTCGAGAGTCACACGGAACAGCGCCGGCATCATCACGACCTCCTTCACCCCCGAGCATCCAGAAAAGGTCGCAGCTTTCGCTGTCTTTCTGAAAGAACCTCGGTTTGACCGGGTCAATGAGTGGACGAGCTCGTTCGAACATTGCTCTACTCGCTGGTGCTTACCCATGTGTGGCCATCAACGCAACCATGATTACCGGGATAGGAAAACTGGACCGGAGAAACCGCAAGGCCTTTCTGCCTCGAGGCAACGAGTGTAATAGACATGCTTCGTCCTATTGATAAGCTTCTGAACTATCAGAAACGAGGCTTCGTCAAGATTCCTCGGGAGCTCGATACAGAAGGACCCCCGGAATAAACTCGAACCATCCGGTCCGTGAAGTAGTCTCATATATATACCAAGAGGGGCGCGAGGGAATACCCTGAGAGCACCACTAGTAATGCGTGTCTCTATCTTGGCGGCCAGCGGTTCGCCTCAGTGGTGAGTTAACAGTTCTTGGGGTATCCGTTGCTTTCGCGATGGCTGTCTACGGGACTCTCGCTGCACCTTCCTGTTCCTCATGCCGTCTCCTTTTTGCAAGTCACAGTTGCCGTCAATGCAAAACCACCCACATGACGAGGCTTTGTACCTTTCGTACACAAAGTATCGTCACGTGGGTGGTTTTGTTTTTCTCGACGGTTACCTTGTGACCATGCCTTGGTGGAGGATGCGGTCACACTCTCATGACTACCGCGTTTACCTGGTGCTTTATGGAGCGTCCAAGAAACGCTTTGGCGCAAACTTTCCGGGATTACTCCTCGCGTAAAAACTATCGATATCTGGGATGCCCACCCGAGTGTAGTTTGTACATTCGACGCACAAAGTATTGCCGTGTGGGTGGTTTTGCACACTGGAAGGCTTGAGGAAGCCTGTTTTGGTGCGGCGTGCGGGCTGCTGGCATGTGGGCTGCCGGGGCTATTCTGCCACAGAAAAAGCCAGGACCGGCGAAATTGCTGACCCTGGCTTTGTCTTAAAACTCTCGCTCCGAAATAGTGAGAAGCACTGTTCGTGACGCGGTTCAAGAGGTGATTGCCCGCCGCGCGCGCTTTGAGAGCTCCTGCCTGCCACATGCGGTCCGAGAAGCGCCGTTCGAGCAGCGGCCCGCGAGCAGCGTCCCGCAAGAAACCCAGCCCGAGAACTCCTGCCCGAGAACCGTAGCCCTAGCTTCCTAGTAGTGCACCACGACCACGTCGCCCACCTGCGTGAGCTGGTACAGCGTTGCCGCCGCCGACGTGGGGAGGTTCACGCATCCGTGGCTGCCGTTGCCACTGTAAATCGTGCCTCCGAACGAGCTTCGCCACGAGGCGTCGTGGAAGGCGACCAGGTTGTCAACGAAGGGCATCCAGTAGGTAACCTGGCTCGTGTAGTCGGGCTGACCATCGCCGTTCTCGTCCAGGCCCTTTAGGGTCTGGTTCATTCCCTTGTTGTCGTTTATGGTGTACACGCCTTCGGGGGTGGAGTGATCGTCGGTGGGGTCACCCGACACAAAGTCCGACTCCCAAATGAGGTTGCCGCTCTCGTCGTACATGCGAGCGTGCTGCTCGGTGAGGTCGCAGTCGATGTAGCGAGCACCCCAGTCCTGGCCACCCTGCACCCAGTTGACGGCTGTCGACTTCATGGGAACCTCGGCGGTCGTGCTGTTCTGTTGGATTGCGGCAACGATGTTCTGCGCGAGGTTGGCTCCGTCCACGACCCAGCCATACTCGCCGCCGGTAACCGTGAACTGCTTGCCGTCGGGGCGGGTGTACGTGCGCGTGGTTCCCACCGTGTCGTACTGCTTCGAGAAGTCGCCCTGCGTCCAGGTGGTAATGGCGTCAAGGTCTCCGCTTACGTTGCCCGAGTCGTCCACGGTAAACCAGCTGGCGAACTGGTCGCTGGATACGGTGGCGATGGTGGTGCCGTTGTACGTAAGCGTAAGGTCCTGGCCAGCAAGCTCGTTTGCCTTCTGCAGACTGTCCTTAAGCGACTGCGAGTCGGCGGTAATGGTGGGCTGCTCCAGGTCGGATTCGTCAAGCGTCGCCTGAGACGAGGCGTTGGACACGGCTTCGCTCGCCACTGCCTCCACGCTGTCCTTGTTGAGCGTGGTGCCGCCCTGCGCATCCACGATCGAGAATTGCTTCGAGTTCGAGTCGTACTTCAGGGTCGCGTTCACGGGGGCCGTCGCAGTGGAGTTAAAGTCGTCCACCGCCTGGCTTACCAAGGTGTTCAGCTTGTCGGAGTCGAAGGTTACACCCTCGGTTACGTTGTAGTCGTGCTCGCCGGCAATAAGTACCGGCCAAGCCCATGCGTTGAACTGCGACTTCGCGCTCTCGGCGAACGCGGTGCCGTCGGAGCTGTAGTCGATGTCCGAGCCGTCTACGGCAAAAGTGAAGTTGTCGCCCGTCACGTTTAGCTGGTAGTTCTCGCTGGCGTTGGCTATCTGCTGTGCCAGCTCGTCCACCGTAAGGCCCGACGCGTCGTAGTTTCCAACCTTCGTGTTGGGAAGGAAGTGCGACATAAAGTACACCGAACCACCCACATACACCACGGCAAGGCCCGCCGCAATGGCGGCTATCGCCTTGCCAGCGCCCTTGTGGGACTTCTTGGGCTTCGGAGCTGGGGGGGCAACGTGAGCCCCCTGGAACTTGTTGCGCATGGCATCTCCCGATTTCGAGCCAGAATTGCTCTTCTTTGCGGCGTTGGACCGCGGTGAATAGGTGGTGTTGACGGTCGCGGCGCTCTTGAATCCTTGGGCGCCGGTGGTGGGGGAGTCGGATGCGGCCTGATCTGCTGCCGCAGACGAGGCGCCGTCTGTATTGTTGGAGCTTGCCAGGCCGAGGCCTGCTGCGTTAGCGGCTTCCACGCCCTCCTCGTTCGATTCTGCCGAGAAGCGCGTATGGTTCGAGGCGTCATCGCCTGCGTCCTCGACGCGGTCGGGCGTGTGCTCCCACCCGTCGGACCCCAGAACCGCAGTGGTATCGGAGGACGCGGGGTCGGCTACAGGCCCAGAGACGGGGTCGGCAGACGCGGGCGCGGCAGCTGCCGCACCGGGCTGGTCGGGTTGGTCCTCGATCGAAGGAACGCGGACGGTGCGCTTCGCCCTCATGGCACGCTCACCGGCATTGGCACGGTGAGTGCGCTCGCTTTTAGGCAGCTCTCCGTCTCCCGAGGGGCTGTTACCATATACATTGCCGTCGATGTTCGAAAGAATCCTGTTCAAATCATCTTCGTTGTAGTTGGCCATATTGGCTCGCTCTCCAATGAATGAGCTGCGACTGACGTAGAGTGGGTCGGGTGTGCCGCAGACGGTAGGAATAATCCTTTAAGCGGTATGTTACCTTGACTCCCTGAAAGACGCCCGAGGGGGCTGGCAATCCATGACAATACTACGCTTGCACGACCTTCGAGATTCGCGCTTGGACCCGTATGCCCGTCTTACCGAAAACCAGCTGCGCAACCGGCTTGAACCGCAAAAGGGAATCATGATTGTGGAGTCGGCTATCGCAATACAGGTCGCGCTGGATTCTGGCGTTCGTCCCCTTTCGCTGCTGCTTGAGGAACGACAGCTGGAAACCTGCGAAAAACTCGTTTCACAAATGCCGAAGGATGCGCCGGTGCTCGTGCTGCCGCAGGAGGAGCTTAGCAAACTTGCCGGATACCGCGTAACGCGCGGTCCCTTCGCCGCCATGCGGCGCCCGCAGTCCCGCGATCCCAAGGAGGTCCTGCGCGGCGCAAGCAGGGTGGCGGTGCTGGAGGGGCTTGTGGACGTGTCGAACGTGGGTGCGGTTTTTCGATCGGCCGCAGCACTGGACGTGGACGCCGTTCTGGTGGCGCCCACCTGCGCTGACCCGCTTGTGCGAAGGGCTATCCGCGTGTCCATGGGCACCGTGTTCCAGGTGCCCTGGGCAAGGCTGGGGAAGGACTGGCCGAACAATGCGTTCCCCCTTCTTCGTGGGGGCGGGTTCTATTGCGTGGCTCTTGCCCTAGACGAGCGGGCCGTCGCCTTGGACGACCCCTCACTAAAGGGGCGCGACCATTTGGCGCTGTTCTTCGGAACCGAAGCCACGGGACTGAGTCGCCCCGTTCTGGAACGCTGCGACGCCACGGCGATAATCCCCATGTCCCATGGGGTCGACTCGCTCAACGTTGCCGCCTCGTCGGCCGTGGCATTCTGGGAGTTGTGCCACAAGCGTCTCGCTTAGCTTCGTTCGGAAGCAAGTCGTGTTACGTTACCTAGTAGCGAAACGCGACTATAGGTATGGTACCTCATTCAGTATTCATTCCTATCGAGAAGTACAAACTTCTCGAAAATGCTTCCTAATAATGATCATCTACCGATTCTCGGCACAAAAAAACGGGGGCGCAGCCAATTTGGCTGCGCCCCACGCGCTGTCCGTGTTCCGACCAGGTGAGCAAAGCTGCCTGGCTCAGGAAAGGTTTCTATGCCTGCTGGCCCTGAGTGCCCGCGTCGCCCTGGTTGGGCAGGGTGGGCGCGAAGCCGTCGTCGCGGGTGAAGATCTTCATGAACTCCTCGCCCGTGATGGTCTCCTTCTTTTGCAGGTAGCGGGAGATCTCGTGCAGCTTGAAGCGGTACTTCTTCAGCGTGGACAGAGCCTCCTCGTGGCCCTGCTCCACGATGCGCTGGACCTCCTCGTCGATGTCGCGTGCGGTGCCCTCGGAGCAGGTGAGCTCTTCTCCGCCACCCAGGTAGCGGTTGCGCACCTGGCCCAGCTGGACCATGCCGAACTTGTCGGTCATGCCGTACTGGGTCACCATGGCGCGGGCGATCTTCGTGGCCTTCTCGATGTCGTTCGAGGCACCGTTCGTGACCTGGTGGAAGATGAGCTCCTCGGCAGCGCGGCCGCCGCACAGGACGGCGATCTGGTTCTGCATGTCCTCGCGGGTCTCGAGGAAGTGCTCGTTCTCGTCGACCTGCATGGTGTAGCCCAGGGCGCCGGACGTGCGCGGCACGATGGTGATCTTCGACACGGGGGCGGAGCCCTTCTGGGAGGCGGCCACGATGGCATGGCCGGTCTCGTGGTAGGCCACGACCTGCTTCTCGTGCTCGGACAGCACCGTGCTCTTGCGCTTCTCGCCGGCGATGACGACCTCGACCGACTCCTCGATGTCGTCCTGGGTCACGCGGTTGCGGCCCATGCGCACGGCGCGCAGGGCGGCCTCGTTGATGATGTTGGCCAGGTCGGCGCCGGACGCGCCAGGGGTGGCGCGGGCAATGACGCCCAGGTCGATGGGGGGCTGCATCTTTACCTTGGCGGCGTGGATCTTCAGGATGGCCTCACGGCCGGCCAGGTCGGGCAGCTCCACGGGGATGCGGCGGTCGAAGCGGCCGGGACGGGTGAGTGCCGGGTCCAGCGTGTCGGGGCGGTTCGTGGCGCCCAAGACCACGATGCCTTTGTTGTTGTCAAAGCCGTCCATCTCGGTCAGGAGCTGGTTCAGCGTCTGCTCGCGCTCGTCGTTGGAGTTGATGGACGTGTCGCGGCGCTTGCCGATGGTGTCGATCTCGTCGATGAAGACGATGCAGGGCGCCTTCTCGTTGGCCTGCTTGAACAGGTCGCGCACCTTTGCGGCGCCACGGCCGACGAACATCTCGACGAACTCGGAGCCCGAGATCGAGAAGAACGGGACCTTGGCCTCGCCGGCGACGGCCTTTGCCAGCAGGGTCTTGCCGGTGCCAGGAGGGCCTACCAGCAGGGCGCCACGCGGGCAGCGCGCGCCGATGTCGGAGTAGCGCTTGGGGTTGTCCAGGAAGTTGGCGATCTCCTGCAGGGACTCCTTCGCCTCGTCCTGGCCGGCGACGTCCTTGAACGTGACGCCGGTTTCCTTCTCGCCCACGATTTTTGCGTTGGACTTGCCGAGGCCGCCGTTGCCAAAGCCGAAGCCTCCGCTGAAGTCCATCGAGGGGCCGTCGTCGCCCATCTGCTTGCGCATACGACGGTTGAGCCACCAGCCCAGAAGAATCATCACGATCAGGGGGATGCCGTAGTACAGCAGCATGAGCTGCCAGAAGTCATTGCTCTGATCGGGAATCTTTGCGCTGAAGTTGGCGCCGTGGTCTTGCAGCCTCTGGACCAGGGTGTCGTCGTTGGGCCACTCGGTCGTCTCGTACACGACGCCCGTGGAGTCCTTCTGGGTGAACTTGATGGTGTTGGAGCTGGTGTTCAGCTCGACCGTGTCCACCTTGTCGTTGTCCACCATCGTCAGGAAGTCGCTGTAGCTGACGGTCTGGATCTGCTGCTGCTGGTAGACGTTCGCCCCTTGGTTCAGGGCAAACAGGATGGCAATGGCGATGATGATATATATGATCATCGACTGCCGTCGTTTTTTGTCGTTCATGTCCATAGTGTTCCTTACCCGTGGGACGCCGGCGACGGAGTCGCGGCGCCCTGCTGCTAGTGCGCGAACAGGTGCGACGGCAAACGCGACGTTTGGCATTCAGGGGTTTGCCAGCCGTAATCCCAATACTACCCCTCGATTGCACCGGGTAAACTCCTTCGGCCGCCAGTGCATATATATGTATGAGTTTTGGAACGGCTGTGGGAAAACGGCGCTGCACGCGGATGTTCTTCTTGCCCCGACAGAGCGGGAAGTGGCGTGCGCCGGTTGCATTGCGAACCTCTTTACAAAGAAGCCCTCTGCGGACGCCTTGCCGTTCGCGGCGTGCTATCATACCGTTCATAGAAGCTGAGATGGGGAGAGTACCCTGCACGTCTGGGCCCACAGAGAGCGGGAAGGCTGAGAAACCGCGGTCCTGTGCAGAGGAAGATCACCCCGGAGCCGCGGCCCGAACGTCGCCCCGCAGGTCCTGGTGCCATGCCAGGAGGGGAGGTCAGTAGGCGTCGCCGGAGTGGCCGCCGTCATAGGCCAGCCGAGTACCGGGAGCACAGGCTCCTTGCTGGGTGGTTACAAGCGAAGCTCGACCTTCAGGCGCTTCGTCCCAGCATGCAGGGACGGGCGCCTTTTTGGCGTCCCAGACACAGAAGGGATGGCACGGTGGCAAATCAGTACAAAAAGACGATGAACCTCCCGAAGACCAAGTTCCCCATGAGGGCAAGCTTGGCCCAGAACGAGCCCAAGCGGCTCGCCGACTGGGAGCAGAACCACGTCTACGAGCTCATGCTCAAGAAGAACGAGGGGCACAAGAAGTTCGTCCTGCACGACGGCCCCCCGTACGCCAACGGTCCCATTCACCTGGGCCACGCTCAGAACAAGATCTCGAAGGACATCATCAACCGCTACTGGTCCATGCGCGGCTACCAGACGCCGTACGTGCCCGGCTGGGACTGCCACGGCCAGCCCATCGAGCACAAGGTCGAGGAGATGCTGGGCACCGAGAAGTTCAACCAGCTGTCCACGGTAAAGATTCGCGAACTGTGCAACAAGATGGCCGTCGAGCAGGTCGACACGCAGCGCCAGGGCTTCAAGCGCCTGGGCGTGCTGGGCGAGTGGGACAACCCCTACCTGACCTACACGCATGACTACGACGCCACCGACATCGAGATCTTCAAGGCCATCTACGACAAGGGCGCCATCTACCGTGGCCGCAAGCCCGTGCACTGGTGCACGCACTGCCACACCGCCCTGGCTGAGGCCGAGATCGAGTACGGCGACGAGGTGTCGCCCGCCATCTTTGTCCGCTTCCAGATGACCACGGTTCCCGAGGGCCTGGAGGCCTACAAGGACAACCTGTGGGTGGACATCTGGACCACGACCCCGTGGACCCTTCCCGCAGACGACTGCGTGATTCTGCACCCCAAGGCCGACTACGTCGCCGTCCTGGTGGACGGCCGCGCCGAGATTATGGCGCAGGCGCTGTACCAGAAGGACTGCCAGAAGTTCGGCTACGAGTCCTACGAGCTGGCCAAGCGCCCGGATGGCTCCGTGTGGAGCATGACCGGCACCGAGCTGGTCCACAACAAGTACAAGCAGCCCATCTTTGGCGACCAGGGCGTCGAGGGCGAGTTCATCTATGCCGACTACGTCACGCTGGACGACGGCACCGGCATCGTGCACTCCGCTCCCGGCCACGGCGTGGACGACTACAACGCCGGCATGCGCTTCAACATCCCCGTGGTCATGCCCGTGGACGACGACGGAAACTTCTACAAGGGCGACGGCATGGGCACCGGCGGCCCCTGGTCCGGCATGAACGTGAACGACGCCAACCCGAAGATCATCGAGTGGCTGCAGGATCGCGGCACGCTGATCCTGCACGAGGACATCACGCACAGCTACCCGCACTGCTGGCGCTGCAAGCAGCCCGTCATCTTCCGCGCCACCAGCCAGTGGTTCGTCAGCATGGACAAGACCGGCCTGCGCAAGGAGGCCCTGGAGGGTCTGTCTAAGGTCAAGTTCTACCCGGCCCACTCGCGCAACCGCATCACGTCCATGGTCGAGCAGCGTCCCGACTGGTGCATCAGCCGCCAGCGCAACTGGGGCGTGCCCATTCCCGCCTACACCTGCCAGGACTGCGGCGAGACCGTGATGAACGACCAGACCCTGGACAAGGTCATCGACCTGTTCCGCCAGAAGGGCTCCAGCGCCTGGTTCACGGAGGACCCGAGGGACTACCTGGGCGACGCCTGCGTCTGCCCGAAGTGCGGCAGCCACAACCTGAAGGCCAACAAGGACATCCTGGACGTGTGGTGGGACTCCGGCGTCAGCCACACGGCCGTGTGCAAGCACCGCGACTACCTGCAGTTCCCGGCCGACATGTACCTGGAGGGCTCCGACCAGCACCGCGGCTGGTTCATGAGCTCGCTCATGACGTCGGTGGGCGCCTACGGCGTGCCGCCCTACAAGTCCATCGTCAGCCAGGGCTTCACGCTGGACGGCCAGGGGCGCAAGATGTCGAAGTCCCTGGGCAACGTCATCGACCCGAACAAGGTCTGCGACGAGCGCGGTGCCGACGTCCTGCGCCTGTGGGTGGCTTCGGTCGACACCTCGACCGACGTCCCCTGCGACGAGACGATCCTGAGCCACGTGGGCGACGCGTACCGAAAGATCCGCAACACCTTCAGGTTCCTCCTGGGCGAGATCGAGGACCAGTTCGACCCGGCGAAGGACGGCCTGCCCTTCGACCAGCTGCTGCCCTACGACCAGCTGGCCTTGGCCCGCATGTGCGAGGTCCACGACCAGGTGAGCCAGGCGTACGAGAACTACCGCTTCAACCAGGTGTTCCGCACCCTGCACGACTACATCATCACCGAGCTGTCGCAGGACTACCTCAACGCCACGAAGGACCGCACGTACTGCGGCGGCAAGGATTCCGTGGAGCGCAGGAGCGCCCTCACGGTCTGGTGCCAGATGCTCAGCATGCTGGTGCGCGACCTGCAGCCCATCCTGGCCTACACCACCGACGAGGTCATGGCTCACCTGCCCGCCTCCATGCGCGACAACCAGAAGTACGCGGCCCTTCTGGACTGGTACCAGGCGCCGCTGTCGAAGGACGCCTATGAGGCCCTGCTGCCCGCCTACAACGCCATGTCCCAGGCCCGCAACGCCTTCACGAAGGCCTACGACGAGGCTCTGGAGAAGGGCGTCGTGACCGAGAAGACCACGCAGGCCACGCGTGCCGAGCTGACCGTGCCCGCCGAGGCCTACAAGGCCTTGAGCGAGTCCGGCGTCGACCTGGCCGAGTCGTTCGTGTGCGCAGAGGTCTGCCTGCACGCGGGCAACGAGTACACCTGCGAGGTCGAGCCCGCCCACGGCCAGAAGTGCCCGCGCTGCTGGAACTGGCGCCAGCTGGGCGAGGACGGCCTGTGCGAGCGCTGCCATGAGGTAGTCGCCTGCAATCAGGAGTAGTCGTACTGGATTTCGAGCGTTGGGCGGTAGCCGTGGCGGGGGAGACCGAGGCACTAGAAGTGAGATGCACGTCGAGCAAGGGGCTCAGGCTTACGATGTTCTGGCTGGTAGTCTGCCTGGTCGTGGCATTCGACCAGGCGACGAAGGCCGCCGTCCGCGTGGCGCTGCCCGCGGGCGGAAAGACGCTGATACCAGGAGTGCTTGACCTGGTGCACGTCGAGAACACCGGGGCGGCCTTCTCGCTGGGCCGTGGTGCCGGTGCGCTGTTCGCCATCGTGGCGGTGGTCGTGCTGGTGGTTGCCACCCTGGTGGTGCAGCGACACGACCTGCCCATCTCGCTTGTGGTCTCCATCGGGTTCGTCGCTGGCGGCGGCGTGGGAAACATGATCGACCGCCTGATGCAGGGCTCGGTCACGGACTTCTTTGCCACGACGTTCATGGACTTCCCCGTGTTCAACGTGGCCGACGTGTTCGTGACCGTGGGGGTCGTCCTGACCTTCATAGGCTTTCTGGTACGCGACGCGCGCTCGGGCAAGAAGGACGAGTCCCAGCGGTAGCGCGTCCTGGGCAGCCGGGATGGGACGCTGGCACAGAGCGCTTCTTGGCGGGGTTCCGGATATTCCGGAGCCCCGCTTTTTTGTGCTTGTGCAGAATGGCCATGGCATGTATGCGGCATGCTAGACTCAAAGGTCGAACGTTTTTGTGATTCTGGTGCCGCGCCCTTGGCGCGCGGTGCCCTGAGCACCGAAGGGGGATGTGCGTGACGGAGGGTTCTGTCTTGGGTTCGTCGGGTCGCGTGCGCGTGGTGAACGCGCTGGTGGACCCCTGCTGCGAGGGCATGAGGCTGGACGCGTTTCTGGCTGCCCAGGCGGACTGCCCGTCCAGGTCCGCGTGCGCTCGCCTGATAGAGGAGGGGGCCGTCACCATAAACTCGACGACCGCCACCAGCAAGTCCGAGCGCGTCATGCTGGGCGACCGCGTGCAGGCCAGGGTTCCCGTGGCAGACCCCGAGCCCGGGCAGATTGCCGCAAACCCAGACATCCCACTGGACATTCGCTTCGAGGACGAGTACCTCATCGTACTTTCGAAGCAGGCGGGGCTCGTGTGCCATCCCGCGCCTGGGCACGTCAACGACACGCTGGCGAACGCCCTCGTGGCGCACTGCGGCTACGAGCATCTGGGCCACCTGCAGGGAGACGAGCGTCCCGGCATTGTGCACAGGCTCGACATGGACACCTCAGGGCTCATGCTGGCGGCGAAGGACGACGCCACGCAGAAGGCCCTGCAGGACCTCATCCGGCTGCGCGTGCTGGACCGGCGCTACATCGTCTTGGTCCATGGCTACGTGGCGCCGAACGAGGGCACCATCCAGACCGGCATCGCCCGCTCGACGCGCGACCGGCTGCGGATGATGGTGACGGACGCGCCCGGGGCGCGCGAGTCCATAACGACGTTTCGCACGCTGGAGCGCTTCGAGGCGGGCAGGCGCGACGACGGCTACTCGCTTCTGGAGTGCCACCTGTACACGGGGCGCACGCACCAGATCCGCGTTCACATGCGCCACATAGGTCATCCCGTGGTCGGCGACCAGCTGTACGGCCGGGGTAACGACCTGCAGAACCATGGGCTGCGCAGGCAGTTCCTCCACTCGTGGCACGTGCGCTTTGACCATCCCGTCACGGGAGAAACCATCGAGCTTGCCGACAGGCTGCCTGACGACCTGCTGGCTGTACTAGAATCTATTCAGAGTGCGTCCATGGGGCGCACGGACGCCGGGCAGCTCATCTGCCCTCAGCTGGGGGCATAGGGTTCGGCTCTTACACGGCGGGCAACTGTCGGGAGCGCGTCGCGCCAGTCGAAGGAGAAAGGCAACAACGTGTTAGCTTTCAACCGAATGGGCCTGACGCCCATGGTCATCTTCAACGGGATCATCTTCCTGTTCTTCACGCTGGCCTATTTCTATCAGTTCGTGTACATCCTCAGCGTGTGGCGCCACGGCGACGTGGTGCTCCCGAAGGCAAAGAAGAACCATCGCTACGCCTTCGTCATCGCCGCGCACAACGAGGAGCCCGTCATCGGCAACCTGGTGCGCGCCATCCTGACGCAGGACTACCCGCGCGAGCTCATCGACTGCTTCGTAGTGGCCGACGCCTGCACCGACAACACCTACGAGGAGGCCACGAAGGCCGGCGCCATCACCTGGAAGCGCAACGACCTCGTGCGCAAGGGAAAGAGCTGGGTGTTGGACTACGCGTTCAATCGCATCCTGGACGAGTACGGCGACAAGTACGAGGCGTTCTTCATCATGGACGCCGACAACATCATCGCTCCCAACTACGTCGAGATCATGAACCAGGCCTTCGACGCCGGCTACCTGGTGTGCACCAGCTATCGCAACTCTAAGAACTTCGACTCCAGCTGGATCAGCTCAGCCTACGCCACCTGGTTTTTGCGCGAGGCAAAGTTCCTGAACAACGCCCGCATGATGCACGGCACCAGCTGCGCCATCTCGGGTTCTGGCTGGCTGGTGTCCGAGCGCATCATCCGCGGCATGCACGGCTGGAACTTCCACACCCTGACCGAGGACATTCAGTTCTCCACGTTCTGCTGCTCGCATGGCATCCAGATCGGCTACGCGCCCGCCGAGTTCTTCGACGAGCAGCCCGTCACGTTCAAGGCGTCCTGGACGCAGCGCATGCGCTGGACCAAGGGCTTCTACCAGGTGTTCTTCTCGTACAACAAGAACCTTCTGCACGGTATCCACGAGCGCAGCTTCTCCAGCTACGACATGCTGATGACCGTGGCCCCCGGCATGATCTTGACCCTTCTGTCCGCTCTCGTAAACGGCGCCTACCTCATCGTGGGCTCGCTGTCCCACGGCTTCATCGCCACCCAGGGCGAGCTTCTGATGTGCGTGGGTTCGCTCATCATGACCTTTGGCTCCATGTACATCGTGTTCTTCCTGCTGGCCATCATCACCACGGTCAGCGAGCGCAAGCACATCCATTGCCGCAAGCACTGGCGCATCATCACGAACCTGTTCACGTTCCCCATCTTTATGATGAGCTACATCCCCATCACCGTCGTTGCCCTGTTCAAGAAGGTCGAGTGGGTCCCGACGAAGCACGACATCGCCGTGAACTTCAACGACGTCATGAACGAGAACTAGGCGGTTTTTCGAAGCAATCCCATGGCCCCCTTCCGGCAGCGCTGGTAGGGGGCCATTGCCGTTTCTAGAGGTATTGAGCACTTCTTGCGCGTTCCTTCAACGGCATATCTGTTCGGTGAATGGGTGTTACAATCGGTCCAACGTGTTCAGAGGCGCGCTGTGCGATGCCGAACTGCACAGATGCGCCACCTAGACCGTCTGGTTGGGCGGCGGAAGGAGACTCCACATGGCAACGTTCTTCGAGGGCGAGTCACATACGTTTTCCGAGTATCTGTTGGTACCTGGCTACTCTTCCCACGTGAACGTCCCTCAAAACGTCTCTCTGGAGACGCCGCTGGTTCGCTTCCGCAAGGGTGAGGAGCCCGCGCTAAAGCTGAACATCCCCATGGTCTCCGCCATCATGCAGGCCGTCTCCGGTCCCAAGCTGGCCGTGGCCCTGGCGCAGGAGGGCGGCCTCTCGTTCATCTATGGCTCTCAGACCCCCGAGCAGGAGGCCGCCATGGTGCGCGAGGTAAAGAGCTACAAGGCCGGCTTCGTCGCCTCTGACTCCACGCTGACTCCCGACATGACCCTGGAGGACGTCATCCAGCTGAAGGAGCGCACGGGCCACTCCACCATGCCCGTGACCGACGACGGCAGCTCCCACGGCGTGCTTGAGGGCATCGTGACCTCCCGTGACTACCGCCTGTCCCGCGACCCGCGCGACAAGAAGGTCGCCGACTTCATGACCCCGTTCGACAAGCTGGTCGTGGCCGAGTCCGGCACCAGCCTGCACGACTGCAACGACATCATCTGGGAGCACAAGCTGAACGCCCTGCCCATCGTCGACAAGGACCGTCACCTGGACAGCATCGTGTTCCGCAAGGACTACGACTCCCACAAGTCCAACCCCGACGAGCTGCTGGACGAGCACAAGCGCTACATGGTGGGCGCCGGCATCAACACGCGCGACTACGCCGAGCGCGTGCCCCTGCTGGTGGACGCCGGTGCCGACGTTCTCTGCATCGACTCCTCCGAGGGCTTCAGCGAGTGGCAGAAGCTGACCATCGACTGGATTCGCCAGCACTACGGCGACTCGGTCAAGGTGGGTGCCGGCAACGTGGTCGACGCCGAGGGCTTCCGCTACCTGGCCGACTGCGGGGCCGACTTCGTGAAGGTGGGCATCGGCGGTGGCTCCATCTGCATCACGCGCGAGCAGAAGGGCATCGGCCGTGGCCAGGCCTCCGCGCTGATCGACGTGTGCGCCGAGCGCGACCGCTACTATCGCGAGACGGGCATCTACGTCCCCGTGTGCTCCGACGGCGGCATCGTGTACGACTACCACATGACCCTGGCCTTCGCCATGGGCGCCGACTTCCTGATGCTGGGCCGCTACTTCGCCCGCTTCGACGAGTCGCCCACCCGTCGCCTGACCGTGAACGGCTCCTACGTGAAGGAGTACTGGGGCGAGGGCTCCGCGCGTGCCCGCAACTGGCAGCGCTACGACCTGGGCGGAAAGAAGGCCCTCTCGTTCGTCGAGGGCGTGGACTCCTACGTGCCCTACGCCGGTCCGCTGAAGGACGGCGTCGAGGGCTCGCTGACCAAGGTCCGCTCCACCATGTGCAACTGCGGCGCGCTCGACCTGGCCGAGCTGCGCGAGAAGGCCAAGCTGACGCTGGTCTCGTCTACCTCGCTGGTCGAGGGCGGCGCCCACGACGTCATCCTGAAGGACCAGAACTCCGACGTGCAGTTCAGCTCGTAGCTTCGAGCGCGCGGTTCTTCTTGCACTGAAAAAGCCCCGTCGACAGGTGATGTCGGCGGGGCTTTTGCGTGCTTTGGGGTGTGCGGTGCTATAGAGTGGGCTGCGCTACAGGGTCTGCTCGGTGCGGCCGATGATGTCGTCTTGGGTCTTGCGCGAGAGCACGTTGAAGAAGGCGCTGTAGCCGGCCACGCGCACGATGAGGTCCTTGTGGTCCTGCGGGTGCTTCTGCGCGTCGATCAGCGTGTCGCGGCTGACGATGTTGTACTGCACGTGGTAGCCGTGCAGGCGGTTGAAGTACGCACGCAGCATGAGCTCCAGCTTCTGCTGGTTGCGCGGGTTCGACAGCATGGAGGGCGCCATCTTTTGGTTCAGCAGCACGCCGCCGGTGATCTTTTCGGTCGGCAGCTTGGTTATGCTCTTGAACACCGCCGTGGGGCCCTGCTTGTCGCAGTTGTGAGCGGGCGAGCAGCCCTCGGCCAGCGGCTCGTGCGCGTGGCGGCCGTCCGGCGTGGCCATGGTGCCCATGCCCTGCCCGACGTTCGCGCTGATGGAGCTGGTGCCGGCGTAGCGGATGCCGCCCACGGGGCCGCGGCCGTAGCGGGTGGTGTGGTACTTTGCCACCTCGTCGATGTAGGTCTGGTAGGCGCGCACCACCAGCTGGTCCACGTAGTCGTTGTCGTTGCCGTATTTCGGCGCGTCGTTTATCAGCATCCGCTGGATGCGCTGGCTTTCCGGGCTCTGGAAGTCGTCCAGGATGGCGTCCCACAGCTGCTGCGGGGTGATGCGGTGCTCGTCGAAGACCAGCTTCTTTATGGCGGCCAGGCTGTCGGCCATGTTGGCTATGCCCACCTGCAGGCCGCTGATGAAGTCGTAGTGCGCGCCGCCCTCCTTTATGGTCTTGCCGCGGTCGATGCAGTCGTCCACCAGGGCCGAGCACAGGACGTCGGGCACCATGCGCTCGCTGGCCTTGTCGATGAAGTTCTCGGTGATGACCGAGTAGCGCGTCATCTGGCGGATGGTGGCGTCCCAGGCCTCCAGCAGCTGGTCGTAGGAGGTCATCTGCGTGAAGTGGCCGAAGTCTGGCGTGAAGCGCTCGCCCGTCGTCAGGTCCACGCCGCCGTTCATGGCGCACAGCAGAAGGCGCGGGAAGTTGAGGTAGCTCATGCCCGTGCAACGATAGCCCCACTTACCGGGGACGGCCGTCTCGACGCAGCCGATGGCGCTGTAGTTGTAGGCGTCCTCGGGCGCCACGCCCCAGGCGATGAAGGAGGGGATGATGACCTCGTCGTTGTTGAAGGCGGGCATGCCAAAGCCCAGCTTCATGACCTCGATGCACAGGTCGAAGAACTTGGGGTCGATGTTCTTGTGGTAGCGCACCGTCAGGTTGGGCTGCGTCAGGCGCGTCTGCGCCACAGACTGCAGCACCAGGTACGAGAGGTCGTTCACGGCGTCGCGACCGTCGGGGGTCTGGCCTCCGATGGTGACGTTTTGGTACATGGGGCTACCGGCGGAGGACAGCGTGTGCTCCTGGCTGCGGATCTTCTGCACCGTCAGCAGCTTGATCCACAGGTTGGTCAGAAGCTCCAGCGCCTGGTCGCGCGTGATGTCGCCGGTCTGGATGTCGGTCTCGTAGTAGGGGTAAAGGTACTGGTCGAAGCGGCCGAACGACAGGCTGTGGCCGTTGGACTCTATCTGCAGGATGACCTGCATGAACCAGCAGGTCTGGACGGCCTCGTAGAACGAGGACGCCGGCTCCCACGGCACGCGGGCGCAGGTGGCGCTCATGCGCTCCAGCTCGGCCTTGCGCTGGGGGTCGGACTCGTGGGCCGCCTGGTCAGCCGCCAGCTTGGCGAAGCGGTTGGCGTACGTGCGCACCGCCTGGCAGGCAATCTGCACGGCCTCGTAGAACCAGTACTTGTCGATCGAGTCGGGGTCGGTCAAGTCCAGGGCGGCCTCGGCGTCCTTTGCGCGCTGGTAGTAGGTCTTCAGGCCCTCGCGCAGCAGGCGGGCGTGGTTTATGGCCAGGTGGGCGTCACCGGCGTTGAGCTTTCCCTCCATGCCAAACAGGCCGGTCTTCATAAAGACGTCGACCTCCTTGGGCAGCATAGCCATGCCGTGCTCGCGCAGGGTGCGGCCCTTCCAGAAGGGGGCTATGTCGCGCAGCGCCTGCTTGTCGCGGTCGGTGACGTAGAACACGTCGCCATCGCGCTTCTCGAACTTGTCCAGCTCGTCGATGATGAAGCCCATGGTGTACTCGGGGAACACGGGGGCGTTGCAGTTCTTCGTCGCCTGGTTGCCGCACAGGAGCGTGTTGGGCTCGATGTAGATGGTCATGTGCTCCAGGATGTTCTGCAAGGCCAGGGCACGCTGCATGACGGGCGGCTTGTCAAGGTTTGCCTGGTAGGCCTGGGTGGCCAGGATGGCGCGCTCTGCGTCGACGTAGGGCTTCTCGTCCAGCACCTCGTTTCTGAACTCCTGCATGCGTGGGGTCAACGTGCCAAAGAGCTTTGCGTTCTCCATGGTCTTCTCCTTTGGTTTGCACGGTAATGCGTCTAGGACGGGGCTCCGGGCCCTTCGGACCATCCGGACTCTCCGGACCGCGTCCGGCTTCTTCGCGGCCATCTGCTAGGCGCGGGCGCCTGGGCAGTGGGCGACCCTCTGTGTGACAGCTGAATCATACGACCGCTACAGGCACGAGTCAACGTACGAAATCAAAATAACTTACGAACGGAAGCACAAATGTTGCGTTGAACCTTGACGCCGTGACATGCGAGACGTGGGAACGCACGGTCGAGTCGCGAGTCAAGGATGCCGTGACGGAGTGTCCAAACGGGCACCCATATGAAGCGTCGTGGGGGTGGTTCTTCTCAAAATGGTGCTCAAACACCCGCTAAGAGCCTCGTTAGCGGGTGTTTGAGCACCATAATGCGCACTTCTCGTCCGGTGACGTCGCATTCGAGAGATTGCATAGCTGCGAGCTATAACCAAGTGACACACTAGGGTATAGTGTTCCAGAAGGAATTCGCTTCTGGCGATAGCGAAAGGCGATAACGAGTGGCGTCGCACGGTTCGATAGGAGAGGCGCATGGCAAAGGACGAAAACCAGCTGGCACAGCGCGTTGCGGCCATAAACAAGGTCTATGAGGACGAGAAGAACTTCTTTGGCGAGACGCGCCGCCACTTTCCCAGCCGCAGCGCCTGCATCGGACTGGTGCAGGATATACGCAAGCTGCTCTTTCCCGGGTACTTCGACAACGAGAGCGCGGCGGGAGAGAGCACGGACTATCTCACGAGCGAGCGCATCCTGCACATCGAGCGCGTGCTGCAGGAGCAGGTGAAGGACGCCCTCCTGTTTGGCGACGGCAGCCTGGACCCCGAGGTGGCCGACCAGCGAGCGGCGGGCATCGCGGGCCAGTTCCTGGACCAGCTGCCCCAGGTGCTGGAGCTCCTGCTGACAGACATCCAGGCGCTCTACGACGGCGACCCGGCGGCGGGCAGCCTGGAGGAGGTGCTGGTGTCCTACCCCGGCATGTACGCCATCTTTGTGTATCGCATCGCGCACGTGCTGTACCAGCTGAACGTGCCCCTGATCCCGCGCCTCATAAGCGAGCACGCACACAGCAAGACCGGCATCGACATCAACCCCGGCGCCACCATTGGCCGCTACTTCTTTATTGACCACGGCACGGGCGTCGTCATAGGCGAGACCACCACCATCGGCGACCACGTAAAGCTGTACCAGGGCGTCACGCTGGGCGCGCTCTCCACGCGCAAGGGGCAGGCGCTCTCGGGCGTGAAGCGCCATCCCACGCTGGGAAACTACGTCACCGTGTACTCGAACGCGTCCATCCTGGGCGGCGAGACCGTTATCGGCGACGGTGCGGTCATCAGCGGCTCCGCGTTCGTGTGCGAGTCCGTGCCCAAGAACGCCCGCGTGAAACTGAACCAGGAGACCGTGATCCATCGTCCCGACGAGCCCGAGCCCAAGTGGTTCTACGTGATCTAGCGCCGTAGGAATCCCGCCGCGTCTGGTTCCGCGTTGCCCACGGGTAACGCCGCCGTGCGCAAATCCGCCTGGGTAGGTATACTAAGGCCCATCTAGCTCTACATTTGGTAAGAGAGGACTTCAATGGCGGATAGCACCGATACCGAGCGTCGCGACGGCGTGCCTGAATACGACGCCCAGGCCATAGAGACCAAGTGGCAAAAGACTTGGGAGGACGAGGATCTGTACAAGACCGACACGGATCCCTCCAAGCCAAAGAAATACGTGCTCGAGATGTTCCCGTACCCCTCGGGTGACCTGCACATGGGTCACGCGCGCAACTACACCATCGGCGACGCCATGGCGCGCCAGGCGCGCATGCGCGGCTACGACGTGCTGCACCCCATGGGCTTCGACGCCTTTGGCCTGCCCGCCGAGAACGCCGCCATCAAGCACCATACCCAGGCTGCCAAGTGGACGTACCAGAACATCGCCCAGGCCGTGAAGACCATGAAGCGCATGGGCTTCAGCTATGACTACGACCGCATGTTCAACACCTGCGACCCCGAGTACTACAAGTGGGGCCAGTGGATGTTCATCCAGATGTGGAAGCGCGGCCTGGCGTATCGCGCCACCTCGCCCGTGAACTGGTGCCCCACGTGCAAGACCGTCCTGGCAAACGAGCAGGTCGTTGACGGCCGCTGCTGGCGCTGCGGCTCCATCCCCGAGAAGCGCGAGCTCTCGCAGTGGTACCTCAAGATCACCGACTACGCCCAGGAGCTCCTGGACGACCTCGACAAGCTGACCGGCTGGCCCGAGAACGTGAAGGCCCAGCAGCGCAACTGGATCGGCCGCTCCGAGGGCGCCGAGATCGACTTCCGCCTGGCCGCCGAGGACGGCGTCACTCCCACGGACCGCAAGATCACGGTCTTCACGACGCGCGCCGACACGCTGTACGGCGTCTCGTTCATGTTGCTGCCGCCCGAGAGCGACCTCGCGGCCGAGCTGGTGGCCGGCACGCAGTACGAGGCCGACTTCAAGGCGCTGAAGGCCGCCACCGAGAAGGTCTCGTCCGTCGACCGCCAGGGTTCCGCGCGCGAGAAGCACGGCGTGTTCACCGGGCGCTATGTCATCAACCCCATCAACGGCAAGCCCGCCCCGCTGTGGGTGGCCGACTACGTCCTTCTGGACTACGGCACCGGCGCCGTCATGGGCGTGCCCTGCGGCGACCAACGCGACTTCGACTTTGCGCGCAAGTACAACCTGCCCATCCCACCCATCATCTGCCAGAAGGACGACCCGCTGTACGAGCAGCTGAAGGACGTGCGCGACCTCGAGGTCACGAACGTCGGCTGGGACCAGGCCATGGCCGCCGAGGGCTACCTCGTGCAGTCCGGCCAGTTCACGGGCATGAAGGGCGGCAAGCACTCCGAGGCCGTCGACGCCATCGTTGACTGGCTGCAGCAGCACGACTGCGGCCGCACGAAGGTCCAGTATCGCCTGCGTGACTGGCTCATCAGCCGCCAGCGCTACTGGGGCAACCCCATCCCGATGATCCACTGCGACCACTGCGGTGACGTCCCCGTGCCCGAGGACCAGCTGCCCGTGCGCCTGCCCGAGAACCTGGACCTGGGCGCCGGCGAGACGCTGGCGGAGTGCCCCGAGTTCTACGAGACCACCTGCCCGAAGTGCGGCCGTCCGGCAAAGCGCATCACGGACACCATGGACACCTTCACGTGCTCCAGCTGGTACTACCTGCGCTACACCGACCCCCACAACGATCAGGCCCCCTTCAGCAAGGAGGCCGTGGACCGCTGGATGCCGGTGGACAACTACATCGGCGGCATCGAGCACGCCATCCTGCACCTGCTGTACTCGCGCTTCTGGACCAAGGTCCTGCGCGACATGGGCATGGTCGACGTGGACGAGCCCTTCACCAACCTGCTGTGCCAGGGCATGGTGAAGGACGAGAACGGCGACACCATGAGCAAGTCGAAGGGCAACGTGGTGCCTCCCTCCAGCGTTATCGACCCGTACGGCGCGGACACCATGCGCCTGGCCATCCTCTTTGTGGCGCCGCCCGAGAAGGACTTCAACTGGGACGAGGAGGCCGTCGCCGGCGCCAACCGCTTCATCAAGCGCGCGTGGCGCATCGTGTGGCTGCTCAGCCAGACGGGCGACAGCTCCGCGCAGCTGGACGTGGCGTCCATGTCGAAGGACTCGAAGGAGCTGTGGCGCCAGCTGAACGCCCTTGGCCTGCGCTGCACGTCCGACTTTGACCGCGGCCAGTTCAACACCGCCATCAGCGCCTGCATGGAGCTGGTGAACGCCGCCAGCAAGTACGTGAACTCCGTCGACGCCGACGACCGCGACCGCGCGCTGTGCTACCGCATGGCGCACGATGTCGTCGCCATGCTGGCACCCATCTGCCCCCACTGGGGAGAGGAGCTGTTCCACGAGGCGCTGGGCCGCACGACGTCGGTCTACAACGAGCCGTGGCCTACCTTCGATCCCGAGCAGGCAAAGAGCGACGAGGTCGAGATTGCCGTCCAGGTGAAGGGCAAGGTGCGCGCGCACATCAACGTGCCCGCCGACGCCACGAAGGAGCAGCTGGAGGCAGCTGCCCGCGAGGCGGTGGCGCAGCAGATAGCCGGAAAGACCGTCAAGAAGGTCATCGTGGTTCCCGGCAGGCTGGTGAACATCGTGGCCATCTAGGCTGGCGCGGCTGTTCTTCTTGCACCATAGATACACACAGGCGAGGTCCGGTTGATGCCGGGCCCCGCCTTTTTCGTGCCGCCTCGATGGGCCACGCCGGGGTCTTTCGCGGGCCTTTCTTGCCTGAATGTTTCGGGCCGTTACGCACAGAAGAAAGCAATGTTTCCAAACGCGACGCCTTCCGTTTTTTACAATACCCGCAAAACCGCAGGTCGTAGAACATACGCAAGCAAAAGGACGGGGTCGCGGGGAGCGAGCCCGGGCCTTGGCGGGCACATCCATACGATGTGCGGGAGGTCGGCCGATGAGGCCTTGGCCCGGCGGGCGGCGTCAGACGCGTCCGACCCGGCCAAGCGATGAGCGCCTGGCGCACGGCCAGGGGCGGCGCATCCAGTCTTCCGCACCCGACGGCAAGGAGGGGTCATGGGAACTAGAATCTCGGAACACCCGATTCTGGGCGTACCTCAAAAGGGCAAGCTCGTCAGCTTCAGCTATGACGGCCAGACGCTGCAGGGCTACGAGGGCGAGCCGGTGGCTGTCGCCCTGCGTGCTGCGGGCGTCATGGTGCATCGCTACACGGCGAAGCGCCACACCCCCAGGGGGATCTTCTGCGCCATCGGCCGCTGCACCGACTGCGTCATGGTGGTGGACGGCGTTCCCAACGTGCGCACGTGCATGACTCCCCTGCGCGAGGGCATGAAGGTCCAGACGCAGTACGGCGTCTCGCCCGTGCCCTTTGACCAGCAGGGCGCGCGTCCCGGCAGCAAGACCGCAAGCGAAGGGGGAGCACGATGAAGCGCTATGACCTCATAGTCGTCGGTGCCGGCCCGGCCGGCATGTCCGCTGCCATCGAGGCGGCAAAGCACGGCGTCCACGTGGTCGTGTTCGACGAGAACGCACGCCCCGGCGGACAGCTGTTCAAGCAGATCCACAAGTTCTTTGGCTCGAAGGAGCACCGCGCAAAGATCCGCGGCTTCGTCATTGGCCAGGAGCTCCTGGACGAGGCCGACAAGCTGGGCGTGGACGTCCGCCTGAACTCCACGGTCATCGGCCTGTACCAGGACAAGGAGGTCGTCGTCCAGCGCAACGGCGAGGTGGAGCACTACAAGGGCGACTCCATCGTCGTGGCCACCGGCGCGGCCGAGAACATGGTGACCTTCGAGGGCTGGACCCTGCCGGGCGTCATCGGCGCCGGCGCCGCCCAGACCATGATGAACCTCCACGGCGTGCGTCCCGGCGAGCGCGTGCTGATGCTGGGCACCGGCAACGTCGGCCTGGTCGTCAGCTACCAGCTGAAGCAGGCTGGCTGCGACGTGGTGGCGCTGGTCGACGCGGCTCCTCGCGTGGGCGGCTACGGCGTCCACGCCGCAAAGGTGGCCCGCACGGGCGTGCCGTTCTACCTGGGCCACACCATCAAGCGCGCCGAGGGCACCGACCACGTGACAGGCGCCGTCATCGCGCAGCTGGACGAGCACTTCCAGTTCATCCCCGGCACCGAGAAGCACTTCGACGTCGACACCATCTGCGTCGCCGTGGGCCTGTCGCCGATGTCGCAGCTGTTCAAGATGGACGGCTGCAAGGTCGTGGACGACCGCAAGAAGGGCGGCCAGGTCCCCGTGGTGGACGACCTGGGCCAGACCAGCATCCCCGGCATCTTCGCCGCGGGCGACGTGTCTGGCATCGAGGAGGCCTCCTCGGCCATGATTGAGGGTCGCATCGCCGGCCTGAGCGCCGCCAGCTTCTTGGGCTATATCGACAAGCCCGAGCTGGACGAGGGCGTCGGCTCTAACGAGGCGGCCCTTGACGGCCTGCGCCAGGGCATGTTCGCACCGAAGAACCGTGGCAAGAAGATCGAGAACACCGAGGAGGGCATCCCCGTCTCGACCAGCCTTTTGGAGCACGGCTTCGTCGCCGACGACGAGATCGAGCGCTTCCCGGGCGTCACGCATCGCCAGGGCATCCACCCCGTCATCGAGTGCACGCAGAACATCCCGTGCAACCCCTGCCAGGACGTTTGCCCGAAGCACTGCATCAAGGTCGGCGACCACATCACAGCGCTGCCCCAGCTGGAGCCCGACGCTCAGTGCATCGGCTGCGGCCTGTGCGTGGCCTCCTGCCCCGGCCAGGCGATCTTCCTGCTGGACGAGACCGACGAGCCCGGCTACGCCGACGTCTCGCTGCCCTACGAGTTCCTGCCGCTGCCCACGAAGGGCCAGCGCGGCGTCGCCCTGGGCAGGGACGGCCAGCCGGTGTGCGAGGCAGAGGTCGTCAACGTCAAGCGCACGAAGGCGTACGACCACACCGCCGTCGTGACCATGCGGGTTCCTTCCGACATGGCCATGAGGGCAAGGTTCTTCAAGGCGACGGATGACGTCCAGGCGCCGGCGGCGCCCGCGGCGAAGGCATAGGGGGTGCCAGCGATGAAGGAGATCTACGACCGCACGCGCGACCTCGGCCCGTTCGAGCCGAAGGCCGGAGACGACCAGATCGTCTGCAGGTGCGAGGAGGTAACGCAGGGCGAGATTCGCCAGGCGGTGCATGACGGGCTGTTCACCATCGCCGAGATTCGCCGCTACCTGCGCTGCGGCATGGGCCTGTGCCAGGGCCAGACCTGCGCGCGGCTGGTGAAGGGCATCGTGGCGCGCGAGCTTGGCGTCAGCCCCGACGAGCTGGAGCCCGCAAGCTCCCGCGCACCCATGCGTCCCATCGAGATGAGCGTGTTCGCAAAGGAGGGCGAGGACGATGAGTAGCACCACTGCAGACGTCATCGTGGTCGGCGGAGGCATCATCGGCTGCGCCACCGCGTACTACCTGGCCAAGAAGGGCACGGACGTCATCGTGCTGGAGGCCAACGAGTCCATCGGCGACGGCGGCTCCACGCGCAACGCCGGCGGCGTGCGCCAGTCGGGCCGCGACCCGCGCGAGCTGCCCCTGGCCATGTACGCGGTCAAGAACCTGTGGCCGCACCTCAGCGAGGAGCTGGATAGCGACGTCGAGTACTGCCAGGGCGGCAACCTGCGCCTGGGCAAGACCGAGAAGCACCTGGAGATCCTGCGCGGCCTGCGCGACAAGGCAGTGGCACAGGGCCTGGACATGCGCATGATCTCGGGCGACGAGGTCCGCGAGATCAACCCGTACCTGTCCGAGGAGGTCATCGGTGCATCCTGGTGCCCCACGGACGGCCATGCCAACCCGCTGCGCGCCACCATGGCCTTCTACCGCGCCGCCCGCAGGCTGGGCGTGCGCTTCTACACGGGTCACCCCGTGACGGAACTGCGCAAGGTCAAGGGCGCCGTGCGCCAGGTCGTGACCCCGACCCAGACCTACGAGGCCGACCGCGTGGTCGTGGCCGCCGGCTATGCCTCCAGGAAGATCCTGGCCAGCGTGGACATCGACGTCCCGATGTCGAACGTCCTCATCGAGGCACTCGTGACCGAGATGGAGCCCCCGATGTTCCCGCAGATGCTGGGCACTGCAGAGGCCGACTTCTACGGTCACCAGACCAAGCACGGCTCGTTCGTCTTTGGTGGCGACTCCGGCTTCGAGCGCGTGAACAAGGACGAGGGGCATCGCATGCGCACCTCCAGCATCACCGCGCCCTCCATCTGCCGCGGCATCCTGCGCTACATCCCGCGCCTGGCTCACGCCAAGATCGTGCGCACCTGGGCCGGCTACGAGGACGTGTGCGCTGACGGCGTGCCCGTCCTGGGCAAGGTGGACGAGGTCCCCGGCCTGGTGGTCGCCTGCGCGTTCACGGGGCATGGCTTTGGCATCTCGCCCATCGTGGGCACGCTGCTCTCCGAGGTCGCGCGCGACGAGCCTACCACGCTGGACATATCGGCGTTCCGTTACGACCGCTTCAAGGCACGGGCGTAGCAATCCATAATCGGACGAAGGGAACATCATGGACACGAAGATCGACTTCCTGTATCTGAACGAGCCCGACATGATCAAGGCCGGCGTCAAGAACATGCCTGCCTGCGTCGACTGCATGGAGGACCTGCTGGTCACCCTGGGCAAGGGCGACTACGTGATGGGCGGCGAGAACCACAACTCGCACGGCACCATGATCATGTTCCCCGACGACCCCAAGTTCCCGGGCATGCCGAAGAACGGCGAGGACCGCAGGTTCATGGCCATGCCCGCCTACCTGGGCGGCAAGTACCAGATGGCCGGCGTGAAGTGGTACGGCTCCAACGTCGAGAACAAGGCCAAGGGCCTTCCGCGCTCCATCCTGATGTTCATGCTGAACGACAAGGACACGGGCGCACCCTTGTGCCTGATGTCGGGCAACCTGATCTCCGCGTACCGCACGGGCGGCATCCCCGGCGTCGGCGCCCGCTACCTGGCCCGCAAGGACTCCAAGGTCGCGGCCATCGTGGGCCCTGGCGTCATGGGCAAGACCTCTGCCGCCGCGTTCGTCTCAGAGTGCCCGAACCTGGACACCATCAAGGTCAAGGGCCGTGGCCGCCGCTCCCTGGACTCCTTCGTCGAGTTCGTGAAGCGCGAGCTGCCGCAGATCAAGACCGTGAAGGTGTGCGACACGGTGGAGGAGTGCGTCACCGACGCCGACATCGTCTCGTTCACCACGACGGTCTCCGACGACGTGTCCAGCTTCCCCGTGCTGAAGGGCGAGTGGATCAAGCCCGGCGCGCTCCTCTCGATGCCCTCTGCCGCAGCCATCGACGGCGACTTCATCGCCAACAACTGCAAGATGGTCGTGGACAACATGGGCCTGTACGACGCGTGGGCCGAGGAGTACCCGTACCCGACCTACGTGAAGATCGAGATCATCGGCTGCCTGTTCACCGACCTCGTGCACGAGGGAAAGATCAAGCGCTCCGACATCACGAACATCGCCGACATCATCGAGGGCAAGGCCGAGGGCCGCACCTCCGACGACCAGATCATCGTCTACTCGGTCGGCGGCATGCCCGTGGAGGACATCGCCTGGGGCGGCACGATTTACCGCAACGCCCAAAAGATGGGCATCGGCACGAAGCTGAACCTGTGGGACAAGCCCGAGATGTTCTAGGACTTTCGTAGTCGGGCCAGGCACCTTCGGGTGCCTGGCCCGAACTTGGAACGTGCGTGCAACACACGTGCAACGTTGCGCGTCATCTTCCGAAAAACTGCCTTGGTAGCCTGTACGTGTGCCGAGCGAGGGACCGTTGGGGGCCTGGAGCCCGGATTGCCATCTGGATTTCGGGGAGGCAGTTATGGCGGAAGCTGCTTTGGAGGTCCAGGGCCCTGCGTGCGACTATGCGATTGCACACCGGGCCCGTCAGCCCTACGTGCCCCTGGGGGCCGAAGGGTACCAGGAGGTTCTCCTGGCCGAGGGACCAGTCGAGCTGGTGTACGCGTTCAGGTCGAAGGGGAGGGGGAACTTCCCCGACGCCGTGCCCGACGGGTGCGTGGACGCGTTCTTTGGCGTGGGGCCCGACGGGGTCGTGGCCACCATCGGAGGCACCGTCCTGGGCGCGAAGCCGTGGGCCTTCGAGGGCGAGCGCGACTGGGTGGGCTGCAGGTTCAGGCCCGGACAGGCCATCCTGCCCCAGGGGGTCTGTCCCGAGGACCTGGTGAACGCAGACATGCCGCTGGACATCGGCAGCCTGGACGAACGGCTGGAGCAAGACCTCGAGCGGGCCGCTGACGCCCAGGAGCGCATCCGGGTGCTGCAAAGGCACCTTCGCCGCCTGGTGAGCCAGGAATCGCGCAGCTCTTCTTTGCATTCGCGCACGCCGCTGGAGCGCTTTGCCAGCAGGCGCATCGTCGAGTCGGGCGGCACGCTGACGGTGTCCGCCATAGCCAAGGAGGCCGGCGTCACCGATCGCAGGCTGCGCAGCGTGTTCAGCCAGGTGCACGGCTTCTCGCCAAAGCAGTTCTCCAGAATCGTCAGGTTCCAGCATGCGATGGCCCTCATCTGCGCGCCCGGCGACCAGGCCGAGATTCAGTCGTTGGCCACGGCGTGCGGCTACTCCGACCAGTCGCATCTGGTGCACGAGTTCAACGCCTTCGCCGGCACCACACCCGGGCGCTTTCGACAGCTTGTGCGGATGCGCGAGGCAAAGGCCAACTAGCTACCAATTCATCGGCTGCGGGTACCCTCGCATCCACGAGTGCGGCAGGCGGCGCCTGTCGTGGGGAGGTCACTATGTCCGAGCTTTCAAAGATTGACATCATCACCGGCATGGAGAAGTTCGACGGACTGCGCAGGACGCTCAGCCGCGCCCACGTGCGCGGCATGACCGTGCTGCAGGTCCTGGGCTGCGGTGCCGAGAAGGGCACGAAGGAGTACGAGGTCGACGAGAACTACGACATGGAGCTGCTCCCCAAGACCATGGTGTCCATCGTGGTCGAGACGAGGCGCGTGCCCGAGATCGTGGAGCTGGTAAAGCAGGAGCTCTACACCGGCCACATCGGCGACGGAAAGATCTTCGTCAGCGACCTGTCGCAGGTCGTGCGCGTGCGCACGGGCGACGAGGGTTCCGAGGCGCTCTAGCCCTAGGAGGTGTACATGGCAAGCGAAAGCCAAAAGACGCTGGGGCTGCGCAGCGTGGTCTCCATCTCGATGGGTCTCATCGTTTCCATGAGCTGCCTGGTCTCGCTGGGACAGGGCGCCGGGCAGACGGGCCTCATGTTCATCCCCGCCATGGTCGTGGCCTGCATCCTGAACATGTGCTCCGCGGCCTGCATCGCCGAGCTGAACTGCCTGATGCCCAACGCCACGGGCGGCCTGGTGCAGTACACCCTGGCCGGCCTGGGCCCCCTGCCCACGCTGGTGTCCATGGTGGGCGGCTACCTGATCTGCAACATCCTGTCGGGCGGCGTCGAGGCGTCCATATTTGCCTCGGTCATGACGCAGATGGTACCCCTGCCCATCCCGGGCTTCGTGTACCCGCTCGTCGTCATCCTGATCGTGGCCATCGCGGCCCTGATGGGCGTTGACATGTTCGCGAAGCTGCAGGACGCCGTGGCGTACCTGCTGCTGTTCTCCATGATAGCCATGGGCGTCATCGGCACGTTCTGCTGGGGCACCGGCACCGTGATTTCGCAGGCGGCGTCGCCCACCAGCGACCTGGGCGACATCGTGGGAGCCATCGGCCTGGCCTCGTGGCTGTTCGTGGGCGCCGAGTACGTGGTCCCCGTCTCGAAGGACGTGCGCAACGCAAAGCGCAACGTGCCCCTGGGCATGATGCTGAGCCTGCTGCTGATCCTGGTGATGGACTCCATCGTGGTTCTGGGCTTCCACAACTACGTGCCCTGGGCCGAGCTCGAGGCCTCCGCGTCTCCCCACATGCTGTACGGCCAGAAGCTCCTGGGCGTCGCGGGCATGGTGTGGATGACCATCGTGTCGGCGTCCGCCTTCATCGGCGTGCAGAACTCGGCCATCAACGGCCTGGCACAGCTGTGCGACGGCATGGCAAAGACGAACCTGATGCCGCACTTCTTTGGCCGCAAGAACTCCCACGGCGCCCCCAGCATCGCCATCGTGTTCGTGTCGGCGTGCACGTGCCTGATCTCGATCCTGAGCGGCGACTCGTCCGACATCCTGGAGTTCTTGATCCTGGTCGTCACGGTGCTGTGGCTGGTGTCCTACATCTTTGCCGACATCGACCTTCTGGTGCTGCGCCACCGCCTGCCAAAGGCGCCGCGCGCGTTCAAGGTCCCCGGAGGCCCCGTGATCCCCATCATCGGCATCGCCGGCACGGTGTTCATGATCGCGAACATCTCCAGCGACCCCGAGGAGGCCATGCGCATCTGGGTGCTGTCGGGCGCCATGTTCCTGGTCCTGGGCATCTACTCGGTCATCTGGATCAAGCGCAAGATGCGCATCCCGGTGCTGAAGCCCATTCCCATCCCCAAGGTGCTGGCGATGGAGAACGACCTGTACTACACCATCCGCGTGCGCCGTGGCATCTGGCGCTAGCGCAGGGCAAGAAGAACGAAGGCGGCCGCGTCCCATCTGGAGACGCGGCCGCCCTTTCGTGTAGCGGGCCTCTTTCGTAAGGCAGGGGACCTGCGGCTGGCGCGGTGCCCTAGTACACCATGCCCATGGCCTCGCGGACCTCGTCCAGCGTCTGGTTGGCGATGGCGTTGGCGCGGGCGTTGCCGTCGTGCAGGACGTCCTTCACGTAGTCCAGGTCCTTCTCGTACTGGTGACGGCGCTCGCGGATGGGGGCAAAGTAGTCGTTCACCACCTGGGTCACGTACTTCTTTAGCTGGCCGGAGCCGCCCATGCCGATCTCGTCCGCGATCTCCTTGGGGTCGCGGCCGGTGCAGATGCCCGCGGTGGTCAGCAGGGCGGACACGCCGGGACGGTTCTCGGGGTCGAACGTGATGTTGCGCTCGGAGTCGGTCTTGGACTTCTTTATCAGCTTTGCGGTCTCCTGCTCGGTCATGCTGATGGAGATGGCGTTGCCGTAGGACTTGCTCATCTTGCGCCCGTCCAGGCCGGGGATGAGGGGCGTCGAGGTCAGAAGGCCGGCCACGTCGGGGAACACCTTGCCGTAGCGGGCGTTGAAGCGGTGGGCGATCTTTGCCGTGATCTCGATGTGGGGCAGCTGGTCGCGGCCCACGGGCACGATGTTGCCCTTGCAGAACAGGATGTCGCATGCCTGGTGCACGGGGTAGGTCAGGAGCAGGCCCGTCAGGGCGTGGCCCGAGGCCTCCTGCTCGGCCTTGACCGTGGGGTTGCGCTCCATCTCGGCCTCGGTCACCAGCGAGAGGAACGGCAGCATCAGCTGGTTCTCGGCGGGGACGGCGGAGTGGGTGAAGATCATGGTCTTGTGCGGGTCGATGCCGCAGGCCAGGTAGTCCATGACCATGTTGTACACGTTGTCCTGGATGTGCTCGGTCGTGTCGCGGTCGGTGATGACCTGGTAGTCGGCGATGATGATGTTGGTGTTTACGCCGGCCTCCTGCAGGCGCACGCGCTCGCGGATGGTGCCGAAGTAGTGGCCCAGGTGCAGGCGGCCGGTGGGACGGTCGCCCGTCAGCATGGTGTACTTCGAGACGTTGCCCGCCTGGATGTCCGCCTGTATCTCGTTGCTGCGCTTGAGTGCCGCCTCGTAGCTTCCCTCGTTGGGCATGGTGTCTCCAAACTCCCGCAGGCCCGGAACCGCCGGGCCTGCAATGCCTTGTTGCGCCATCCATCGCACTGCAGGTAGCAGGACCTGGGTGGCTCGTTTCATACGGTCACTATGTTACGTCAGTAAGGCGTCCGAGTGCCGCACGTTCTGGGGTCTGCGAGGGGTCGGCGGGACCTGAGCTCGGCGCGGCAGTCGCGCCAGTCGGGGCAGTGCGCGTCCATGAGGGCCCAGAAGGCGGGGCCGTGGTTGGCCTGCAGGATGTGGCACAGCTCGTGCGTCAGCACGGCCCTGAGGCAGCGCGGGCTGTAGGACGCCAGGGTGGAGCTCAGGCGGATGCGCCTGGTGGCGGGCGTGCAAGAGCCCCAGCGCGTGCGCATGGCGCGCACGGACAGCGCGCTGGCGCTGACGCCCACCTGGGCCTGCAGCTGCGGCAGCAGGCGGCGCGCCTCGTCGCGCACCAGCTCCGCCATGAGGCCCAGCACGAGGTCGCGCAGCTGGTCGGGCGTGGGCTGGTCCTTATCGGCGGGGCCCGTCTGCACGACGACCTCGTGCTCGCCAAGCGTCGCCTTGGGGGAGCGCGCGGTGGCGCTGCGCTGCAGCCGCAGCGTGCGGGGGGTGCCCCACACGTACACCTGGCGCCCGTCCTGCCAGGGAGCCTCCGTCTGACCGGCGCGCAGGGCCGCCTTCGAGCTGCGGGCGATCCACGTGGCGTGGCTGCGCGCCACCCGCTCGGCCTGCGCCCTGGTGGTGCCCAGCGGCACGCTCATGCGCACGCTGCCGTCGGGGCGCACGCGCAGGTTCGCGTTCTTTACCCTGGAGCGCACCACCAGCACCTGGACGCCTTCGACGTCCAGCAGGTAGTCGTAGGCGTCGCGTGGGGAGCGCCCGGAGGTCACCGTATGAGCGCTTCTTATCACGGTATAACCTATCCTTTCTATTCCGCTGGTAGTTGGCCTGTCTTTGCTGCGGTGAGACAATTTGGTAACCAGTATGCAGCCTAAATACGCTATCGTTTCTATGTCTGTGAAGAGAGGACAGCCTATGGCAAGCTCATACGGTCAGGATGCCAGCAAGTCAGCCTTGCGCGCCGAGTACCTGACCCTCTGCAAGAATCTGCCGCGTCACTTTGCGACGCGCGTCGACAAGTCCGTCTGCACGATGCTCCGCATGCTCGACCTTTACCGCGCCGCCAGCCTGGTTCTGGCGTACGTATCGTTTCACGAGGAAATCGACACCCTGCCCATCATACGCAATGCCTTCCGCGACGGGAAGCGCGTGGCGCTGCCCGTGCTGGGGCCCCACGACACCAAGTTAAGGTTCTACGAGATCACGTCCACGTCGCAGGTGCAGCGCGGCGGCAGGGGACTCATGCGCCCGCCCACGCCCGACGCCCAGCCGCTGGGCCTGGAGGACTTCCTGGGCTCCGTATGCCTGGTGCCGGGCCTGGTGTTCGACGCGGAGGGCTACCGCGTGGGGTACGGTGCGGGCTACTACGACGAGTTCCTTCAGTTCTATCCTGGAAACAAGGTAGGGCTGGTGCGATCGGTCCAGGTCAGCAGCAATCCGCTGCCGCACAACGACCACGACCTGCCCGTGGACGTGCTGGTGACCGAGGGCAGCGTGTGGCGCTGTCGTCAGATGCCAGCCATGATGAGGGGCTAGGTCAGACGCCAGCCGAGGACGCCAGCCGAGCCGCCACGGGCACGTGCCGGTGCCCATTAGGAGATGCGAGTACATGACAGAAGCTCTCTGCCTGTGGCAGATGGGGTCGGTGCGCGCCGTCGGCGCCGGCCTTACCGCGGCATGCGTCAGCGTGGGGGAGGCCCTACGTCACGGCGACGTGGGGTTCGCGCGCCAGGAGGGCACCACCGACCCCGCGGTCTTCGTAAACGGCGTGTGCTACCGCATAGGTCCCAGCTGCCAGGCCGTGGCCGCTGGTCCGAAGGAGGGGCTGTGCCTGTGCCTGGTGGCCCCGTTCGACCACTACGCCCCGGTGTTCCTGGAGTCTGGCGTCGACACGCTGGACGGCCTGGGCGCCATCCTGGACCAGCGTCCCGAGGTGGCCAAGAAGCGCAACCACCCGCAGCTCATGGTGGGTGCGGGCACGCTGGGCCGCGCCGTGCTCAGCGGTCCGAGGGCCCCGCAGGCCGTGGATGACCAGCTGAGCGACGCGGCGCTGGGAAAGACCGTGGTGCAGGTGTCGGACGTCAGCGGGACCATAGTGGGCCGCAGGATTCCCACCTGCGTTGTGCCGGACGAGTCGGGCCAGTGGTGCTACACGTTCGTGAGCGAGGACCACAGGCTCATGGGCTGGCTCCTGGGTGCCAGCAGCATCAGCCTGGCTTGCCAGATAGGCGTGTACGACGGCATCACGCTGTGCCTGCCCGACCTGCGCGCCTACGACGAGATGGATCTGGACGAAAAGGCACGCATCTGACCCTTGCGGGACAGGTGCGCGCCTGCGAGTGAATCTATGGCGTCAAGTGCTGCCGGTGTCGGCGCGCAATGCCAGCCTATTTCGCGTCGGGGTCGCCCTTCGGCTGCACGCCCAGGTGCTTTGCCAAATCCATGATGGCCTTGCGGTATCCCTCGATGCCCATGCCGATGACCGTCTCGAAGCAGGCGGCGCGCACGTAGGAGATCTGTCTGAACTCCTCGCGCTTGTCCAGCTGCGAGATGTGCACCTCAACGGCGGGGATGCTGACCGCCTTCAGGGCGTCCAGGATGGCCACGGACGTGTGCGTGTAGGCACCGGGGTTGATGACGATGCCGTCGTACATGCCGTACGCGTCCTGGATCTGGTCCACCAGGTCGCCCTCGTGGTTGCTCTGGAAGCACGTGCACTTGCTGAAGCCGGCCTCATCGGCCGCGCGGTGGCATAGCGCCAGCAGTGCCGAGAAGCTGTTGTGCCCGTAGATGTCGGGCTCGCGGATGCCCAGCATGTTGATGTTGGGCCCGTTGATCACCAGCACCCTGGGGCCGTGGATGCGCATGGCCGTGGACGTGCGCGTCTGGTCCAGCAGGTTCGCCAGCTGGTTCAGGTCGTCGTCCGTGGGCTGGGGAGCCGGCTTGTGCACGGGGGTCACCTTGACTGTGGGCCGCTTCTGCGACGGGTGCGAGAAGGGCGCGGTCCTCGCAGGCTCTTCGGGAACCTGTCGGCTTGGCTGAGGGGTGCCCTCATCCTTGGGTGCGGCAGCGGCTTTGCTGGTCTGCTGAGTTGCCTCGGCGGGATTTGGGGTCTCAGCCTGGGAGGCCGAGGCCTCGTCTTCGTCGTCGGAGGGCTCGTTTGCGGGTGAGCCCTCGGTGTCTGTCCCGTTTTTGACCAGCTGGTCCAGGGCGTTGTACACGCCCTCGATGGTCCTGGGGCCAAACACTATCTCGATGCCGTCGCTTCCGCGGATGACCGTGCCCAGGACCTCGGGAATCTGGTCCAGGTCGTCACGGCTGGCAAGGTCGCGGTCGGCCAGCGTCAGGCGCAGCCGCGTCATGCAGACGTCGCTGTCGGTCACGTTTTCCCTTCCCCCGACCGCGTCCAGAACTGCCTGCGCTATCGACTTCTTTCCCATGGGGTGTGCTCTCCCTAGCTGGCTCTTCCGGTCAAAGTTACATCCATACCCTACGGCAGGCGAAGCGCGGTCTCTCCGCGAATTCGGCCTGCCGGCGGTATTTCCTGCAAGCGTTACTCGTTCCACGCTCGTTCTAAATGATCACACACTGCTACCAGCTCAGGTGCTGGGCTATGGCTCGGGCGTCTCCTGCGGGCGAGCCGGTGCAGGGCTGCACGTAGTCGGCCCAGGAACGGTACAGGGGCATGCGCTCGCGTGCCAGCCGCTCCACGCCCTTGTCCTGCGATATGGGGCGTCCGTCGCTGGACAGCTGGTCGATGGGCCTGTCCAGCATCACGATGAGACCGTTCTGGTGCAGCAGGTCGTAGTTTTGCGGCTGCGTCACCACGCCTCCCCCGCAGGCTATGACCAGTCCGGAGCGGGCGCCGTACGTGGAGACGACCTCGGTCTCCAGCTCGCGGAAGCGCTTCTCGCCCTGCTGGCGGATGCACTTCTCGGCCGTCATGCCGTGATGGACCTTGAACGCCTCGTCCAGGTCGATGAAGGGGCGGCCCAGGGTGTGCGCCAGGCGCTTTCCGGTGGAGGTCTTGCCCGAGCCGGGCATGCCTATGAGCACGACGTTGGTCGTCTGCGACAGGATGTCGCGCACCACGTCGGCTATGCAGTCGCGCTCCAGCCTTTGGTCCTGGAACAGCTCGCTGGAGTACAGCGCCTGCGCCACCAGCATGGGAAGGCCGCTGCGGTATGGGATGCCCAGCTTTTCGGCGTTCAGGCAGATGCCCGTGCGCGTGGGGTTGTACACGACGTCCATGACGCCCGCCAGCTTGGGCAGCTGGCGCATCTGGTCCAGGCTGAGGGGCGAGGCCGGGCACTTGGGGTACATGCCCACGGGCGTCGTGTTCACCACCAGGACGGCGTCGGCGTGGCGCTGGACCAGGGTCTCGTAGGTGTCGTCGCCCTTGCGCGAGATGACCGACGTGCGCGCACCGCGCTCGGCCAGGGCCGCCTGCACGGCATGGCTGGCTCCGCCCGAGCCCAGAACCAGCACGGGCGCGTCGTGCAAAAGCTGGTTGGCCTGCGTGCCCATGCTCTGGAGGCAGAAGTCGTCTAGCATCCAGCCGAAGCCCAGAACGTCGGTGTTCTCGGCATAGATGGTGCCGTCGCTGCGTCGGATCAGCGTGTTTGCCACGCCCAGACGGCGCACGCGCTCGGAGCACTCGTCCGCCAGGCGCGCGGCTAGGCCCTTGTAGGGGATGGTCACGTTCAGCCCGCGCCAGCCGCCGTGGTGCACGAAGTCTGCCACCTGGTCGGGCTCAAGGTCGTGCAGGCGGTAGGGGATGCTGCCCAGCCGGTCGTGGATCTGCGGGGACCAGCTGTGGCCCAGGGGGTGGCCTATGAGGCCGAACGGCTCGTGCTCGTCGCGGGAGCCGTCCGTGGCGTCGGCTTTCGGGGTGTCCTTGGCCATGCTAGATCACCTCGGAGTAGCTGCCGAGGTAGCGGAACTCCTCGCACACGTCGGTCAGGGAGTTCATGAGGGTCTTGAACTCGGGGGAGGCGGCTGGGCACTCAACGTCGAAGTAGAACATGAAGTCGAACTCGCGGTCGGGGATGGGGCGGCTCTCCAGCTTTACCAGGTTGATGTCCAGGGCGGCGAAGCGTGCCAGCACGCGGTACAGGGAGCCGGGCTCGTGCTTCAGCACCACCATCAGCGTGGAGCGGTCGGCGCCCGGGTAGATGGTGAGGTCCTTCGCGATGCAGGCGAAGCGGGTGTAGTTGTTCTGCTGGTCCTGCACGTTGCGCTGGGCCACCTCGAGGCCGTACAGCTCGGCGGCGGAGGCCGACGCCAGGGCCGCCACGTCCGAGCGGTCGCTGTCGGCTACCATCCGCGCCGCCATGGCCGTGTTCTCGGTCACGTGGACGCGCAGGTTGGGTATGGTGGCCAAGAAGTTCGAGCACTGGTTGATGGCCTGCTGGTGGCTGTAGACGATGTGCACGTCGGACTTCTGCGTGCCGGGCTTCACCAGCAGGTTGTGGTCGATTTTCAGCCTGCAGGTGCGCACGATGTGGAAGTCGTGCTGCATCATGAGGTCGTACACCCGGTTGACCGAGCCCGCGGTCGAGTTCTCGATGGGCAGCACGCCAAAGCGGCACACCCCGCGCTCCACGGCGTTGAACACGCCGTCCCACGTCTCGAAGTAGGCTATGTTCGCGCGGCGGAACAGCCGGTCGGTGGCCAGTTGCGAGTAGGCGCCCTCGACGCCCTGGCAGGCCACGAAGGCCTGCGGCGGGAACGCGTCGGGCGCGGAGCACAGCGCCGCGTCGATGATGGTGGCCACGTCGCTCTGGCGGCCCAGGCGGCGGTACTGCGCCTCGCGCGAGGCCTCCATCAGCACCGACTCGATGACGGCGGCGTAGCTGGACAGCTCGGGGGACACCTGCGAGGAGGCCTTCGCGATGTTCGCGCGCTCGCGCGCGGCGTCGTACACGGGCTTGCCCGTGCCCCTCTTGTACTCGGCCACGTCGGCGGCGCACTGCATGCGCTCCTGGAACAGGTCGAATATCTGGCTGTCTATCTGGTCTATGCGGTGCCTGAGGTCTGAAAGCTCTAGCATGTGTTTCCTTGCGACGTTGTGGTTTGTGGTGCGCTGGCGCGGGTGACGCGGTCGCCTCTATGCCTCTACAGGTGGAAGGGCTCGCCCTCAGGAGGCCAGCTGAGCCAGGAGTCCAGCACGGCCATGGCGCAGACGGCCTCGACCACGGGCACGGCGCGACAGGCCACGCACGGGTCGTGGCGACCGTGCACCTCCAGCGTGGCGTCGGTCATGGTGGTGAGGTCCACCGAGTCCTGCGGCCTGCTGATGGACGACGTGGGCTTGATGGCCAGCCTGAACGCCAGGGGCGCGCCCGTGGTGATGCCGCCCAGGATGCCGCCGGCGTTGTTGGTCTGCGGCGTGCAGGCGCCGTCGCGCATGCGGTAGGGGTCGTTGTTCTGGTGGCCGCGCAGGTGAGCCACGTCGAAGCCGGCGCCGAACTCGATGCCCTTCACGGCGGGGATGCCGAAGGCCGCGCGGGCTATGGTGTTCTCCATGCCGTCAAACATGGGCGAGCCCACGCCGGCCGGAAGGCCCGTGGCCACGCACTCCACCATGCCGCCGACCGAGTCCAGGTTGCGCCGGGCGTCGTCTATCTGCGCCAGCATGGCCTCGGACGCCTGGGGGTCGATGGTGGGCAGCACCTGCCCGGGGGCCTGGCCCACGGCGCCCATCTGTGTGGCCAGGTGCGCCAGGGACTCGGGCGAGTTGTCCAGCACGTCGAAGCGCTCGTCCGTAGCGTCGCCCACCTGCGCCAGGTGCGCGCGCACCGTGACGCCGTGCGCCTGCAGCATCTGCAGCGCGATGCCGCCGGCAAAGCACAAGGGCGCGGTCAGGCGTGCCGAGAAGTGCCCGCCGCCCGGAACGTCCTGGTTTCCGTGCCACTTTGCCCAGGCCGTGAAGTCTGCGTGGCCGGGGCGCGGGACCTTGGCCAGGTTGGAGTAGTCGCCCGAGCGGGTGTTGGTGTTCTCCACGATGGCTGCCAGGGGAGCTCCGCAGGTGCGGCCGTCGGGGTTCAAGCCGGACAGCACGCGAGGCACGTCCGCCTCCTTGCGCGGCGTGGTCCATGCCCCCTGGCCGGGGGCGCGGCGCGCCATGAACGCGCGCAGCTGGTCCATGTCGGGCTTGAAGCCGGAGGGCAGCCCCTCGACGGAGCATCCCACGGCGGCGGAGTGCGACTGTCCGAACACGCTGACGCGCAGCGTGGTACCAAAGCTGGATGGCATGGCTTACTCCTTCGTCAACTGCACTTGGCCGCCCAGGCGCGCGAAGTCGTCCCAGAAGGCGGGGTAGGACTTGCGCACGCACTCGGCGCCGTGGATGGTGACGGGGCCGTCGGCCCCTGCCGCCACGATGGCGGCCATCATGGCGATGCGGTGGTCGTTGTGGGCGTCCACCTCGGCGGAGTGCGCCTGGCCGCCGTCTATCAGCAGGTCGTCTCCGTCCACCTGCACGCGGATGCCCATGGCGCCCAGCACCTGGCTGACGCTCTCCAGGCGATCGGACTCCTTCAGGCGCAGCCTGCCCGCGTTGCGCAGGGCGGTCGTGCCCGGCGTGCCGGCGGCGACCGCGGCCAGCGGCGGCACCAGGTCGGGGAAGTCGCTGACGTCCATGGCAGCGGCGTGGGGGACGTCCCTCGTGGCGCGCACGCTGGAACCCTTGCGGGCTATGCGCACACCCAAAGACGAGAGCGCCGCCATGACCACGCGGTCGCCCTGGGCGCTGGCCAGGTCGAGCCCGGTCACCGTGACGCCCTCGGGGTCCTGGGCGCCAGCCGCCAGCCAGAACGCGGCGTTCGACCAGTCGCCCTCCACGTCGACGACGCCGGGCGACACCAGCGTGTCGGGGGCCACCAGGTAGGACGTGTAGGGCGTCGAGTTCACGACCTCGGGCGCATGGGCCACGTGTATGCCGTACTTCTCGAGCGCGTTCATGGTCAGCGTGATGTAGGGCCTGGACTGGATGGGCTCTGTGACCCACACCTCGCTGGGCGAGTCCAGAAGGGGCGCGGCCATCAGAAGGCCGCTGACGAACTGGGACGACACGTCGCCCGGCAGAACGAACCTGCCCGGGCGCAGCTTGCCCTGCACCACCAGGGGGAACTTGCCCTGCGGCGACAGCGTGACGCCGTGCTCCTGCATCTGCTCGTACAGGGGCGAGAGGGGCCTTTGCGCCAGGCGCCCGTGCCCCACGAAGCTGGCGCCACCGCCCAGGGCGGCCGCCACGGGGAGCAGGAAGCGCAGCGTGGAGCCCGACTCGCCGCAGTCCAGGGTGGGGAAGTCGGGCTTGTCGGGATGGTTGTCGGAGTCGGCGCGGCCGCGCAGGGGCACGATGCGGTAGCCCAGCTGAGTGCGCGTGACGTGCGCGCCCAGGGAGCGCAGGCACGACGCCGTGGCCTCCATGTCCAGCGACGTCGAGCCGCAGTGGATGTCGGTCGTCGAGGGGCACAGCGCCGCCAGGATCATGAGGCGGTGCGCCATCGACTTGGACGGGATGGCGGGGATGACCCCCGACAGCTGTGATTGTGTGACTATGGCGTCCATGGTCCTCCTCGCGGATGGTTTGGCGAGCGCCGGGCTAGCAGCCCAGGTCTATGAGCTCGCGCAGCTGGTCCAGGTCGATCCTTCGGACCTCCACCTGGCCTATGCGCAGCGGCACGACCACGTTCACGTGGGTGTCGTGGCGCTTCTTGTCGTGCGTGGCGTAGTGGAAGATGGTGTCGTGGTCCAGCGAGGTCTGCGTGGGCAGCCCGTAGGCCGCAACCGCCTGCTCGATGGCCTGCGCCACCTCGGGCGCGCACCAGCCCTTGCGCACGCTGGCCCGCGCGATGCAGCACATGCCGCACGCCACGCAGGTGCCGTGCCCCAGATGGAAGTCGCTGGCAGCCTCGATGGCGTGGCCTATGGTGTGGCCGAAGTTCAGCGTCTGGCGCAGGCCGCGCTCGCGCTCGTCGGCGTCCACGACGTCGCGCTTTATCTGCACGTTGCGCGCGACGACGCGCTCCATGTCCTCTGGCGCGTAGCCGGGGGCGTTCAGCGGGTGCTCCGACACCTCGCGGAACAGGTCGGCGTCGGCGATGACGCCGTGCTTGATGACCTCTCCGCACGAGTCGGTCAGAAGGTCGTGCGACAGCGTGCCCAGGCAGTCGACGTCGGCCACGACGACGCTGGGCTGGAAGAAGGCGCCGGCCAGGTTCTTGCCGGCCTCCAGGTCGACGGCGGTCTTTCCGCCCACGCTGGAGTCCACCATGGCCAGAAGCGACGTGGGCACCTGCGCCACCTGGCAGCCGCGCAGGTACATGGCGGCCGCGAGGCCGGCCATGTCGCCCGTGACGCCGCCGCCCAGCGCCACGACGACGTCGTCGCGCGACAGCTCGCCCTGGGCCAGCTGCTCAAGGATGTCGCCTAGGGTGGCCAGGCGCTTGCTCTGCTCGCCGGCGGGGAAGGTGATGAGCGCCGTGCGGTAGCCGGCTGCCTGCAGCGAGTCCAGGACCTGCTGCGCGTACAGCGGGGCCACGTTGGAGTCGCTGACGACGGCGGCCACCGAGCCGCCCGCCGCCTGGCGCACCAGCTGGCCCACCTGTCCCAGGATGTGCCTGCCCACGTGCACCTGGTAGCTGCGCGAGGGGGTGCTGACGTCTATCTGCGTGCTCATCGTCCCTCGATCTCCCTCTTTCTGCGGTCGCCGTCCGCCAGCAGCTGCTGCAGCCGGTCGGCGTCGCGCTGGTCGATGGCGTCCTTGTACTCCTGCAGGTGCCCTATGAGCGTGCCGATCTCGCGCGAGAGGTTGTCGGCGTCGTCCAGGAAAAGCTCGGTCCACATGGGGGCGTTCAGCCTGGCCACGCGCGTCAGGTCGCGGTAGGAGCCTGCCGAGAAGCCCTTGTGCACGCGGGCGGACGGGCTCTTTACGTAGGCGTTCGACACGACGTGCGCCAGCTGCGACGTGAAGGCGATGACCTCGTCGTGGTGCTCGGCGGTGGACACGGTGAACTGCCCGAACCCACAGGGTGCCAGCAGGCGCTCGATGCGGTCCAGAAGGTCCAGCCGCTCCAGGTCGGTGACGTCTGCGGGAGGCACCATGACCAGGGGCGCGTTGTGGAACATGTTCGCGCGCGAGTGCGCGAAGCCCGAGTACTGCGTGCCGGCCATGGGGTGGCAGCCCACGAAGTGCCAGGGCCTTCCCTCGGCTATCTGGAAGCACTGCTGGCAGATGACGCGCTTCACGCCCACGGTGTCGATGACTATGGCGCCGGGGGCCACGATGTCGGCCATCTGCTGCAGCCAGTCGATGCTGACCTGGGGGTAGCCCGCCAGGATGATGAGCTCGCAGGTGGGGATGGTCTCGTCGGTCAGCTCGCCGTCCACCGTGTCGATCATGGCCAGCTCCAGGGTGGAGCGGGTGCGGTTCCAGGCGTACACCTCGCGGCCGCCCTGGTGCAGGGCGCGCGCGAACGAGCCTCCCATGAGGCCCAGGCCCACGATGCCCACGCGTTCCGGCACGTAGGAGGGGTGCTCGGGGATGGTGGGCGAGCCGACGGAGGTGGGACGCTGGTCGGGTGCCGGCGTGGTGGGTGCTGCCATCTACTCCACCTCCGCCGTCACGGCCTGGCGGATGAGCGCGATGCGCTTCATGGCGTCGGCGAACTGCTGGGGCGTCAGCGCCTGCGCGCCGTCGGACCAGGCCTCGGAGGGCTTGTTGTGGACCTCGATCTCCAGGCCGTCGGCGCCGGCGGCCGTCGCCGCGTAGGCGGCGGGGCGCACGTAGCGCGTGTAGCCCGTGGCGTGGCTGGGGTCGCCGATGACGGGCAGGTGGGACAGGTGGTGGATCACGGGGATGGCGTTCACGTCGAACGTGTTGCGGGTGCGCGTCTCGAACGTGCGGATGCCGCGCTCGCACAGGATGACGTTGGGGTTGCCCTCGCTCATGATGTACTCGGCGCCCATCAGCAGCTCGTCGATGGTCTCGGACATGCCGCGCTTCAGCAGCACCGGGGCGTTGGTCTTTCCGACCTCCTTCAGAAGCGAGAAGTTCTGTGCGTTGCGCGCGCCGATCTGCATGACGTCGACGCCCTTGTTCACGAACAGCTCGACGTCGCGCGGGTCCATGACCTCGGTGACCACGGGCATGTCCAGCTCGTGCGAGGCCTCCATCAGCAGGTCCAGGCCCTTCTCGCCCATGCCCTGGTAGGAGTAGGGGCTGGTACGGGGCTTGTAGGCGCCGCCGCGCAGCATCGTGGCGCCGGCCTGCTTCACGGCGCGGGCTATGTCAAAGAGGTTCTTTCCCTCGACGGAGCAGGGGCCGGCGATTACCTGGAAGTGGCCTCCGCCCAACAGCACGCCGTGGCCGCAGTCGACCACCGTGTCCTCGGGGTGGAACTTGCGGTTGGCCTTCTTGAACGGCTCGCTCACGCGCTGAACGCGCTCGACTATGTCCATGGACTCCAGCAGGAAGGGGTCAATCTGCGTGGTGTCGCCGATGATGCCCACGATGGTCTCGTTGTCGCCCTGCGAGACGTTGGTCTTGAAGCCACGCCCCTCGATCCAGGCGATGAAGCTGTCCAGCTGCTCCTGGGTGGCCGAGTCCTTTACGACGGCTATCATGGTGCCTCCTTGCCGGCGCTGCCGGCCGGTGGCCGGGCGCCAATCGTTGCATTCTGTCGAAATGCTACCACGCATGCCGTCGGGTTCCGGTTCCGTGATGCGTTTGATATGTCCACGAAACACAGCGCACAGACCGGGGCGGCGCGGCGCGCTAGAATGCCTAAGGTCGAAAGAGTTGCCAGGGTTCCAAGCCAAAATCAGGGCTCCAAACCAAAACAGGCCGTCAAACCAAAACTGGCCATCAAACCAATACCCCTCGAACCAAATCTAAGGAGAAGCATGTCCTTCTTGCGCGCATCCGACCTGCCCACGAGCTATGTGAGCTACGACCTCGAGACCACGGGGCTGGGTACGCAGGCGCAGATCATCGAGATTGGCGCCGTGCGCGTGATCGACCGCGGCGAGGACGAGCGCTTCGACACCTTTGTGGCCCTGGACGAGGGGGTGCACATCGAGCCTGCGGCGGCTCGGCTGACGCACATCAGCGAGGACATGCTGGCGGGCGCGCCGTCGGTGGAGGAGGCCTATCGGCAGTTTGCCGAGTTCGTGGGCGACTTTCCGCTGGTGGGGCAGAACATCCGCCGCTTTGACAACGCGTTCGTGAACCGTGCCGCGCGGCGGGCGCAGCTGCCCTCCGTCGTGCAGAACGGCTGCTACGACACGATGCTGCTGTTCCGTAAGGTCGTGGGCGGCCCGGCGAACCTGGCAGCCATCTGCCAGTATTACGGGATCCAAAACGAGCAGGCGCATCGGGCGTGGGCTGACGCTCGCGCCACCAGCGACTGCTACCTTGCCATTCTGCACGACGCCGAGTCCCTGACGGTGGAGGCGCGCGGCGCGGACGCCCCCGTGGTGGCGCACGAGCTGGATGGGGAGGTCGTCTGCTTCACGGGCAACACGCGCGAGTACCCCAAGCTGATGTGCGAGACCGTTGCCGTGCGCCACGGGGCCCTGCTGGCGCACAAGGTCAGCCATCGGACGACGCTCCTGGTGTGCCTGGAGCCTCACGAGACGAACAACGTGCGCCGCGCCCGCCAGCTGGGCTGCCCCATGATGGCGGGGGACGAGTTTTTGGCTCGGCTGGGCCTGACCAGCGAGGACCTGCGCAGGCGGTAGCGGCTGCGGGCGGGGCCGCTGGCGCCGGATGCGCGCGAAAGCGTGGCCGCCGCAATCGTGGCCGCTGCAAACGTGGCCACCGCGGGCTGCGTGTGCAAACGTGGCCGCTACGGGTACCCGTTCCCGACAGGTTTGCGCAGACGGGCTCAAGGGATGTGGGCCAGGGCGCCCATATCCGGGTCTGAGAGGCGAATCAGTGCAAAGCGCACGGGTCTGGGTACTCACACCTCGGACTCCTGGCAGGATTTCTGCAAGGGTGTCAGGTTCGGGTACCCGAAGGTCGGACCCCTTCAGGGGCCAGTTTTGGGCTTCTCGCAAAATCCCAGGTAGATGGGGTGGTCCAATACTTGGTCACCCCGATCTGGCATTGGTTTCTGCAAGGGTGCCAGGTTCGGGTACCCACACCTCGGACCCCTGTCAGGATTTCTGCAAGGGTTGGAGGTTTGGGTGCCCAAGCTCGCGCATTCCGTACAGCTAAGTGCACAGTGCGCTGGTCTGGGTACCCACTTCCAGTTAGTCTGCACCGGTGGGTGCAAGGTCTACGGGTCTGGGTACCCACTCCGGGGTAGTCTGCACCGGGCGAAATTGCCCCTCTTACAAATGGCCTGGTAGAAGGCCTGGCGCTAGAGAGCTTGTAGGTCGGACGGTGCAGAGTCTCTCAGTCTGGGTACCCAGAAGTGGCTAGTCTGCACCTGGAAGTGCAGAGTCGCTAGGTTCGGGTACCCAAACCTGGCTAGTCTGCAACAGTCGACGAGGTGTGCTCGCAGCCGTCGGCGCGCCGTGCCTGAAGTGGGACGCAGCCGCCGGCGTGCCGTGCCTGAAGTGGGAAGTGGCCAGCGCGGCGTCCTTACACCGGCGTGACCCGGGGCTGTTCTAGGCAGGGTAGGGCGGGGAAACAGTGATAAAGCCCCTGCTCGGCCCAGGAGAAGCCCTTCTTTGCTGTTGCCAGAAAAGTTTTTTTCGTTCTCAATACAGCCCGCCACCTGCGCAAACGCAAAATGTATACCGAACAGGTAGGAAATATTGGAAATACCTAGTTGCATGGTAGGGATTAAAGTGCCACACTGTGCAGCAGCCGATGGCCGCAAGAGCGCCTGACCACGGCTCCCTACAAAGGCGATTGATTGCATAGGAGAGGCATCATGAAGTACGCAGGCCACGTAGAATCTCTCATCGGCTCCACCCCTCTGGTTGACCTCACGTCCCTCGGCAGCGGCAAGGCCCGCGTGCTGGGCAAGTACGAGGCCACGAACCCCGGCGGCTCCATCAAGGACCGCATTGCCAAGGCCATGCTGGACGCGGCCGAGAAGGACGGCTCGCTGAAGCCCGGCGGCACCGTGATCGAGCCCACCAGCGGCAACACCGGCGTCGGCCTGGCCATGCTGGCGGCCGAGCGCGGCTATCACATGATCCTGGTCATGCCCGAGACCATGTCCATCGAGAGGCGCAAGCTCGCTGCCAGCTATGGCGCAAAGATCGAGCTGACCCCCGGCTCCGAGGGCATGAAGGGCGCCGTCAAGCGCGCCGAGGAGCTGCGCCAGTCCATCCCCGGTGCCATCGTGGCCGGCCAGTTCACGAACCCCGCGAACCCCCGCGCCCACTACCAGACCACCGGTCCGGAGATCTGGCGTGACACCGAGGGCACCGTCACCGCAGTCGTCGCTGGCGTCGGCACCGGAGGCACCATCTCGGGCACCGCGAAGTTCCTGAAGGAGCAGAACCCCGCGGTTCGCGGCATCGCCGTCGAGCCCGCCGAGTCCCAGGTCCTGGCTGGCAAGCCCGCCGGCCCGCACCGCATCCAGGGCATCGGCGCAGGCTTCATCCCCAAGACCTACGACGCGTCCGTCGTGGACGAGGTCGTGCCCGTGACCTCCGACGACGCCATCGCGACGAAGAAGCGCCTGGCCGAGTCCGGCCTGCTGGTGGGCATCTCGTCCGGTGCCGCCGTGGCGGCCGCGCTGCAGCTGGCGGACCGTCCCGAGTACGAGGGCGGCACCATTGTGGCCGTCCTGCCCGACACGGGCGAGCGCTACCTGTCCATGGACCTGTAGGACGGCAGGCGTTCCTAGAGCACCAAGTGCCTCTGAGCAATAAGCGCTTCTGAATGCGGTTCTTCTTGGCTGGCGCCAGGTGCAGCGATGCCACACCTGGCGCTTTTTCTGTCGAGCATGTGGCTTGGCCACCGTTCTGGCCGCCAGAGGTGCCAGGTCAATGGTCGAGCCGCTAGCTAGGTAGAGTCTCCGTCCTGTTGCCAGCCAGGCCAGCCGTCGCGGACGATTGGTGGAGCCGCGGCGGGCCGCCTTGCCCCTGCAGGCGTTCGTGCTACACTAGCCGACGTTGCCCCTATAGCTCAGTGGATTAGAGCGTTCGCCTCCGGAGCGAAAGGTCGTGGGTTCGAATCCCCCTGGGGGCACCATGGTTTATCCTTTCGGGCCGCCTTGCCGTCTGGGCTGGGCGGCCCGTTCGTATAGAGGGGATGCGCATGGGCCAAACTCCCGCAGACCTAGACGACCAGCGCGGTACCGACCAGCATGGCTCCAGCCAGCCCGACGCAAAACAGCGCGGCACCGACCAGCCTGACGCTGACAAGTCCGGTACAAGCCTAGGCGATGACGACCTGGCGTCGCGCGGCCTCAGCTCCGAGGAGGTTGCCGACCGCGTGAGGCGCGGCCTGGTGAACGCCAACTCCGACATCCGCACGAAGTCCGTCAAGCGCATCATCGCCGAGCACACGCTGACCACCTTCAACCTGGTGAACGTGATACTGGCTGCCCTGGTGGCCGTCACGGGCCAGTATCGCAACATGGCCTTCATGGTCATCGTGCTGACAAACCTTTTGGTGGGCGTCGTGCAGGAGCTGCGCGCGAAGCGCATGGTGGACCGCCTGACCATCCTGACCGCGAAGGCCGTCAAGGTCAGGCGAGAAGGGCGCGTCGAGGAGGTGGGCGTGCACGACCTGGTGCTGGACGACGTAATCGAGCTGTCGCGCGGCGACCAGGTGCCCGCCGACTCCACGGTCCTGCAGGGCCAGCCCCGCATGAACGAGAGCCTGCTGACGGGCGAGTCGGCCACGGTGCCGAAGAAGGCGGGCGACCTTTTGTACTCGGGCAGCTTCGTGGACTCGGGCTACGTGGTGGCGCGAGTCCAGAAGGTGGGCGCTGACGGCTACGCGGCTCGCATCAGCGCCGAGGCAAAGCAGCTGAAGGCCGTGCGCTCCGAGATACTGACCACGCTGCGCACCATCATCGGCCTGGCGACCCGCCTGATGGTGCCCCTGGGCATCGGCCTGTTCCTGCGCACATACTTCTCGGACGGCGCCACGCTGAACGGCGCCATCCTGACCACCGTGGCCGCGCTCGTGGGCATGATCCCGCAGGGCCTCATCCTGCTGACGTCCAGCGTCCTGGCCATCGCCACCATTCGCCTGGGCCACCGCAACGTGTTGGTGCAGCAGAGCTACTGCGTCGAGACGCTGGCGCGCGTGGACACGCTGTGCCTAGACAAGACGGGCACCATCACCAGCGGCGCCATGGAGGTGGACGACGTCAGGCCCGTGGGGGAGGGCTCCTCCGCGGACGCCTTGGCCCAGGCGCGTCGGCGTGTGCTGCAGGCGGCGCTCAGCGTGGTCCGCGCGAACGAGGGCGACATTAACGCCACCGCGCGCGCCGTGATGGAGCGCGCGGTCGCCGACGGCGTCGAGGCGCTGGATGCCGTGGTGGCCGTGCCCTTCAGCTCCGAGCGAAAGCTGTCGGGATGCACCGTGGCCGATGGGCGCTCGTTCGTCATGGGCGCCTCTCAGTTCGTGCTGCACGAGGACTACCAGGCGTACGAGTCCGCGGTCCGCTCGTTCGACCCGCTGGACCGCGTCGTGGTGGTAGCGCAGGTGGACGGCTTCACGACGGAGGGGGCGCCCCAGGGGCGTCCGCGCGTCCTGGGGTTCGTGGGTATCCGCGACCAGATCCGCCCGACCGCCAGCCGCACCATCGCGTTCTTCCGCCAGGCGGGCGTGGAGCCCAAGGTCATCTCGGGAGACGACGCGGCCACGGTGGCGGCCATCGCCCGCAGGGTGGGCGTGCCGGGGGCCGACAGCTACGTGGACGCCACGACGCTGGACACGTCCCAGAAGCTGCGACAGGCGGCCTCCACCTGCGCCGTGTTCGGGCGCGTGACCCCTCAGCAGAAGCGCTCGCTCGTGCGCGCGCTGCAGCAGGAGGGCCGTACGGTGGCCATGACGGGCGACGGCGTGAACGACGTGCTGGCGCTGCGCGAGGCCGACTGCTCGGTGGCCATGGCGTCGGGTTCGGCGGCCGCCCGAAACGTCGCCGAGATCGTGCTCGTGGATGACGACTTCGCGCATATGCCCGAGGTCGTGGCCGAGGGCAGGCGCTCCATCAACAACCTGCAGCGCTCGGCGTCCCTGTTCCTGGTAAAGACGGTCTTCTCGGCCGCGCTGGCGTTCATCTGCATCTTTATGCCGCCGTACCCCTTCGTGCCCGTGCAGATGTCGCTTCTGTCCGCGGCGGTCATCGGCGTGCCGTCGTTCGTGCTGGCGCTGGAGCCTAACCACGAGCTGGTGCGTGGCAGCTTCCTGGTGAACGTGCTGTCCAAGTCGCTGCCCGCCTCGGTGACGGAGGTGGTGGCGCTGGGCATCTGCCTGTGGCTGGGGCGCATGACGCAGATGGAGTTCGCGCAGATATCCACAGCCTGCCTGTTTTTGGCGCTGGCAGTGGGCTTTGCGCTCATAGTCAGGATCTCCCTGCCGCTGACGCCCCTGCGGGTGGCGCTTCTGTGCTTCATCATGGCCATGGTCGCGTTCGCCTCGATCTGGATGGCGGGATTCTTCGAGATAGCGCGGCTGGAGGGGTCCGTGGCAGTATTGTTACTAGTGGGGGCCGCGGCCTCCGTGGTGTTGTTCAATGTCCTATACGACCGGTTCGGGCGCTACGCCCAGGGCGACGGCAGCAGGTTTGCCCGCCTGGTATCAAGGCTGGAGGCAAGGGATGCAAGGAAGCGAAGCAGCGTTTAGGGAGCAGGTCCTGGCGGCACGCCACCCGAAGGAGCTGGAGGCCGCAGGCATCAGGCGCAGGGTCTTCGACGTCTCGCAGATCCCCGGGGCGCAGAGGCTCCCGCGCGCCCTGGTGGTGCTCCTGGAGAACGTCGTCAGGCGCGCTGCCACGGACGACGACGCCGCCGAGGCGGCACGCCGCGTGGTCGAGGCCGGTCTGGCGGGCACCCAGGGCAAGGAGATAGAGTTCATGCCCGCCCGCGTGCTGTTCCAGGACTTCACCGGCGTGCCGGTGTTCGTGGACTTCGCCGCCATGCGCGACGCCATGGTGGAGCGCGGAGGCGACCCCGAGCTGGTGAACCCCCACATCCCGTGCACCCTGGTCGTCGACCACTCGGTCATAGCCGACTGCGCGGGCGCCCCCGACAGCGCGCAGAAGAACGAGTCGCTGGAGGCCCAGCGCAACTGCGAGCGCTTCGCGTTCCTGAAGTGGGCTTCCCACTCGTTCCAGAACGTCGAGATAGTGCCTCCCGGAGGCGGCATCTGCCACCAGCTGAACATTGAGCGCTTCTGCCGCGTGGTCACGACCGACGCCCTGGCGGAGGGCAACGACGTCGCCTGCTTCGACACGCTGGTGGGCACCGACTCGCACACTCCCACGGCCAACGGCCTGGGAGTCCTGGGCTGGGGCGTCGGCGGCATCGAGGCCGAGGCGGCCGCCCTGGGCCAGCCCATCACCATGCTGGTGCCTCCCGTGGTCGAGCTGCACCTCACCGGCAGGCTGCGCGACTCCATCCAGGGCATGGACCTGGCGCTGACCGTGGCGCAGCTGCTGCGCAAGGAGGGCGTCGTGGGCTGCCTGGTCGAGGTCACGGGACCCGGCGTCGCCACGCTGACCCCCACGCAGCGTGCCTGCGTCGCAAACATGACCCCCGAGTACGGTGCCACGACCACGCTGTTCCCCGTGGACGACGCGGCCGTGGACTACCTGCACCTGACCGGCCGCGACGACGCCGAGGTCGCCTTCGCCCAGGCATACCTGCGCCAGCAGGGCATCTATGGCATGCCCGAGGGCCGCGTGTACGCCCGTCGCGTCGAGCTGGACCTGGGCAGCGTCCAGACCAGCCTGGCCGGCCCCTCCAGGCCCCACAACCACACCACGCCCGCCGGCCTGCGCGAGCGCTTCCGCTCCAGCAGCGCCCAGCACGGCCGCACCGACTTCACGCAGACCTTCGACGTCGCCTGCGGGCAGGACCGCTACCAGCTGGGCCACGGCACGCTGGCCATCGCCGCCATCACCAGCTGCACCACGGCGACCGACCCCGCCATGATGGTGGGCGCCGGCATCCTGGCGCGCAAGGCCGTGGAGCGCGGTCTGCAGCCCAAGCCCTGGGTAAAGAAGATCCTGGCCCCCGGCAGCCATGCCACGGAGCTTCTGCTGGAGCGCGCCGGCCTGACGGACGCCCTGTTCCGGCTGGGCTTCTACACCTGCGGCTTCGGCTGCATGAGCTGCATCGGCAACTCCGGCGACATCCTGCCCGGCCTGAAGGCCCATGCCGACCAGATGGAGCTCACCAGCGTCCTGTCGGGCAACCGCAACTTCGACGGGCGCATCTCGCCCGACGTCGCCCAGAACTACCTGTGCCAGCCGGCGCTGGTGGTGGCCTACTCGCTGGCGGGCACCATGGATGTCGACCTGGCCCACGACCCCGTGGGCGTGGGTGCAGACGGCGCGCCGGTCATGCTGAGCGAGCTCATGCCCACCGACGCCGAGATCCAGGAAGCGCTGGACGGAGTCTTGACCCCGCAGCTGTTCAAGGACGGCTCGAAGGGCCTCTTTGAGGGCTCCGAGGCCTGGAAGGCCATCGACGCCGGCAAGTCCGCCACCTTCCCGTGGGACCCCGACTCCACGTACGTGCGCCGCGCGCCCTACTTCGACCTGGCAAGGCGCCAGGACCAGATCTCGGTGCAGGGCGCTCGCGCCCTCGTGTACGCGGGCGACTTCGTCACGACCGACCACATCTCGCCGGCCGGCGCCATCGCGGCCGACTCTCCCGCGGCCCGCTACCTGAACGAGCACGGCGTGAAGAACGCCGACTTCAACACGTACGGCAGCCGCCGCGGCAACCACGAGGTCATGATGAGGGGCACGTTCGCCAACGTGAAGCTGGAGAACTACCTGGCCGACGGTCGCAAGGGCGGATGGACCCGCGACCTGCTGAACGACCAGATCACCTCGGTGTACGACGCCGCCATGGACTACCGCCAGCACGACGTGCCGCTGGTCATCGTGGCCGGGAAGCTGTACGGCTCGGGCTCCAGCCGCGACTGGGCGGGCAAGGGCCCGGCCCTGCTGGGCATCCGCGCCGTCCTGGCCGAGAGCTTCGAGAGGATCCACCGCTCGAACCTGGTGCAGATGGGCGTGCTGCCTCTGCAGTTCATGGACGGGCAGAGCGCCAGCTCGCTGGGGCTCACGGGGCACGAGACGTTCGACATCGCGCCGGTGGACCTGCGCGGCGGCCTTCCCGCCTCGCCGACCACGCACGTGGTGGCCCACGGGCAGCAGGGCGACGTCGAGTTCGACTGCGTCGTGCGCGTGGACACCCCCATGGAGGGGGCGTTCCTGGCCGGTGGTGGAATCTTGCCCTACGTTCTGGACAACCTCTGCCGCAAGGCATAAAACCGTTGGGTGAGGACCCACTCGCACAGTCCCACAAACGAAGCTCACAACGCACCCATCATCGGAGGCTCTGAAGTGATTTGTCCCACCTGCGGCACGCACGTGCCGGACGACGCCACCGTCTGCCCCGCGTGCCACGCGCGGCTCCAGACGCGGCGCGAACCCGCGCAGCGCGAGGGGGTGTTCTGCAAGAACTGCGGCGCCCTGGTACCACCAGGGCGCATCACCTGCCCCAGCTGCGGGTTCCCCCTGGACGACGACCTGGTCGAGAGCGTCATCGAGCACGAGGCGGGGGAGGCAAAGCCCAAGCCCGCCGCCAGGCGCGTCAAGGTGGCGCAGCCCGAGAGCGTCATCCCGGCAAAGCCGAAGGACGGCTATCGCTCCGCCTCGCCGAAGGAGCACATGCCGCACTACCGCGTGGTCCTGACCGCGGCCCTGTGCGCGCTTCTGGCGGTGGGCGGCACCGTGCTGGCAATCACGCAGCCGTGGAACCCGAACGCCAGCGTGCGGCACGCCACGACGGATGCCGACACGTCCATGGCGGGCTATCCCGGCGAGGTCACCTACCTCAGCGGGCAGGACAAGACCGCCACGCAAGAAGAGAGCACGGGCACCGACCCCTACTTCGAGGAGGTGTCCAACTTCTACGACACGCTGGGCACCATCTCGTCGAAGGCCGACGACAACGAGACGCTCCTGCGCGACATCGTCGCCGGCAAGGGCGGGGACGTGACCCAGGGTTCGGAGGCGGCAAAGCAGCTGTCGCTGGACCTCAGCAACGCCATGTCGGACTTCTCCCAGAAGGACATGTCGTCTTCGCCCTACGAGGACGAGTGCCAGACGCTGAACACCCTGGCCAGCTACCTCAGGAACCGCCTGGACGCCATGACCTCGGCCTGGGACAGCGTCAAGTCCGCCTCGGACGTGACGTCAGCCGCGTCGAAGGTAGACGCGCTTCTGGGTGACGACTCCTCGGGGTCGTCTGCCGGCACGTGGAAGGGGCTCTTCTCGCAGGGATACGATGACGCAAAGCCGCAGGAGGCGTCGAGCGACGGCTCGAGCAGCGACTCCTCCGACAGCTCCGACACGGGCTCGTCCGACCAGGGGTAGCTCTTGAAACGCGGCTGTTGCAGCGGGGAGTCAGGGCCCGCCTCCTCTGCCGAATGTGTGAAAGGTGCGCCTTCACTGCTAGAATCAGGTAGTCGTTGCAAGTTATGGCATAGAAAGGGACCGGCATGGGATTTTTTGGAGACCCTCTGTACACGCCGAAGTACCAGGTCAAGGGCGACGAGGTAGCGGTCTTCGACACCAGCAAGGGCACCATCAAGGTGCGCCTGGACGGTGAGGGCGCCCCCATTCACGTGGCCAACTTCTGCGAGCTTGCCAGTTCCGGCTTCTATGACCAGACGAAGTTCCATCGCTATGTGCCCGGCTTCGTGATCCAGGGCGGCGACCCCAACACCCGCCAGATGAGCCCCGACGACGTCGCGGCGGGCAGGAGGGGTCCCGACGGCCTTCCCGGCACGGGTGGTCCTGGCTATCGCATCAAGGCCGAGTTCGCCTCGAACCCCCGCAACAGCCACGTGGACGGCGCGCTGGCCATGGCACGCTCGCAGCACCCCGACTCGGCAGGATCGCAGTTCTACTTCTGCCTGGGCGCCCAGCACGGGCTGGACTCCGGCTACACCGTGTTCGGCACCACCATCCAGGGCAAGGACGTCATCGCGAAGCTGCGCGCGGGCGACGTGCTCAACTCCGTCCGTATAGAGCACGCGCAGGCTTAGGATTGCGCGGGACTAGGGAGTCATCGTGAACCAGGAAATGTACCAGGCCGGTGTCTCGGCCTACAGAAGCGGTAACTGGGCGGTCGCCGCCTCCGAGCTGTCGCAGGCAAAGCAGCCGGGCGAGGTCTCGGGCAGCGTCGACCACCTGCTGGGCAACGCCCTCATGAAGCTGGGCCGCTACGACGAGGCCGCGCAGGCATACGCCGACGCCCTGGCCGACTCGACCTACGGCAAGGTCGGCGCCCTGAACACCAACCGCGGCCGCGCCCTTCTGGCCGCCGGCCGCAGCTCCGAGGCCGTGGACGCGCTGACCCGCGCCACGCAGGATCCCTCCTACGCAAAGCCCTACAAGGCCTACCTGGCCCTGGGCTCGGCATACGAGGAGCTGGGCGACGTCCGCAGCGCAGGCATCGCCTTCAGGAACGCCGCTATCGACGAGAACAACCCCGACCCGTGCTTTGCCCTGAGGAAGCTGGGCGGCTCGTTCATGGAGCTGTCCCGCCCCGTGGACGCCATCGAGGCGTACCGCACAGCCCTCGACTTCAGCAGCAGCGTCCACAGCCAGAACGCCATCTACTGCGAGCTGGCGCTGGCCTACGTGGCCGCCAACCGCATGTCCGAGGCGGTCGACGCGTTCAACCACGCCACGGCGGACGGCACGTACACCCTGGCCCCCGAGGCTCAGGCGTCCTATGACGCCGCTCGCAACGCCATGGCCGCCATGGGCGTAAACAAGCCCTCCGACACCGACAACCTGCTGGCAGCAGCCGGCTACGGCCCCGTGACGTACGACCCGCTGGACCCCACCGGCGAGACCACGGGCAACCTGATGCCCTCTCCCGAGGACACGGGCTTCTTCTCCATCAACGAGGAGGACATCGTCAAGGACGCCAAGGAGCAGAAGCGCAAGGAGCGCAAGCAGAAGCACACCGGCCGCAAGGTGGTCATCACGCTGATCATCATCCTGGTGGTCGCGTGCGCCGCCGGCGGCTACGCGTACTATCGCGGCTACGGCTGGCCCACGCAGGAGTCCGTCGTGAACCAGGCCTTCGAGGCAAAGTCCAACAACGGCGACCTTTCGTCTTTGATTGCCGACTCAGCCTCGTCGTCCGACAAGTCCGAGATCGAGGCGCTGATTCCCTCGGGTGCCCAGGTCAGCATCGACTCCGTCGACCGCGGCATGAGCGATTCGACCGCCAAGGTCTCCGCAAAGCTGTCCGACGGCACGACGCAGCACTACGTGTTCCACTTCACGCGCGACAAGATAGGCTGGAAGATCTCCAGCGTCACCGTGGACACCAGCTCCAGCAACGGCAGCAGCTCCTCCACCACCACGTCCGGCACGGTCTCCGCGCAGAACTAGCAGCTTAACCACAGAATTGCACGAAGGATAGGGACAAATGGCGTTCTTCGACTCTTTGTTCGGCGAGTATGGCGGCGACCTCGCCATAGACCTTGGCACCGCCAACACGCTGGTCTCCGCGCGAGGGGAGGGCATCGTCTTGAACGAGCCCTCCGTCGTGGCCATCGACAAGACCGAGGACCGCGTGCTTGCCGTGGGCGCAGACGCCAAGCGCATGATCGGTCGCACCCCCGGCTCCATCATCGCGGAGCGCCCCCTGAAGGACGGCGTCATCGCGGACTTCGACGTGACCGAGGTCATGCTGCGCTACTTCATCGAGAAGGCTCGGCCCCATCGCCATGCCTGGTCGCCGCGCCCGCGCGTGGTCGTGTGCGTGCCCTCCGGCGTGACGTCCGTCGAGAAGCGCGCGGTGTTCGAGGCCACCATCCAGGCCGGAGCGCGCCAGGCCTACCTCATCGAGGAGCCCATGGCAGCTGCCATCGGCGCAGACCTTCCCATCGAGGATCCCACGGGGTCCATGGTCGTGGACATCGGAGGCGGCACCACCGAGGTCGCCGTCATCGCAATGGGCGGCATTGTGGTCTCTAAGTCCATCCGCACCGCCGGCGACGAGTTCGACCAGACGATTCTGGAGCACGTGCGCGACGTCTACAACCTCTCCATCGGAGAGCGCACCGCCGAGGACATCAAGATAAAGGTCGGCTCCGCGGCACCGCTGGCCGAGGAGCTGGACGTCGAGGTGAACGGCCGCGACGTCATGACCGGCATGCCCAAGACCGTTCGCATCGAGAGCGAGGAGATCAGGCGGGCCCTGGACAAGCCCCTGGACGAGGTCACGAAGACCGTGCGCGACGCGCTGGACGCGACGCCGCCCGACCTGGCCAGCGACCTCATGTACTACGGCATTCTGCTGACGGGCGGCGGCGGCCTCCTGAGGGGCCTCGACCAGCGTCTGCGCGAGGAGACGGGCGTCCCGGTGAACGTGAGTCCCACCGCCCTCGAGAACGTGGTCAACGGCTGCGCCAAGGTCCTCGAGGCCAACGCGCTATCCGGTGGCTTCGTGCAGAGCGCGGGCCTGTAGCCTCACGAAGGAGCGTCTATGGCAAAAATGCCTAGCCTGGGCACGCCCCATCCCAATGGGGCAAATGGCGGTTTCAGAAGAAGCGAATCAAACGGCAGGGCTGGTCTCGTGACAGTCCTGCTTGTTGTTCTGTCGCTGGTCATGTTCACGGTCAGCTCGCACGAGTCGGGCTCTGGCGTCTTTACCAGCATGCGCTACGGCTTTCAGACCATCACGACGCCTCTGCGCATGGTGGGTGCCGGCATCAGCGCCCCGTTCGTCGGGTTGGGCAACGTCTACCGTAACCTGACGGCCGACGAGGCCACGCTGACCGACCTCGAGCAGCAGAACCGCGAGCTGCAGGCAAAGAACGTCGAGCTGGAGGAGTCCAGCCAGACGGCGCAGCGCCTGCAGCAGCTGCTGAACCTGCAGGACACGTACAACCTGCAGTCAGTCGCCGCCAACGTCATCGGTGGCTCCACCGACTCGTGGACGCGCACCATCACGCTGGACAAGGGCACCTCGGGCGGCGTGGACGTGGGCATGCCCGTGTTTGACGCCTACGGAGCGGTCGGCCAGGTCATCCAGGTGGCCTCTGACTCCTGCACCGTCAGGCTGCTGTCCGACGAGAACTCGTCGGTGTCGGCCATGATCCAGTCCACCCGGGCACAGGGCATGATCGAGGGCTCCGCCGACGGCACGCTGCACCTGAACCTCATCCGCACGGACCAGGAGGTCAACGTGGGCGACGTCGTCGTCACCAGCGGACTGGGCGGCGTGTTCCCGAAGGGCCTGCCCATGGGCAAGGTCACCAGCGTCACAAAGACGCCGGGCGCCCTGTACTACGACATCGTGGTCGAGCCCTACAGCACCGCCGACAGCTACGAGGAGGTCTGGGTCGTGACGTCTCTGACCTCCGACCAGCAGGCGTCCGCGGACGACATCGCGGAGGCAGACGCGCAGCAGTCCTCGGGCGAGACCAGCACGAGCTCGGACTCGTCTTCGGGCTCCTCGTCCACGGATGGGTCCAGCTCGTCCGACAGCTCTTCGCAGGGTTCCGGTAGTTCGGCCTCGACGTCGAGCTCTGCGGGCGGCAGCTCGTCTTCGAGCGGCTCCGACAACTCATCAAGCACTTCCGCGGCAGGATAGCGAGGGGAGCGTTCCTTTGCAGGTAACCGACGAAAACAAGAACCGCGTGGCCTCGCTGGTCATGGCGCTGCTGTGCCTGCTTCTGCAGGTGGGCGTAGCCCCCAACCTGGGCCTGGGCGAGGGGCGCATGAACTTTGCCCTGGTGTACGCGGCGTGCTACGCGCTCAGCATCGGCGGCAGGCGCGGCGTTCTGGCGGGCTTCTTTGCCGGCTTGGTGTTTGACCTGTGCACGACCGGCCCCGTTGGCCTCATGGCCATGCTGCTGACGATCATGGCCTACGCCCTGGGCATGGAGGAGCGCAACCGCTTTGCGGACGGTCTGCCCCAGTGCCTGGTCACGTTTGGCCTGGGCTGCCTGGCAGTGGAGGTGGCCTACCACTTTGCCATGCTGATGGTGGGCCAGGCGTCGTCCCTGACGGACGTGCTGGTCATACGCGCCCTGCCGTCCTTTGCCCTGACGTTCGTCGTGTTTTTGCCCTTTGGGTACTTCTTCGCCCGTGACGCGCGCAGCGGCGCGCGCAACCGGCGCGTGCGCCGTCCGCGCGGCGGCGGCCACTACTCCACGAAGGGCCTGTAGCGCATGGGCGTCTTTTCGGTGATTCTGGCCATCGTGGCCGTTTTGGCCATTGCGGTGCTGGTCGTGGCGTTCATCTTTTACAGCAAGGGTGACGCTCGGTTCAAGATGGACATCGGCGGCTCGGCACCTCGCGCTGCCGGCGGCGACGATCCCTCGGGCGAGGAGCGCTCGCACGGCAGGCTGAAGGGCCTCGGGATCTTTGGCGGCGGCGTCATCGTGGCGCTGCTGGCCCGACTGTGGGACATGCAGGTGCTGCACTCCGACGACTACACCAGCCAGGCGGAGTCCAACCGCACGCGCACCATATCGGTCGCGGCACCTCGCGGCCGCATCCTGGACCGCAACGGCGTCGAGATCGTGTCGAACCGCCCCTCTGAGACCGTGGTCGCCAGCTCCGACGTGGCCAGCAACGACATAGAGCTCCAGCTTCTGGGGAACCTCATCGGCATGCCCGTGGTCGCGGTCAAGAGGAACATCGAGGACACGACGGAGGGTGCCCAGTCGGCACGCAAGGTGGCCTCCGACGTCTCCAGGCGCGTCGTGGCCTTCATCGGCGAGCACCCGAACATGTTCGACGGCGTCAACGTGGAGCAGCGCACCTCGCGCTACTACCCCATGGGCAACCTGGCGGCGCACGTGGTGGGCTACACCGGCACCGTCACGAACGACCAGCTGCAGTCCAGCAGCGACTCCGACGACGAGGGCGCCATCGAGTACGAGTCCGGCGACATCGTGGGCCAGTCGGGCGTCGAGTACCAGTACGAGAACGTGCTGCAGGGAGTGCGCGGCGAGCAGGACGTGTACGTGGACGCCAACGGCAACGTGCTGGACTACTCCACGTACGTGGCCCCCACCAGCGGCTCTGATGTCGTGCTGACGATAGATGCCACGCTGCAGAAGGCAGCGGAGGAGTCGCTGGCCAACGTCATAAAGCTGATTCAGAAGAACGCCACCCCCACGTGCAACGCGGGCTCGGTCGTGTGCCTGGACGTCACGAACGGGGAGGTGCTGGCCATGGCCAGTGCCCCCACGTTCTCGCCGAACATATTCGTGGGCGGCATCTCGAACGACGACTGGACGGCGCTCTCCAGCGAGGAGAACGGCTACCCGCTGCTGAACCGCGTCATTTCGGGCCAGTACCCCTCTGCCTCCACGATCAAGCCCATCGTGGCGTTCGCTGGCCTGGACAACGGCATCTGCACGGCGGATACCATATTCGACTGCACGGGCTGGTGGACGGGCCTGGGCGCGGGTGCCGGGCAGTGGTGCTGGAAGCACTCGGGACATGGCAACATCGACCTGCAGAACGGCATCACCTACTCCTGCGACGTCGTGTTCTACGAGATAGGAAAGGGCTTCTACCTGTCGAGCGAGCCCGAGAACCTGCAGGCGAAGTACCGCGAGTGGGGCCTCGGCTCAAAGAAGGGAATTGACTTGCCCAGCGAGGGCGAGGGCCGCGTGCCCACGCCCGAATGGAAGTGGGAGTACTACTCCAACTACTCGGACGACGACAGGACCTGGAAGGGCGGTGACTGGACGAACCTGTGCATCGGCCAGGGCGACCTTCTGGTGACGCCCCTGCAGATGGCCTGCGCCTACATGGGCATCGCCAACGGCGGCACCGTCTGGCGCCCCCACGTGCTGAAGTGCATCAAGTCGGCAGCCGGCACGGGCTCCGTCGTGGACTACGTGCCCAGCCAGGAGTTCACCGTCACCGAGGACAGCTCGTACATGGAGCTGGTGCACCAGGGTCTGCAGGGCGTCATCTACAAGGAGGCGGAGTGGCAGACCAAGCACTGGGATACCATGAGCGAGACCATCGCCGGCAAGTCCGGCACGGCCGAGGTGGCAAACAAGCAGCCCACCGGCTGGTTCATAGCCTACGCCCCGGCGGACAACCCGAAGTACGTGGTGGCCTCCGCCATCGAGGACGCCACCTGGGGCTCCAACAGCGCCATGTACGTCGTGCGCGACGTCATGGGCGCCATATTCGGCGAGCCTGACACCGTGGCAAAGAGCTGCGCACCCATCTCGTCCTCGTCCGACACATAGCAAGGGAGGTTGGCACACGTGAGCACAACAACTCGTCTCTCCGGTCCTGGCACCGTGGCAGCCGGCGGTCGCAACGTGACCGAACGTGTCAGGGACGTTCTCTCGGGCCTTGTCATGCCCCGTGCGGACGGTCGCGCGCATCACGACTCGACGCCGCGCCTGCAAAGCCATGGCTTCGCCAGCCTGTTCTACCTTCCGGAGCTCATCCCGAACCTGGTGCTGGTGGCCTATGGCGCCATCATCATCTGGTCGGCCTCCCTGACCATAGAGGAGGCGTCGTTCCCGCGCCAGCTCATGGGCATAGCGCTGGGCCTCATCGTGGCGGCGTTCGTGTGGCACTACGACTACCGCCGGCTTGCCGGCAAGGCCAAGGAGCTCATGATCATCGACGTGGTGCTGATGCTTCTGCCCTCGGTGCCCGGTCTGGGCTACTCGGCCAAGGGCATGACCGGCTGGATCAAGATACCGCTCATAGGGGCCACGCTGCAGCCGTCCGAGTTCGCGAAGCCCGTCACCATCCTCCTGATGGCCTCCCTCGCCGCAGAGTACAACGGTCGCATCGACTCGTTTCGCGACTACGTAAAGCTGTGCGCCGCCCTGTGCGTGCCGTTCGTGCTGATCCTGACGCAGCCGGACCTGGGCACCGGCCTCATAGTGCTGGTCATGGGCGCCTCCATCATCATCTGCGGCGGGGCCAAGAAGAGCTGGGTGCTCGCGACGCTGGGCCTCATCGTGGTGGGCGCCGCCTTCGTCGTGGCCACGTCCATGGCGGACGGCTTCCCGCACATCCTGAAGCAGTACCAGCTGAACAGGCTCATCGTGTTCGTGGATCCGTCCGTGGACCCCACGGGCGACGGCTACAACCTGACCCAGGCAAAGATCGCCGTGGGATCGGGCGGTCTCCTGGGCAAGGGCATCGGCAACGCCAGCCAGGCCGGTGGCGGCTTCCTGCCCGAGGCGCACACCGACTTCGTGTTTGCCCTGCTGGCCGAGGAGTTCGGCTTTGTGGGTGCGGTGTTTCTCCTCCTGCTGTTCGGCCTCATGGTATTCTCGAGCATCGGGCTGGCCATGCGCACCGACTCGTGCTTCGGCAGACTGGTCATCGTGGGCGTGGTATCCATGTGGCTGTTCCAGCTGCTGGAGAACGTTGGCATGTGCATCGGCATCATGCCCATCACGGGCATCCCGCTGCCGTTCGTCAGCTTTGGCTCTTCTTCCATGCTGACGCAGCTGGCGTCCATGGGACTCATACAGTCCGTGTGGCATCATCGAACGAAGGCGGGCTAGGGGCTTGTGGGACTCGTGCCGTCATGCCCGACGCGCTTCGATTTCTAGGTTCTAGGGGTGAGTAGGATGCGCTTTCGCATACCCGTGGGAAGGGTCGCCGAGGTCATGGCAAAGGGTCGCGAGGCCTGGGCCAGCCTGGGGGCTCCGCTTGTGGTGCACGTGTGGGTGGACGCCCAGGTGCCGCGCTGGCTGGCGCAGGCCGTGAAGGGCGCGCTGGTGCCGCAGATGGGCGCCTCGGAGGTCGTCGTGCGCGACCTGGAGGACCTGCCTTTGGCAGTGGACGCGTCCGGGGCGCAGATGGCCATGGTCCTGGCCGGCGGCTCGGACCGGCTGGTGCGCTCCGCCATCGTGGAGTACGCCACGCGCGCCGTGCCCGTGGCGGTGTGCGCGCAGACGAGCCTGGACGTCCCGGACGCGGGCCTGGGTCCCGACGAGGCGGCCCTGGTGCGCCCGGTCATAGGGTCGCAGGCCGTCCAGCTGCTGGACGGCCTGTGCGCGTGGATGCTGGACGTCAGCGGCGATCCCGTCAGCGTCGCGGCCAACTTCACGTTCTGCCGTGAGGCCGAGACCGAGCGGCTGATCCAGCGCTGCGCCCTGAGCAACGCCGCAGTGGGCACGGTGGACGTGCTCCACGGGGCGGACCTGCCCATCATGCTGGCCAACCAGTCGAAGCTGGCCTTCGACATAGCGGCCGCCCACGGCGAGGGCATGTCCGCATCCCGGGTGGCCGAGCTGGCGGCCGTCGTGTGCGCCGGCTTGGCGTACCGCGCCGTGTCGCGTGCCATCACCTCGCGCGTTCCCGGCCTGGGGTTCGTGGTCAGGGGAGCAGTGGGCTATGCGGGCAGCGTCGCCACGGGCCGCGCCCTGGCGCTGCGCTTTGGCGAGGACCCGCTGGGCGTGGGGGAGACCCTCCGCTCGCTGGTGGGCGCGGATCCGGCGGATGGCACGGCGGTCGCCCCGCAGACGGCATCCGACCAGGCCGCGACCGCACGGCGTCCCTGGGCGGGACTTCTGGAGCACGCCCAGCAGGTGGCGCAGGGCGCCGCGCAGGCCGCGCGCGATGTCGAGGCCAGGCGCGAGGCCGCCCAGGCTCGCGACGCGGACGACATCGACGTGGTGGACGTCGTTCCCGACGACGACCGCGACGATGACTCCGACGACGGCTACATCGTGCTGACGCCGGGAGGTGCCACGGCATGAGGCTGAAGCGCGAGGACCTGTATCCCAGGCTGGAGCCGCTGCTGGCAAAGGTCTCGAAGCCCAGCCGCTACCTGGACCACGAGTGGGGCGCCTGCGAGAGCCAGGACGGCCCGTTCCATGCCTGCGTCATCTACCCCGACGTGTACGAGGTGGGCCAGCCCAACCTGGGCTTGGCCATCCTGTACAACGAGCTCAACCGTGCCCCCGGCATCAGCTGCGAGCGCGCGTACCTGCCCTGGGTCGACATGATCGAGCTCATGCGCCAGGCAGACCTGCCGCTTCTGGCGCTGGAGTCCTCCGCGCCCGTGGCGTCGTTCGACCTCGTCGGCTTCACGCTGGCGCACGAGATGGCGTGCACGAACATCGTTGAGGCCCTGGACCTCGCCCGCATCCCCGTGCGCGCCAGCGAAAGGGCCCAAGACGACGCCATCGTCATAGCCGGCGGCCCGTCCGTGTGGAACTGCGAGCCCGTGGCCCCCATGTTCGACGCGGTGCTCTTGGGCGACGGAGAGGGCGCCATCACGCTGATGGCCCAGACGGTGCGCGACGGACGCGCCCAGGGGCTGCCCCGCGCGGACATCGTGCGCAACCTGGGGCGCATTCCCGGCGTCTACGTGCCCAGCCTGTACCAGGTGGTCGTGGACCAGACGTCCACGCGCTGGGGCTATGCCGTCCCCATCCCCGGCTCGGGCGCCCCGGAGCGCATCCTGAAGCACAGCTACCAGGACTTCGCACAGACCGACCCCGTGTGCCAGAAGGTCATCCCCTACATGGGGCTCATCCAGGACCGCCTGTCTGTCGAGGTGCTGCGCGGCTGCGCCCGCGGCTGCCGCTTCTGCCAGGCGGGCATGACGTATAGACCGGTGCGCGAGCGCCCCGCCGACCAGGTGGTCCAGGCGGTCGAGAAGGGCCTGCGCGCCACGGGCTACGACGAGTGCTCGCTGTCGTCGCTCTCGACGACCGACCACTCGCAGTGCAAGCAGATCCTGACCAGGCTGAACTCCGACCTGGAGGGCACGGGCGTAAAGGTCTCCATACCCTCGCAGCGCCTGGACTCGTTCGGCGTCGACATGGCGCGCTGCGTGGGCGCCTCACGTAAGGCGGGCCTCACGTTTGCCCCCGAGGCCGGCTCCCAGCGCCTGCGCGACGTCATAAACAAGAACGTGACAGAGCAGGACCTCATCGACGCCGCCACCAACGCGTTCCAGAACGGCTGGCGCCGCATGAAGCTGTACTTCATGATGGGACTTCCCACCGAGACCGACGAGGACGTGCTGGGCATCACGCGCCTGGCAGAGGAGGTCCTGCAGGTGGGCAGGAAGATCTTGGGCCCGCGCTCCGGCGTCAGCGTGTCCATCAGCGTGGCGGTCTTCGTGCCGAAGGCGCACACGCCCTTCCAGTGGGCGGGTCAGCTACGCATGGACGAGGTACGCCGCCGCCAGGACCTGCTGTTGCACTCGGCACCCGACCGGGCCATCAGGATCAGCTATCACGATGCGGAGACCTCCCAGGTGGAGGCGGTCCTGTCAAAGATGGGCCGCACGGGCTTCGACCTCATCTATGCGGCGTGGCAGCACGGCTGCCGCTTCGACGCGTGGACCGACCAGTTCTCCTACGAGCACTGGCAGGATGCCGCACGGCAGGTGGGCATCGACCTGACGGACGTGGCGTCCGAGTCCTTCGACCTGAACGCGCGGCTGCCGTGGGACCACACGTCGCCCGGCGTCCTGAAGGGATACCTGCAGAGGGAGTGGAGGCGCGCCCAGCAGGGCGTGACGACGCCTGACTGCACCAGGACCAGCTGCACGGGATGTGGGGTATGTCCCACCCTGGGCGTGCACAACCAGATAGAGGAGGTACGCTCATGAGCGAGGCCCAAGAGCTCTACAGGCTGCGCGTGCGCTATATAAAGGCGGGGCGCCTTGCCTACCTGGGGCACCTCGAGGTGCTGAACACCATAAACCGCAGCATCAGGCGCTCCGGGCTGCCCTTCAGCGTGGGCAACGGCTTCGCCCGCAGGATTCGCCTGCAGTTCTCGCAGGCGCTTCCCGTGGGTGCCTCGTCCGAGGCCGAGTACTACGACCTCATGCTGACCAGCCAGGTGGATCCCGCGGAGGCCCTGCGCAGTCTGGCCGAGGCAACGCCGACGGGGCTGGCGCCGCAGCAGGTGCGCTACCTTCCCCGGAAGGTCCCGGCCCTGGAGGCGTGGGCAAACCGCTCGGCCTGGTCGGTGCAGCTGGACGCGCCGGGCGTCACGGCCGACGTCTGGGACCAGGCGCTGCAGGCGCTCGTGGAGCAGGGGACCCTGGGCTACATGCGCGGCGACAAGCCAAAGACCATCGACCTGGGCGTGTCGTTGGTGTCGTGCCGGGCTACGCAGCGCAAGGACGGCCTGGACCTGCGACTGGACACCCGCTCGACGATCGACGGAGCGCTGCGGCCCGCCATCCTGGTGAACGCTGCGCTGACACAGCCCACGATGCAGGGGGTTACGATGGAGGCGCTGCGGGTATGCCGCCTGGGGCAGTGGCACGAGTCCCAAAGTGGCGGTCTTGTGGAGCCTCTGGCCATGCAGCCCGATGCCGCGCCCGGGAAGCTATCCTAGCAAAGGCGCAAATCGAAGCAGAAAACCACCCGTGTGCTTGTGCTCCCGTTCGGTCCATCCCAACCGTGAGCGCGCGGGGATTTTTTGTTGACTGCTTGGCTTGTGGCCGTATAATCAATAGCTGTTGCACTCAAACCAGCAATGAGGAGTTCTCACATGTACGCTATCGTTTCTACTGGTGGCAAGCAGTACAAGGTTGCCCAGGGCGACATCATTGATGTCGAGAAGCTCGACGCGCAGCCTGGCGACAAGGTCAGCCTTGACGTCCTGATGCTCAATGACGGCCAGAACACCGTCGTGGATGCCGCCGCCCTCGCAGACAAGAAGGTCACCGCCGAGGTCCTGAAGCAGTTCAAGGCCGAGAAGGTCATCATCTTCAAGTTCAAGAAGCGCAAGCGCTACCAGCGCAAGCGTGGCCACAGGCAGAACCTCACGCGTCTGCAGGTCGTTGAGCTCCCCGTTCAGGAGGCCGCTCAGTCCGCTGAGGCGTAGGCGTCGAGATTCAACTCTGAGTATAGTTAGGCAGGTATTTCCATGGCTCACAAGAAAGGTCTCGGCTCCTCCCGTAACGGCCGCGACTCCAACGCCCAGCGTCTGGGCACCAAGATCTTCGGTGGTCAGGCCGTAAAGACCGGTCAGATCATCGTTCGCCAGCGTGGCACCCACATCACCCCGGGCGAGAACGTCGGTCGTGGCAAGGACGACACTCTGTTCGCCCTGGCTGACGGCACCGTCGAGTTCGTCAAGGGTCGCAAGCACTACGTGCACGTGCGCACCGCGTAAGCACACTCGCATGCTGATGCCCCGCTTCGGCGGGGCTTTTTTTGTATCTATTGACGTGGATATCCGGAGGTTGCGATGTCCCTCTTTACAGACCTGTGCCACATCAACGTCAAGGGCGGCGACGGCGGCGCGGGATGCATGTCCTTCAGGCGCGAGGCGTTCGTGCCCAAGGGCGGACCCGACGGCGGCGACGGCGGCCACGGCGGCAACGTCATCATCGAGGCCGACCCGCAGCTGTCTTCTCTGATTGACTACCGCTACAAGCACCACTTCAGGGCCGAGCGCGGCACGCACGGCAAGGGCGCGCGCAAGCACGGAAAGGACGGCGCGGACCTCGTGCTGAGGGTGCCCCTGGGCACCGTCGTGCGCGAGCTGGACGCCCAGACCCAAAAGCCCCTGTACCAGATAGCCGACCTGACGCATCCCGGCGAGAGGGTGGTGGTGGCCCCCGGCGGCATCGGCGGCCTGGGCAACACCCACTTCGTGACGTCCGTGCGCCGCTCGCCCGCCTTTGCCGAGAAGGGCGAGCCGGCCCAGGAGCACTGGATCGAGCTCGAGATGAAGCTCATGGCAGACGCTGCCTTGGTGGGCATGCCCAGCGTGGGAAAGAGCTCCATCATCGCGCGCATCTCGGCTGCGAGGCCAAAGATCGCCGATTACCCCTTTACCACGCTCGTGCCGAACCTGGGCGTGGCTCGCACGAAGGACGGCACCCGCTCGTTCGTGGCGGCGGACGTGCCCGGCCTCATCGAAGGCGCCAGCCAGGGCAAGGGCCTGGGCCACGAGTTCCTGCGCCACATCGAGCGCACGGCACTCATCCTGCACGTCGTCGACGTGACGGGCGGCTACGAGGGCCGAGACCCCGTGGCCGACTACCACACGATCAACGACGAGCTGGCGGCCTATGCAGAGGAGCTGGCCACCAGGCCGCAGATCGTCGTGGCAAACAAGTGCGACATGCCCGACACCGCCGAGGCCATCGAGCGCCTGCGCCAGGTGGCGACGGCCGACGGGCACCAGTTCTTCGAGGTGTCCGCCGTCACGGGCAAGGGCCTTGACTCGCTGGTGGAGGCCACGGCTCAGATGGTGCAGCAGCTGCGCAAGGACGTCGTCGTGGACAGCGACCAGACCGACGACAGCGTGCTGTGGGAGCGCAGCCGCCAGCGCAGGGACCGCGCCATCCACGTCGAGCGCGAGTCGCGCGGCGTGTGGAGGGTCTCCGGCGGAGCCATCGAGCGCATGGTGGTCCAGACCGACTGGGAGAACGACGAGGCCGTGCTGTACCTGCAGCACCGCTTCGACCGGGCTCACCTGACCGAGCGCCTGCAGAAGGCCGGCGTGCAGCCGGGCGACGAGGTCCGCATCCTGGGCTTCGCGTTCGAGTTCAAGGGCGACGAACCGCGCAACGACCAGTTCAACGAGCTTCGAGACTCGGACGACGAGGTCCTGAGCGAGCTCGAGGAAGGCGAGGAGTAGCATGTCCGCGCTCGACGGCCGCACGAACGTCGTCGTGGCAAAGCTGGGATCGTCCACGCTGGTGGACGCCAGCGGCGCCCCCGACCGCGCCTTCATCGGCTCCGTCTGCGACCAGGTGGCACGCCTGGGCCGCGAGGGCTGCCACGTCATCCTGGTGTCGTCGGGAGCCGCCGCGGCGGGCCGCGAGCGCCTGGGCTTCCACGCGAAGCCCACCGACATCCCCAGCCTGCAGGCCTGCGCGGCCGCAGGCCAGGCGGCCCTGACCGAGGTGTACGCCGAGGAGCTGGCGAGGCGCGGCGTGCCGTGCGGCCAGGTGCTGCTGACCCGCCGCGACGTGGTGGACCGCGAGGCGTACCTCAACGCGCGCAACACCCTGGGAAGGCTCCTGGAGCTGGGCGCGGTCCCCGTGGTAAACGAGAACGACACCGTCAGCGTGTCCGAGTTCACGTTCGGCGACAACGACATGCTGGGCGCCATCGTCTCGGCCCTGGTGGGCGCCCGCCTGTACGTCATCCTCTCCGACGTGGACGGGCTCTACACCGCAAACCCCCAGACGGACCCCAACGCACGGCTGGTAGAGCGCGTGGACGCCATCACGCCGCAGCTGGAGTCCATGGCGGGCGGAGCCGGCTCGTCCGTGGGCACGGGCGGCATGGCGTCAAAGCTGCGTGCCGCACGCGCGGTCATGGCCGCCGGCATCCCCATGGTCATCTGCAGGGGCCGCGGCAAGGACGCGCTCGTGCACGCCGCCGGGGGAGAGCGCATCGGCACCAGGTTCGTCCCCGCGCAGCAGGGGCCGCACGAGGCAGGACGAAAGCTGTGGATCGGCCTTGCCGAGGTGGCGCACGGCACGCTGCGCATAGACGCGGGCGCCCGCAGGGCCATCACGCAGCGTGGGGCATCGCTTCTGCCGGTGGGCGTCACCAGCACCGAGGGCACGTACGCCGAGGGCGACGTGGTGAACGTAGTGGACGAAGAAGGGCTGCTCGTGGGCCGAGGCGTGGTACGCTACTCCTCTGACGACATGGTGCGCGTCCGCGGGCTCTCGCTGGAGGTCATCGGCAGGTTCATGCCGTCCAAGGCCACGCAGCCCGCCATACATCGAGACGAGCTCCTGGTGTTCTGACGCCGTGGGAGGGCGCATGAAGTACGACTCCAAAGACATCGAAAAGATAGCCGAAAGCATTGTCCGCCGCGCCGATTTGCCCATGCTGGGCAGAAACCCCAACCGCACGTACAGGCTGGGCATCATGGGCGGCACGTTCGACCCCATACACAACGGCCACCTCGTGGCTGCCGAGCAGGCCTTCTACGACCTGGACCTGGACGTGGTCGTTTTCATGCCCGCGGGAAAGCCCGCGTTCAAGCAGGACCGGCACGTCTCGCCCGGCGAGGACCGCTACGCCATGACGCTTCTGGCCACGTCGGACAATCCGCACTTCCTTGCCAGCAGGTTCGAGGTCGACCGCGAGGGCATCACCTACACGGCCGACACCCTGGCGCTGCTGCGCGAGGTGTACCCACCCAACGTGCAGCTGTACTTCATCACCGGTGCCGACGCCATAGCCGAGATCGTGCGCTGGCGCCACGCCGAGACCATCGCGGACATAGCGCACCTGGTGGGCGCCACCCGCCCAGGCTACGACCTGGACCGCGCGCGCAGCACCATCGCTGCGTCGCCGTACCACTTCGACGTCACGTACCTCGAGATTCCCGCCCTGGCCATCTCGTCCAGCTACCTTCGCGAGCGCGTGGCGAAGGGGCAGAGCCTGCGCTACCTGACGCCCGAGCCCGTGACGGGCTACATCCACAAGCACAAGCTGTACGGCGCCCGACCGAACACCTTCGAGGCAAGCGAGCTGGACCGCGCGCAGGAGTACTGATCCGGGGCTCTGGATTCGGAAAAGAGGCCATTCACATGAAGCAAGCAGAAGGCCACGAGAAGGGAGCGGGCCGTGAGGCCTGGCGTCCCGTCGAGGGCGAGGCGCACTTCCTGCCCCAGCAGGAGGAAAGGCTGGACCAGCTGCGGGAGGACGTCAGCAGGCAGCTGGCACCCAAGCCAAAGCGGCTGAGCCACTCTTTGGGCGTGGCGCGCGAGGCCACGCACCTGGCGCTTTTGTACGGCGTCGACCCCTACCTGGCCTGCGCGGCGGGCCTGCTGCACGACTGGAGCAAGGTGGAACCCCGCCAGGAGCTGGTGCGGAAGGCTCAGCAGCTGGGCATACAGATGGGCGTCGACCTGCATCTGGTGGAGCCCCTGCTGCACGGCAAGGTGGCCGCGCTAGAGCTGCCGGAGCGCTACCCGTGGCTGGACCCCGCGGTGTTTCAGGCCATCGACCGGCACACCACGGGCCACGCGCACATGTCGCCCCTGGACGAGGTCATCTTCGTGGCCGACGGCATAGAGCCCGGCAGGCCGTCCAGCGTCGGCATCCAGGCCTCCAGGGACCTGGTGGGACGCGTCAGCCTGGACGAGCTGTACTTTCAGTCCTTTGCAGGTGGAGTCGAGTACGTCATCCAGACGCGGCGCTACCTGTACCCGGGTACCATAGACATATACAACTCTCTAGTGCAGGCAAGGGCGTAGCCCAAGCCGCGAAAGGACGGACTACCACATGACCACACCGCTGGAGCTCGCAAAGGTCGCAGCCATCGCCGCGGACGAGAAGAAGGCCACCGACATCATGCTGCTGGACCTCACCGGGCAGTCTGACGTCTGCGACTACTTCCTCATCTGCTCGGCGGCCAACTCGCACCTGATGGACGCCGTCGTGGACGGCATCGTAAAGAAGGTGCAGAAGAACACCGGCTACAAGCCCTACTCGACCGAGGGCAGGGCGCGCTCCACGTGGGTGCTCCTGGACTACGGTTCGGTCGTAGTGCACGTGTTCCAGCCCGAAGCCAGGGAGTTCTACCGCCTGGAGCGCCTGTGGGGCGAGGCACCGCACGTGCCGCTGGACCTGGAGGGCGCGGCACCGCTGCCCGAGCCCGTCGAGCCCGCCGTGCAGGCGGACGATCAGGGCGACGAGACCGAGGCCTAGCCTTCGCCTCCGCCCGGCTCCCAGGCAGACGCCCTAGGCGTCCTCCTTGTGCCGGGGCACGGTGTCCGAGAGTGCGTCCTTCAGCCTGAGGTCGCGACCCAGCGCTATGGAGTCCGAGCCGAACTTGCGGCGCACCTGGTCGGTCGCCTCGCTGAGGGCGCGCAGGTCGCGCTTCGGCAGCCTCTTCGCGCGTGCGTGTGACGCGGAGCCCGTGTGGGTCTCCGCATTTCCAGAAGAACTTTCATGGCGTCCGGCCTCCGCTGGCCGGGCGCCATCGCTTTGCCGCGTGGACGTGGCTGCGGGCGCCGCGTCCTTCTTGCCCTCGTTAGTGCGCGCGGCACCTGTGCTCGAGAGTGCCTTGCCCCTAGAGGGGGTGGGCTCAGAAGAGCCCTGCGGCTCGTCGTCGAACAGGCTCAGCTGCTGAGGCTTCGGGCCGAACGAGCTGATGCCCACACCCACCAGCCTGACGGCTGTGCCCGGCTTCCACAGCGTGTCCAAAAGCTGCGCCGCGGCGGGCCCAAACACGTGCTCGTCGTCGGTGGCATAGTCCAGCTGGCGCTGCGCTGTGCGCGCGTGCAAGTTGCTGAAGCGCAGCTTCAGCGTGACGCACGAGCCCCGGAGCCCCTTTGTGCGCAGGCGGTACCCGGTGAGCTCGCTGACGTGGCCGATGGCCGCCAGAAGCTCGTCGCGCGTGGTGAGGTCGCGCTGGAACGTGCGCTCGTTGCTGACCGACTTCACGGGCTCGGCCTCGGAGGCGGGCCTGACGCGGCTGTGCTCCTGTCCCTGCGCGCGCAGCAACATGCGGGGGCCCGACACGCCAAACAAAAGCCTCATCTGGTCGGGCTCCTGCCGCGCCAGCTGGCCCAGCGTGCGAATGCCCATCTGCTCCAGGCGCCTGCCCGTGGACTCGCCGATGCCGCTCATGGCGCGTACGGGCAAGGGTGCCAGGAACTGGGCCTCAGTGCCGGGGGGAACGACCGTGAGGCCGCGCGGCTTCTGGCGCTCGGAGGCTATCTTTGCCACGGTCTTTGTGGTGCCCAGGCCTATGGAGCACGTGACCCCCAGCTGCGCCACGCGAGCCTGAATGCGCCGGCACACCTGGATGGGGTCCTCGCGCCTGTAGCGGTCGGGCGTCACGTCGAAGAACGCCTCGTCTATGGACATGCGCTCCACCAGGGGAGTCTCGGACTCCAGGATGGTCATCACCTGGGCGCTGACCTCGCGGTATCGGTCGAAGTGGCCCCTGGTCCAGATGGCCTGGGGGCACAGCCGCTGCGCCTGCCACGAGGGCATGGCCGAGTGGACGCCATACTTCCTCGCCTCGTAGGAGGCCGTGGACACCACGCCTCGCTTCTGCGCGGAGCCGCCCACGATGACGGGCTTGCCGCGCCACTCGGGGTGGTCCAGCATCTCGACGGAGGCAAAGAACGCGTCCAGGTCCATGAGCCCTATGGCCGGGCCCTCCCACCTCAGCTCGGACATGGCGCTAGCTGCGCACGGGCAGCGTCACCGTGAAGGTGGTGCCGTCGTCGGCGTTGCTGGTGGCCTCGATGGTGCCCTTGTGCGCCGTGGCTATGCCCTTGGCGATGGCAAGGCCCAGACCGAAGCCGCCGGCGCCGGGCTGGCGGGTCCTTGCCTCGTCGGAGCGGTAGAAGCGGTCAAAGATGTGCTGCAGGTCCTCGGGGGAGATCACGTCGCCGTGGTTGTTCACCGTGAGGTGGCACTTCTTGCCATCGCGCCACAGGCGGACGGACACCTGCGTGCCCACGGTGGCGTACTTGATGGCGTTGTCGATGAGAATCTTTATGAGGCGCTGCGTCCACTCGGCGTCGCCCGTCACGTGGATGTCCTCCTGGATGTCCTCCTCCAGGGTGGAGCCGTGCTCGAAGGCGATGGCGTCGAACTCCAGAGCGGCACTCTCCACCTGTGCCGAGAAGTCCACGTCGTCCATGTGCATGATGCCCGAGCCCGACGTGGCGCCCTCGTCGGTGCGTGCCAGCTCCAAGAGCTCCTCCACCAGGTTCTTCATGTGCGAGGACTCGTCGGCCGTCGACTTGACCCAGCGCTTGGCCTCCTGCGAGATGCTGTCGTCCTTCATCAGGATCTCGGTGTTGGCGATGATGACGGCAAGGGGCGTCTTCAGCTCGTGCGAGGCGTCGGCGACGAACTGGCGCTGCTGGTCCCACGCATGCGAGACGGGCTTCAGAAGCCACAGCGACAGGGCCCACGCGACGCCCCACAGCACCACGACGGCTATGACCAGGATGAGCACGTCCTGTATGGTCTGGGACTTCAGGAGGTAGTTGGACGCCGAGGTGTCCACCACCGCGATGCGGTAGCCGTTCGTCAGCTCGGCGCGCCGCCAGCTGAGACTGGGCGAGCTGATGGTTCCACGGTCGGAGTCGGACGACAGGGCCTCCTCGACCACCTCGGCAACGACGTCGGCGTCGGCCGAGGTCGCCATGTCGTTGGAGGCCAGCACTATGCCGTCCGAGCTGACGTCCAGGGCCATCGTGGGCAGCCGGGTGTAGTCGGCCGAAGAGCCCAGCGAGGAGGCGTCGCCGAAGCCGCGCATCTTTGACAGGTCCCCGTGGATGCCGTCCTCCAGGGCGTTGTTGATGACGTAGCGCTGCGTCTGGAACGCGGTGTACAGCGAGCTCAGCAGGACCGCCGCCAGGATGGTGCCGGCGATGATCGTGATGACCAGGGTGAACTTGAACCTGAGCTTCTGCAGCATCGTGTTGCTCCTTTGCGACGGGCCACTGGAAGTATCGCGCTAAAAAAGCGCCCCGCACGTGGCGGGGCGTATTTAGCGCGGTATCCACAGGAGGAGCTACTGCTCGATGACCTCCAGGCGGTAGCCCAGCATCCTCAGCGTGGTGATCTGCACCTTCGAGTGGACGTGGGAGAGCTTCTTGCGCAGGAACGAGATGTAGGCCTCGACGCTGTTCTCCGAGGCGTTGTTCTCGGTGCCCCACACGCGGGCCAGAAGGTCCTGCTTGGACACGACGCGCTGCGTGGAGCCCATCAGCAGGCGCATGACCTCGAACTCCTTGCCCGACAGGTGCACGGTGCGGTTCTCGCACGTGAGGTCGTGGGTGTTCAGGTCCAGCTTTATGTCGCCGAACGTGACCTCGTCGATGACGACGTCGCCCTTGCGGCGGGTCAGGGCGCGCAGGCGCGCCAGGAGCTCGGGGGCCTCGAAGGGCTTGGTCATGTAGTCGTCGGCGCCGGCATCCAGGCCCTCGACCTTGTCGGTCGTGGAGGTGCGCGCGGTCAGCATGAGGACGGGCAGGGGATTGCCCTCGTGGCGCAGCTCGTGGACGACGTCGAATCCGTTCATGCCGGGCAGCATGACATCCAAGATCATGGCGTCGTACAGACCGCTGCGGGCGTACGAGAGGCCCGCCTTTCCGTCGTATGCGGCCTCGGCGTTGTATCCAGCACCCTCCAGGATGTGGCAGATGGCATCGGCTAGATTGCGCTCGTCTTCGACGACTAGAATATTCATGTGGTTGTCCTTCCCCGAATCACGGAGCGGCTTTGCTGACAGACACGTATGCTACTCGTGAAATTCCCGACTTTGGCCAATTTGATTGCCAAGAAACGAGTTTTGGTGGATAGACGCACAACGCTTCACAAAAACTGCACCTCCATTTTGGGGGATTTTATCGTAGTATAGTGTGTCGCTTGTATGGCTATGCGGCGCCCCTACACCTACTTCCAACTGCGCCGCTCGTCTGGAGGAGTTTTAATTGGCAGTCAAGATTCGTCTGGCCCGTCACGGTGCCAAGAAGCGTCCGTACTATCGCGTCGTCGTCGCTGACGGCCGCATGCCCCGCGATGGCCGCTACATCGAGCAGGTGGGCCGCTACAACCCGCTGACCACCCCGAAGACCATCGAGCTCGACCTCGAGAAGATCGACGAGTGGGTCGCCAAGGGCGCTCAGCCTTCCAACACCGTCTCCCACCTCATCGACATCGTCCGCACCGGCGCTCCCGCTCCCGAGAAGAAGCACAAGCTCTCGAAGAAGCAGGCCGCCAAGGCAGCCAAGGCCGCAGAGTAGGCGTGGCGAGTCAGGGCATGGCAATCGAGGACTCCCAGGTGGAGCAGAATGCCGACGACGCCGAGGAGATGCCCTCCGACAAGGTCGCTGACCTCGTGGAGTACATCGTGTGCGGCCTCGTGGACAACGAGGATGCCGTGTCGCTCGACGTCACCGACGGCGAGGACGGGTCTCTGATCGAGGTCACGTGCGCCGAGGAGGACGCCGGCAGGGTCATTGGCAGAAGGGGTCGTACCATCAAGGCCATCCGCACGCTGGCGCGTGCGCTGGGGCAGCGCGTGGGCACGGCCGTCGAGGTCGAGGTTCTGGGCTAGGCAGCATTGCTCTCCGACTACAAAATCATAGCCCGTGTGGCCAAGGCCCACGGGAAGCTGGGGGAGGTCGTCGCGGTCCCCGCGGACGGCCTTCCCCTTCTTGTGCACGACAACATGACGGTGGCGGTCGTCCCTCCCACGCTGAAGGGTAACCGCTTCCACAGCGTCCACGTGGTGTCCACGACGGACGCTGGGCAGCTGCTGCGCCTTTCGGGCATAACGAAGCGTGGCGACGCCGAGCACATCGTGGGCCGCTACCTTCTGGCCCGCCGCGACCAGCTGCCCGCAGACGTCGAGCTGCATGACGCCGACGCGCTGGTGGGCCGCGAGGTCACGGACGTCGAGCTGGGTCCTTTGGGCCGCATCCACGAGGTGCTGCGCAGCCCGGCAAACGACGTCTGGGTCGTGCGCGGTCCCAGGGGCGAGGCCCTGCTGCCCGTGGTGGACGTCGTCGTCACTCAGGTGCCCGACGAGGGACCCATCCAGGTGCATGCCCCGGCGGGAACCGAGTTCTCGCCCGTCACGGATGCAGGGGAGTGATTCGATGCGCTTCGAGACCCTGTCGGTCTTTCCCGGCGTCTTTGCGCCCTACCTGAACGAGTCCATCATGGGACGCGCCCAGGCGAAGGGCGTTTTTGATTTCCAGGCATACGATCTGCGCGACTGGACGCACGACAGGCACCGCACCGTGGACGACGCGCCCTTCGGAGGCGGGCAGGGCATGCTCATGAAGCCCGCGCCCATCTTTGAGGCGGTGCGCGACATCTCGTCGCGCGGTGACGTCGCACCCCATGTGGTGTTCTTCTCGCCCTGCGGCGTGCCGTACAACGAGGCCGTGGCGCAAAGGCTCTCGGGCCTGGACCGCGTGCTTCTGGTGTGCGGACGCTACGAGGGCATGGACGAGCGCGCCTACGAGTTGGCCGACGAGACCATCAGCCTGGGCGACTACGTCCTGACGGGCGGCGAGCTGGCCGCCCTGGTGGTCATCGACTCCGTCGTCAGGCTGCTGCCCGGCGCGCTGGGCGACGACATGTCCGCGAAGGACGAGTCGTTCTCGGACGGACTTCTGGAGTACGCTCAGTACACCAGGCCCGCCGACTTCGAGGGCAGGCGCGTCCCCGACGTGCTGCTGTCGGGCGACCATGGCGCCGTCGACGCGTGGCGGCGCGAGAACGCGCTGCAGAGGACCGCGCGCTGGCGGCCCGACCTTCTGGCGGACGCGCCCATGACGGACGAGGAGCGCGCCAGGGCCCAGGAATACGTCCGCACGTACGCGCAACACTCGGCGGAGGAGGACACCGATGGCCAAGCACGCAGCTAGCGACCAATCCGACGAACGGCATTCCGGCGGCAGGGGAGCCCTCGAGTGGGTGGTGGTCATAGCCATCGCTCTGGGCGTCGCGCTTCTGCTGCGCACGTTCGTGGTCGAGACCTACATCGTGCCCTCGGGCTCCATGCTGGACACTATCCACGAGGGCGACACCCTGGTGGGCGAGAAGATCACCTACCGCACGAGCACGCCCCAGGCCGGCGACGTCGTGACGTTCAAGGACCCCGAGGACCAGAGCACGACGCTCATAAAGCGCGTCATCGCCACCGAGGGGCAGACCGTGGACCTGGTGGACGGCACCGTGTACGTGGACGGGCAGCCGCTGGACGAGTCCTACACCGAGGGGAAGCCCTCCGAGCCCCTGACGGTGCACAGCTCCACCACCGAGGCCATCACCTACCCGTACACCGTTCCCGCGGGGTGCATCTGGGTCATGGGCGACAACCGCACGAACTCGCTTGACTCGCGCTACTTTGGCGCCATACCGGTATCGTCGGTGACGTCGCACGCGCTCTTCATTTTCTGGCCGTTTTCCGACGCCCGCGGCCTGTAGCGGGCGTCTACAACCATTCGCAAAGGAGTACAGGGCATGAGCGAACAGCCTCTTACCTTCCAGGACATGATCCTGGCGCTCGAGCACTACTGGGCCGACAAGGGGTGCACGGTTATGCAGCCCTACGACAGCGAGGTGGGCGCGGGCACGTTCCACACCGCCACGCTGCTGCGCTCGCTGGGTCCCGACGCCTGGCGCACGTGCTATCCGCAGCCGTGCCGCCGTCCCGCCGACGGCCGCTACGGCGAGAACCCCAACCGCATGCAGCACTACTACCAGTTCCAGGTGCTCATAAAGCCCTCCCCGGTGGACTCGCAGGACCTGTACCTGGGCTCGCTGGCCGCCATCGGCCTGGACCCCGCGAAGCACGACGTGCGCTTCGTCGAGGACGACTGGGAGAGCCCGACCCTGGGCGCCTGGGGCCTTGGCTGGGAGGTCTGGATGGACGGCATGGAGGTCACGCAGTTCACCTACTTCCAGCAGGTGGGCGGCATCGAGGTTGACCCCGTGCCCGTCGAGATCACCTACGGCCTGGAGCGCATCGCCATGTACGCGCAGGGAAAGAACTCCGTCTACGACATCATCTGGAGCTACCTGCCCGACGGCACGCCCATGACCTACGGCGACGTGTTCCTGGAGAACGAGTGCGAGTTCTCGGCCTACAACTTCGAGGTCGCGAACGTGCCCATGATGCGCCAGAAGTTCGACGACTACGAGGCAGAGTGCCACCGCTGCCTGGACCGCAAGCTGCCGCTGCCCGCGTACGACTGCGTCATGAAGTGCAGCCACGCGTTCAACCTGCTGGACAGCCGCGGCGCCATCAGCGCCACGGAGCGCGCGAACTACATCCTGCGCGTGCGCACCATAGCAAAGCTGTGCTGCGAGTCCTACCTTGCCGAGGTCGCTTCCAAGAACGAAAAGCAGCAGAAGGGGGAGGTGGCCTAGGATGGCCCAGACCAAGGACTTCCTTTTGGAGATAGGCACCGAGGAGATGCCCTCCGCACCGTTGATGAACGCCTGCAAGCAGCTGCCCAAGCTGGTATCGTCCGCCCTGGACGAGGCCGGCCTGTCGCACGGCGCCGTGCGCGTCGTGTCCAGCCCCAGGCGCCTGGCGGCCATCGTGTCCGACGTGGCCTGCGCCACCGAGGAGATCCACGAGGTCAAGCGCGGCCCCGCGGCCAACATAGCCTTCGACGCCGACGGCAAGCCCACGCGCGCCGCCATGGGCTTCGCCCGCAACTTCGGCATCGACGCCTCGCAGCTGGCCAGGCGCCAGGACACCGACGGGCGCGAGTACGTGTTTGCCGAGCGCAGCGTGCCGTCCAAGCCCGCCATGCCCATCCTGTCCACGCTGTCGCACGACGTCATCGCCAACATCCAGTGGCCCAACTACCGCAGCCAGCGCTGGGGCTCCGAGCACGAGTCGTTCGTGCGCCCCATCCGCTGGATCTGCGCGCTGCTGGGCTCCGACGTCGTAGACGTGCACTACGCCGACGTCACCTCGTCCAACACCACGCGCGGCCACCGCGTGCTGTCCCCGGGCGACCACGTGGTTCCCAGCCCCGCCGACTACGAGCGCGTGCTGGAGGAGGCCCACGTGCTGGACGCGGGCCGCAGGGCCCAGATCATCCGTCAGCAGATCGCCCAGGTGGAGCAGGAGCGCGGCGGCGCCCACGTGGACACGCCCAAGCGCACCTTCGACGAGGTCGTGAACCTGTGCGAGTGGCCCACGGTGCTGGTGGGTTCTTTCGACGAGGAGTTCCTGGACGTCCCGCACGAGATCATCTGCGAGTCCATGCTGTCGAACCAGCGCTACTTCCCTATATATGACGCCCAGGGACAGCTGACCCGCGAGTTCGTGGTCGTGTCCAACGCCGACCCCGCCTACTCGGCCACCGTGGTCGACGGCAACGAGCGTGTCGTGCGCGCCAGGCTGGACGACGCGAAGTTCTTCTACGAGGAGGACCTGAAGGTCCCCATGGACGACTTCGTCGAGCGCCTGTCGCAGGTCACGTTCCAGGAGAAGCTGGGCACCATGCGCCAGAAGGTTGCGCGCATGGAGGAGCTGGCTCCCGAGGTCATGCGCGAGGCCGGCGGCTCCGACGCCGACGTGCAGCTGGCCCAAAGGGCCGCTCACCTGGCCAAGGCCGACCTGGTCAGCCAGGCCGTCGTCGAGTTCACGAACCAGCAGGGCGTCATGGGCGGCTACTACGCCAAGGCCGCCGGCGAGCCCCAGGAGGTGTGCGACGCCATCCGCGAGCACTACCGTCCGCGCTTCGCAGGCGACGAGCTGCCCTCCAACACCGTGGGCAAGGCCGTGGCCATCGCCGACAAGCTGGACACCATCTGCGGCATGTTCGCCATCGACGAGCCGCCCACCGGCTCCTCCGACCCCTTCGCCGTGCGTCGCTCCGCCATCGGCGTCATCGCCATGCTGCGCACTCTGCCGCAGGTGTCGCTGGGTGCGCTCATCGGCGCCTCTCTGGACGCCTACGCCAGGCAGGGGCTGGACTTCGATGCGGCAGAGGTGTCGGCTGCGGTCCGCAAGTTCTTCTTGGGCCGACTGGTCACCATCGCCAAGGACGAGAAGATCTCGCCTGACACCATTGAGGCCGTCTCGGCCGTGGGCGTCGTGGACCCCGACGAGTTCCTGGCACGCGCGCATGCCCTCGAGGACGCCCGTGCCAACGAGCCCGAGCTGTTCGACGACCTGGCCACCGCCTACGCGCGCGCCGCGCACCTGGGCGACGCAAAGCTGGGCTCCAACGTGGACGAGTCCATGCTGGGCGACGCCGAGCGCGCGCTGCTGCAGGCCTGCGTCCAGGGGCAGCAGAAGGTGGCCCAGGCACTGCAGGATGGCGAATATTCTGCAGCCTGCAGCGCTCTCGCCGACCTGAGGGAACCAATCGACCACTTCTTTGATGACGTGTTGGTGATGGATGACGATACTAAAGTGCGGGAGAACCGTCTGCGCCTGCTGAACAAGTTCGCTGACGTGTTTGCGGGCGTCGCCGACTTCGCGGTTCTGTCACGAAAGTAACGTCATAGGCAAACCTGGGCTCGCCGCGATGGGAGCGGACGCGCGTGGGTGAGAGGAGAAGTGATGGCAACTCTCGATCTGAGTACCGACAATCTAGTTGAGGACGTCAAGCCGCTCGTCTTTGTGATTTCTGACGCTCGTGGCGAGACGGCGTACGTGGTCGTTCGTGCCGCGGCCGCCCAGTTCCCCGACGACGCAATCGAGATCGTTCGCCTGTCGAACGCCGACAGCCTCGACAAGGTGAAGGAGTTCCTCAGCTCGCACGTGGACAATGACAGGCCCATGGCCGTGTTCCACACCTTCTCCGACAAGAACCTGCGGCGTGACGTGCGTCACGAGCTCGACGCGATGGGCATCCCGTCCATCGACCTTCTGGGCCCTGCCATCACCGTGCTGTCCACGCTGACGGGCACCGAGCCCAGCAACAAGATTGGCGCCTACAGGGACCAGCTGGAGCAGCAGTAAACCGCACGTCAGAATATCGAATGTTGCCCAAAAGGGGAGGTTTAGCGACCTCCCCTTTATTTGTCAAGAAATATATTGGCGAGTGAGCCTAAATCCTCAGCAAATGCACCTCGATGAAAATGCGTCTGACTGGTCGCTATTATGTAGAAGCTCCAAAGAGAACTGGTGTGAGGGTTCACCCCCTGCGTCGGCTTTTTGGGATGTTGGGGTGCGCCTTCGCGCGTACCGAGGTAGCTTTTCTATCAAAGGAGAAGCCTATGGCTGAAAAGCATGTCTACCGCTTTGGAAAGGACGAGAACGGCAACAACGTAACCGAGGTTGCCGGTGCCACCGTCGACGAGGCAAAGTGGATCACGGGCGGCAAGGGCGCAAACCTTGCCGAGATGGCCAACATCGGCCTGCCCGTCCCTCCGGGATTCTCGATTACCTGCCAGACCTGCGTCGCGTACTCGAGCGCAGGCAACGTGTGGCCTGAGGGCGTCCTGGACGAGATCGACGTCTACCGCAAGGACCTCGAGAAGCGCATGGGCAAGAAGATCGGCGACCCCGACGATCCTCTGCTGGTCTCCGTCCGCTCCGGCGCTCCCTTCTCGATGCCCGGCATGATGGACACCGTCCTGAACCTGGGCCTGAACGACAAGTCCGTCGAGGGCCTGGCCAAGCAGACGCAGAACCCCCGCTTTGCCTGGGACTCCTACCGCCGCTTCGTGCAGATGTTCTCCAACGTCGTCATGGGCGTTGACGGCCAGCTGTTCGAGGACGCCATCAACGAGAAGAAGGAGCAGAAGGGCGTAAAGCTGGACACCGAGCTCGACGCCGAGGACCTGAAGGAGCTCACCGCCACCTTCAAGGACATCTTCGCAAAGAACGTCGACTCGCAGGCTCACCCCGAGGTCGCTCCCGACGGCAAGGCTTCCTTCCCGCAGGACCCCTACCTGCAGCTGCGCCTGGCCGAGCAGGCCGTGTTCGGCTCCTGGAACACCCCGCGCGCCATCCTGTACCGCAAGCAGAACAAGATTCCCGACGACCTGGGCACCGCTGTGAACGTGCAGGTCATGGTCTTCGGCAACAAGGGCAACACCTCCGCCACTGGCGTCGCCTTCACGCGCAACCCCGCTGACGGCACCAACGAGCGCTACGGCGACTTCCTGGTCAACGCCCAGGGCGAGGACGTCGTGGCCGGCATCCGCAACACCGAGCCCATCGCCGACCTGCTGAAGACCCCGGGCCTGGAGGAGGCTGGCAAGGAGCTCTTCCACGTGTTCGAGATCCTCGAGGACCACTACGCGGACATGATGGACCTGGAGTTCACCATCGAGAACGGCAAGCTGTGGATGCTGCAGACCCGCGTGGGCAAGCGCACCGCCCTGTCTGCCCTGCGCGTCGCCATGCAGATGGTCGACGAGGGCCGCATCACGAAGGAGCAGGCCATCATGCGCGTTGCTCCCGAGCAGCTGGACCAGCTGCTGCACCCGCAGTTCGACCCGAAGGCGAAGTTCGACGTCATCGCCAAGGGCATGAACGCCAGCCCCGGTGCCGCCGTGGGTGCCGTCGTGTTCTCCTCGGACGCCGCCGTCCACTACAAGAACATCGAGAAGCCGTGCATCCTGGTCCGTTGGGAGACCACTCCTGACGACCTGAAGGGCATGGTCGCCGCCGAAGGCATCCTGACGTCCCACGGTGGAAAGACCTCCCACGCGGCCGTCATCGCCCGTGGCATGGGCGCCCCCTGCGTCTGCGGCGCAGAGGCACTGAAGATTGACGCAAAGGCCAAGGAGGTCACCGTCAGCGGCACCGACATCGTGCTGCACGAGGGCGACATCATCTCCATCAACGGCACGACCGGCGACGTCATCCTGGGCGCTGTGCCCCTGGTGCGCCCCGAGCTGACCGGCGACCTGGAGACCATCCTCACCTGGGCAGACGACGTCCGTCACGACGCCTCCCGTGGCCGCATCTTTGGCGTGCGCACGAACGCCGACAACCCCGCCGACGCTCAGCTGTCCGTCGACTTCGGCGCTGAGGGCATCGGCCTGGACCGCACCGAGCACATGTTCCTGGGCGACCGCAAGCAGATCATCCAGTCGTTCATCCTGGCCGACACCGACGGCCAGAAGCAGCAGGCCCTGGGTCAGCTGCTGAAGGCTCAGACCGGCGACTTCGAGGGCATGTTCAAGGCCATGGACGGCAAGACCGTCATCGTCCGTCTGCTGGATCCCCCTCTGCACGAGTTCCTGGACGACCCGCGCGAGCTGGCCGTCGAGATTGCGCGCGCCGAGGGCCGCGGCGAGAACGAGACTCAGCTGAAGGCCATGCGCGAGCGCCTGGCTCGCCTGGACTCCTTCCAGGAGGCCAACCCCATGCTGGGCCTGCGTGGCTGCCGTCTGGGCATCGTGTACCCCGAGCTCAACGACATGCAGGTTCGCGCCATCGCCGGCGCTGCCGCCACGCTGAAGAAGCAGGGCTATGACCCCAGGCCCGAGATCATGGTTCCCCTGATCTCCACGGTCGAGGAGCTGAAGCTTGTCCGCGAGCAGATCGAGAAGGGCGTCAAGGCCGTCTCCGAGGCCGAGGGCGTCGAGCTGAACATCCCCGTGGGCTGCATGATCGAGCTGCCGCGCGCTGCCGTGACCGCCGACGAGATCGGCAAGTACGCCGACTTCTTCAGCTTCGGCACGAACGACCTCACGCAGACCACCTTCGGCTTCTCGCGTGACGACGTCGAGTCCGCTTTCATCCCGCAGTACCTGGCCAAGAAGATCCTGAAGACCAACCCCTTCGAGACCCTGGACTCCGGCGTCGCGAAGCTGGTCAAGATGGGCGTCGAGGGCGGCCACAAGGCCAACCCGACCATCGTCTGCGGCGTCTGCGGCGAGACCGGCGGCGACCCCGACTCCATCCAGATGTACTACGACCTTGGCCTGGACTACGTGTCCTGCTCGCCATACCGCGTGCCCATCGCGCGTCTGGCTGGCGCCCAGGCAAAGATCAACTCCAACGGTGGTCCCGCAAAGATCGCCACGAAGTAGCTTCGCTGCCATAGCGTAGTTTCGGGCGAGGGGAGGCTCAGCTTCCCCTCGCCCTTTCTCGTAGGTGGGGGTAGGCTGTACGATGGTCGGCTTCGACCCGCAAGTTCTTATTGCAAGCGTTTTTTCTGGGCGTCGTTTGGAGTGAGGCATGAAGGTGTTTCGTGGCACGAGGGTGCTGACGGCTTTGGCGGTGGCCCTTCTGGTGGCAGGCACGGGGCTTGGGTTGTGCGCATGCAGCCTGCAGCAGGGCGGGTCCGGGTCCGACGCCCAGCAGCAGACCAGCTCGAGCGACGCGCAACAGGCAAAGAGCACGCTGGACGCCTACTCGTGGGACGAGCTCAGCCAGATCTCGGCCAACATCGCCGCCGCGTCCACGGCAGACGAGCGCACGCAGATTGCGCGCGACGCGGGGCTGGTGGACGACCAGGGAAACATCATCGACCAGACGAAGCAGGTCCAGCTGACGAACGGCTACGTCATCGACGTGCGCATCATTGGCATAGGCCACGACACCAGGGAGGACGGCAGCATGGTCGGCCTGACGTTCATGACCGTGGGGGCTCTGGGGCGCTCTTCGATGAACGACACCGACACCGTGGAGGGCGGCTGGGAGGCGTCCGCACTGCGCGCAAAGCTGACGACGGACTACCTGCCGCTTTTGCCCGATGAGCTGACCCAGCGCATCGTGCCCGTGCAGAAGCTGACGAACAACCGCGGGCATCTGGACAACGTCAGCAGCGTCACCGCGACGACCGACACGCTGTGGCTGCTTTCGGCGCGCGAGCTGTGCGGGCAGATCTCGTGGGAGCAGGCAGAGTACGGCGACGCGGCGTTCGGCATGGACGACACGCTGAACGCGGAGGGCACGCAGTACCAGTACTTCCAGCAGCTGGGCATCGACCCCATGAACGCCAACCAGTCGCTGACCCTGGACGCGTCCACCGGAAAGTCCACCTGGTGGCTGCGCACGCCCTTCCCGGCGCTCATGCGCAAGGACACCTCCGAGGTGTACTTCTACCGGGTCTCCGACGTGGGGAATCCCCACTCGTATGTGGCCCCTACCAGCGACTCTGCGGTCGTCGTGTGCTTTTGCGTGTAGGTTGTGGATTCTTGCATGGAATGGCGCGGGGCCGTATAATCTTCTCTTGTGTGTAAGCCTATGTGTCGTTCGCAAAGCGTCGGCACCTCTAGAGACGAGGAAGCTATGGACTACATTCGTGCCATCGAGCGCCAGCAGATCCGCGAGGACATCCCCGAGGTCCGTCCCGGCGACAACGTGAAGGTTCACTATCGCATCAAGGAGGGCGACCGCGAGCGCGAGCAGGTCTTCCAGGGCGACGTCATCCGCATGAGCGGTGCCGGCGCACGCGAGACCTTCACCGTGCGCAAGATCAGCTTTGGCATGGGCGTGGAGCGCACGTTCCCCCTGCACAGCCCCAAGATCGCAAAGCTGGAGGTCGTCCGCCACGGCCGCGTTCGTCGCGCCAAGCTGTACTACCTGCGCGATCGCGTGGGCAAGGCCGCTCGCATTCCCGAGAAGCGCTAAACCAGTCCAAGCGCACAGCCGCCCTTCGGGGCGGCTTTTTTGTGCCGCCACACGGTGATCTGCCGTCGCAGCTGCTACCATGCAGCGCGCCGGACGTGAATGTCGGCACTTCCGGGCGTTGTTTGGGCAAAGCCGACGGAATGGCCGATTGCGGGGAGGGGACGGGCCCATGGAGCGGGGGCACCAGAGTGCGAAGGACGTCGTGAGCCAGCTGCGAGGGGCACCCTTCGAGGACGAGCTGGGAATTGCCGACTCCTACCAGGACGACCCCAGAAAGCAGGTGCAGGCGGCCGTGGCGTCCGTGCGCCGCAGGCACGAGCGCGCGGCGCGGGAGCGCGCGCGTGTGGAGGCCATGTACCAGCTGCAGTGGCAGCTGGGAGGACACGGCCTTGTCGTGGGAGTGGACGAGGTGGGACGAGGGTCATTGGCTGGTCCCCTGACGGTGGGGGCCGTGGTGCTGCCCGACGAGCCCATGGTCTGGGGCATCAACGACTCAAAGAAGCTGACGCCTGCCAGGCGAGAGGAGCTTGCCGCCCGGATAGCGGAGGTGGCGGTGGCCATAGGCATGGCCCACATACCGCCCGAGTCCATAGACGCCTTGGGAATGGGAGTGGCCCTGTGTATGGGCATGCGACAGGCCATCGCCGACACGGGCGTGGAACCCGATGCCGTGCTCATCGACGGCAACCCCGTGCACGTGCACCCGAGGGAGCGCACCATCGTGCATGGCGACGCGCAGGTGGCGTGCATCGCCGCTGCGTCCATCGTGGCAAAGGTCACGCGTGACCACCTGATGGTGGCCTACGACCAGACCTATCCGCAGTACCACCTGGCCGAGTGCAAGGGTTACGGTTCGGCCGAGCACATCGAGGCCATACGGCGCTACGGGCTTTCGCCTATCCACCGCGCCTCGTTTTGTGGCCACTTCGTGGACGTTCCCGGTCCCGAGGACTGATTTTCCATAAGCATTTGAACCAATGTCCAAGCCCGCACCATGCGCGCCGCAACGGTTGCGCTGGGCGGGCTCAGTCATCTGCGCAGATGTGCCAGCTTGGTGCCAGCCTCCTGCCAGCCAAAGGCAAGTCTGGTGCAAGTGGGCCCTGTCATGCTGTACCCCACCTTTCGTGGGAGGAGAAGAGCATGGGGAAGCAGAGGACCAGGCGCGGGGCAGGCGGCGTGGGAGCAGCTGGCACGAAGGCGCCGCGCATCGAAGACACGCGGGGCGAGGACGAGCGCATCCAGGAAGCGCAAGGTACAGAGGAGCCAACCGGGCTGTCCAAGGTGGGCGAGCCCGCGGTGCTGTCCGAGGACGAGGGCTGGGACCAGCAGGACGAGTCGGAGGGCAGAGGGGCAGCGGCCCAGGCGTGCGCCGAGGATGTGCCCGACGACTGCCTGGGGCCCGAGGGGTGGCGAAACGAGGACTCGTGCGGGCCTGCGGACCGAGGGGCCACAGAACCCATGGGGTCGTATGGAGGGCCTCGCCAGGACGTGGAGCATGCCCTGCGCTCGGGAAAGTCCGGACCTTGCCGAAAGAGCAAGGCAACGGATCACGCCAAGCCTCTGTGCAGATGCTCGAACTACGAGGTGGGCAGGCGCGGCGAGGAGCTGGCCTCGCGCTACCTGGAGGCGCATGACTACCAGCTGTCGCAGCGAAACTTTCGCTGCCCCTTCGGTGAGGCCGACATCGTGGCGCGCCAGGATGACGAGACGGTCCTCATAGAGGTGAAGACCCGCTATGTCCACGACGAGTGCGAGGGAGCCATACCCGAGCTGGCCGTGGATGCGGCAAAGCAGAAGCGCTACCGGCGCATAGCTCTGTACTACCTGGCGCTGCACCCCGAGCTGACGTCGGTGCGCTTCGACGTCATAGCCCTGAACCTGCACGACAACCAGAGGGCGCAGCTGCGGCACCTGGTGGGCGCGTTCGAGTGGGACGACACGGGAACGGGGTCGCTGTGAGCGCCCAGGTGACGGGCGGGCGCGCGTTCGCCGTGCATGCCGCCACGCTACGCGGCGTCGAGGCCGTGCCCGTCAGCGTGGAGGTCAGCCTCTCGGGCGGTATACCCGGCCTCACGATGGTGGGCATGCCGGACTCCACCGTGCTGGAGGCGCGCTCCCGCGTGCGCTGCGCCATCCGCGCCTGCGGGTTCACCATGCCCAGGATGCATGTCACCATAAACCTTTCGCCGGGAGACCTCAGAAAGACGGGCACGGGGTTCGACCTGCCCATAGCCGTGGCCATCCTGGCCTGCACCGGGCAGATACCCGTGAGGGACCTGGACGGGTGCCTATTTGTGGGCGAGCTGGGGCTGGACGGGGCCGTGCTGCCCACCAGGGGCATGGTGGCCTATGGGGCGCTGGCCCAAGCCGAGGGGCTGTGCGTCGTCGCCGCGCGGCAGCAGGATGGCGTTTGGGGCTGTCCCGACGCCAGGGCCATGGGCACCCTGGCCCAGCTGCCACAGGGCGTGGCGGCGCTGCCCACGCAGGCCTGCGAGGGGATGCCGGCCACAGGCGAGTCGACGACTGCCTCCAGGGCGGACTTCGCCGACGTCATCGACCAGGAGCCCGCGAAGCGCGCCCTGCAGATAGCCGCGGTGGGAGGGCACGGCATCCTGATGGTGGGGCCGCCGGGTTCGGGAAAGACCATGCTGGCCAGCCGCATGCCCACCATCCTGCCCCGTCTGAGCGAGGACCAGGCCTACGAGGCCATGCTCCTGCACTCAGTGGCGGGACAGCCCCTGGACGCCCTGATGGCGGGGGAGCGGCCCTTCAGGTCGCCCCACCACTCCGTGTCGCGCGCGGGGCTCATCGGCGGCGGACGTCCCGTGCTGCCCGGTGAGGTATCGCTGGCGCACCGGGGCGTGCTCTTTCTGGACGAGCTCCCCGAGTTCGGGCAGTCGGTGCTGCAGGCGCTGCGCCAGCCCATGGAGGAGGGCGTCGTCCGGCTGGTGCGCGCCGACGGCGTGTACGTGTTCCCGTGCGCGTTCCAGCTGGTGGCGGCGGCAAACCCCTGCCCCTGCGGACACCTGGGAGACCCCCGACAGCCCTGCACCTGCCCGGCCTCCGCCGTGCAGAAGTACCAGACGCGCATTGGCGGCCCGCTCATGGACCGCATCGACCTCAGGGTGGACGTCAGCCGCCCCACCTCGTCGAAGGTGATCGAGGGCGAGGAGGGCAAGTCCACCAGCCAGATGGCCCAGGAGGTGCTCGAAGCGCTGGACTTCAGAAGCTGGAGGCTGCGTGGCGGCGGGGACCCTCCGGACGAAGAGACGCACAAGGGGCACTGCCTCGTGGACGACTTCGACCCCCAGGCAAGGACCGCGTTTCTGGGCGCGGCCGAGCGCCTGGCGCTGGGCGGGCGCGCCATCGCGCGCCTGTCGAGGGTGGCACGCAGCGTGGCCGACCTCGAGCAGCACGTCCAGGTGACGCGCGACGACGTCCTGGTGGCCATCGCGTTCAGGTCGCGCATGTCCCTGTAGCTGGCGTTTGTTGCCTCGGCGACCCACAGGGGCCGGGGCGTGATCACGATTTCAGGAGGAACCATGGGAAGGATGTCTTGGGAGATTGCCCGTGGGGAGAAAGACTACCCGCGAGCCCTGGAGGACCTGGGGGAGTCGGCGCCGAAGGTGCTGTACGGCGTGGGCGACCGAGAGTGCCTGAACATGCCGTGCATCAGCATCATAGGCGCGCGCAAGGCCACGCCCTACGGCCAGGAGGTCGCCGAGATGGCGGCGCGCGTGGCCGTGGAGTGCGACCTGGTGGTGGTGTCCGGCGGTGCCATGGGCTGCGACCACGCCGCGTCGCGCTCGGCCATCGACAGCGGTGGGCGCACCATCATCGTGTCGGGGGCGGGCGCGGACGTGGTCTATCCCGACACGTCGCGCGACATCTTTCACGACGCGGTCCGCAACGGCGGGGCGGTCATATCCATCAGCCCGTGGAAGTCGCACCCGCAGCGCTTCACCTTCGTGCGCAGGAACGCCATCATCGCGGCCATGTCGCGCTCGCTCTTCGTCACCGAGGCGGGGCTGAAGTCCGGGACCATGAGCACCGCCGAGGTCGCGAACCAGCTGGGCAGAAACATCTATGCCATACCCGGCTCGATCTTCTCGCCCAACTCGCAGGGCACGAACTCGCTCATCGCCACCGGCGCCAGCATCATTGCCAGCGAGATGGACCTGCAGACGCAGATCAGCCTGGACTACGACACCCTGCGCATGGTGGTCGAGAACCACTACGAGAGCAACAGCGCGGTCATATCGGCCCTCATAGCCTCACCCATGAGGGCCGACGAGCTCAGCGAACGGCTGGGGCAGGCGCTCCTGACCACCATGACGACGCTGTCGGAGTACGAGACCCAGGGGCTGGTGGTGCACCTGCTAGACGGCCGCTACTCCGTGACGCAGACGGCGTACGAGAAGTACTTCCGCAGGGCGCGACAGCGTCAGGGTCTGGACGACCCGTATGCGGTCCCCCTGGGCGCGCCATCGCTCTCTGGACTGCAGGCGCACAGGCCAGAGGCACCAGGCCCTGCGGCACAAGGTGACGTGCCTTTGGAGCAAGGGGACGTCCTGCCGGGGACGGCCTCGGCCAACGCTGAGGGCCGTGCGGATCCGCCGTACGCCCGGGCGGCCACCATGGGCTCGCTAGACAAGCATCCGTCCGAGATGCCGGATGCGGGTGGAGCGCCTGACGATGGCGGGCAGCGTGCCGTCGCGCCTGGCGCTGCCGGCGAGGCCTGTGCGCCCGACGACGCGGTACAGGGCTGGAGCATGCCGGAGGGAGAGGCCTACCCGGAGCCCGTGGTGCATGGCGAGGGGGATGAATTTGCCGGGGGCCATAGTATGATGTCTGCGGACGACGAGGAGAACGCCGGGGTGTAGGCGCCGGCGCGGTGACGGGAGGTCATGTGGTGAGCGACGTGGTGGTTAGCGTGGTCGGCGGTGGACTGGCGGGCAGCGAGTGCGCCCTGCAGCTGGCCGCCAGGGGCGTGCGCGTCAGGCTGTACGAGCAGCGGCCCGTGCATGAGTCGCCGGCGCACCACACGGACCGGCTGGCCGAGCTGGTGTGCTCGAACTCGCTGAAGTCCCTGCGCGAGGAGAGTGCCGCCGGCCTTCTGAAGTGGGAGCTCAGGACGGCGGGCAGTCGCCTTCTGGACATGGCCATGAGGTGCTCCGTGCCCGCGGGCGGCGCGCTGGCGGTGGACCGCGACCGCTTCAGCGAGGCGGTCACGCGCGCCGTGGAGGAAGAGCCGCTCATCGAGCTGGTGCGCGCCGAGGTCACGCAGATCCCGGAGGGACCCTGCGTCATAGCCGCGGGCCCGCTGTGCTCCGACGCGCTGTTCCAGGCCATCTCGTCGCAGGTCGGCGGTAGCCACCTGTGGTTCTTTGACGCCGCGGCTCCCGTGGTGGACGCGCAGAGCCTGGACAGGTCCGTCGTGTTCTCGCAGTCGCGCTACGATCAGACGGGCTCGGGCGACTACCTGAACTGCCCCATGAGCAAGGACGAGTACAACGCCTTCTACGACCAGCTGGTGGGCGCAAAGCGCGTGCTGGCGCGCGACTTCGAGCAGAGCGACCTGTTCTGCGCCTGCCAGCCCGTCGAGGAGGTGGCGCGCACAGGCAGGGACTCTTTGCGCTTCGGCGCGCTGAAGCCCGTGGGCCTCACCGACCCGCGCACCGGGCGCAGGCCCTGGGCGGCCGTGCAGCTGCGCGCCGAGAACGCAGACCGTACCGCGTACAACCTGGTCGGGTTCCAGACCAACCTCACCTGGGGAGAGCAGAAGCGCGTGTTCCGCATGATTCCCGGGCTCGAGGGGGCGGAGTTCTTCCGCTATGGCGTCATGCACAGGAACTCGTTCGTCGACTCCCCGCACGTGCTGGACGCCACGTTCAAGATTCCGGGCACGTCCTGCAGGCTGGCAGGCCAGATCACGGGGACCGAGGGCTACACCGAGGCCATCGCGTCGGGGTACCTGGCGGCGCTGAACACCTACGCCGAGCTGAGGGGGCTTGACGCGCCGCAGCTGCCTCGCACGTGCGCGTTCGGCGCCCTGGTGGCCTACGCCACAGACCCCGCAACCCAGGACTACCAGCCCATGCACGTGAACTTCGGGCTGGTTCCGCCCCTGGAGGGCAAGCGCATGAAAAAGCAGGAGCGCTACCGCGCCTATGCCACCAGGGCAAAGGCAGACTTCGCCGCCCTCGTGCAAAGCCGAGAAGACCTGTTTGGGCAGATACGGCGATGAGCCGCGACGAGCAGCCGGCCGCGGTCCAGGAGGTGCAGGAGCGCAGCAGCCAGCAGGGGCGCTTTGCGCGGCTGGTCGGCGAGTTCCTGGACTACCTGGGCGGCGTCAGGCACCTCTCGGACAACACCGTGCGGTCGTACTCGTGCGACCTGCAGCACTACCTGGACTGGGTCGGGCGCGAGGGCATCATGCCGCTGGAGGTGACCCACCGCCAGCTGCGCGGCTACCTGGCGCAGATGAGCCAGGCGGGCTACTCGCCAAAGACCATAAACCGGCACCTTTCCTCCCTTCGCACGCTGTACGGGTGGCTGCTGCGCGAGGGCGTCACGCAGCAGGACAGCGCGGCGGCCATCTCGGGGCGCAAGGTCCCGCGCACGCTGCCCACCACGCTGACCGATGCCGAGGTGGAGCGTCTCCTGGAGTCGTTTGACACCACCGACGCTGAGGGGCTGCGCGACCGTGCCATGCTGGAGCTGCTGTACGCCTCGGGCGCGCGCATCTCGGAGGTGTCGCGCCTGGACGTGGGCGACGTGCAGGCGGGCAAGTACGCGCAGGTGAGGCTCTTCGGCAAGGGCTCGAAGGAGCGCATCGTGCCCCTGTACCAGGAGTGCGTCAGATGGGTCGAGCTCTACGTCCAGAAGGGACGGCCCCAGCTGGTCCAGCGCGGGAAGGGGGAGCGCACGAGCGCACTGTTCGTCTCGACCAGGGGACGCAGGATGTCGGCGGCGGCACTGCGCAGCAGGTTCGAGCTGCGGGCACGCCAGGCCGGGCTCGACTCCGGCGTCACGCCCCACGCCATGCGGCACACGTTCGCGACGGAGCTTCTGTCGGGTGGCGCCGACCTCAGGAGCGTGCAGGAGCTCCTGGGGCACGAGAGCCTGCAGACCACCCAGATATACACGCACCTCTCGGTGGGCAGGCTGAAGGAGGCCACGCGGCGTGCGCACCCGCGCGGATGAGTCCGCGGGCGCCGCGTTGCTGGGCAGGAACTGTGAATTTGTGGTGAACTCCTGTGCAGACCTGCGAGCTTGGCGCAGGGGCACCATAGCTGATATAATGCACAATCGCTGTGCGTCTGCACGGCATACTTCACACGCGTGACGACTCGTCTACCGTGGTGCCCTGCGCCCAAAGCCAGGCAAGGGGTGGTCAGACGGGAGTGACCTCACGCGGAGGACAAACCACAGGAGGTTTAGCACATGGCTGTAAAGATCAACATCCAGACCCTACTCGACGCAGGCTGCCACTACGGTCACCAGACCCGCCGTTGGAACCCCAAGATGAAGCCCTACATCTTCGGCGAGCGCAACGGCATCTACATCCTCGACCTGA
>JBJEKW010000082.1:0-7038 GCA_051878835.1 Atopobiaceae bacterium
GCAAATTGGTCATTATATCGCAATCGCAACCCTATGCCACGGTGGTTTACCAGGCAATTTTGCTGAATTTGTTCCTTATGTATTGACTTGTAGGAACGAGTGAGAAGGGCTGGCACGACAGTGACGCTACGTCGGCGGCGGCCCGCTCGAGCGCACCGTCCCAAGCCGATCGTTCCCGTGCACCAGCCGCACCAGGCGCAACGATGCCTGAGCCCCAGACGTCCCAGCCTGACAATAGGTACCCTCCGGCGCCTCGACCCGTCAATAGCCACCCTCCGAGACCCCAAGTTGTCAGTATCCACCTCTCCGGCACCCCGGCCTAGCGATTCCCACGCTCCAACCAGGAGCCAGCCGTCGCCAGCCAGGGATTTCTCCGGATTGGGGCGCCCCAACCTGGGAAATGGACGTCGTTCGTACGCGAACGTGTCAGTTGCGAGTACCCGAACCCACCACACATGAACAACGAAGTGCAGAGCCAATGGGTCTGGGTACCCACAGGCGTATCGTCTGCACTAGCAGGTGCACAGTCGACGGGTCTGGGTACCCACACCCGTGGAGTCTGCACCAGGAGGTGCAGAGTAGCTAGGTCTGGGCACCCAGAACCGTGGAGCGTGCACCTGCCGGTGCAAAGTCCCCAGGCGTGGGTGCCCGATCCACCCGGTCCGCCCAATTTGCTCGGCCGGAGCGCCGATTCGTCGAAACCGGGGGGCATCCCGCGGCAAGCCCTGGCTTTAGGCCTCTGGCTTCAGGTCTCCAGCTCCAGGTCGGTGCATCCACCCCCGGGATCTCGGGAAAACACGCAGTCGATACGACCTAAGGCACCCGAACCCGGCCGTGCCGCACAAGAGAGCGCACGTCACCGCCACAATCGCCGGGGCGCCTGCCCCGCATCTACAGCAGAACCTCGAGCTCGTCGCCTTTGCGCTGGCATCGGGCGATCTCGGGCGCAATCTGACACGCCTCGTCGAACTGCTGCAGCGTGAACATGGCCAGGACCACGCGCTGGAACTTTCCCACGTACGGCTTCAGCGCGCGCAGCGCCACGGGAAGGGCCTCGTCGAAGGGATACCCATACACGCCGCACGAGACGGCGGGAAACGCGATGGAGGTGTCGCCCGCCCGCATCGCCAGCTCACACGAGTTGGTGTAGCAGTTGGCCAGTTCGCGGGCGCACTCCTGGGAGCTGCGCGCCAAGTACACCGGTCCCACGGTATGCACGATGTGGCGCGCCCACGTGATGCCATACGCCCCGGTCAGCCGGGCCTCGCCCGTGGGGCATCCGCCCTGGTCGTGCAGTCGACGGCACTCCTGGTCCAGTCCGGGCCCCGCCGCGCGGTGAATGGCACCGTCCACTCCCCCGCCGCCCATGAGTCCGCTGTTGGCGGCGTTCACGATGGCATCGACGTGCTGGTCGACCACGGAACCATGGACTATGGAAAGCATGACGGCGCTCCTTAGACAAAGGCTGGCAAGAAGGGCATTCTGGCTGGCACACCTGCCGATTACCGACGGGGGCCAGAAGATGGTGGGGCCACGCGGTTGAGCGGCGCTCCGAATCTTGGACGCCCCGCTAGAGACTATGTCGCGGCGGCCCGCCTGGCCTTAGCCCCATTGTGCCGCAGTGCCAAACCTGCGCACAGAAAAAGAGGCAAGCGGCCACGAGGGGATTGTGCCTGCGCGAAAGCGCTGTGGCGAGCGCGGGAGAGGATGCGCACCGCCGGCACCGTGGCTGGTTGCCTCTTTATTCCTACCTAGGTACTAGGATTATTGAGTACTATACAGCCCGACAACCACTCGGTCAAGCGTTGGACAAAATTAATTGCGTGCATTCGTGCCCTCGCCACGCCTGCAGACGCCGGCAAAATCAGTCCCGCCCCCTCGAAGTCGCCAAAGCCTGCCCTCCCATGCGCTAACCTTATGAACGTTGCTGATTTCAAGGGGGACCCATGTTCAACAAAGAGAACCGCTACATGACCGTAGGCATCGCCATCCTGCTGGGCCTCATAGCGCTGTACCTACTGGCCGTCACCATGGGATGGGCCACCATCCACTACCTGTGCCTGGAGTTCGTTATCGGCGCCTTCACCCTGATGATGGTCATGCCCCGCCTGTGCCCCGTGCAGTTCACGACGTACGACGAGAAGACCCCCACGACCTCGCACGTCTTTGGCACGGTCATCACGAACCTGGGAACCCTGTACTTCATTCTGGAGATTGCGGCCGCGGCCGTGCTCATAGCCGTAAACTACTCCCCCCTGACGGGCGCCATGTACATCCAGGCAGCCCTCATGGTGGTCTACCTGTCCATGGTGGCCTTCCTGGCCCAGCACCCCGCCGAGCGCAGCGCCACCACCGCCAACGGCAAGACCCCCACCCAGGGCAGCGCCGGCGCCGGCACCATCATCAGCACCAACAGGCGCGACCTCATGATGAAGGAGCTGCGCTCAACGCGCCAGAAGACCAAGGACCCCCAGATCCGCCAGCTCACAGACCAGGTGGTGGCGGCCCTGCAGAAGAGCCCCGCCAACTCGTACCAGAGCATGGACGAGGTCGACCACCAGCTGGCGGGCCTCATCGGCGAGCTGGGCGTGCGCGTGCAGAACGGCGAGAAGGACATGGCCGTGGAGTGCCTGCAGCTGTGCACCATCCTGGTGCAGCAGCGCAACGACCTCTACAAGAAGACGAACAAGAACCAGCACAAGGCGGGAAAGGCCGAGCGCAAGGCCGAGGAGCAGAAGCCCAAGGGCGGCGTGCGCGGTCACCTGCGCTAGCGCCCGCACCGCGCCCTCGTTCGTGGCAGCGGCCAAACCCCTTGCCCGAAGCCGCCGCGCACCATGCGCCCCAGGCGCTATCCTGAGTGAAGACGCTGAAGGGAGAGGCATGGAAACCTACAATTTTTATACCGGCAAGGAATTCTTTGCCCATCTGTACCTGGGCGCCCATCTGACGCAGGGCGGCGTGGTGTTTCGCACCTTCGCCCCGGCGGCCCAGCAGATAGAGCTCTTGCTGAACGGGCAACCCCAGCCCATGCACAAGGTGCAGGACGGCAACTTCTGGGAGCTTGAGGTCAAGGGCGCCCATGAGGGCGACCGCTACGAGTACCGCATCCACCACGACGGCCAGTACGTGGACCACGCGGACCCCTACGGCTACAGCATGGAGCTGCGCCCGGCGCACCGTTCCATCGTGTGCGACCTCTCGCACCACCAGTTCGCCGACCAGGCATGGATGGAGGCGCGACGCACCCGCCACACCGAGTCCGAGCCCATGAACATCTACGAGCTGAACCTGGGCTCCTGGCGCAAGCGCACGCATGAGAAGGCCACGGACGACCCCGCCGACTGGTACAGCTACGCCGAGATCGCAGGGCCCCTGGCGGACTACCTGAAGCAGACCGGCTACAACTACGTCGAGTTCATGCCTTTGAACGAGTACCCCTTCGACGGGTCGTGGGGCTACCAGCCCACGGGGTTCTTCTCGCCCACCAGCCGCTTTGGCACGCCGGAGCAGCTGATGGAGCTGGTGGACACCCTGCACCAGGCGGGCATCGGCTGCATCCTGGACATCGTGCCCGTGCACTTTGCCACCGACTCGTACGGCCTGGCGAACTACGACGGCACGGCGCTGTTCGAGTACCCCAACGACGCGGTGGGCGTGTCGGAGTGGGGCAGCCGCAACTTCATGTACTCCCGTGGCGAGAGCTGCAGCTTCATGCAGTCCTCGGCCAACTATTGGCTGGGTGCCTACCACTTCGACGGCCTGCGCATGGACGCCATCAGCCGCATCATCTACTGGCAGGGCGACGAGAACCGCGGCGTCAACGGCAACGCGGTCGACTTCGTGCGTCGCCTGAACGACGGCGTGAAGTCGCTGAACCCGGGCACCTTCACCGTGGCCGAGGACTCCACCGACTTCAAGGGCACCACGGCCCCCACCAGCCAAGGCGGCCTGGGCTTCGACTACAAGTGGGACATGGGCTGGATGCACGACACGCTGGACTTCTTCCGCACGGGACCGGAGTATCGCCCGCAGAACTACCACAAGCTTTCGTTCAGCATGATGTACTACCACAACGAGCGCTACCTGCTGCCCCTGTCGCACGACGAGGTCGTGCACGGCAAGGCCACCATCGCACAGAAGATGTGGGGCGACTACGAGCTGAAGTTCCCGCAAGCCCGCTGCCTGTACCTGTACATGATGACCCACCCCGGCAAAAAGCTGAACTTCATGGGCTCCGAGATAGCCCAGCTGCGCGAGTGGGACGAGAAGCGCGAGCAGGACTGGTTCCTGCGCAAGTATCCGCAGCACGACTCGTTCTACCACTACTGCCAGGAGCTGAACGGCCTGTACCTGAAGCACCCCTCGCTGTGGCAGCAGGACTACCGGCAGCAGGGCTTCGAGTGGCGCCAGGTCGACGACACCCAGAGCGTCGTGTACGCCTACGAGCGGCGCGACTCGGCACAGGAGCGCATCCTGGTGGTGCTGAACCTGTCCGACCAGCAGCGCGACGACTACCAGCTGGAGGTGCCGAACACCGGCCATGCCGACGTGCTGCTGTACACGGACTGGGACCGCTTCTCGGGCCACACGCCCGACGGCGACGCCGACGTACGGCTGGACGCGCAGGCAGGCACGGTCACGTGCAGCCTGGCACCCTTCAGCGGCATCATGCTGGAGCTGTAGATGGCGGGGACAAAGACGCTGATCGAGGGCATGCTCGACACGGACGCCCGCCTGTGGGACGAGTTCGTCAGCTACGTGAACACGTACTACGCCGTCCAGGAGTCCATGGAGGAGAAAAGCCTGCAGGGCCTGAGGCCCGATGCCGGTGTCCAGAGGTTCTGCCGCGACGCCAACCCCTTCGTGTGGGACGGCCACAGCTCGGCCGACCCCTCGATTCACGACGGCTTCGAGCAGGCATTCCTGAACCACTTCGCGTCACATCGCAGCACGGCGGGCGAGGCGCTTGAGTTCTGCCGCAGCTGGCTGGCGGGTTTGGGTGACTCCTTCTCGGACGCACTGCTGCCCGCGTTCGACGACGTTGTCGACTCGCCCCAGACGTGGGAGAACGCCTACCAGCCCATCAGCGACCAGCTGGACCTGCGCGCAAAGGTGAACGAGTGGTCCTACCAGGAGAGCCCCGAGGAGGAGCTGGCCCAGATACAGGCCGACACCCAGGCCGAGGCCCAGCCTGGCCCACAAGCCGACGGCCAACCCGAGGCCCAGCGGCCCGACCCGCAGGAGACTCCCGGCCAGGATGACTCCACGCCGCACGCACCGCAGGACGGCCCGGTGCACCCCGGTTCGCTCAGGTTGGTCGTGGAGGACGACGCAAACGACGCCCAGGCAGGCAGCTCCGCCGACGACATCCAGCGGGCAAAGTTCAGCGACACAGACGACATCGCCGCCCTGCTGGCGCTGGACGACCCCATGCTGGCGCGCAGCCTGGAGGTGTTCCTCATGCGCGGCATGCAGCAGGGCCGGGTCATCGAGCTGGTGACGCGCCACGACGGCGAGGTGGTTGCCTGCGCAGGGCTCACCTTTGCCGACCTGATGCCCACCAGGCAGAATCCCAGCGGCGTGTACGGCATGGTCAGCGGCGTGGCGGCAAAGCCCGGCTACGAGGGTGACATCGCCACGCTGGTGCGGGAGCTGCAGCAGAAGGCCCTGGCACGCGGCGTGGGCGAGCTCACGCTCCTGGACACCGACCAGTTCTCCGCCGACAGGCTCATGCGCTGCGGCTTCACGCTGGAAGGCTCCCGCCTCCTGAAGCGCATCTAGCGCCGCGAAGGGCAGGGGCTCATGCTTTCGAATGGTCTTATTGGCCTCGTCCGTCATGCGGACGAGGCCATCATGGGGACCCGCGCCGCCTGGCGCGTGGCCCCCTACGTGCGCCGCACCCAGGCGCACGCCCTGCGGGTACCAGGCATGTTCGGCACGCTGAGCGTGTACGACATCGTGTGGGAGGACGGCAGGCCGGCCCGTGTGATGGACGTGGACGGCACCTACCAGTCGGCCACCTACACCGACGAGGGCTGGTGCGACCCCGTCTTTGAGTACTACGTGCTGTACGACCTCATGTTTCAGGGGCCCGCGCCCGTACGCAACGCCCTCATGCTGGGCGGCGCCGGCTACGGCTACCCGAAATACCTCATGGCCTCGCACCCCGACGTGCACCTGGACGTGGTCGAGAAGGACCCCACCACCACGAGGCTCGCCTGGAGATACTTCTACCTGCGCAGGCTCGCGCGCAGCATGGGGCAGTCGTGGCGCAGCAGGCTGGGGCTGGTGCAGGCCGATGCCCTGGACTACCTGCGCGAATGCCGCCAACCCTACGACGCCATCCTGAACGACTGCTTCCGCGCGCAGGAGCCCGACGACCGCCTGTCCACCCCCGAGGCCGCCCAGCTGGCGCATCGCTGCCTGGTGCCCGGCGGGATGTGCCTGGGGAACGTAGTCAGCGCGCTGGAGGGGCCGCAGGCAGGTCCGCTGGAGCGCACCGCCGGCTCGCTTGCGTCGGCCTTTGCCCACGTGTACGTGGTGTCTACGGGAAGAAACCCCTCCACCCTGCCGGACAACCTCATGGTGGTGGCCTGCGACCGGGAGCTGGACCTGCCCTTTGCAGAGCAGCTGGCATAAGCTTTCCTGGCATGGCCGTTGGCGGAGGCTGCCCTTCTTGCCTTCCCCTACCCTCCCCGACGTGGTGCGGTGCTCTGCAGGAATTGTGCAGTTGGGCCCACGCCCGTACGCCCTGCTTGAAAATGGACGGGTTGGCGTACGAGGAGGTTCCATTGCAATCACAGAAGACCGGCGCCGCGCAGCCGGCTGTTGCCGGCGCCGCCGGCGAATCCCATCCGCAGAGCTCGGCTCGCAACGGGGGCATGACCCGCTCCAAGGACTCAATCCAGGGCTCGGCCCGGCCCAGGCGGCCGTTTCTTTGCAGCACCCTGGGCGTGGCCCTTCTGGCAACGCTGGCCTGCCTTCTGTGGGGCAGCGCGTTTCCCAGCGTAAAGATTGGCTACCAGCTGTTTGGCATCA
>JBJEKW010000083.1:0-7013 GCA_051878835.1 Atopobiaceae bacterium
CACACGCCGCACCAAGGCCGAGGCGAGGGCGGCCGGGCTGAACCCGACCAAGGACCGCACAAGCCCCAGCCCGGTCGCCAAGGTCACGAGGGCGGGCGGCGAAAGCTCGCTGGACGCGGCCAAGACCGAGCTTGTGGCCCTCCGTGCCCAATGGGCCAAGGAGGCGAACGCCGCCATCGAGGCCCAGGAGCGCGAGGACGGCCTTGAGGCCGGGGCGTACGGCAGGATTTCCTCCAAAAGCAACGCCGAACGAGGGATGAACGTCGAGCCGATGAAACATGAGGGCTATGCCATCCGCGCAATGGAGGCAAGGTCGGTGGCCGAGGCTAGGCGCGAGGGGCGGCGCTACGAGCATTCTACCGACAGGCGCGCCGAGAACGCCGCAATCGCGGCGCGCAACGAGGCCTATGCGGCCAAGCTCGCAGAGCTTGAGGCGGAGAGGGACGCGTCCGAGGCCGCATCCCGCCCGCTCGTCATCACGACCGATATGCTGGACCTTGCCGAGGCGAGGAGGGACGTGGCGGCGGCATACACGATACGTGACGTTCTTAGGAACGAGACGACCATAACGCCAGCGGAATCAGTGGCCATCAGGGACGCCTACGAGCGGCCACGCGCTGCCGCGTTCGACGTGGCCGGAAGAACCAAGACGGGCGACGTTGTGAGGGACGCCCTTGAGGAGGCAAGGTCTGCGGTAGCCGACACAGAGGACACTCCCGGCCGTGGCGCCAGCCTCTCAGACGTCCTAGACAGCCTCAGAGGCTTCCTAGCCCGCACAATAGCCGCTATGGCCGCCATTCGCTCACGAATCGAGCGGGAACTTGGACGCAAACAGACAGAGCAGGAGCGCGAGCGCACTGCGCGCGAGGCCATTAAGGAGGTTAGGGAGGCTCGCGAACGCGAGCGCTCGGACTACCGCGCCTCTAGGTCAGAGGAGGCGGCAAGGAGGCTCGAAGAGGCTGCGTGGGACGAGGTAAAGGCCGCAAAGAGAGCGGCAGAGGAGCCGGACAGGCTCCCTAGGCTCTAGCGCGGCGGCCTCCGATCCTAACGGAGCAGAGGCCGCCTCCAACATGGGATAGATATGTTGTTCAAATAAGGAGGAATTAACAATGAACGGAACAGACGTCAACGAGAGCGTTAGGAAGATTCGCGCGGCATACGCCGACATTGACAAGGCACAGTCAAACGCTATGGAAGCGGCAAGCATCGCGGCCGACGGCCACGCCCCGGCATGGGTCAAGAAGGTAGAGACCGAGGAGCGCATCTCAGAGAGGGCGGGGAGCATAGCCGACCGCCTCAAAGGCGAGCCAGCTGAGGCGCTGGCGAAGGCAATCAAGACGGCACGGAGAATTAGCAAGAGTGTTGGTCCAGACCTTCCAGAGCTGTCCGGCCCGTCAGGCGCAAGCGGTCTCATGCGGACCACCAACGCGACGCTAAAGGGCACGTATGACGCGCTGGCCGACCTCACTGGTCTCAGTGGCGAGAAGGGATGGAATTCAGGTGCCATCTCTGCTGACGGGATTGAAAAAATAAGAGAGAAAGTTGACGCGGCCATACCTGTAAGCATGGAGACGGCGGACCGTGAGGCACTCAGAGGCGCTTATGTCGGCGTCGAACTCTATATCAGCGTCTCCGTTCGCAAACTGTATAGCGCTTTCAAAGATGTCTGGGATTTCTTCTCCATCGTCAGAGAAGCGAAGAAAAAAGACAGCGAGGGAGTTCCGGAACGCGAAAAGAATTTCGCCGAGGATTTGCAGGCACAAGCGACAGCCAAGAAGGCCTCCCCCGCTACGAAGCCTCATATGGGCAAGGGAGTGAATCAGACAGCCTCAAAGCCGCAGCCGAAGCCATCCGCAAAACCCTTGACACAGTCGCCGACACGCGTCCACGACCGCTTTAGCACCCCTGGCTTTAGAAAACTCGCCAATATTGGAGAAAGCTTTGAGGATGGGGACCAAAGCAACGAGCCTGAACCATAACAACACGACAAACGGCAGGTAAACAGTGAAATATCCCAAAATCGGATATCCGATTTTGGGATATTTCGCGTTATAGAGGGACAGTCGAGCCGGGACAAACTGACAAAAAACCGCCCCGGCCGGCGGCGTAGCCAGGGCGGGGCGGTGTAAAATGGTGGCCATCGGCGGGCGGTATTCGCAGTACCGACCGCGCAGAAGCGAGTTAGGCCCTCGCAAACCGCGCCACATGCCTATTATACCCCGGCAGGTGGTCACCATAAGGCGTTCGCAGGTAGAATGCGCCAGATAGCTATATGTCTCTTGATGAGAGGGCCGATCGTGCAAAGCGCGGGCGGCCCTCTCTTTGTCCCCCGCTGTGAGGCACGCCATAGCGCCCTTCCCGGTGGGCTGAGTAAAGGCCTTCAATGAGCCGAATAGCCGAGGTGTGGAGGCCCTAGCGGCCCGGACGCGTGCGCCGGGCGACGGGAGGCGGCTCACCTTTGGCCTCAGTCGAGAGGGTGGAACTCCATGAAGCCCCCGACGCCGCGCCCGTGGTGGAACCAACGCCGCCCGCTCGCGGTCCCCCAAGGGATGGATGCGGGGGCGTCGAGGTCGGGGCGCGGGCGCGCTTGTGCCTCCATGCAGGGGGCGTGGTGTGCCGGTCGGGATGGCTGGCCCCACACCAAGCCATGCCAGACCGGGCGGCACAACACGCTAGCCGCCAGTGTCGTAAACCCGCAGGGTTTTCGATGCTGGCGGCGTCTTGGGCTTAAGGGGGGCGCTATCCTTTTTCGAGGTCGTAACTAGTTTTCAACATCGACCTGCAAGGACACCGAGCGGCGGGAGAGCCGCCACGACACGCAAGCAACCAGCCCGCCGCCAAGGGCGCAGGGAATAGGCACGGGGCTTCTATGCAGAATCGGGGTCCAGCCGGACCAGAGACGACCACAACCGGTTGTGGTCCCCTGCGAAATTTGGCGATATGCACGCCAGAGGAGCGTTATGCAGGGAACGAGTACAGCCCGTTAACTGCGAATCCTAAAACAGCTTTACATAAGGCCCCTTACCATGCATGAATAATGCCGTCCAAGACTATGCATGGCACCAAGAAATCTGAGTATGGTCGGCTAATGCCAGTATCTGCGACTTCATACAATCGTATGAGCAGTACGATTAAATGTGATTATAGGTAAGATATAGTAATAAACATGTGTTTAACAGCGTTTTTGTAACAATGGTATGATTACCTCATACCGTGCAAGGCTAGGTTTGTGGGAGTCGCTGATGGCGGACGGGCAGGGCAGAAGGCATACCTTCGTACTCCCGAAGGTGCTTGAGGAGCGCTTCGCGGCCGACGTCGAGGCGGAGTGCGGCGGCAACGCGTCGCGCTACGTTGTCCAGTGCATAAGGGAGCACATGGACGGCGGCGACGACATGGTCTATCGCGTGAGAGATGCCGTCCGCGAGGAGCTGTCGCAGTCAGGCGTCGTGAGGACCGCAGACCTTCAGGCCGTGGCGCAGGCAATCAAGGCGTCAATCGACGCCCAAGTCGTCGACGTCTCGCCAGCGCTCCCGGAGGTAGAGAGAAGCGCGGCTGAGGAGGTCGGCCGCGCGCGCGGATACGAGGACGGCTTCAAGGCCTCGCAAGAAGAGCACTCGCGAGATCTTGAAGCCATAAGGGCCGAAGTCGCGAGGGCGCACGATGAGGCAAAACAGGCCGCCGAGGACGCACGACGAGAAGAGCGCGAGAGGATAGCAAACATGGGCATCGGCGCAAGGCGTCGCTATCTAAGAGGCAGCCGTAATGCCTGATTCGATTGAGATTTGCGCGGGGGCGGGTGGACAGGCCCTCGGCCTCGAAAAGGCTGGGTTTCATCATGTCGCGCTGATAGAAATAGAGCCCGACGCGTGCGCAACTCTCAGGCTCAACCGCCCGGATTGGAACGTCATAGAGGGAGACGTCCACGAGTTCTCGGCGGCCAACTACAGGGGGAGTGTCGACCTGCTCGCCGGAGGCGTCCCGTGCCCCCCGTTCTCAGTCGCCGGGAAGCAGCTCGGCTCAGACGACGAGAGGGACCTGTTTCCCGAGGCTCTACGTCTAGTCGCCGAGTGCGACCCGAGGGCGGTCCTCATCGAGAACGTGAAGGGGATATTCTTCCCGAAGTTCGACGGATACCGCGCTCAGGTGACGGACAGGCTAGAGGCAATGGGCTATCGGTGGTGGTGGAGGCTGGTCCAGTCGAGCGACTACGGAGTCTCGCAGCTCAGGCCTAGGGCGGTTCTCGTCGCTCTGAAAGAGCCGTGGGCGTCTCATTTCGAGTGGCCCGATGGGGACGCGAGCAAGACCAAGACGGTTGGCCAGCTCCTGCGCCCCGAGATGGCGTCGAACGGCTGGGAGGGTGCCGACGCGTGGGCGAAGGGTGCCGACGCGATAGCCCCGACGCTCGTAGGAGGCTCGAAGAAGCACGGAGGGCCGGACTTGGGACCGACGCGGGCGCGCGAGGCTTGGAAGAGGCTCGGGGTCGACGGCGGCGGCATCGCAAAAGAGCCTCCTGAAAGGGGGTTCTCCGGAATGCCGAGGCTCACGGTGCGGATGGCGGCCAGAGTGCAGGGGTTCCCGCCCGAATGGGAGTTCTCGGGGAAGAAAACGGCAGCGTATCGCCAAGTCGGCAACGCGTTCCCCCCTCCGGTGGCAGAGGCAATAGGAAGAGCAATCGCGGAGGCACTCGAATGGAACCCAGAGACAGGGCGCTGATAGTCGCGCAGCGGGAATGGCTGCACAGCGAGATAATCCGCCGCAACGTCCTCACGATGGACGCCAAAGGCGTCGCGTCGAACGCGGACAAGGGAAACAAGGCGTCGAGGGAGATAGCCAGCCTGCTTGCGAGGTCGCTGGGATGCGAGGCGAGGCGCGAGAAGAGCGCCGGGCAGACGTCAGGCTCATCATTCGAGGTGCTCGTCTCGGAGTTCGTCGCTAGGACGTTCCCAAAGTTGCAGCACATCAGGCCGGGAGACTGGGAGATTAGGCAGCTCGGAAACCGCAACGCCCTCGGTACGTCTGACTTCGCGCAGTATGAGCACCTTGAGTACCTGAAGACCCTGACCGACGAGAACGCCCGCCTCAGGACGATTATCGGGAACGATTACATGGTCGCCCCGGACGTCGTGGTCTACCGGCGCTTGCTGTCTGACGACGACATTAACGAGCCTTATCAAGTTGTCGATGACAGGGTCGCCACCATGGCGGACCTGAGGGCCTCGAACGGCGGGAAGCCGATTTTGCATGCGAGCATATCGGCGAAATGGACGATGCGCTCCGATCGTGCCCAGAACAGCCGAACGGAGGCCTTGAACCTGATTAGGAACCGCAAGGGGCCGATGCCTCATATAGTTGTAGTCACCGGCGAGCCGCTGCCGTCGAGAATCTCGTCGCTTGCCCTCGGTACGGGAGACATAGACTGCATGTACCATTTCGCGCTCTACGAGCTTGCCGATGCCGTCGAGAGGTACGGGCGCGACGACATAACGGAGCAGCTCGACAACCTCATCGCCGGGAAGAGGCTGAAGGACATATCCGACCTGCCGCTCGACCTCGCGACGTAGCAAGCCAACGCACGGCCAGCCTACCGGCGTGGCGCTCCCTGATGCTCGTTCAAGAAGTTGGAGAAGCCGCCGACGGTCCGAGGCGGCAGGTCCGAGGCGCTGCCCGCGCCATCCTTTGGGTTGCTCGCATCAGGCCGCCCGCCGTGCTCCTCGCTGTTTGCGCCGTCCGGAACAACAGGGCCTTTACGCTGCCGCCTCTCCCATTCCCGCAAGCGCTGCGAGGCCTCATTCGTCGGAAGGGTGTCCGTTGTCAGGCGGGAGAACACATCGCGGTTCTTCTCAATGACGCGCGCGAGCCTCTCCCAGTCGACGCTCTCCCACCCATTCTCGAAGCAGGAGAGTAGCAGCCCACCGGCTACGAAGGTCGCATGGTCGCGGGCCTTGCGCGCCGCCGTCGACTCGCGCCTGACGGCCTCGCGGCGCTGCTGCCTGAGGTCGGCAATCTCCCTGTCTATCTGCTCGACCGACTTCTTCCTAGGCATCCCCTTCAGCTCCAATCGCGAGGGAACAAAACGAATCACTGACATAATCTATTCCCGTAAAATAATGAATATATTCTCACGCAATGGGTAACTACATCTGCATAGGGCGCACTTAAAACCAACTTACTCGCTTCGCTGCGTGAGTTGGTTTTCGTGCGGCAGGGCCAGCCCTGCACTCGGCAGCGTTCGCGCTGCACCAGAGCAGGGGCGCGGCCCCTGTACCCCATCCCCCGCGAGACCGTCGGCGGGGCCTCGCGGGGTTCAGATGAAGAGCCGACGGCGCGACCCAGAGGGGGTGTGCTCCGTGGCAATTTTTCATCTGAACGTGCGCGGCGTCTCGCTCTCTCGCGGCTCGTCCGCCGTCAAGAGCGCCGCCTACCAGTCCGGCGAGGCGCTCACGCGGACGGCCACCGGCGAGCGCTGCCGCTATGGACGCTCTGAGCGCGTCGACTTCGTGGCCGTCGTGCTGCCGGACGGCGCTCCCGAAGCGCTCAGGGACCGCGAGGCGCTCTGGAACGCCGCAGAAGCTGCCGAAATGGGGCGGCAGCGGGGCGGCGCGCACCTCGTCGCCAGACGCGTCGAGGTGGCCATACCGGCCGAGCTGTCGCGCGAAAGGGCAGAGGCCCTCGTCATGGGCTTCGCCCGCCACGCCGCAGAGCGCGGCCACGCCGCCGACGTCGCCATCCACGGCCTAGGAACCGGAAACCCGCACGCCCACATCCTAGAGAGCGAGCTTGGGCTGTCCGGATCATATGACCCGGACAGCCCAAGCTCTGCGTTCTCCGTCCCGAATGGGCCTAGGAACGAGAAGCGCTACCTCTGCCGAAATGCCGAGGGAAACGAGGAGTGGCTCACCCCCGAGGAGTGGCGGCCCGTCAAGGCGGAATGGTCGAAGGTCTACAACTACGAGGACGGCACACGCCGCACCAAGGCCGAGGCGAGGGCGGCCGGGCTGAACCCGACCAAGGAC
>JBJEKW010000084.1:0-6912 GCA_051878835.1 Atopobiaceae bacterium
GACGCTGCAGCAGCTGGAGCGCTCGTGCTGGGACGTGGGCGTGGCCGTCCAGGACGGCGCCATGTTCAACGGCCCGACCTCCCTGCGCGTGAACCTGGCACTGCCCACGTCTTGCGTGGACGAGGCCATCGCGCGCATGCACAAGTACGTGTTTGCGTAGCGCTTCGTTGCGTAGCGCTTCGGCAATAAAGCGCAGGTCAAGAAGGGCATTGCGTTCTTGGCGGCGCCTGGTGCAAGGGCTCGCTCAAGAAGGGTATCCCTACTGAAGAAGGGCATCCCGCAACGGGGTGCCCTTCTTTACCGGCTACGCCTTTGCGTAGTTCAGCAGCAGCCAGGCGTCGCTGACGATGTTGGCGTGGTCGAAGGCCAGACCCGTGCCATGGACGTCGACGGCGCGCGGGATGCCGGTGATGGCCTGGGGCTGTGTGGCAAAGTCGCTGGTCAGAAGCGTGCCATCGTGGGTGAGCTCCAGCTGCGTGCGACCGGCCTCCTGCTTTGCGCGGACGTCGAACCAGACCGCCTTCGCGGCGTCGTCACCCGCGTGGACCGTGACGCCCTTCTGGTCCAGCGCCACGAACGCGTACGACATGGTCCAACCGCGCGGGTCGCGATCGGGCGTGCTATACAGGTGCAGCGGCTCCAGCGCCAGGCCCGTGACGCCCGTCTCCTCCTCGAGCTCGCGCTGGGCGCAGTGGTCCACGGTTTCATTGGGGTTCGTGAAGCCGCCGGGCGTGGCCCAGTGGCCCAGGAAGGGGTGGCCGCCCCTCTGCACCAGCAGCAGCTGCAGCTGACCGTCGACGCGGCGAAACACGCAGATGTCTGCCGTCACCGAGGGCTGGGGGTACTTCTTTGGCGTGTAGCTGCGCAGGAACTCCTCCTCGGTGAGGCCGTTCTTGTCGCGCAGGGGCTCGACGGGCTGCTGGCTCTGAGTTGAATTATTCATATGCGCCAATCCTTTCGCTGGATGGGGCTGGTTTACGCAACTAGCATAGAGCTTGAACAATCGTAGACGTGCGCTTTTGTGGCAGCGGCGCGACGCGGTGTCGGCCGAGAGACGCTGAGTCGGCGGCGCGGCGCCAATCGAACGGCGAGGTGCCGGACGAGCCGTGTCGTGCCGGCCAATCAACGCCACGCCGGCCAAACAACGCAGTGCCGGCCAAGAGACGCGCCCTGCCCGAACCAAGCTTGGAGGAAGATTTCATGCGCAACTTTGCCTGTGACGTCCATACCCATACGCTCTTCTCGCGCCATGCGTACTCGACTATCGAGGAGAACGCGCGCGCGGCAGCGGAGCGCGGGCTTGAGGTCCTGGGCTCTGCCGACCACTACGGCTGCATGCTGTTTGAGGAGCAGACCCTGCGCAACTTCCAGTACTTCATCAACGTGGAGGCGTGGCCGCGCCAGCTGCACGGCGTGACGCTGCTGCGCGGGTGCGAGGCGGACATCGTGGACCTGGACGGGAACCTGTTCGGCTGGGACATCATGTGCGACCGCAGCATCAACGGCGACTTCTTTGAGCATGCGCACTCCCTGCAGGAGCTGGTGTTCAGGCACCTGGACTACGTCGTGGCCAGCGTGCACGCGAAGCAGTTCACCATCGCCGCGGACCTGGAGCAGACCACTGCCATGTACGTGGCGGCGCTGCAGCAGCCGAAGGTGCTGGTCCTGGGCCATCCCGGCCGCGCGGGCGTGCCCTTCGACGTGAAGACCGTCGTGCACGAGGCTGGCCAGCTGCACAAGCTGATCGAGATAAACGAGCACAGCCTGGACGTCTCGAACCGCGACCATTCGTGGGACCCCTGCAAGGAAATCGCGCTGGCCTGCGCCGAGGAGGGCGTCCAGATAGCCGTGGACTCCGATGCGCACATCAGCAGCGCCATCGGCCAGTTCCAGAATGTCTCGGACATGCTGGACCAGATCCACTTCCCGCAGGAGCTGGTGGCCACCCGCTCCAAGCAGGCGTTCTTTGACGCCATGCACGCAGCTGGGCTGGGGAAGGACCTCAAGTAGGGAGTCCGCATGCAGCCCCTACCAGCCGTCGCATAGATAGCTGCCAGAGTGATGCAACGTCGTGCCACCCGAACATAGCCGCAACCTTGCCAGGTCCTTCTTGGGCCATGCGCTTGGTGGGGTATGACTTACAATACATGCAGACTGAGCGGCGCCCCGGAGGCGCCGCGGCATGCTGGCGTTGCCGTGTGCGGTCTCTGCGTGGCGCCGGCATGTGCGATGAAGGGAGCAGGCATGTACAACTTCACGTTCTCGGTTCCTACGGTCATCCACTTTGGCAAGGGTCAGATCAAGCACCTGAGCGAGCTGCGCCAGAGCGGCACTAAGGCGCTGCTGGTGTACGGCGGTGGCTCCATCAAGCGCAACGGTATCTACGACGAGGCCATGCGCATCCTCAGCGATGCGGGAGTCTCGGTGACGGAGCTGGCGGGCGTCGAGCCCAACCCGCGCATCCAGACGGTCCGCCGCGGCGTCGAGCTGTGCCGCAAGGATGACATCGACATGGTCCTGGCCATCGGCGGCGGCTCCACCATCGACTGCGCCAAGGTCGTGGCGGCGGGCGCCAAGTACGACGGCGACCCCTGGGACATCGTGCTGGACGGCAGCCTGGCCAAGGAGGCTCTGCCCATCTACTCCGTGCTGACCCTGGCGGCCACCGGCTCCGAGATGGACTGCTTTGCGGTCATCTCCGACATGGAGAAGAACGAGAAGTGGGGCACCGGCGCCGAGTGCATGAAGCCGACCATGTCCATCCTGGACCCCACGTATACGTTCACGGTCTCGGCACGTCAGACGGCTGCCGGCACCGCTGACATGATGAGCCACACGTTCGAGAACTACTTCACGCGTGAGAAGGGCGCGGATGTGCAGCAGCGCTTTGCCGAGGCCCTGCTGAAGGTCATGATTAAGTACGGTCCCGTGGCGCTGGGTAAGCCCGACGACTACGACGCTCGCGCCAACTTGATGTGGGCGGCCAGTCACGCCATCAACGGCCTGGTGGGCGACGGCTCTGCCAATGCCTGGTGCGTGCACCCCATGGAGCATGAGCTTTCGGCGTTCTACGACATCACGCACGGCGAGGGCTTGGCCATCCTGACCCCGGCGTGGATGGAATTCTGCATGCGCAAGGACCCCGACACCGTGGCCAGCTTTGCCACGTACGGCCGTAACGTGTGGGGCCTCGACGGCTCCGACGAGGACGTGGCCCGCGAGGCCGTGCGCCGCACACGCTCGTTCTTTGTGGACAGCCTGCACATGCCTGCGAACCTGCGCGCGGTGGGCATCGAGGACCAGAAGAACTTCGAGGTCATGGCTCAGAAGGCAGCCGATGGCAGCAAGGGCTCGTTCGTGCCGCTGACCAAGGATGACATCGTGGAGATCTACAAGGCTGCGCTGTAGGGCTGCGCTTTACGGTCGCCTTGGAAGACCGCGACGGAAGACCATCGCGGAAAGCAGCAACTGAAGACCGCGACGGAAGGCTGTGACGGAAGACCGCGACGGAAGACGATGACGGAAGGCCGTGCATGGGCTGCCTGAAGAAAGTTCGCTCGGCATGAATTGAACTTTTCGATAGATTCGAGGGGCCGCGTACTGCCAGGTGCAGGCGCGACCCTTTTATATGAGGCCATATATGCAGCCATGTTGGCAATTGCAATCAATCGGCCTGATGAACCTGCTGGTAAGCCAGCGGGTAAGCCTGCTGATGAACCTACTGGCAAACTTGTTGATGAGCTCGCTGGCGAGCACCAGGTGAACGCCCGGAGAACGCTTGGAGAGCCGCTTGCCTGGAGAACCAGCGAGCAAGCTGCGCAGTATTGAGCCCGCCCATGCATGATCTCTGTGCGTTATTGTGCCCATTACCTGCGAAAGTTCAATTTACGGCAATATTGGTTGTCGAATCGCTGACTATGACGGCCAATCTGTGATGTGTCTCATATGGAGAAACAAATAAATTGAACTTTCGACAGTGCGAGGTCCCCCAAGTGATACTCTGTTTCCAGCGAGCCGCACGGTGAAATTGAACTTCTTGCCCATTTGAACCTTTTGATGTGACTCGCAATGATTGCAAATTGAACTTTTGAGAGGGGGTCAGATGGACAGCAGGAAAGTTTCTCGGGCCTACTCGGAAACGGTGACTACTCTCGCATCAGCTTCTGCTGCCACGGACCTTTCCGAGACGGACTTAACCAAGGCAGGCCTAGCCAAGACAGAGATAACGAAGGCTGACGTGGCCAAGGCGGACTCTGAGAAGCATGCCTTTGCTGCCAGGCTGTCACAGGCGATGGACGCCCGGCAGATGAAGCAGGTAGATCTGCTGCGTGTGGCCCGTGAACGGGGCCACAAGCTGGGGAAGAGCCAGCTGAGCCAATACCTCAGCGGAAAGACGATTCCGCGGAAGGGTATGCTGCGCTTCTTGGCAGAGTCGCTGGGCGTGAACGCCGACTGGCTTCTAAATGGTGTTGAACTTGCTAGTGCGACATCTGACTCAGAAAGTGAACTAGCTTCAAGTTCAATCCCAACCTCCAGCGACGAAATCGAAAACAACGTCGAAAACGATGACGAAAGCGAAAACGGGCGCGCGGCCAGCGATGACGGCACCCAAGGCACTGCAACAGGAAAGTTCAACCCGGAAGGAAAGACCATGCGCCAGTTCAAGAAGTCCTCGAAGCTAGACAACGTCTTGTACGACATCCGCGGGCCCGTGCTGGATGAGGCATACCGCATGGAGGACCAGGGCATCCACGTTCTGAAATTGAACATCGGCAACCCCGCTCCGTTCGGATTCCGCACGCCCGACGAGGTCGTGAAGGACATGCAGGACCAGCTGACCGAGTGCGAGGGCTACTCCAACAGCCGTGGCCTGTTCAGCGCGCGCAAGGCCATCATGCAGTATGACCAGCTGAAGGGCATCCCTAACGTAGACGTCGAAGACATCTACACCGGCAATGGCGCCTCCGAGCTGATTCAGCTGGCAATGAACGCGTTCATGGACACGGGCGACGAGATCCTGGTCCCCAGTCCCGACTACCCGCTGTGGACCGCCTGCGCCACGCTGGCCGGCGGCACCGCGGTGCACTACGTCTGCGACGAGCAGGCCAACTGGTACCCCGACATCGAGGACATAAAGAGCAAGGTCACCCCGCGCACGAAGGGCATCGTGGTCATCAACCCGAACAACCCCACGGGCGCCCTGTACCCACGTGAGGTGCTGCAGGAGATCGTGGACGTGGCGCGCGAGCACCAGCTGGTCATCTTTGCCGACGAGATTTACGATCGCCTGGTCATGGACGGTAAGGAGCACGTCTCTATCGCCAGCCTGGCACCCGACCTGTTCTGCATCACGTTCAACGGCCTGTCAAAGAGCCACATGGTCGCCGGCTACCGCATCGGCTGGATGAGCCTCTCGGGCAACAAGCGCATCGCTAAGGACCTCATCGACGGCATCAACATGCTGTCCAACATGCGCCTGTGCTCCAACGTGCCCGCGCAGTCCATCGTGCAGACCTGCCTGGGCGGCATCCAGCGCTCGCAGCAGCTGCTGAAGCCCGGCGGACGCATCTACGAGCAGCGCGAGTACGTCTACCAGCGGCTCAGCGCCATGGATGGCGTCACGGTGACGAAGCCCGAGGCGGCATTCTACATCTTCCCGCACCTGAGCGAGGAGAAGTTCCACATCACCGACGACGACCAGTTCGCGCTTGACCTGCTGAAGGACAAGCACGTGCTCATCACCGCGGGCAAGGGCTTTAACTGGGAGAAGCCTGGCTACTTCCGCATCGTCTACCTGCCGCGCAAGCACACGCTGCATGACGCCATGGACGCGCTGGAGGACTTCCTGAGCTACTACAGGCAGGGCTAGCAGCTGGCGGAGATATTGCGGCCGCAGTCAACAGGGCTTTCGATATATAAAAAGCTATTGCAAAAACGTGGGCGAGAAGAGCGAATGTCTTGCTCTTCTCGCCCGAATGCTAGGTCTTGTCCTTTGCGGGATTGCAGCTTTTCTCCGTAGCTGAGACCCTTAGGCAGTCTGCTTTGATGATTACATCCTTTGTCAGCTGCGGATTAGTCCAACGAGCTTGAGGATTTGTACCTTTTCTCATCATCTCAACGTTGAGTCGATAGCACCAGTTGAGGACTCTTTTGTCATTCAACAGCCGCCTGAGTGTCCGCTCGTCTCGAAACGTGTACTGGACGATATTATCTGCTGCGCGATAGGTAGTGTGAGAAGGCCTTGCGGGATGCAACGGTTTAGGTAGATTGTCATCCTCTGGACGCTTGCAATTTATAAACCCGAAGATACTGATGCTGTCTGTCCAAATGACAAAGGTCTCGAGGGTGCCGCATGTAAGACACGCGACGCACTTAAACTCCGGGCCTGGCGATTGGCTGCGGTGAGGGTATGCCGTAAGGGACCAACGCGTTCCTGCAAGGCAGGCGTATTCCGGAATTGTCTCTGCGACATAGTATGAGAGACTATCGATAACAGTGCTGGAAAATGGGGTGGCGCGCAAGCGTTGATACCTTCGTTTCTGGGATTCGCTTGCCTTCTCTAGATGGGCACGCTCCAAATCGTTTGTACGCCTAGTTCGGCTCCATGGCAGGAGTGGAGTAGCGCCTGTCTCTAGGGTTATAGAGAAATCAGCCGTCCCGCCAGGTTTGTCAGTCTTGAGTTTATTGATAAGGTCAAAACCATTGTCTTCTGCCCAGTGGATGGACTGTGTCTCGATTTCATCAAGCGTGGCTTCGTCTATACCATCGCCTACCGGAGCGAAAAGTGCCCGGCGGATGCGTTTTCCCACTAGCTCCGGGATATGTTTGTAATCATGACGATGTTCAGCGAGACGCTTAGCCATGTCAATGGATCGGCCGACATAAGCGGTGCCATCGGTGAATTCGTAAAGG
>JBJEKW010000085.1:0-6641 GCA_051878835.1 Atopobiaceae bacterium
TCCGACAGCTCCACGGTGCTTCTGACCGGCGATCCCGTGCGCATGTACCTGAAGGAGATTGGTAAGGTCGACCTGCTGACCGCCTCCGAGGAGGTACACCTGGCCATGAAGATCGAGGCCGGAAACGAGGCCACCGAGAAGCTGGAGGCCGCCGAGAACGGCGACATCGAGCTCACCCGTGCCGAGCAGCGCCGCCTCATGCGCATCGAGCAGGTGGGCCTGGACGCAAAGCAGCAGCTCATCAGCGCAAACCTGCGTCTGGTCGTCTCCATCGCAAAGCGCTACGTCGGCCGTGGCATGCTGTTCCTGGACCTGATCCAGGAGGGCAACCTGGGCCTCATCCGTGCCGTCGAGAAGTTCGACTACACGAAGGGCTTCAAGTTCTCCACGTATGCCACCTGGTGGATTCGCCAGGCCATCACGCGCGCCATCGCCGACCAGGCCCGCACCATCCGCATCCCGGTGCACATGGTCGAGACCATAAACAAGCTGGTCCGCGTGCAGCGTCAGCTGCTGCAGGACCTCGGCCGAGATCCCACCCCCGAGGAGATCGGCGAGGAGATGGGCATGAGCGCCGACCGCGTGCGCGAGATTCAGAAAATCAGCCAGGAGCCCGTTTCGTTGGAGACGCCTATCGGCGAGGAAGAGGACTCCCAGCTGGGCGACTTCATCGAGGACTCCACGGCCGTGGCTCCTCCCGAGGCCGCCAGCGACTCCATGCTGCGCGAGCAGCTGGACCAGGTGCTGGATGGCCTGGCGGACCGCGAGCGTAAGGTCATCAAGTTCCGCTTTGGCCTGGAGGACGGTCATCCCCGCACGCTGGAGGAGGTCGGCCGCGAGTTTGGCGTAACGCGCGAGCGCATCCGTCAGATTGAGAGCAAGACCCTCGTCAAGTTGCGTCACCCCAGCCGCTCTGGCAAGCTGAAGGACTACATCGAGGACTAGCGTGGCTACAAGCTGCTAGCTATGTGCAAGGTTGAACTTCTCGCAATAGTTTCAAAAAAGGCGGGCCCTCTCGGGTCCGCCTTTTTTGACAACATCGGCCAGCTCCGCATACCGGCTATGCATGCCAGCGCCCGAATCTGCATACTTACATCAGCTCTGCATGCCAGTTCCGCATACCGACCATGCGTACTAGTCTGGCAAGGCAACACAATCTATTCAGGCAAGCAACATCTTTATTGCGACAATGCAGCTTACTATTGAGCCTTGCTGGCTTGCACTTGTGAGGGGGCCATCGGGCGCGTAAAGTTTCCGCGTTCGATGGGTCCGTACATCTCGAGATTTGAAGCGAGCATCTTGTCTTGTCGAAAATCTTCACATGGGCAGGCCACATAGCTCGGGGCTAACAGGTTGGGGCAAAGAAGGGTTCATCGGCGCGAGAGAGTTTGATGAGTTTTGTCGTGTGGTTACTCATACCTCGACATGCTGTAGGAGAAAGAACTGCAGGGGTCCGACGTACGAGTGAGTGCGCACCCACACCTCGACACCCTGTCATGAATTCATGCAGGGGTGCGAGTGGCGGGTACTCGCAGGTCGAAACCTTGCAGGGAACTATTTTGCACTTTTATAAAATACCAGGTAGATGGGCTGTCAGATATAGTTAGCGACCCAATTTGACTTCTGATGCTGCAGAGATGGCGGATGTGGGCACTCACACCTCGGTACCTTGTCATAGGGTTCTGCAGGGGTTGGAAGTGTGAGTGTGTAGACACACACAACTAGATACCCTGTCAGCGTTATGGAATTCCACACAATAGATGTATGAGTTCCGACATATAAAAAGACCTCAACAAAAGTTGAGGTCCCGAAAGTTCTGGCTCCCCGGGCAGGGTTCGAACCTGCGACAAGCTGATTAACAGTCAGCTGCGCTACCACTGCGCCACCGGGGAATATGTGGCATTGCTCCTGCAACGGCTTTCTATTATGCACGATTATTCGTACCATGCAAGGAAAAATTCCAACCCCAGGAAATATTTTCTTGGCCAGCGCTACTCCAGCCACGTCATATGCGACTGCAACTCTATGTGGGTGGGTGCACGATGACGCGCATGGGTTTGCGGCTTGTGGCCAATGGATTCACGCATGGGATCCCGGCGATAGGTCGGACCAAACGGTTAAAGGCATCGGGGGAGCCGTGTAACGGTACGGAAGCATCGAGATGGGCGCGCGTCATGAGATAGCGCGGGTTGCAGAAGCTTATAGCGGAGAGGGATAGGGGGGAGTGTGCGGCAATACGCATGGAGGAAGTGCGCGTGGAAACGATGCGCGTGCACAGGAGACAAAGTCAGAGGCGCACCTGGAATCGCGGCATAAAAAAGACCCGCCGAAGCGGGTCTGAAGTCTCTGGCTCCCCGGGCAGGGTTCGAACCTGCGACAAGCTGATTAACAGTCAGCTGCGCTACCACTGCGCCACCGGGGAATGTTGGTGCGCCGAAGCACAAATAATTATTATATGGACCATTTTGAGAATTGCAAGCACCTCTTGGGATTTTTTCTTTGGCAATCAGAGAGAGCCGTGGTTGACGCGCCAGCCATCGGCACGTGCGCGGCGAATGGCGGCATGCGTCAGCGCCAGGAAGGCGCATGTGACAGCGCCGTGTGGCGGGGGTGTCCCTATTGTGAAATTGGTTTCGTTCGCGATGTGGCGCGCGAGGGCCCAGGATTTTGCTGTGCTAGCATTAGGCAGTTACGTTTTGCCTGTTGGACGGCTCAGTTGCTGGCGACACCTAGCCAGCATCTGCGTTTCAACACATCAGGCGCTAACTGTAGGTCTCGACCAGCGAGGTGAACCGCGTGAGCGCTAACCCTAGCACCAACCAGGCTCAGACGACCGAAGACGGCATCCAAGTCTGGAACACTCCGCACCAAAAGACGATGTTCATTCTGCAGCAGCTCGTGGGCAAGGACTTCAAGCTGAAGTACCGCCGCAGCGTGCTGGGAGTCGTCTGGAGCGTTCTGAACCCGCTTCTGATGATGATCGTCATGTCGTTCGTGTTCTCGTACTTCCTGCGCTACGCGGAGATTCAGCACTACCCGCTGTACCTCATCATCGGCAACATCACGTGGACCGTCTTTGCCGACTCCACGAACTTCGGCGTCACGTCCATCATCGACGCCGCCGGCCTGCTAAAGAAGGTCAAGGTCAACAAGACCGTGTTCCCGCTGGAGAAGGTCCTGTTTGCCCTTGTGAACTTTGCGTTCTCCCTGATAGCGGTCCTGATCGTTATGGTGTGGGAGGGCGTCGCGCCGACGCCGTACCTGTTCTTGCTGCCGCTGGTCCTGGCATGCCTGGCGGTGTTCTGTGTTGGCATGGCCATGCTGCTGGGCACGCTGGCGGTTTTCTTCCGCGACATGATTCACCTGTGGAGCGTCATCATCCTGGCGTGGATGTACGCAACGCCCATTTTCTGGCCACAGAGCATGATCGAGTCCGTGCCCTACACCATCGTGCGCAAGCTGATGTACGCCAACCCCATGTACAACTACGTCAACTTCATGCGCAACATCTTTGTGGACGGCGTCATGCCCGGCTGGAAGACCTTCGCCCTGTGCATCATCTGGGCAGTCGTATCGCTGGTCCTGGGCTACGTCGTGTTCCACCGCAACGAGCACAAGTTCATCCTGCACATCTAACCTTCGTCCCTAGGAGCATCGAGTGACAGCAACCGCAGAGAAAGCCAAGTCACAGCAGAACGATGGCCTCATGCAGCGTCCTCCTATCCCGGCGGACGACGCCCCCATAGCCATCGACGTGCAGCACGTCCAAATGATTTTCAACATGGCCTCCGAGCAGCTGAACTCCTTCAAGGAGTACTTCATAAAGCTGGCCAAGCACGAGCTCTTCTTCAAGGAGTTTCACGCGCTGGAGGACATCACGTTCCAGGTGCACAAGGGCGAGGCCTTTGGCCTGGTGGGCACCAACGGTTCGGGCAAGTCCACCATGCTGAAGATCATCGCCGGCGTGCTGGAGGCCTCGAAGGGCACGGTGAAGGTCAACGGTGCCATCGCACCCCTGATCGAGCTGGGCGCCGGCTTCGACATGGAGCTGACCGCGCAGGAGAACATCTACCTCAACGGCGCCCTGCTGGGCTACACAAAGGAGTTCATCGACGCGAAGTTCGACGAGATTGTGGACTTCGCCGAGCTGCGCGACTTCATGGAGATGCCGCTGAAGAACTACTCCTCCGGTATGGTCGCGCGCATTGCCTTCGCCATCGCCACCATCACCGAGCCCGACATCCTGATCGTGGACGAGACGCTGTCCGTGGGTGACTTCCTCTTTCAGGAGAAGTGCGAGCGCCGCATAAAGGAGCTCGTCGACTCCAACAACTGCACGGTGCTTCTGGTGTCCCACGACATCACGCTGGTCGAGCGCATGTGCGACCGCGTTCTGTGGATCGAGAAGGGCCACGAGCGGATGCTGGGCCCCACCGACGAGGTCTGCGCGGCGTACAAGGCGCTGGGAGACTAGCCATGGTCCCTGTGGACGTGTCGGTCATAGTCCCCTGCTACAACGGCCAGAAGTACCTGGCCCAGATGCTGAGCTGCGTGCTGTCCAGTGACCGCTCGTCGCTGGAGGTCATCTGCGTGAACGATGGCTCTACCGACTCAACCCTGGACATCATGCGCGAGTGTGCCCAGAAGGACTCCCGCGTCATCGTTCTGGACCGCCAGAACGCCGGCTACGGAGCCGCGGTCAATGCCGGGCTGGAGGTTGCCTCGGGCACGTACGTGGCAGTGGCCGAGTCCGACGACTTCGAGCTGCCCCACATGTACGACGACCTCATGGACCTGGCCTTGGCCTATGGGCTCCCCGATGTCGTGAAGGGCTGCTACTGGCGCGTCGTCCAGGCGGGCACGTCTGCCGAGAGACGCTATCGCGGCTACGTCTATGACAGGATCCATCCGCACCACATGCCGTTTCGCATAGCGGAGGCACCGCAGCTTCTGCAGTACCACCCATCCATATGGTCGGGCATCTATCGACGCGCATTCCTGCAAAGCAAGGGAATCCGGCTGGTGGAGGCGCCCGGCGGCGGCTGGGTGGACAACCCCTTCCTGGTAGACGTGTTGTGCCAGGCTGAGTCCATCGTGTACACGGACTCCTGCCACTACTGCTACCGTGAGGACATTGCGGGCACCTCGACCGCGGCGCGCAATGCGAAGGTCAGCTACGCGCGCTGGATGGAGCGCCAGGACATACTGGATAGGCTGGGCGTCAACGACCCCGGCATCCTGAAGGCCAACTACGTGGTGGGACTGAAGTTCGTCGAGGCGGCCATAGCCCAGGGGGTGCTGGACACCCCGGAGGGGCAGCGTGCAACGGCTACGTTGCTGCGCCGCATGGACCCCACCATCGTGGCGCACATCCACGACGTCAGCCCCGCACTCATAGACCGCTATGCGCAGCTGACCGGGAACGATGTCCATGGAAACGCCTTGGCCTACCAGGCACACCTGGCGCAGGAGGTTGCCTGGGGTCTGCGCGTGAACGGGCCCGGGTTTGTGGCGTCCAACGTGGCGCTGGCTCGCAGGCGCCAAAGTCAGGAGTAGAGCGACCCACGGCGGCCTTGTATGCCGTACACTTTCTGCCAGGCAAACGAGCACACGAGAGGTAGCGCAATGAGGGACTACAAGCTGGCCAACGTTCTGACAAAGCCCGATGACTTCGCAAAGGACTACCCCGGGCTGTACTGGCATGCCGAGGGGGGAGAGGCCCGCTACGACGAGAGCGCCGGGGCCCTGCAGGTGCGCGGAACGGTGGACTTCACCACGTTCCTGAACGCGCTCTCCATCGGCAAGTGGCGACGCTACACCTGCGTGCACTTCGCCTCGCTGACCCTGACCCTCCAGGGCGACGAGTGTCAGGTGTACGCCACCGAGCTGCCGGCAAATGCGAGGGCCGTGCAGGTGGCAGAGCGTCCGCTGGTCAGCGTCAGCGCCAGCAAGGCGCCCCAGACCGTGACCGTGCCGCTGCCGCAGACCGACTCTGCCGTCCAGGGCTTCAGGCTGGTGTCCTCCGGCACCACGCTGCTGGTGGGCGGCCACTACAGCGCCCAGGTGCCCGAGAACTCCATCCGCCAGATCGAGCTGGCTCTGTCCACCACCACGTTCAAGAAAGAGAAGTACATCACCCACAACGTCGACGCCATCAAGCGCGAGGTGCTGGGATGCGACGACCCCGTGGCCAGCCACTTCCACATGTACGTGGTAGACAACGGCAGGACCCTTCCCGCCCAGCAGATGTCGGACGCGGGCGTCACGGTGATTCCGAATGACAACGTGGGCGGCGCGGGTGGCTTTGCGCGCGGCATGCTGGCGGCGCTGGACGCAGGTGCCACGCACGTGCTGCTGATGGATGACGACGTTCACGTGCTGCCCGAGAGCTTCAAGCGCACCTTCGCGCTGCTGTCCCTGGCAAACGACCGCTACCGCGACGCCTTCGTCAACGGCGCCATGCTGAACGCGGGCAAGCCCAACGAGCTGTTCGAGGACGTGGCTCACGTCAGGCGCGACGGCATCTACGGCAGCCTGAAGCACGTGCTCAAGGTCGACCGCCCCGAGGAGCTGTCGCAGAACGAGGCCGTGAACGTGGAGGTGCCCAACGCCTACGGCGCGTGGTGGTACTCCTGCATCCC
>JBJEKW010000086.1:0-34418 GCA_051878835.1 Atopobiaceae bacterium
TTCGTAATCAGCAGGGCATAGCCCTCGCGCCGGCAGCACAGCTCCAGGTGCTTTGCCAGCGAGCTAAAGAAGCGGCTTTCGATGTTGGGCACAACCAGCCCCAGGGTGTTCGACCGCTGCGTCACCAGGCTGCGCGCTATCTGGTTTGGCACGTAGCGCTTGCGCCGGGCGCAGTCCAGAATGGCCTGACGGTGCTCCTGGCTCACGCGCACAGGGCGCCCGTTCAGCACCAAGGACACCGTGGTCACGCTGACGCCCACCTCACGGGCGATGTCCTTCAGCGTGACCTTTGCCATGGCGCACCCCCTCCTACGAGGCGGATGCCACCGAGGAGCTGTCCTCCTGCGCGCCGCTCACGTCGGCAGCGCCAGCCGCGGCAGCGGCGTCGGACGCAGAGTTGACCTCGGCGATGCCACCGCCCACGTTGGACATGCGGTACGCGCGCGGGCTCAGGCCCACCATCTTTGAGAACCTGAACGAGAAGTTGCTCTCGTTCGAGAAGCCCACGTCGTGGGCTATCTGCACGACCGGCTTGTTCGTCTCGTCCAGGAGCTGACGGGCCTTGGTGATGCGGAAGCGCAGCAGGTAGTTGTAGGGCGTGGTGCCCAGGCTGCGCTTGAACAGTCGAATGAGGTACGACGAGCTGACCGAGGCGGCCTCGGCCATGTCGGCGACCGTGATGTTCTCGGTGAAGTGATTGGCCACGTAGGACTGAGCGATGCCGACCGCCGTCTGCTCCCAGGGCAGGTGCTCGTCGTCGGAGGCGGCAGTCACCATGGCGGACAGAATCTGGTGCACGCCCAGACCCAGCGAAGTGATGGCCTGCGCGTTCTCCTGCTCCAGCTTTCCGAAAATCTGGTCGAAGCTCTGGCGAATCAGCGCGTCGTCCACCGTTACCGCCTCGGAGCGACCCGACGAAATCAGCGTGGCCAGGGTACGCACGCCCTCGCCATCGATGTTGGCCCACAGGTGGTACCAGTGGCGCCGGTCGTGCGCGGTACGGAAGCGATGGGGCTTGCTGCAGTCCAGCAGCAGCGCCTGGCCCTTGCCCACGCGAATCAGCTGACCGCCCTGGTACACCTCCCCCGCGCCGGAAAGCGTATAGAAGACCAGGTAGCTATTCGTATGGCTGCGGCTAGCGACGTAGTTGTGCCGAGCATAGAAGCAGCCCGCCTCGGTGCAGTAGAAAGGCTGTGCCAGCTCCAGGGGGCCGGGCGTCGAACGCAGCCAGCGGCTGCGCTGCTCCATGTCCATGGTGTTGACGAGCACGTTATCCTCGTTCCCAAACAACGACGAATCGACAACGGATGATTCACGCAAACTCTACCACTAAATTGATATACCACCAGGCAAAATCGCAGTATGCCAGTTTGCAGTAAAGAAAAACGCGCAGGCCCTTGCCGAGCCCCCAGCTGGGAACGAAGCGCAGGCCTGCAACGTTATCGCAGATATAGGTGGTAGAGGTCAACCGTTGTCTAAACAGGATTGCCGAACGGTCGGCCAAAGCATGTCATTTATGACACTCTAGGCAAGGCAGTCAGCCAGGTCAGCCTCGGGCGTGGTGGTGGGAGCGATTCCATAGGTCTTCACCAGGATGTCCAGCACGTTGGGCGTGATGAACGCGGGCAGCGTGGGGCCCAGCTTGATGTTGTGAATGCCCAGGTGCAGCAGGGTCAGCAGCACGCACACGGCCTTCTGCTCGTACCAGGACAGCACGATGGACAGCGGCAGGTCGTTCACGCTGCAGTCGAAGGCCTTTGCCAGGGCCACGGCCACCTGGATGGCGGAGTAGGCGTCGTTGCACTGGCCCATGTCCAGGATGCGGGGCAGGCCGGCCACGGTGCCCAGGTCGAGGTCGTTGAAGCGGAACTTGCCGCAGGCCAGCGTCAGCACGACGGAGTCGGCAGGGGTCTGGCGCACGAACTCGGTGTAGTAGTTGCGTCCCGGCCTGGCGCCGTCGCAGCCGCCCACCAGGAAGAAGTGCTTGATCTGGCCCTGCTTCACGGCGTCGACCACCTTGTCGGCGATGCCCAGCACGGTGCCGTGGCCAAAGCCGCAGGTGACCTCGTGGCCGCCGTTGATGCCGGTGCGCTCCTGGGCCACGTCGTAGCCGCCCAGCTGCTTTGCCTGCTCGATCAGGGGACCGAAGTCCTTGTGGCCGTTGGCGTCAGCGGTGACGACCTTGCTGCCGGGGAAGCGGACGACACCCGTGGTCCACACGCGGTCGGCGTAGCTGGCGCGCGGCGGCATCAGGCAGTTCGTGGTCCACAGGACGGGAGCGGGGATGTTGTCGAACTCGCGCTGCTGGTTCTGCCAGGCGGTGCCGAAGTTGCCCTTCAGCTGGGGATGGGCCTTCAGCCTGGGATAGGCGTTGGCGGGCAGCATCTCGCCGTGGGTGTACACGTTCACGCCGGTGCCGTCGGTCTGGCGCAGCAGCTCGTCCAGGTCCTCCAGGTCGTGGCCGGTCACCACGATGAAGGGTCCGGGCTCCACGGTCAGCGAGACGCGCGTGGGCTCGGGGGTGCCAAAGGTCGAGGTGTTGGCCTCGTCCAGCATGCCCATGCACTCCAGGTTCACGCCACCAACCTGGTCGACCAGCTCCAGCAGGGGCGCGCCCTCGGTCTGGGTGGCCAGTGCGGCCAGCGCGCGATAGAAGAAGTCATCCACGGTGTTGCTGGTGCGACCCAGAACGGCGGCGTGGTACGCATAGGCGGCGACGCCACGCAGGCCAAACAGGATGAGCGACTTCAGCGAGCGGATGTCCTCGTTCGGCTCGTCCCACAGCTGGTTCAGGTCGTAGGCGGGAACCTCGCCGTCGCCGGCCAGCTGGGCGGCGCGGTCGCGCACCTGCTGCACCAGGGCGCGCACGGAGTCGGCGTCGAAGTTCACGTTCGTGATGGTGGTAAACAGGCAGTCGATCACCAGCTGGTCGGTGTCCTTGTCGGCCAGGTCCTCGGTCTTGTCGCCCGCGTTGTTCAGGACGACCTGGGACAGCGACACCAGGGCGGCGGTCAGCTCGTCCTGCAGGCGCGCCACGTCGGCGGGCTTGCCGCAGACGCCGCGAGGGCCCTCGCAGCCCTTGCCGCGCGCGGTCTGCTCGCACTGGTAGCAGAACATCTGGCGTACCTCGTCCGGAGTGATGGTTGCGTTCATTGCATTCCTCTCCCGTGCATACATCCTATGGAACCTTCCACAGGGCGCGCATCGTATCCCCGTGGCGTGCGCCCTGCCCTTCTTCCCTTGTGCGTGTACAACAGTATTGGTAGAATACGCACACGTCGGTTGTATTTCCAACATTTTCGGTGAATGACCGGATTTTTTTGAGAAGGAAGTTCCAGCACATGGCAACGACAGCTCCCGCAAGGCCCCTCCCCGCAAACGTCCGGGCAAACGCGACCGCCAGCACCCGCCTGGCGAAGGAGCTGCAGCCCTACCTGCCCGTCATCCGCAGGACAAAGCTGTTCGCGGGCATAGACTCCCAGGAGGCAGTGACGGTGATGCCCTGCCTGGGCGCACGCGTCGTCCGGTGCGAGCCCGGGGAGTACGCGCTGCGTCCGGGCCAGGCCATAACCCATATGTACCTGGTGCTGGACGGTGAGATTCACGTGGTGCGCGAGGACTGGTCGGGCAACCGCACGCTGGTGGCGTCGAAGGAGGCGGGCTCCTCGTTTGGCGACGTATACGCCTGCTCGCCCTCGCAGGTGCCGCAGGTGGCGGCAGTGGCCGAGAAGCCCAGCGTGCTGCTGCGTCTGGACGTGCGCAAGGTGATGTCGCCCTGCAGCGCCACCTGCCCGTTTCACCTGAGGCTGCTGAGCAACTTCGTGGCGCAGCTGGCCGACAGCACCATCCTTCTGCAGAACAAGCTGCGCTATCTCTCGCAGCGCACCACCAGGCAGAAGCTGATGACGTTCTTTGAGGACTGCTCGCGGCAGGCGGGGTCGCGCACCTTCGACCTGCCCTACACGCGCCAGGAGCTGGCGGACTTCCTCGCGGTCAACCGCAGCGCCATGTCCAGCGAGCTGTCGCGCATGCAGGCGGACGGCATCGTGCGCCTGGACCACCGACGCATAACGCTGTTGGCCAATTTCCAGGCCTAGGAAGCGCCTGCGGGCCGGTGCGCGCACTATGCTGGGCAGAACGGCTTGCGGCGCGCCCGCGCGCGGCGCCCCGCACGTCGAGCCGCGAATTGACGACACCCCTACGGCAAGGGAGACCCACCATGGCAGCAAACACCATCAGCGGTTCTGCGCTGGACGACTACCTGAACACGCCGGACTGCCCGCAGTGCGGCAGCGACAACGTGGAGTGCATCAGCTCGACGCCCGACGGTATGGGCGGATTCATGAAGGTGTGGAAGTGCCTGAAGTGCGGGCACGTGTGGACCACCCACGTGGCGGGCTAGCCCTGGGTCAAGCCGCACGGCCGCGGCGGCGCAGCCCTGCGTTCGCCGCAGCCACCGCCCGCTACAGGTGATGCTTTCCCAGCCAGCGCCACAGCGTGACGGGCTCGCCGTCCCACATGACCCGCGTGCCGTCCAGCTCGGTCGACACGGCGTCGTGGTACGCCTTCACCCACACGAAGTGCCCCAGGTAGCGCAGCGGCCGCCCCTGGCCGTCGCGGTAGGTCAGCGTCTCGTCCTCCAGGTGGTCAAAGTAGGTCAGGTGCACGTCCGCAGCGCCAATGCGCTGCAGGTGTGCGTAGGTGGGCAGGCTCGTGGCCACCGGGTTCACGATGGGGTCGTCCGCGGAGTGCACCATCCACAGCGGCGTCTGGGACATGCGCAGCGTCTCCTGCTCCGTCGCCAGGGCGTCGTTCCACGGCGGGCACAGCGCCACGCCCGCGGCGAACACGCCCGGGTGGTCCGCCAGGATCCTGCAGGTCATGAAGCCGCCGTTCGAGAGGCCTCCCAGGTAGATGCGTCTGCGGTCCACGCCGGAGTGGCCCCGCACGAAGTCATCCACCAGCTCCATGAGCGCGTCCTCGTACATGGTCTGGTTGTCGTCTCGCATGGACCCGTCACCGGGGTCCATCCAGTACGTGGGGCAGGTGGGCACCAGGACGTACGCCCCGCCTCCTAGCGCTGACTGTATGTGGGCGCCGCTCAGGGCAGGGACGTCGTTTCCCGTCACCGTGACCACGGGGTCCATGCCGCCCTCGCCCGCGCCGTGCAGCCACACCAACAGCGGGATGCTGCCCGCGGCGGGATGGTCGTACCCGTCGTCCGACGGCACAAGGGGCGAGCCGTACTCCTCGTAGAACAGCGGCAGAACGCCCAGCTGGTGCTGCATGCCGCGCCTGACCTCGGCAATCCAGCGCGCGCTGGGGTCAAAGTGGGCGTAGCGCATCTGGCGCCCGGCAAAGGTGCCCCGCCCGTCTGTGTGCCAGCCCGCCAGCTGCGGGCACACCTCGGCCGAGCACTCGCAGAACTCCAGGCCCGACAGCGGCCAGCTGCCCTCCTGCGCGCAGGGCAGCTCGCGCACCTGCGTCACGCGAAACTCGGGCGTGCGCGGCGTGCTGTGCCCAGACACGTTGTCCAGCCGGCGCGTCAGCTCGCATTCGGGCAGGTCCAGCGCCACGTAGTAGCCGCGGTCGCGCGGGGTTCCCGCGCCGTCGCAGGCGCATGCGCGCCTCACCTGCACGTAGCCGCTCGACGGCCTGCCCAGCGGGTTCCCGCTGGTGTCTCGTGCCACGGCCACGCGGCCGCGCTCGGAGTCCAGGCGCCGGACGTACACGCAAAACTGGTCCGCGTCTACGTCCGCGCTACGCACCGCGCAGGGCAGCCCCAGTATGAGCTTGGACACCCAAGGCCCGAAGTCCCCGACCGACGTGTAAAGCTTGTAGCTGCTCATATGCCGCCCCCAACGTCCGGCGCGTCCGCCTACGACCACCTTAAGCCGCAATGGGCACCCCTGCCGGCATAAATGGCCCCAACGGCACAACTGGCGACAAACGGGCTTGAGGCGGTGTGGTCTTCTTGCCCAATGTGCCCAGATGCAGAAGGGCGTGTGGGCGCTGGGGCGCATTCGTAACCAGCGTGCAACTACGCGCGCAGGAGGCGGCCGCCAGGCGCATAATGGAGGGTCCAGCCAGTAGCGAAATCCCAGGAGGGAAAACATGGCCATTACGCCCGAAGAGGTCGCAGAGACGCTGAGCATGGTCTCCCAGCAGCACCTGGACCTCAGGACCATCACTATGGGCATCTCGCTGTACGGATGCGCCGACGAAAACATGGACCGCATGTGCACGAAGGTGTACGACCGCATCACAAAGACCGCCGAGCGCCTGGTGCCCGTGGCCCAGCAGCTGGAGAGCGAGTACGGCATCCCCATCGCAAACAAGCGCGTGTCGGTGACCCCCATCGCCCAGATTGCGGCCGCCTGCCCCGACCAGGACCTGACTCCCCTGGCGCACGCCATGGACCGCGCCGCCGAGACGCTGGGCATCGACTTCATGGGCGGCTTCTCGGCCCTGGTCCAGAAGGGCATGGGCGCCACGGACCGCCGCCTGATCGACAGCATCCCCGAGGCGCTGGCCACCACCACCCGCGTGTGCTCCAGCGTGAACGTGGCCAGCCTGCGCGCCGGCATAAACATGGACGCCGTCCTGCTGATGGCGCAGCGCATGATCGACTGCGCAAAGGCCACGACCGACATCGACTGCTACGGAGCCGCAAAGCTGGTGGTCTTCTCGAACATGGTGGAGGACTCGCCCTTCATGGCAGGCGCCATCCATGGTTCCGGCGAGGCTGACGCAGTCATCAACGTGGGCGTCTCGGGCCCCGGCGTCATGGCCGCCGCCCTGGAGCAGCTGCCCGACTCGGCCAGCCTGATGGAGGTCGCCGAGACCATAAAGAAGACCGCGTTCAAGATCACGCGCGCCGGCGAGCTCATGAGCCGCGAGGCCGCGCGCCGCCTGGGTGCCGAGAAGGGCATCGTGGACCTGAGCCTGGCCCCCACCCCCGCAGCCGGCGACTCCGTGGCAAAGATCCTGGAGATCATCGGCGTGGGCGAGTGCGGCGGCCCTGGCACCACCTGCGCCCTGGCCCTGCTGAACGACTGCGTAAAGAAGGGCGGCGTCATGGCCAGCTCCAGCGTGGGCGGCCTGTCCGGCGCGTTCATACCGGTGAGCGAGGACGCCGGCATGATCCGCGCGGCGCAGGACGGCTCGCTCTCCATCGAGAAGCTGGAGGCCATGACCTGCGTGTGCTCGGTCGGCCTGGACATGATTGCCATCCCCGGCGACACGCCGGTCGAGGCCATCGCGGGCATCATCGCCGACGAGATGGCCATCGGCGTCATCAACGCCAAGACCACGGCCGTCCGCCTGATCCCTGCCATCGGAAAGAAGGAGGGCGACATGCTGGAGTTCGGCGGCCTGTTTGGCTCTGCTCCCGTGATGAGCGTAAACAAGTTCGCCGGCAACGTGTTCGCGCACCGTGGCGGCCGCTTCCCCGCCCCGCTGAACTCGCTGAAGAACTAGCTGGCGACATGCCTCGGCACCCCGCCCGGGGCCATAAGCATTCGTTCTGGTATTGGCACTTCTTGTGCGCATTCGTCGTGCGACAAGAAGTGCCATTTTTGTAGGGCGGGCAGCGGCGACGCAGGCGTAGAATTTTCGGGCGTTCTTTGGAGAGGGGCAGCCGTCGAGCGATGCTCCTCCGTCGCAAGGCGCAACGGCACCGGCATCTGCCAGCGTCGTTCAATGATTGCAAGGTACGGCACGTCGAGGTTGGCACGCACGGCATGAAGGCAGCATCGAGGATACGGAAGGCATGGGCGGCGCATCGCGCGCGGGTGGCCGGAAGGCCGCTATGGGAGCGCGAGGCCGACAACCTGCGCCACGTCACGTCCGTAGCGGTGTTCGCCATTGCCATCGCAACCGTGATCGGCGCGAACGAGGCCGTCTACCAGCAGAACCTGGCTGCGGAGCGCGCCGCGCAGGAGCAGCAGCAACAGGCGTTGGAGCAGGCCCAGGTACAGTCGCGCCAGCAGCAGGAGGACCAGGTGAGCGCCCAGCAGGAGCGCTGGTCCGACGTGGTCGGGCTGTCCGTGGGCAAAAGCGACAATCTGGCCGCCGGCGCGCGCCAGACCGCGGGCACGTTCGTGGTGGACGGCGACGTCGACTTTGGGTCCACGGCGGAGTTCGCCCAGCTGACGCAAGCCATCGGCACCTTCGAGGACCAGGGCTACTCCATCAGCGTGACCCTGGTGGACCTGCAGAACGGCCGCTCACTACGCTATCGCTCCGACGCCTACTACTACTGCGCCAGCAGCATCAAGGCCCCCTTTGTCATAGCCGGCTACCAGCGCATGGTCGAGTCCGGCGCCGTGGACGCGGCCTCCGTGGACGCCCTGGTGCAGAAGGTACTGGTGGACTCGGACAACGACTCGTACCTGCAGCTGCGCGACGTCTTTGGCTCGTCGAACTTCAATGCGTGGCTGGTGGAGGCCGGTGTGGAGCCCGGTGCCTACCCCACCCTGTCGGATCTGGCCGACGTCCACTACCCGCACCTGAGCACGAACCAGGAGGCGACCATGTGGACGTACATGTATAGCTACCTACAGGGCGGCAGCGCCTCTGCCCAGACGCTGGTCGGCTACATCCGGCAGCGCTCCGTCTCGCCCATAAAGGACGCACTGGGGGCCACCTGCGACACCTGGAGCAAGGCCGGCTGGATCGACATCACGGGAGAGGGCGGCGCCGAGCCCGCCACCTGGGACTCGGGCGTCGTGTTTGCCCCGTCGGGCACGTACGTGCTGTGCATCGCCAGCAACGCCCCGTCGCAGCTGAGCGCACTGGCCAAGGTGGTGCCTTCGCTGGATACCGCCCACACCGTACTGGTCGGAGCGTAGCCAAGTCGGAGTATGGCCAGGCACGCCGTGCCAGCCAAGGCACAAAGCGGGCAAGAAGAACGCGCGCTGGCGAACGAATCGCCGGCGCGCGGTGTTCTTCTTGCCCTGATCTGGCAGGCGCGTATTGGCTTGGCCGGCGCACGATTTGGACGCCGGGCCAGCGACTAGCCCAGGAAGCGCACCTCGGGCTCCAGGCTGACGCCGAACTGGCGCCTGACCTCGTCCTGCACGTGGCTGATAACCGCGTGTACGTCGGCCGACGTGGCCCCGCCCAGGTTCACCACGAAGCCGGCGTGCTTCGTGGACACGCATGCGTTGCCCACGCGATAGCCCTTCAGGCCTGCATCCGTGATCAGCTTGCCGGCGAAGTAGCCCTCGGGGCGCTTGAACGTGGAGCCGGCGCTGCCGTACTCCAGCGGCTGCTTCGACTCGCGGCGCTGCGTCAGGTCGGCGATGGTCGCGGCGATCTGCTGCGGGTCGCCCTTCTGCAGCGCAATGGTGGCCTGCACGACCACCAGTCCGTCGGTGCGCACACGGCTGGTGCGGTAGCCCATGTTCAGGTCGTCCGCGCCCAGGGTGACGAAATCGCCCTGCGGCGTCACGACGTCCACGCTCTGGAGCACGTCGGCCATCTGCCCACCGTACGCGCCGGCGTTCATGAAGCAGGCGCCGCCCACGCTGCCGGGGATGCCACAGGCGAACTCGAAGCCGGTGAGCCCCTGGTCAAGGGCCTTGTCCGACACGTCCTTCAGTGTGGTGCCCGCCATGCAGACCAGGTTCTGGCCGTCCACCGTGATGCCGGTGAGGCGGTCGCTCAGGCACACGATGGCGCCGCGGTAGCCTGCGTCGGCCACCAGCAGGTCGGAGCCCTTGCCCAGCACGAACAGCGGCTCGCCCGCACGGCGCAGCGCGCGCAGGACGCCGCGCACCTCGGCGGGCGTGCGCGGCATCACAAACAGGTCGGCCGGGCCGCCCACCTGGAACGTGGTGTGCTCGCTCATGGGCTCGTTCAGGCGCAGGCCTGCCTTTCCCACGATGCCCGCCAGCTCGCCCTCCAGAAGCACGAGGTCGCGGCCCTGCAAGGCGTCGCCCTTGCGCTCCTTCGGCATGTCGGGGGCGTACTTTCCCGTGATCTTCTGCGGGACGTCCGCAGACTCGTGCTGCGAGGCATCCGTCGGCTGCTGCTGTGCGTTGCTCATTGTGGCTGACCTCCTTGAGAACACGTTCGGGCAAGTCGTTGTGCCGCCCGGCGACGCGGGCGGTGAGGGGCCGCACAGCCGCTGCCAGCCTGCCGGCCGGCTTGCGCCTCTGCGCGCCGGGACCTCGTGCGGCTTGCTTCGAGCGTGTGAGAAATTCAAATGCGCTTTCATCGCAAGTTTATAGTAAGGACGGCGTCGCCCGAGGGCACGCACCGCAACTAGACCAAAGGCGTTCGCGAAAGGCGTTGCCATGACATTCAGAGATCGCTGGCTCCCCATCCTTCTGGCGGGAGCATTCATCGTGTGCATGTGCGCAGTGGCCGCGGCTACCAACTGCGACGAGATCTTGTTCCCCGAGACGTGCGCCATCGTATGCGGCGCCTGGATGCAGCCCCGCCAGGCATGGAACGTCGACCGGCTGCGCATGATGATCCTGATGGGGTCGGGCGCCGTCGTGGGCGTGCTGCTGAACCTGTACGTCCCCCTGCCCATGTGGTGGCGCGCCGTCATGGGCTACGCGTTCGCCGCCGTCATGATGTGCTCGCTGGGCGCCGACATGACGCCCATGCTGAGCGCCGTCATCCTGCCGGTGCTTTTGGGGACCACCAGCTGGATCTATCCGCTGGCGGTCGTCGTGCTGGTGGGCTGCATCGAGGTCGGGCAGGTGCTGCTGGAGAAGCATGGCCTACGCGAGCCCATCGACTACCACGTGTTTCGTAGGACGCCAAGGCAGATGCTGGTGTCCTGGACGGGCAGGCTGGGCGTGTTTGCGCTGCTGAGCGCGCCCGCGTACTTCACGGGCAACCCGTTCTTTGCCGTGCCTCCCCTGCTGGTAGCCTACACCGAGCTGACTCGTCCCGACATGACCCTGCGCCTGAGGCCGTTTCGCGGCTGGGCCACGCTGGCGCTGGCCGGCTGCATAGGGCAGCTGGGCCGTTGCGCGGTGCAGCTGGGCGGCGTGCCGCTGCCGGTGGCCGTGGCCGTGTGCTTCGCTGCGCTGGTGTTCGTTTGGGACTTGCTGCACGTGTGGATGCCGCCCGCGGGCGCGGCCATGCTGCTGGCGTTCCTGGTGCCGTTCTCGGGTCCGTTCACCTACGCGGTCGAGGTGGCCGTGGGTGCCGCCATCTGGGTGGCCGCCGCCACGCTGCTGTTCCCGGGCATTCGCCCGCCCAGGCTGGAGGCCTTCCTCAGGCACGAGGGTGCCCGCAAGGGCGACGCCTCCGCCGAGGCGGAGTAACCGGGTCCGCTCGGACGTCTCCACACAGGCAGGTCCACCACCCAGGCGAGGCCTCCGCACAGGTGGGTCCTCCATACAGACGGGGCGACTTTCTGGAGCTGGACGGCCTCTCAGCTAGAGCGACCTTCTTGAGCGGTCCCCCCTCAAGCCTGGCTGCCCTTCTCGCCGCCACATGTAGCCTGCGTCACTTCTTAGTGATCATCAACATCTGCAATCTGGGCGGCCCTTCTTGCCATCAAGGCCAAGAATAGCCGCCCTCCTTCGTATGCGCGGAACAGAGGCTGAGTGTCGCACCTTGGGGCGCTTCGATCTGGTGGTATTGGCACCCCGACCTGTCGGCATCCTCGCCCAAACTAGCAATGCCGGCGTCCCGGTCCAGAGTTAGCGCAGACCGAACGCTCCGGCATGGCTATATCGGCACCCTAATCCGGTGTTGGTGTAGGCTGAACACCCCAATTCGATGTTGGTGCAGGCAGGACACCCCAATCCGGAGTTTGCCTGGGTTGCCGGTCGCCCCAATCAAGCGATAGTTACCGCCTCGACGCCCCGATCTGGAGTTAGCCAAGGCTTCGGGGGTGGTATTTCCGGATTGGGGCGCCCCAATCCGGCTAATTGAAATCTTTATTTCTTTCAGCCACACAAAGCCGCAGGTAGGGGGCTTGACGTTTTTCTTGAGCTCGTCAGAGGCGTCGAAAAGTCCAGATCGGGGCGCCCCATTCTGGAGATTGGCACGTGAGAGGCACCCAATAACTCCCGATCGGGGCGTCAAGGGGACGCTTTTTTCCCGATTGGGGCGCCCGACGCCCCAATCGGGAAATGTTAACGTGCAGAACACGCCCCGATCTGTGAATTACCGCTGGTTCGAGCAGGATAAATTCCAGATCGGGGCGTTTTGATTTCTAGTTCTGGGCGCGTGGCAGCAGACCCCCCATCCGACCTGTCATCAGCCCATGCTTCTGGACCCAAGAATCTGTTCTTGCCCCCACCAGCCACCGCCAGAACACCGGCGATTTTTGCAGAGGCAGCAGATGCGAGTGGGCGGACACCCGCACTTCGAACCCCTATCAGGTTTTCCTGCAGGGGTTGCAGGTCCGGGCACCCGCAGGCCGGACCCTTGCAGAGGTGCTTTTCGTCCTTCTTGCAAAAGGCCTGGTAGATGACGCGTCCTCTATATCGGACACCCCAATCTACGCTAGTTTCTGCGGGGGTTGCAGGTTCGGGTACCCACAGGTCGGACCCCTGTCAGTGATTTCTCGACTCCGCCGGCCCCATCGGAACGGCCGTCGCCGGCTTCGCAGCCCCGCCAGGCCATCTGCGAAACCCCACTATCTCGCTGGAAATTCAATTCGTAACATGGAGGGCCTTCATATGCCTCGACGATAGTGCTATTCTGCCGCTGACAGTTTCAGGGCGGGGTGCAATTCCCCACTGGCGGTATGGGCGCGTGCGCGCGACCCGAGCCCGCGAAGTCGCACGGAAAAGCGGCTGATCTGGTGAGATGCCAGGGCCAACGGTTACAGTCCGGATGAAAGAAACGGAGGCCGCAATGGCTCAATCCACCACTTTCAGGCACGACACTCACTCGACCACCACCAGCGCTGGCGGCTGGTCCACGAAGCGCATCGCCGTCACCGCGCTGTTCTGTGCCGTATCCGCCATCTGCACGTTGTTCATCGAGTTCCCGCTGCTTCCCGGCGTCAGCTGGCTGCAGTACGACCCCTCGGGCATCGTCGCCCTGGTGGCGGGCTTCGCGTTCGGCCCGGGTGTCGGCGCCGTCGTCTCGACCATCCCCTACCTGGTGCACCTGGGCACCTCCGGCGGATTCTACGGCACCATCATGGCAATGCTGGCCACCACGACCCTGGTGGTCCCCGCGTCGCTCATCTATCGCGCTCGCACCACCCGCTCCGGCGCCGTGCTGGGCATGGTGGTCGGCGGCGTCATCAGCATCGTTGCCTGCATCCTGGGCAACCTCATCGTCACTCCGTTCTACGCGGGCATGACCGTCGAGGCCGTCGCGGCTCTTATCGTCCCCGCGCTGCTGCCCTTCAACCTGATCAAGGTCGCCGTGAACTGCGTGGTGTGCGGGCTCATCTACAAGCTCGTCTCGAAGGCGCTGGCCGACTAGCCGCGACATCGGCTGCACCTGGCCGGGTCAGAATGGGTGGCTGCGCCAACTAGCCACCGTCCGACTCTCATGGCGTAGCACCGCAGGAACGACGCGCTACAGCAAACGCAAGCGGGCCCCGGTTCGGCTTTGCCGGCCGGGGCCTTTCCAACATCCAACGACCCAAGGCTTTCACAACTCCACATGAGACATTTCATCAAAGAAGAAACGAAGCAATCCGCCGGCTCGGACACCAGCGTCAGCTCGGGCGCAGAGGCTGGCTCGGGCGTCGGCACAGTCGCAGGCGTCGGCACAGGCGCGGGCGCGGCTCTGGATACCGCAACCGCCGCGTCAGCCTCCGGTACAGCCGACGCCCCCGCCACCACCCCCATAGCCAGCCTGCGTCACGTGACCCTGCTGTACGAGCACGGCATCCGCGCGCTGGACGACCTGGGTCTGGACATCGCGCCGGGCGAGCGCCTGTGCGTGCTGGGCGCCAACGGCTCGGGAAAGTCCACGCTGGCGTCGGTCCTGTGTGGCCTCCTGGCGCCCGACGAGGGCACGGTCGACCTGGTGGGCCAGCGCGTGCTGGACCAGGGCAAGCCCGACTTTGCCGCCTACGCCCAGGCGCGCCGCCAGCTGGGCCTGGTGTTCCAGAACCCGGACGACCAGATCGTGACCAGCGTGGTCCAGGAGGACGTGGCCTTTGGCCCCGAGAACCTGGGCGTGGCGCCGGACGAGATCGGCCGGCGCGTCCACCGCGAGCTGCACCGCGTTGCCATGGAGGACTACGCCCTGGCGGACCCCACCAGGCTCTCGGGCGGCCAGCAGCAGCGCGTGGCCATAGCCGCAGCGCTGGCAATGGAACCCAAGGTGCTGGTGCTGGACGAGCCGGGTGCGCTTCTGGACGTGCGCGGCCGCCGCTCCATCATGAAGGTCATGGCAAAGCTGCAGCACACGGGCACCACGGTGGTCCATGTGACCCACTTCATGGAAGAAGCTCTCCAGGCCGGCCGCGTCATCGTGATGGACCGCGGCCGCATCGCCCTGTGCGGGACCCCCGCGCAGGTGTTCGCGCACGCCGACAAGCTGGCGCAGCTAGGACTGGAGCAGCCGTTCAGCCTGCGCCTGGCCACGGCGCTCGATTCCCGCGGCTTCGACGTGCCACACGACTGCAACGAAGACGCCCTTCGCGCCTCCATCGTTCAGGTGTTCCGACGAAACCACAACGAAGTCGGGAAGGGCGCCCCCAAGCAGTCGACCCAGGCAAGAAGAACCGCCCCCTCGCAGCCCATCGCGACCAGCGCAGACGAGCAGAACGCCGCACACGCCAGCCCGCTTGCCACCGAGCCCCGCGCAGCCAACGACGCCACCCCCACCCCCATCCTGGACGTCAGCCACGTCAGCTACAGCTATATCGCCGCGGGCCAGGACGGCATGTCCCGCCAGGCGCTGGATGACGTGTCGTTCAGCGTGGCCGAGGGTTCCGCCACGGCCATCGTGGGCCAGACCGGCTCGGGCAAGTCCACCCTGCTGCGCATCATGTGCGCCCTGGAGCAGCCCGACTCAGGCCAGATGCTCATCGGCGGCACCAGCACCGCATCGAAGGCCGACCGCAAGAGGCTGCACAGCGTCGTGGGCTACGTGATGCAGCATCCCGAGCGCCAGCTGTTCGCCGAGACGGTGCGCAAGGACGTCGCCTACGGCCCCACGAACCTGGGTCTCTTACCCGACGAGGTCAACCAGCGCGTCGACGAGGCGCTGGACATGGTCGGCCTGTCGCACAAGGCCGACGCGTCCCCGTTCGAGCTGTCGGGAGGCCAAAAGCGCCTTGCCGCGCTGGCGGGCATCCTTGCCATGCGCCCCCGGGTGCTGGTACTGGACGAGCCGACCGCCGGGCTGGACCCGCGCGGCCGCGCGCAGCTGCGCGCCATCCTGCGCCAGGTGCACGACTCCGGCGTCACCATCGTGCAGGTGACGCACTCGATGGAGGACGCGGTCCACGCCGACCACGTCATCGTGCTGGACCGCTCGCGCGTCCTCATGGACGGCACGCCGCGTCAGGTGTTCGCGCCGCAGAACGCCCAGGTGCTGACCGAGTCCGGCCTGGGCCTGCCGCGTCCCCTGCGCTTGGCGCTCGACCTGCAGGCGCGGGGCGTACCCAGCCTGGGCAACCCCCTGACAACTACGCAGCTGGCCGACGCGCTGGCGCGCGTGGCGAGCAGTGCCTCAGCTACCACTTCGTCCCAGGAAAGCGCAGGTGACGCCGCATGCCCGTCCGCATAACCATGGGCCAGTACTACCCCGCGCAGTCACCGGTGCACCGCGCCGACCCGCGCATGAAGACCGTCGCCATGCTGGTGCTGGTCATCACGTGCTTCTTTGTCCGCAACTTCTGGCAGCTGGCGCTGGGCTACGCGGTCATAGCCGCGCTGATTGCCCTGGCACACGTGCCGGCAAAGAAGGTGCTGGACTCGGTGCGTCCCCTCCTGGTGATGTTCGCCGTGCTGAGCCTGATGAACCTGTTTGTCCACACAGGCGGAGACGTGCTATGGCACCTGGGCCCGCTGACCGTGACCACAGCCGGCGTTTGGGCCGCCGTGCTGTACACGCTGCGCCTGGTCATAGCCGTCGTTGCCTGCGCGCTCCTGCTGCTGACCACCACGCCGACGCAGCTCTCCGACACGTTCGACGCCCTGCTGTCGCCCCTGGCGCGCCTGGGGCTGCCCGCCCATGAGCTGGCCATGGTCTTCTCGCTGATGCTGAGGTTCATACCCACGCTGGGCGACGAGGCTGCCGCCATCATGGACGCGCAGACCGCCCGCGGCGGGGCCCTGGGAGAGGGCTCGCTGCCGCAGCGCGTGCGTGCCGTGGGCCCCATCCTGGTGGCGCTGTTTGCCAGCTCGATGCACCACGCCAACGGGCTGGCGCGCGCCCTGGACGCCCGCTGCTACGTGGGCGGCGCCTCCCGCACGCACTGGCACCCGCTGCGCATGCGCCGCACCGACTGGTTGGGCCTGGCCCTGTGCGTCGTCTACTGCCTGGGCCTGGCGCTTCTCTCGGCGCTGTAGCGGGCAACTTTCGGAGTCAGCCATAATTTGGTGGTTTCCGATGTCGGAGTCAGCCACTTTATGGTCGTTTCCGACGCCGGAGTTAACCATTCGTGGCTGTTTCCGAAAGTACGAGGGCAAGAAGGTCTAACGCAGACGGAGCCCCTCGCTATCCCCGCGAAGGGCTCCGCCGCTCAAGAAAGTTCTTCTTGCACAAGTCGGCCCGCTACGCCAGGCCCATGCACACGACGGAGCGCTGGCGCACCATCTGCTCGTCCGACAGGCCCACGCCGTCGATGGCCATCTCGCCCTGCTGGTTGTCGAAGGGGTCGTCGCGCAGGGCCTCGGCAGACGGCGACAGCGGCGCCATGAACTCGGAGTTGGCGATCATGCGCCACGGATCGATGTTGCCAAAGTAGAAGCGCCGCGCGTCCTCGTCGGCACGCACATGCGCCGACGCGCCGAACGAGCAGTCGGCCCACAGCCATCCGTACGGCTGCGCCCAGAACTGCGCCCAGTCGTGCGGACAGGCGGAGTCGGGCCTGACGAGCAGGCCGCTCTGCCAGCGGGCGGGCACGCCCATGAGGCGGCACAGCTCGATGAACAGCAGCGCCATGACGCCGCAGTCGCCGTGCAGCGTGCGGGCGCACTCGTCGGCGATGCTGTCCAGCAGCAGGTAGGCGGGCATGTAGCGATAGGTCACATGGCGCGTGACATAGTCGTAGGCGGCGCGTGCACGCTGCAGCGGCGTCTGCGCCCCCTCGGCCAGCTCGTCTGCCAGCTGGCGCAGGCGCGGCGTGCTCACCAGGTGGGGCTCCTCCTGCCTCAGGTAGCGCTGGAGCACGGCACGCTGGGCTTCCTGGGCCGCGGCCTCCGCCCCGGTGGCATCTTTTCCGTGGGACTGCGCCGGAGCCTCGTCCGACGCCGCGGCATATGCGTCCACGTAGGGCACGTCGATGGTGTAACGATAGGCCAGCTCGAAAGAAGAGCTCCCCCGCACCTCCCAGTAGGCGGTGCGCTGCTTGGACTCCACCGGCGGCACGTGCACGCCCTCGGTCGTGGTCGAGAGGACCTCGATGCCCGTCTGCTCGGGGGTCTTCCTGGGCAGCGGCAGCCATGCCTGGACCAGCTGGTCCTTCTGCGCGGGCTCGAGCGCACTGACGTGCTCGCGCACCGTCAGCCTACGTGCGGCATGGCCGCACTCGCGCATCTCGTCCATGACGGCCAGAAGATCGGGCCTCACGTAATTGGTCACGGGGGCCAGCCCCTCCACCTCGTCGGGCATGCGACGCAGGCCCTGCAGCCACGACCTCAGCAGCAGCTGCTGGCCCTCCACCTGCCGCGCGTCGATGCTGCCGCGCTGAATCAGGAGGTCCAGCTGGGCCTCTGTGAAGCCGGGCACCTCCTCGCGAATCTGCCTGACGGCGTCCTCGCGGGTGACGTTGTAGTACAGCGGAACCCTGCGCAGCCGCTCCAGCTCCAGGCGCAGGCGCGCGTCGCTGCACTCGCTCGAGCGGTCATCCGACTCGTCGTCTGGGTCTTCGCGCCCCTCCGACTGCTCCTTTGCCCGGGCGTCCAGCAGGCGCCCGACCTGCGCCGCGGCGTCCGCCAGGCGCCCCTCGTCCTCGAGCGACCGCACCACCTGGGGCAGAGGCTCGTTTAGGGAGGCGACATCGCTGTTCGTGGCGCGCTGCTGGGGCATTTTGCACTTCTCCTCTGGGGCGAAGCCTACGTTGGTTCCGCGCTGGGTCCGTTTTCCAACCCCTAAGATATGCCCGGCCGACACCTATCCGTACCTGCAGAAAGACCAATGGCCCCGCTTGTCGGGCAACGGGCGAGCGGTCGGTTTGGGGCCGCGACGGACACGCGCATACCCAATGCGACGCCCGAGGCGGCCGCGTCGCACCCAAGCCCGGGCCGTTCGCGCCCCGCCGGGGCGTGCAGGCGCGAACGGCCCGCCGGCGCACGAACGCAGAACGTGGTTTTCTGCGTTGCGTTCCAGAGTGGCAACACGACCCCAGCTAGCAGCCCTATTATGGTTCGTGTGCGTTTGGACCAACCCACCGCAAGGAAGGCAGGACCCCATGGTCTCACGTGTATACGTCGAGAAGAAGCCCGGCTTCGACGTCGAGGCTCGACAGCTCTCGCACGAGCTGCGCCACACGCTCGAAATCGGCGGCATCACCAACCTCAGGCTCATCAATCGCTACGACGTGGAGGGCATCTCGGACGAGCTGTTCCGCACGTGCGTACCCACCGTGTTCAGCGAGCCGCAGTCCGACAACGTCACGTTCGACCTGCCCGACTTTGGCGACGCCCTCGTGTTTGCCGTGGAGTTCCTCCCCGGTCAGTTCGACCAGCGCGCCGAGTCGGCCAGCGAGTGCGTGCAGCTGATCAGCCAGGGCGAGCGCCCCAGCGTGCGCTCCGCCAAGGTCTACGTCATCGAGGGCCAGCTGTCGGAGCACGACGTGGCCGCGATCAAGCACTACGTCATCAACCCCGTCGAGGCGCGCGAGGCCTCGCTGGACCTGCCGAAGACCCTGAAGACCAACCCGCCCGAGCCTCCCATGGTCGAGACCCTGAAGGGCTTCCGCCAGCTGAGCCAGAAGCAGCTGCAGGACTTCATCGACGAGCGTGGCCTGGCCATGGACCTGGCCGACATCAAGTTCTGCCAGGACTACTTCAAGCAGCAGAAGCGCGACCCCACGATCACCGAGATAAAGATGATCGACACCTACTGGTCCGACCACTGCCGCCACACCACGTTCGGCACCGTCCTGACCGACGTACAGATAGACGACGCCGTCGTGCAGGAGGCCTTCCAGCGCTACCTGAAGGTGCGCCACGAGCTGGGTCGCGACCAGAAGCCCGTCTGCCTCATGGACATGGGCACCATCGGCGCGAAGTACCTGAAGCACACCGGCCAGCTGACCGGCCTGGACGAGTCCGAGGAAATCAACGCCTGCACCGTGAAGGTGAAGGTCGACGTCGACGGAGAGCAGCAGGACTGGCTGTTCCTCTTTAAGAACGAGACGCACAACCACCCGACCGAGATCGAGCCGTTCGGCGGCGCGGCCACCTGCATCGGCGGCGCCATCCGCGACCCGCTGTCCGGCCGCAGCTACGTGTACCAGGCTATGCGCGTCACCGGCGCCGCGGACCCCATGGTGCCCGTCAGCCAGACGCTGCCCGGCAAGCTACCCCAGCGAAAGATCGTGCGCACCGCTGCCGCCGGCTACTCCAGCTACGGCAACCAGATCGGCCTGGCAACCGGCCAGGTGAACGAGCTGTACCACCCCGGCTACGTGGCCAAGCGCATGGAGATTGGCGCCGTCGTGGGCGCCACCCCCGCCAGCCACGTGCGTCGCGAGTGCCCCGCCCCCGGCGACAAGATCGTGCTCCTGGGCGGCCGCACGGGCCGCGACGGCATCGGCGGCGCCACCGGCAGCTCCAAGGCGCACAACGTCGAGTCTCTCGAGAAGGACGGCGCAGAGGTCCAGAAGGGCAACGCCCCCACCGAGCGCAAGCTGCAGAGGCTGTTCCGCCGCGAGGACGCGTGCCGCCTGATCAAGCGCTGCAACGACTTTGGCGCGGGCGGCGTGTCTGTGGCCATCGGCGAGCTGGCCGACGGCCTGTACATCGACCTGAACAAGGTGCCCAAGAAGTACGAGGGCCTGGATGGCACCGAGCTGGCCATCAGCGAGTCCCAGGAGCGCATGGCCGTGGCACTGGCCCCCGAGGACGTGGACGAGTTCATCGGCTACGCCCACGAGGAGAACCTCGAGGCCACCGTCGTCGCCCGCGTGACGAAGGAGCCCCGCCTGCGCATGGTGTGGGACGGCCAGACCATCGTGGACATCAGCCGCGAGTTCCTGAGCTCCAACGGCGCGCCGAAGCACCAGAAGGTGCACATCCTGCACCAGGGCACCTACCAGCCCCAGTTCGCGGGCAGCTCGGTGGCCGAGCGCATGGAGTCCGTCCTGACCGACGAGAACGTCGCGTCGAACAAGGGCCTCTCCGAGCGCTTCGACTCCACCATCGGCGCCGCCACGGTGCTGATGCCCTTCGGCGGCTCGCGCCAGCTGACGCCCAGCATGGCCATGGTGGCAAAGATGCCCGTCGACGGCGAGACCACCACGGTGTCCGGCATGGCCTGGGGCTTCAACCCCTACCTCATGAGCGCGAACCAGTTCACGGGCGCCTACCTCAGCGTGGTCGAGTCCGTGGCCAAGCTGGTCGCCGCCGGCCTGGAGCACAAGAACGCGTACCTGACCTTCCAGGAGTACTTCGAGAAGCTGCGCCAGGAGCCCGAGCGCTGGGGCAAGCCCGCAGCGGCCGTGCTGGGCGCCCTCATGGCCCAGCTGGACCTGGGCATAGGCTCCATCGGCGGCAAGGACTCCATGTCGGGCAGCTTCGAGGACCTGGACGTGCCTCCCACCCTGGTCAGCTTTGCCACCGCGGTGGGCAGCGTGGACCACGTGATGTCGCCCGAGTTCAAGCGCACGCACAGCAAGCTCATGCTGGTGAGGCCCGCCTACCAGGCTGACGGCATCACGCCCGAGCCCGCCTCGTTCCTGGCTGCCCTGGACGTGATCGAGGGCATGATAGGCGACCACACCGCGCTGGCCGTGTCCACGCCGGGCTACGGCTGCCTGGCCGAGGCCCTGTTCAAGATGGCCGTGGGCAACCGCATCGGCTTTGGCCTGGTGGACGGCTTTGACGCCGACCGCCTGTTCCGCCTTGCCTACGGCAGCTTCGTGGTCGAGATGCCCGACGAGGCACCCGTGCCCCAGACGACCGACGGCGTCGTGATCGAGCACCTGGGTGGCACGTCCGCCGAGTACCGCGCCTGGATCTCAGGCGAGGTGCTGGACCTGGCACAGCTGCAGGAGGCATGGGAGGCCAGGATGGAGCCGGTGTTCCCCTACCGCTCCAAGGGCCAGACCATCGAGACCATCAGCTACACCTCCGGCCCCGCGGTCACCGCTCACGCGAAGCTAGCCCGCCCGCACGTGGTGATTCCCGTGTTCCCGGGCAACAACTGCGAGTACGACTCCGCGCGTGCCTTCCGTCGCGCCGGCGCCGACGTGACCACGCTGGTCATCAACAACCTGACCCCCGAGAACGTGGCCGAAAGCACGCAGCGCCTCGTGGACGAGATCAACCGCTCCCAGATCGTCATGATCCCCGGCGGCTTCTCCGGCGGCGACGAGCCCGACGGCTCCGCGAAGTTCATCACGTCGTTCTTCCGCAACCCTCGCGTGACCGAGGCCGTGCGCGACCTGCTGAACAAGCGTGACGGCCTGATGCTGGGCATCTGCAACGGCTTCCAGGCTCTCATCAAGCTGGGCCTGGTGCCCTACGGCGACATCGTGCCCATGACCTCCGAGTGCGCCACGCTGACGTTCAACACCATCGGACGCCACCAGAGCAGGCTCGTGCGCACGCGCGTCAGCAGCAACCTGTCGCCCTGGCTCAGCAAGTGCAACGTGGGCGACGTGTACACGATCCCCATCAGCCACGGCGAGGGCCGCTTCGTCGCCAACGACAAGCTGCTGAGCGAGCTCGTGGCCCGCGGCCAGGTGGCCACCCAGTACGTGGACGCCAACGGCGAGCCCAGCATGGACCTGGACGTGAACCCCAACGGGTCGCTGGCCTGCATCGAGGGCATCACCAGCCCCGACGGCCGCATCCTGGGCAAGATGGGCCACTCCGAGCGCAGCGCCTACGGCCTGTACCAGAACGTGCCCGGCAACGAGTACCAGCCGCTGTTCGAGGGCGGCGTCGCGTACTTCGCCGAGTAACCGCAGCTGCGGCATTTCGGGCCCCGGAGCTTGTCTGGCTCCGGGGCCCTTCTTTGTGTCGGGGGCCCTTCTCGCTCTGGAGTCCTTCTTACCCCGGAGCCCTTCTGCAGCAAGGTCTCTCTCACTCCGGGGCCCCTCCTCGCGCCGGGACCCTTCTTGCCCGAGGCCCCTCTTGCCCCGGGGCCCTTCTTGCCCCGAAACCCTACTCGATCCAGGGACTCCCTAATCCAGAGCCCTTCTCGCCCTGGGCTCAACTTCCAGCCGTCATATACACAGGTCTCCGCGATCGTGGCGCCCCGACCTGGCGATTGCGCAGGCCAAATGCCCCTACTTGGAGTTAGCCCTGGTTGCCGGTCGCCCCGGCCTGGCGATTTCGCAGGCCGAACGTCCCGACCTGGCGATAACCACCCCCTAGCGCCCCGACCTGGAGTTAGCCAGAGTTGCCGGTCACCCCGACCTGGCGATAGCCACCCCCTTGACGCCCCGACCTGGCGATACCGACGCCCCGACCCGGAGATGGCCGAGGCTGGGGGGCGGCATCTCCGGGTCGGGGCGCCCCAATCTGGCCAATTGAAATCTTTATGTCTTTCAGCCACACAAAGCCGCAGGTAGAGGGCCCGGCACCTTTCGCGAGCCCGTCGGGGGCGTCGGAAAGTCCGGGTCGGGGCGCCCCGAACCGGAGATCGGCTGTCGGAAGGCGCCTGGTAACACCGGGTCGGGGCGTCCAGGGGGCACCTTTTGCCAGGTCGGGGCGGCGGACGCCCCGACCCGGCGATATTAACGTGCAAAATCCGCCCCGACCTGGAATTTGTATTGGCCAAATGCCCCGACCCGGAGATTGTGTCGGGCCGTGCGCCCCGATCTGGAGTTTGCGCAGGCCAGACGCTCCGACCTGGCAATTGCCTGGGTTGTCATCTGCCCCGACCGGAGGTTTGCCCTGGTTGTAGGTCACCCCAGCCTGGGGATTCCCACAGGCGAACCCGCAGTAACTCCGCCTTATCGTCTCGAGCCACATGTAGTCATGAATCAAGTCACTTGGCGCGCCGTTGGCAAGGCTAGCACCAAACTACCAATTCGCGAAGATTTTGCGTACATGTGTTCTCATTCCGAAGGCGATAGTGTAGTATGGTTTGACAACGTCGCACAGTGGGGAGGTGTCACCAGATGGCCCAACGCAAAGGTTCCAAGGGGAGTTCCTCCGGCAAGCACAGCCAGTCCGACCTGGAGTTCACCAATCTGGACGACATCATCGACCAGGTGCTGCAAAAGTTCCTCAACAGCCCCATGGCGCACGAGGATTCCGAGTTTTCCCAGAACACCTATCACGACCAGCACATCCTGCAGAAGGGTTCGGACTGGCGCCGCGAGCACGAGGCCTCACCCAAGGCCAGTGCGAAGGATAGTGGGCAAAGCGGTATCTATGAGCCCTATGGAGGCTATTACGCGGAGCCGTATGGACACGGCCACGACGAACGCTCTGGCTTTGGAGAGGCTGGTAACTTCGGATCCTCCAGCAACGACTTCCTCGTAGGCCCCAGCGACAACTATTACGGGACGCCGGACGAAGTCGCTAACGATGATGGCTACTGGGGTGCCTACGGAGACCCCTATGTAGATGCTTACGGATACCCCTATGGTGCACCGCGACCACGCGACCTCGATGATCCTCGCGAGTTCATCAACGACTGGCTTGACCCAAACCCCAAGGTAAAGCTGACGCCCCTCCTACGGCAGATGCGCAACCTCGAGAACACGCTCGACGAGAACGGAAAACCCCTGGACCAGGGGCTACTGTTCGTGCAGGAAGCCAAGCTGGCGGCAGACTACGAGGACGACTACAAGGCACACGCAGTTCCCAACGTCCGCTTCATGCCCACCTATACATCCCTGAACAATCGTGAGCTCAGGGCCTACTTCGGGTGGAGAACTCGTTGGCGCCACGGACAGGCAGGCTACGAATGCGACGCGTTCTCCAAGATCTGCGCGTTCGAGCTGCTGAACGGCGTGGGCTGCAAGGACCAGACGGACATGCTGCAGAAGCTGTCCAAGCTTGGGCAAGAATGCCAGATGCTGTACGGATGGAGCACCACGACCAGCGACATTCATCGTTGGATGGAGGACTACGTCCTGCTGTTTGGCCTGGACCCGAAGCTCGTCACAACCGAGGAAGAGCGCACCTTCGACCACGCGGCCATGGTGCTGCGCAACGCCGAGAAGGCAATCCTATACAAGGAGGGGCTGCTGCACGTCTCGGCCGATGCCGTGCCTCCCCCGCCCACAGACGAAGAGCTATGGGACGCCACCGAGGTCTTCTCGACCATGGACCCGAAGCGCTCGCCTTTCTTTCGCGAGCATCACAAGGAGGCAGTTGCCGTCTGGTCGGGTGTGTTCAGGCAGATGTGCATCCACTGTGCGAAACGCCGAAAGATCAGCTTCACCGATGACCTGCTGGGGGTCGAGTTCGCCATCACGTACACACCTTTCGTAGGCGTACCTAGGGTGGAGGGCTTGCCCGCCGAGCGCAGCTTCATGCGGCTGACCGACGCCTGTTGGTTCACGAAGCACAAGGACGGATGGAGAAAGCACATCGCCCTGGACCGGTTCAACAAGGTGACCGAAATCGGGAACCTTTTGCGCGCCCTGGACTGGCTCATGCGAGAGGCATGGGGGTACTCGCGAAAGCTCAAGCCGCGCAAGGTGCCCAAATACCTGCAGAGGTACATTCAGAAGGAATGCGACGCGGTGCTCCAGAAGGAGGCCGAGGCAGCTCGGAAGGCCGAGGAGGCCAAGCAGGCTGAGGAAGCCCGCAAGCGCAAGCTGTCCATCGACTTCTCGAAACTGGGACACATCCGCGCCGCGGCGGCCACCACGCGCGAGGCGCTCCTGGTGGACGAGGAGCGCGAGGACTACGCGCCGGAAGGCGCCGCACAGGCGGCACAGAGCGATGTCTTAGCAGCCGCACAGGCCGACGGGGCAACTCCCAGCATGGCTACAGCATCCAAGGATGCGCAGGAGCCCACCGCTGCGTCGACGGCGAACGCCAACAACGTGGAGACGCAGGCCGGCCAATCACACCCCGATCAACACCCGATGGGCCTCACCGACCTGGAATACCAGGTGGCCTGCCGTCTCCTGGACGGTCGGAGGGCAGACGACCTCGGAGGCCCCGGTACGCCCACGCTGGAGATGCTGGTGGACTCCATAAACGAGAAGCTCTTCGACCAGCTGGGCGACACAGCCTTCGAGTTTTCGGAGGATGGCCCCGCGCCCATCGAGGACTACATAGACGATGTGAGAGGAATCCTGGAGCAATGACTCAGCAGCAGAATCCACGCGTGCCCAAGCGCATAGCGGCAGTCATCATAAACTCGCTCAAGGGCGGCGTCGTGCCTCGCGTGGGACTCCCCTACATCACGGTGGGTCGCGAGCGCGAGATACAGGCACTGCTGCACGACCTGTCCCTGGTGGCGGACGGCGGTGCCAGCTTCCGCTTCATCGTGGGCCGCTACGGCAGCGGAAAGAGCTTCTTGCTCCAGACCATACGCAACCACGCTATGGGCAAGGGTTTCGTTGTGTGCGACGCCGACCTTTCGCCCGAGCGCAGGTTCCAGGGTGGCAACGGCCAGGGGCTAGCCACCTACCGCGAGCTCATTCGAAACCTCAGCACGAAGACCCGTCCCGAGGGCGGCGCGCTCAACCTGATACTGGACCGCTGGATCTCGAACGCACAGTCCCAGGTCACCATGGGCTCTGGCCTGACCCCAGACGACGCAGACTTCAGCGAGGCGGTCGAGCGTCAGATCATCGGCACCATTCAGGACCTGCAGGAGCTGGTGCACGGCTACGACTTTGCCCGGCTGCTGACCATGTACTACCACGCCCACCTGGAGGGCGACGACGAGACCAAGGCCAACGTGACCAAGTGGTTCCGCGGCGAATATCGGAACAAGACCGAGGCCCGTCGCGAGCTGGGCGTGAACATAGCCATCACCGACGACGACTGGTACGACTACCTGAAGCTGTTTGCCACGTTCCTCAAGGGGGCGGGCTACCAGGGCCTCATCGTGCTGGTGGACGAGCTCGTGAACCTGTACAAGATCCCGAACGCCGTCAGCCGCCAGTACAACTACGAGAAGATCCTGACGATGTATAACGACACGCTGCAGGGCAAGGCCCACTACCTGGGCATCGTTATGAGCGGCACCCCGCAGACCATCGAGGACCGCAGGCGTGGCCTGTACTCGTACGAGGCGCTGCGCAGCCGCCTGACGCAGGGCCGCTTTGCACAGGACGGCCTTGTGGACATGCTGGCTCCCGTCATCCACCTGCAGCCGCTGACCCACGAGGAGCTGCTGGTGCTCATCGAGAAGCTGGCAAACATCCACGCCGGCCTGTTTGGATACGAGCGCACCATCACCGAGGATGAGCTGGTGCAGTTCCTCCAGGCCGAGTACGGCCGCGTGGGGGCCGACACACACCTGACGCCGCGCGAGGTCATCCGCGACTTCGTCGAGATGCTGGACATCCTCTCGCAGCACCCCGAGCTGACGCCCGCGAAGCTCCTCTCGCAAGGCACGTTCACGCAGCCGGTGCAGAGCCAGGCCGCCCAGGCGGACGGCTCGGCCGAGCGCGAGGACGAGTTCACCGACTTCGAGATCTAGGCCGACCATGGACGCCTTTGACCGCTACGCGCCGTTCGTGCAGGACTACATATACGAGCACAACTGGCAGGACCTTAGGGCCGTGCAGGTGGCAGCCGCCGACGCCATCTTTAACACCGACGACAACGTGCTGCTGACCGCCTCGACCGCCTCGGGAAAGACCGAGGCGGCCTTCTTTCCCATACTGACCCAGCTGTGGGAGGACCCGCCCGCGTCGGTGGGCTGCATCTACATCGGGCCCCTGAAGGCGCTCATCAACGACCAGTTCATGCGCCTGGAGGACCTGTGCGCCGAGGCGGACATTCCCGTGTGGCACTGGCACGGCGACGTCTCGGCCAGCCACAAGCGAAAGATGCTGAAGCACCCCTCCGGCATCCTGCAGATTACGCCCGAGTCGCTGGAGGCCATGCTGCTGCACAGGCACAGCGCGGTACCACGCATCTTTGGCGATTTGCGCTACGTGGTCATCGACGAGGTTCACTCGCTTCTGCGCGGCGACCGCGGCGCGCAGACCCTGTGCTGCCTGCAGAGGCTCAGCCGCCTGGCGCACGTGAACCCGCGACGCATCGGGCTTTCGGCCACCATCGGAAACCCCGAGGCCACCGGTGCATACCTCAGCGCGGGCACCGGCAGGCGCTGCCTCATCCCCCGCCTGGACGCGCCAAAGCAGCACTGGCACCTCAGCATGGAGCATTTCTACATCAACGGGCCCCAGGCCCCCGAGAGGGGCGAGGATGGGCTGGGCCACGGCGACGCGCCGACGGCAGACGAGCCCACGTACGAGACGCCAGAGCCGACGAAGGCCACATCGCAGCCCGTGCCGCCAAGGCAGGACCGCGTCGAGGACGCCCCCGCCGAGCCGCGCCAGCCCGACCCCGAGGCACCCTCCGACCAAGCTCCCGTGTTTGCCGACCCTGGCCTGGCCTACGTGTTCGAGCACACGCGCGGACGAAAGTGTCTGGTCTTTGCCAACTCTCGCGAGGAGTGCGAGGCGGTGACCACCACGCTGCGGCAGTACTGCGAGGCCGCGGGCGAGCCCGACCGCTTCCTCATACACCACGGAAACCTCTCGGCCAGCCTGCGCGAGTCGGCCGAGGACCTCATGCGCGACGAGGACCTGAACCTGACCACCGTGACCACGGCCACGCTGGAGCTGGGCATAGACATCGGTAGGCTGGAGCGCGCCTTCCAGATAGACGCGCCCTTCACGGTGAGCTCGTTTTTGCAGCGCCTGGGACGCACGGGCCGACGCGGGCAGCCTCCCGAGATGTGGTTCCTCATGCGAGAAGAGCCTCCCGAGGCCCGAGCCCTCATGCCGGAGACCATTCCCTGGAAGCTGCTGCAGGGCATAGCCCTGGTGCAGCTGTACCTGGAGGAGCGCTGGGTGGAGCCGCCCCGGCTGGGCGGCCTCCCCTACAGCCTGCTGTACCACCAGACCATGGCCATACTGGCCTCCACCGGCGAGCTGACCCCCGCCGAGCTGGCACGTCGCGTGCTGACGCTGGCTCCGTTCCACCGCGTGACGACCGACGACTTCCGCGTGCTGTTGCAGCACCTGCTGCAGATCGACCACATCGAGCGCACGGAGTCGGGTGGCCTCATCGTGGGACTGGCCGGCGAGCGGGTGACGAACAACTTCAAGTTCTACGCCGTGTTCGCCGAGGACGAGGAGTTCACGGTACGCAGCGAGTCCCAGGAGCTGGGCACCATCGTGCAGCCGCCTCCCGTAGGCGAGCGCATAGCCATAGCCGGTGCCGTCTGGGTCATCGAGGAGATCGACTACAAGCGCCACCTCATAGAGTGCACCCAGGTGAAGGGCAAGGTCCCCGCCTACTTCGGCATGGTGGCCGGAGACGTGAACACCCGCGTGCTCGAGCGCATGCGTCAGGCGCTGCGCGAGGACACCATGTATCCCTACCTGCGGCGCAATGCCCGTGCACGGCTGGCGCAGGCGCGGCACGTAGCGCGTAACGCTCACGTGGACACCGAGCCCCTGGTGTGCCTGGGAGGCACGTCGTGGTGCCTCTTTCCCTGGCTGGGCAGCTATGCCTTCCTGGCGCTGGAGCGCTTCCTAAAGCTGAAGTGCGCGGACGAGCTGGGCCTGAAGGGCCTGGACTCCTCGCGCCCGTACTTCATGCAGTTCACCATGCGCGCCTCGGGCCGGGAGTTCTACGAGGTGCTGAAGCGGCATGCCGCCGAGGGCGTGGACCCGATGGACCTGCTGTACCCCTCCGAGGTGCCCTACTTCGACAAGTACGACGAGTTCGTGCCCGAGGAGCTGGTGCGCAAGGGATTCGCCTATGGCGTGCTGGACGTGCAGGGCATGCTGGACCGCGTACTGTCGTGGCCGGATGCGCCCGGCCCCGGCGCCGACGGCGGACACGAGCTGCCATCGGGCTACCGCATGGGCCAGAAGAAGTAGCCAGGAGGGCGCCGTTGCAGCCGCAGCGGCGCCCAACTGCAGCGGCGCCCTCCTCTGCGGCTCAAGCTCCTAGCCGATCGCCTACGCACACAAGCCGAGCGCCTGCGCACACGAGTGAGAATCGCGTGCGCAAATCGGTTCCAAAAACCCACTCGCGTGCGCAGCTGCGCACGCGAGTGCGAATTTCAACGCCTTCTGCGCACGCAATTGCAACTCACGTGCGCGACCCCATGTCCGCCCTATAGATCACTTACGCAGGATGTCCAACGGCTCCATGGGGAAGGGGCTGCGAAAGCGGTAGCGCTCCATCGCGCGCGACAGCGTGTCGGCGTGCTCCCACCCGGCGAGCGCGTCCCAGTGCTTCAGCCCCCGCAGCTGCACTTCTTGCACGGGCCTGCCGGCGCAGACGGCCTGGACCATGTCGCCTTCCTGGGCCTTGTTGCGGCAAAGCACCTCGACAAGGTACTCCGGCTCGGTGCCAGGAGCGGCGCCTGTGGCGGCATCGGCCTCCTCGCACGGCACACAGCGCGTCACCGTGGCCACCATGAGCGCCTCGCGCAGGTAGTCCACGTGGCCGGGATTCTGCGTCGGGTTCCCATAGAAGAACCCCGTCGAGAAGGGCCGGTGGCTGGTCGTCTCCAGCTCGCCCAGCCAGGCCGACGCCGGCTCGCCGTCCAGCACGTGCCTGTAGGCGTTCGTGATCATGGCCGTGTAGAACGCGCCCTTCGCGCGGCCCTCCAGCTTTATGGCATCGACGCCCGCCTCCTGCAGGTCGGCCAGGTGGTCCAGCATCATGAGGTCGTTGCTCGACAGGATGTAGCTGAACCGGTCGTCCTGCTCCACGGGCAGACGCCGCGTCTGCGGGCGCTCCTCCTCCACCAGGGTCCAGTTCCAGCGGCAGGGCTGCGTGCAGGCGCCTGCGTTCGCGCCGCGCTCGCGCCCCACCAGGCCGCTCGACAGAAGGCATCTGCCCGAGATGGCCATGCACATGGAGCCGTGCGCGAACACCTCCAGCTCGACGTCGCGCGGGATGCGCCGGCGAATCTGGGCTATCTGCTGCAGGTCCAGCTCGCGCGCCAGCACGATGCGCGTGGCACCCAGCCGCACGTACTCCATGGCCGCGCGGGCGTTCATGACCGACGCCTGCGTCGAGACGTGCAGCTGCACGTGCGGTGCGTGTTGGCGCAGCAGCGCCATGCAGCCCAGGTCGGCCACGATGGCCGCGTCCACGCCGATATCGTCAATAAAGTGCAGGTAGTCGGGCATCTGGTCCAGGTCTTCGTCGGTCATGATCGTGTTCAGCGTCAGGTGCACCGACACGCCCGCAGCATGCGCCTTCTGCACGGCACGCTCCAGCTGGTCTCGCGTGAAGTTCTTGCTCCTGGCACGCATGCCCCACCGGCGACCGGCCAGGTAGACCTCGTCGGCACCGAAGTGCAGGGCCATGTCCAGCTGCTCGGGTCCGCCCGCCGGACACAGCAGCTTCATCGACAGACGCCCTGGGCCTGCGGTGTCTGCGCCCCGCAGGCCAGCAGTCCCTTCCGTCGAAGCGTAGCCATCCCTTTGTGACTCGGTTGCCATGAGCATGCCCTTCTTGCCTGAAAAGTCCGTCGTACCTGGAGTGTTGTCGTCGCGTGACCAGCTGTTTATGGTATGCGAATAATGCGCCAATCGGGCTCACATCGCGTAGCATAGGGAGCACGTTCACAGGCGCGCTGGAAGGTCCATCGGACGCCCGCGGACCGATTGAGAGGTATTGACGTGTACTGCACGCATTGTGGAGCCTTCAACGAAGACTCAGCCAAGTATTGCACCACTTGCGGCGCCTTGCTGACGGCCGCAGGCAACCACCAGAACGCAGAAAACGCAGGCGAGAAGAACCAGGCCCAGAGGAGCCAGGCCCCGGCTGCCGCCGAGGCGCAGCCAGCCACGCCGGACGGAAGGCGCGTCTTTGTGCCCGGAAGCGGCAGGGGCGCGCGTCGCCACGCGAGCGCCGGCGTGACGTCGGCCGGCAAGCCGGTGGGCACGACGTCGCAGGACGACGCCGCCCGCACCGTTCGTGCGAATGCCGCGGCGACGTCGCGCGTGGATGCGGCGCAGACCGTGCGCGCAAGCGCCGCCACGACCTCTGGGGTCGACGCGGCGCAGACTGCGCCGGCGGCCGCGGCTCCCACGCAGCGCGTCGAGCCGACGCCGAGCGCATGGCAGGCACCCGCAGCAGCTGCCAGCGCAGCCGCGTTCGGAGACGCCGCAGGCGCGCAAGCGCAGCAGCCGCAGCAGGGCGCCCAGGCGTACCAGGGCGTTCAACCCAACCAGGCCTACCAGACGGCCCAGCCGGACCAGGCCTACCAGTCCACGCACTCCGGCAACACGCAGGCCTTCCGCCCCGTAAGCGCCGAGCCCATGACGCAGGCCCCGGTGCCGTCGCCCGAGGCGAGTCCCTACGTGCCCACCCCCTCAAAGGTGTCGCGCCGCACCCCCGCCCTCGTGGCCTGTGTCATCGTGGCCGCCCTGGCGGTAGCGCTCTTTGCCACGACGGCTGCGGGCTACGGCCCTCTGGCCAACCTGGCAAAGAACTCCAGCCAGGCCGCCACGACCGCCAGCAGCTCCTCTGGCAACTCCGGGTCGGTCAGCTCCTCGACGTCGGACAACACCGATTCGAACTCGACCAACACCGACTCCGGCACCACCGGCACCAGCAGCTCGAGCTCGAGCTCCAGCTCCACCAGCTCGGACGGCACCACGCAAAGCCAGTCCAGCACCACCAGCAACGGCAACACCACGTCCACGTCTACCAGCACGAACTCGAACGGAGACGTGGTGGCCAACGGCGACGGCACCGTGTCCAGCACGTCGTACGGCTACACGCTGGCCATGCCCAGCCAGTTCACCAGCTCGCAGACGGACGGCACGACCACCACGTACTACGACTCCGCCGACGACGTGACCATCACGCTGTGGGGCGACGACAACCCGGATGGCCAGACCGTGGAGTCCGCCTACCACGCCGCAAAGGAGAACGGCTCCAGCGCGGCATACGTGGCACATGGCAAGAACTGGGTGGTCTACTCGGACGAGTCGCAGTCGGGCGGCGTGGTCTACGACATGACCTACTACCAGTCCGGCAAGACCTGCCACATGCAGATCACCTATCCCACGAGCAGCAAGTCCGCGGGCGACGCCATCGTGAACAAGGTCCAGCCCACGTTCAAGCTGACGAAGTAGGAAGGGAGTCACCATGCCGAAGAGCGTCCTCATAAAGGACACCACGCGCGAGGAGCGCATGCAGATAGTGAACAAAGGCCTCAGCTGGTGCGACGACTCCAGCTGCGAGAACTGCAGCGGGTGCAGCATGGGCGTCGGCAGCATCCAGGCCATGTACCAGCCCTACATCGACGGAAAGCTGGAGCTGGCCGAGGTGAACATGCTGCACGCCGCCACCAAGTACACCCTGGGCGGCGGGCACGACGTCGACCGCGACGACACGTCGTCGCAAGGCAAGTCATCGGACCAGTCCGATCCGTCCCGGGACGCCTCGACGCACTAATCCGCCCCAGTTCAGGGCCAAGAAGAACTTCTTGCCCGCCACGCACTTGGGCCGGTGGGCAGACTCCACCGCTCGCCGGTACCATCCAAGCCGGCGGGCTCACCATCACATCAACGGCCGCGGGACCATCCCGCGGCCTCTACCAAACGGGGGAATCGTGGCAGCAAAGCACTTCTCGACTCAGGAACCGCCAAAGAAGCGCAGGCACGCGGGACGCGTGGTGGCGCTGGTTGTGGTCGTGGTCATTGCGGCCCTGGTAGTGGTGGGCGTCACTGTGCCCTCCGCCAGGGAGGCGGCCCTGCGGCTAGTGCAGGGGCAGACCGCCCAGACCCAGTCGCAGGACCAGTCCGAGTCCACGGCGGACGTCGGCCAGACCGAGGCGACGGACGACTCGCAGGACGACCAGTCGGCTGACGCACAGGACCCCGGCACGGACTCCGATGACGCCGACCAGCAGGCCGATGCATCCGCGCAGGAGGCCCAGCAGGCCGAGCCGACGCCCGTGGAGGACACCTCGCCCCTGGACGCCAGCGCTAATGCTACGGTGACCACCACGACCACCGCCTCGGGCATCAGCATGACCGTACCGGCCGGCTTCGAGACCACCACGACCTACCAGAATCTGGAGAGCGCTCTGGCAAAGATAACCGGCCAGGGCTACAAGGTGTCCTTCGTGATGACCGACCTGAAGACCGGCCGCGGCGTGTCATACAACGCAGACGCCATGATGTACCCCGCCAGCAGCATCAAGGCCGCCTACTGCACCATGGTCCTGGAGACCACGGGCGGCCAGGTGTCGTCCTCGGTGGCGTCGACGATCGAGGACTGCATCGTGAACTCCTCGAACGACGCGTTCCACTCGCTCATCAACCAGTACGGGCTGCAGTCCGAGGGCAACTGGCTGGCCAAGTACGCGCCCGAGACCTCCTCGAAGGCCTACCTGTACTACTACCCCGAGATCACCTCCACGGGCTTCAGCAACATCTGGAAGGAGATCTACCGCTACGGCACGTCGGGCGAGGCGGGCGCCAGCACGCTGACCGCGGCCCTCAGCCAGTCCAACCACTCCCCCATGGGCGGGCTTCTGCGCTCGCGCTACACGGTGTGGTCCAAGCCCGGCTGGTATCCGGCGGATGGCTCGGGCGACCAGGCGACGAACGACACCGGCGTGGTCTTCTCGGACTGCGGCGACTACGTGTACGTGGTCCAGACGAACGTGCCCGACGACTTCAGCGTCATATTCCCGCTGCTAGACGCCCTGAATGCCACGCACGGGAAGATCTGCGGCGGCAGCTCGGCCCTGCTGATGACCTCCAGCACCACGGTGTCCGGGCAGTAGGCACTTCTTGCAAACCGATCGATTGGAGACACGATGGTCACTACTCAACTGCTGACGATTGGCGACACGACGGCCGAGGGCATGATCATGCCCCAGCTGGCCGGAGACGGCCATGCCTCGCTGATCGTGATTTGCTGCGCGCGCGGCTTCCTGATGTGCGGCTACCTCAGCCTGCAGAAGGCCGAGCAGCTGGGCGACGC
>JBJEKW010000087.1:0-6539 GCA_051878835.1 Atopobiaceae bacterium
GCTTCCTGATGTGCGGCTACCTCAGCCTGCAGAAGGCCGAGCAGCTGGGCGACGCCGCTGTCCGCGTGGCGGGCGGCAGCTTCGACGAGGTCCTGGCAAACAAGATCACCGGCCTGACCCCTCAGGCAGCGCAGCTGGGCGTGACGCCCGACATGACCGGCGCGCAAGCCGCGGCCGTCCTGAACGCCCAGTAGGACGCTCGGCAGCTTCAGGCATGCGCTTCTGGCATGCCAGGCACGTGCAAGAAGCGCGCACGGGCGGCAGCCCCGCCTGGTGCGACGTATAATTTGTGTTGCATTCGCTTAGCCAAGAAAGCCCTGCGGCGGCGTTGTGCGCCGTGCGCGGGACACCATCAGATAGCGACTCCAAAGGAGAAGCCATGAGTCAACAAAAGGCTCCGCAGGACACCTGCGTGCTCGTCACCGGCGGCGCCGGCTTCATCGGCAGCCACACGGTCGTCGAGCTGCTGAAGGCCGGATACAAGGCCATCATCGTGGACAACTTGTACAACGCCAGCCCCGTGGTCGTCGACCGCATCAAGACCATCGTGGGCGACGAGCTGGCCCAGAACCTGAAGTTCTACGAGGTCGACGTGAACGACCGCGAGGCCCTGAGCCAGGTCTTCGACGACAACCCCATCGACCGCGTGATCCACTTCGCCGGCTACAAGGCCGTTGGCGAGTCGGTGCACAAGCCCATCGAGTACTACACGAACAACCTGGGCAACACCCTGACCCTGGTGGACGTCATGCGCAAGCACGGCTGCAAGGACATCATCTTTAGCTCCTCCGCCACGGTGTACGGCTTCCCCGACAAGCTGCCCCTGACCGAGGAGAGCCCCAAGAAGCCCGCCACGAACCCCTATGGCTGGACCAAGTGGATGATCGAGCAGATCCTGACCGACCTGCACACCGCCGACCCCGAGTGGAACGTCGTGCTGCTGCGCTACTTTAACCCCATCGGCGCCCACCCCTCGGGACTCATGGGCGAGGACCCCAAGGGCATCCCCAACAACCTGCTGCCCTACGTGGCGCAGGTGGCCGTGGGCAAGCGCGACTACGTGCACGTGTACGGCAACGACTACAACACCCCTGACGGCACCGGCGTGCGCGACTACATCCACGTGTGCGACCTGGGCACCGGTCACGTCGCGGCCCTGAACTGGATGAACGGCCGCACCGGCGTCGAGATCTTCAACCTGGGCACCGGCAAGGGCACCTCGGTGCTGCAGATCATCAAGGCCTTCAGCAAGGCCTGCGGCAAGGACCTCCCGTACAAAATCGAGCCGCGCCGCCCGGGCGACGTCGACGCCAACTACGCCGACTGCTCGAAGGCCAAGCGCATGATGGGCTGGGAGGCCAAGTACGACATCGACGACATGTGCCGCGACGGCTGGAACTGGCAGAGCCACAACCCCAACGGCTACGAGGGCTAACCCCATGAGCGAGCCCACCCCCGACGCGGCGCAGGCGTTCGTCGGCTTTCTGAGCAGCCGGCGCCACGTCATAGACCAGCACGTTATGGCCAGCGTACCCTCTGCCCAGCAGGGGGACAGCGCCGACGCCCTAGACCGCTACCTGTACGCGCCTCTGCGCCGCTTTGTGGCGTCGGGCGGCAAGCGCACCCGTCCGGCCCTGTGCCTCCTGGGCGCAGCGGCTGTCGGGGCGCCCGAGGAGCGCGCCCTCAGCGTGGCCAGCGCGGTCGAGCTGTTCCAGAGCGCGGCCCTCATCCACGACGACATCGCCGACGAGGGCCAGATGCGCCGCGGCCAGCCCTGCGTCCACGTGACGGAGGGCGTGGGCGTCGCGCTGAACGTGGGCGACCTGGCCCTGGTGGCCACCACCACGACCGTGCTGCGCGACCAGCGCCTGGACGCCGACACCCGCCTGCGCCTTCTGGAGGAAATCTCCTCCATGGAGGAGCGCACGCTGGAGGGCCAGGCGCTGGACCTGGGCTGGGCCCGCGACGAGCGCTGGGACGTGTCGGTGGACGACTACCTGTACATGGCCAGTCACAAGACCGCGTACTACTCGGCGGCCGTGCCCCTGGCGTGCGGCGCCATCTGCGGCGGCGGCTCGTCCGACCAGGTGGAGGCACTGCGCTCGTTCGGCATGGACGCCGGCCTGGCCTTCCAGCTGCAGGACGACCTGCTGAACCTGGCGGGCGACGCCAAGGCCCAGGGCAAGGACTACCGCAGCGACATCACCGAGGGCAAGCGCACGCTCATGGTGGTGTGGGCACTGGCTCACCTGGACGGCGCACGGCGCGACGAGCTGGTCCAGATCCTCTCGTCCAAGACGACGGATTCCCAGCAGCTGGACCGTGCCGTGCAGCTGATGGACGCGGCCGGCTCGCTGGACCACACGCGCTCCTACGCGCAGCAGCTGGTGGAGCGCGCAAAGTCCCACCTGGACGGCGTCCAGCTGGAGCCGCAGGCATGCGACACGCTCCTTTCGATGGCAGACTTCTTTGTGGAGCGCCGCGCATAGCGGCACCGCAAAGCGAAAAGGCAGGAACTCATAATGGATCCAATCTCAGAGGGCGCCTCGGGCGCCGCAGTCGAAGACATACAGGACAGGCTGGCGGCCCTGGGCTACGGCATTGACGCCGACGAGAAGTCCCGCCAGTACTTCGGCAAGTCCACGGGCACGGCGGTGGCGCGCTTCCGCCTGGACCACGACCTCTCGCTGGGCCAGGAGGTCGACACCTCCACCTGGGCCACGCTGGTGGACGAGGGCTACCACATGGGCGACCGCACGCTGTACCTGCGTCTGCCCAACTTCCATGGCGCCGACGTGCGTCAGCTGCAGAAGTGCCTGAATATCCTGGGCTTCTCGGCCGGCGCCGAGGACGGCTACTACGGCGTCCACACCGAGGCAGCCGTGAAGCAGTTCCAGGAGAACATCGGCGCGCTGCCCGACGGCATGGCGTTCCCCGATACGTTCGACGCCATCGAGCGCCTGCACCACGTGTGGGCCGGCAAGCCTGCCTCGGGTCCCCATCCGCAGGGCGAGATGGGCTTTGCGCGCGCAGCCAACGTGCTGGAAAGCGTGCACCTCAGCATTACCGCCGAGGACCCCATCTCGCGCAACGTGGCCGGCCGCGTGTGGAACCTAGCCTCCGCCACGAACGAGAAGAGCGGCCTGGACATCGTGGACTCCCCCGAGAACCACAAGGACACCGACCAGGCGGTGCTGGTGGTGGCCTCCACCTCTCCGGACGCCAACAACAAGGTGCCCAACGTGCTGATGGATGACGTGGACACGCTGCCCATGCGCATTCGCACCGCCTACGAGAGCTCGAAGGAGAAGGTCCCCGTCATCCGCATCGAGCTGCCTCTGAGCGGCCACGACTACAACGGCACCTTCACCATCGCCGACGCCCAGACCTTTGCGGTCATGCTGCTGGACGCCATCTGCCAGGCCTTCGACGCGTAAGCCCGGCGGCACTTCTTGCCCGACCCTTACGGTGAGAGGCACAGTTTGGTTCGATTTTTCCTCGTGAAAACGTTCCGAACTGTGCCTCTCATTGCATTCGGATGAGCGGTCACCACTCAGCCGCCATCGCACTCAGCGAAAAGTGCGTGGGCGACCTCGCCAAACGACGCAGCTCCTGTTAGACTAAATTGGTTCATTGGCTGCGCCCAACGCAGCGATGCATTGGGATATCGTCCAGTGGTCAGGACACGGGTTTTTGGTGCCTGTAACCTAGGTTCGAATCCTAGTATCCCAGCCAAGGAAACCATGCGGGCCAGACACTTCAGTGCCTGGCCCGCTTTGGTATAGGTATGGCCAACCTTTCGTGCCGATACACAGAGCGCGGTGCCTATTCTTCGTGGATCGCCCGATCGGACCGGCGACCCTCTTTGGCGAACCGCTCAGTGCGGCACGTCAGCCCTTATTAGCCCTTCTTGCCTTCCTGCGCTAGTCCGCGGGCAGGGGCGGGAACGTGACGGTGAACGTGGAGCCGTGGCCCAGCTGGCTCTGCAGGTCAATCGACGCGTGGTGGAAGGCGGCGGCATGCTTCACGATGGCCAGACCCAAGCCGGTACCGCCGCTAGCGCGGCTGCGGGACTTCTCGACGCGATAGAAGCGCTCAAAGATCTTCTGCTGGTCGGCGGGGGCTATGCCGATGCCCGTGTCGCTGACGCGCACGGTCGGCCGACCCGTCACCTGGCCCACCCACACGCGCACGTAGCCACCGGGGTGGTTGTAGCGGATGGCGTTGTCGATCAGGTTCGAGATCAACTCGTCTACCAGGCGCGGCAGCCCCATGACAACCGCGCGATTTCCGTCCAGGGTCAGCTCGACCTCGGCGTCGTCGGCCTTTGGCCCCAGTCGCTGCTCCACATCGTGCGTCACCACGAACAGGTCCACTGGCTCGCAGTTTGCCCGGTTGGCATCGACGCCGCTACGCTCCGTGTCGTCCAGCTTTGACAGCATCAGAATGTCGTTCACCAGGTTCGACAGGCGGCGCGCCTCCTTGTAGATGCGACGCGAGAAGTCTTCGATATCCTCCGGCTGCACCATCCCCTCCATCATGAGCTCCGAGGCACCCTGTATGGACTGCAGCGGGGTCTTCAGCTCGTGCGTCACGTTGGCGGTGAACTCGCTGCGCATCAGGTCCGCATCGCGCAGCTGGTCCATCTGGCGCACCAGACGCGCGTGCTGGCTGTTAATGCGGTTGGTCAGGGGGTCCAGCTCGCGATAGGGCGAGACTGCCGGCGCCATGAGCTCGTCTGCGAAAGACGGGTTAAACGCGCCGCCGGTACGCACCGCATTCGTAGAGTCCAGCGGCCGAGCGGACTCGCCACGCTCGCGGGCTTCCTGCGCCTTCTGCAGCGCGGCCTCGGACGGATACATGTTCAGGATGGGGCGCACCAGCTTGCGCGAGAGGAACATGGCAACGACCCACGCCACCGCCACTAGAATCACCACGACGCCAACGACAGCCCACAGGTCGTTGTACAGGATTGCCATCACGCCCGCCCGGTCCACCGAGAGGCGCAGCACATGGTCCGAATCCAACAAGACGGCCTGGTAGATGCTGATGTTTCCCATGGTCGAGCTGGAGCGAACGGTGGAGCCCCTGCCCGTGTTCAGCGCTTCGGCCACCTCGGGGCGATCCAGGTGGTTGGGCATGGTTGCCGCGTCGCTCTGCGAGTCATACAGTACCGTGCCGTCGGTGTCTATGAGGGTGGCGCGCAGGTCGCCCAGCTGTATGTTTTCGAGCACCGACTGCTCGGTGTGGTTGTCGGCGGCCTGCTCTATGGCCTGGCTCAGCACCGAGGTCTCACGTGCCAGCTGACCCTCGGCGTCACTCATCAGGCTGTTCTGGTACACGAACGCCCCCGCGATCGTCGCCAAGACGACCGCGACCACGGACACCACCAGGAGCGCCGCAAAGATGCGCGACGTCAGCGACGGCGCGCATCTATGCGACGGAGCAGGGCGAGAAGGACCTCCGGAGGTCGACGACCCATCGGAAGACGAGTCGTCGGGCTGGGCCGACGATTCGGTGCCAGGCTGGGCCGACGATGTGATGTCGGACTGGGCCGACGGTGCGACATCGACTGATGCCGCAGTCGCCGCTGGGACTGGGTGCTCTCCGGCTTTCTGGTCGGCGGTGCTTGCGTCCGCGTCCGCATCTACGTCCGAACACACCGCATCCGCACGCATCTCGTCCGCATGTACCACACCCATGGACTTCGACTTCACATTCGCCGCTTTCGGATTCGCCGCCCTAGCAAACGCTCCCAAGACAGCCGAGCTTCTCTTGCCGGTGCCTGCATCACTTAGTTCCGGGGCCTTGTCTGCGGCTCCGTCAAACCCCAGCGCACCAATCACACCCAGCACGCCATTTGAACCTAGCACGCTGTGCGCATCCAGCATGCCGCTCGAACTCAGCGCACTACTCAAACCAAAATCCAGCTCCATTGCAGCTCCTCACGAACCAGCACGCGAACCAGAATCATTCAGCAAACACCCACCAAGAACACTGACAAGCTACGGCAATCATCGCCTCCGCCTGGGGGCGCCTCAATCGCTGGCAGCCACCCACACAACGACATCTTACTCGGTCGACAGACGTGGGCTTCAACCTGCTCAACAGGCTTGCTTTTGCCTTACGCACGCCAATCCGCCAGCTCACACGCAAGCAGACAGCACTGCCGTCTCAGCTATATCTTCAGTCACAACCTCGGCTGCATTCTCGGCCACAGCCTCAGTCGCAGCCTCAGCCACAGCCTCAGTCGCAACCGCCACCACAGCCGCCATCTGGGCAAGTGCTTCCAACAATGCCGGGCACCTTTCGTGCGTCGGCGCTCCCGGGCCCACCGCCCTCGTTAGAGAAATCCGCAGTCCCTTGTCAGAGGAACCTCATCGGAGAAATTTAGAAATTCTGGCGGACAACCAGGGTATGGATATCCGAACCCGCCACCCCCGTGGCGACTTCTGACGGAGAGGCTTCTGACAGGGATCCGAGGTGCGAGTGCATCCACACTCGCACCTCCAACCCTTGCAGAAGGTACTGACGGGAAT
>JBJEKW010000088.1:0-6464 GCA_051878835.1 Atopobiaceae bacterium
GAGTGGGAGTAATTTTCGGTCTATTACGGTTTGTCACGCTTCGCATCGAAAAGTATCGTTTGTGCAGGTAAAATGGGTTATCTAAGAGAATGGGGCATCACACTCGCTGACACTCCATAACGCTTGGAACGGGATGATTCGTACCAGATTTCGTACCACGCTGGAAAAGGTACGAGCGATATACGAACGCACGAAATGAGCGGCGCTGACCTCGAACGAGGTCGCGCCGCTTTCATAATTGATGCGATGGAACTGAATGGCACCGCAGGGTGAACAAGGTGCCGAAGCCTTGACGAACCTACAGGGGGTGCCGCGCACCCCCTCGCGCGCTATGCGCGCTCACCCCCTTGCTCTGCCCCGCCAGTCCACGCGGCGAAGAGCACGCCGCATGGCCAGGCGGGGCATCAGAGGCGGGGGGGGGGGGGGTGGAAGGTGCTCGCGCGCGGCGAGGACAAGACGAAGAACGAGGACGGCTGGCGCGACCAGCACCATGAGGGTGACGAATACAAAGTCCGCCAGCACCCAATCAAGTTCCTCGCGCATCATGAGAGCAGCTCGTTCACGCGCCTCTGAACGGCGGCGTAGTTCGCTCCGAGGCGGCGCCTGCGCTCCTCGCCGTTGCCGTAGTCCCCACGAATGACGGCACGTGCTAGGGCGTCGACGTCTACGGGAGATGAGCCCGAGGTCGCATTGACGCCAAGGATCTCGTTTACCCTGGCTTGGGCGGCGGCGTAAGCCGAGCCCAGGGCCGCTCGACGGGCTTCACCGTTGCCATACTTTCCGGCAATCACCTCACGGGCGAGGGCGTCGATGTCAGGGGAGGGCGCGGAGGGGGTAGGCGTCGACTTTGCGTCATCGAAGTTTGCCATACGGTCGTACCAGAACTGGGCACGTCCGATGTAGGCCGCCTTCTGCGAGCCGTAGATCTCCCCTGGGCAGGATGTGCTCGCGAAGTGCTTGTGCGGGAAGACGTTGACGTCCCATTGGGGACGTCCCAGCCCGTAGAGCCTGCAGAGGGCAGCGGTAAGGTGCGCGCCGTTGTCGAGGCATGCCTCGGAGATCGTGCCGTCCCTGTGGTTGGCGTGCTCGATGCCGATGGACTGGCAGTTCTCCTCCCAGTTTCCCGCGTGCCAGGCGGTGTCGCGGTCCCATACCAGCTGGCCGATGCGTCCGGAGCTCTCGACCTGGTAGTGAGCGGACGCCTTGCGCGTCTGCCACCACTTGTAGATGTCCTCGACGGTGCCGTCGGCTGCGTTGTAGTGGATCACGACGTGGCGAATCTTGTGGCCGGACCGACCGCTCGTGAAGTGCTTCCGCATGAGGAGGTCGACGTCTGCCACGCACTTCTCCCAGTCCCTCATTCGGCGTCACCGCCCTCCCCTTCGGCGTGCTTGCCGATCTCGGCCATGACGGGGGAGAGCACGGCCATAACGAGGGCGACGACGAGCGCCCTCCACTCGGGGGCGATCGAGAACGTGCCCACGATGAGGTCGAGGTTCGCCACGACCACGCCGAGGACGCCCTGGGCGACCGTGCGCGCAAGCCTCCACCACCACTCGTTACCGGTCAGGAACTCGTTCATGCTGGTCCGCCTTCCTCTCGAGCGAGTCGACGTCGTTCCTGAGCAGCGCCACGTCCCTCTCGAGGCCGTAGGTGCGCTCGACGAGGCAGTTGTGCTTGTCGACCCTGCGGGAGAGCTCGTCGATCTTCTGCTCCATGACGGCGCGGGACCTCGAGTTGCTCGCCAGGACGCCTGCGAGCGTCATCCCGCCCGATATGAGTGCGACGACCACCGACTCCACCGCAGCCCTCCAGACGACGCCGTTTTCCGATGCCGCCATGGTCTCAGCGTGTCACAAACGCGCTGGTACAATGGCAGACGTGAATAAATCGGAAGGGCTGATGCAACAACCCAAATTGGAGGCGAGAGGTATGGTCGACCCACATGATTACCTTGTGTTGGATGTCGAGACCAACGGCCTGAAGGCGGCGCGGGACGATCTCCTTTCAATCTCGATCTACAAGCCGGACGACGGAGGGATGTACAATCGGTTCCTTCCTCTGGAGAAGCAGGAAAGACTCAACCCCGAAGCTACGGTGGTGAACGGAATCAAGCCCAGCGACATACGCGGCAAGAAGCCGCTAACGCAAGAGGAGGTAGACTCGCTGCTCGAAGATTTCGAGATGCGAGAGAGAACCATCGTCACGTACGGTGGCTCGCGCGGTGCGAAGGGGCGCGGCTTTGACGAGCGATTCCTGCAGCAGTATTTCGACGACCATCATCTCAGTGGTATGGAGGGCCTCACCTTCCTCGACTTCAAAAGGATGGTCCATTCGGGCGGCAACATGTTCTTTCCGGTCACAAAGGACAATCTGTGCAGGGCGTTCGGCATCGAGGGTGTCACGGAAACGCACACGTCGGAGAACGACTGTATCCTTGAATGGAAACTGTTCGAGGCGATGGACGGACGCGATCTGCTTGTCACCGGGGGCAACGTCTTCAAGCTGAACCACGACTACGTGATACCGGCGTCTTATCTCGACAGGTTCACGGGACTCCGAGCATACGCTGGCGTACCCAAGAGATACGTGAATACGAAGGAGGTGTTCAGGCTCGAACTCACCGAGGATGCTACGAGGGAGTTCCTGAGGTTTCCGAATAACATCTCCGGGATGACGGTCGAGCACCTGATAGACGCGGAGGTCCATGCGAGGGAAGTGGACTCGCGGAAGGAAATCCTAGAGAACAAGTCCAAGCTGGAGTACGTCGGCTCGTTTCTCGGTACGGCAGAGCCCATACTGGTGGAGAAGAGGGACGAAGGCGTCATCACGCTGTCCTCCAAAGAACTCGAAAGTGCCGCCCAATCGGTGAGGGACGCCATTGGCCCGTGTGAGCTTGCGGATGTGCTTGATCTATCAGCGAAGAAGGGCGGGAGCCTTCTGGATCAATTGATAGCAAACCTCGAAGCCAATGAGCAATTCGAGGAGCTTAGGCACTCCGTCGAGCATACGGGGCTTAGCTCAAGGCTGGCAAGGATTCTCTGGCAGAGCGAGGTTGTCGAGGCTGCTGCACGCGCGAACCGGGCGATCAAACCAGAGCTGGGACCGCTCGCGGACTTCCTCAAGAACCTGCTCGGGCCAGAGATTCTTTCGCAGGAGTTAGTGATTAATAGGGAGGGCGGCTGTCTGGCGCTATGCGACCTCTCGTCGGAGAGGGCTGTCGTGGAGATAAAGACGGGGGTTCAGGGCTACGACCTATCGAAGTGCGTGGAACAGCTCTACTATCAGGCCAATGGCAGGGACTGCTACGCTCTGCATGTCGATTGGGGCCGGGGTGGCGCTAAAAATCCCACGCGCACGAAGTTTGTAGTGGAGAAGGTTACCTTCACGACGGCAAAGCCGCAGAGGCGCAAGTCAGATAAGAGAAGGCGGGGCTACGCCATCCGGCACGCGGTGATGGAGTGGCGCCATTCGCATCCCGAAGGTACCTCGCAGGAATGTGCGAAGGCGCTGTGGCTCAAGATGGCGGAGGTCGAGGAGGCATGGCCGAAGGCCGACCCTGACGTCATGTTCGGGAGCGTGCCGTCGCGAGGGCAGAAGAGGCAGACCTACGAGAAGATGGTCTCATGGAGGAGGGAGCATCCGGAGGGGACGAGAATCGAGCTCTCCGATGACGAGGGAATCCCGATGTCCGACGTCGAGAAGTGGTGGTATCAGGCCTCGATGTCGCCATTCGGTGGAACCGGGGACACCCTCCCGCCCAAGATGGACGACGAAAGCATCCGGTCAAATCTTGGCGACATCGCAGACGAGTCCAACCTTTACACAACATGGACCAACGGGAACGTCATAGCGCTCCAAGAGCGGGTGAGAGCCCTCTGCAATCGGGTGGGGATTCCGACGGCCGGCGATAACATGACGCTCTTCTGGCCGAGCGACTACCTCGATGACGAGGGGAGGAAGGACCGCATTACTAGGCTCAAAGAGCTTGAGCAGAGGTGCAGGGGTGAGATCGAAGCCGGCACGAGGGTGCTGAGAATCCCGCTGAGTAGCACGAAGTACAAGACCAGGACGAGCTACATGGAGCTCGACCCGGGCAGGGCGCGCATCACCCACGAGAAGATCCGTGGAAGGAGGGGCAGGAACATCGTCATCACCGTCAGCCTGAAGAAGCAGGCGACGTTCAAGCCTAAAGATGCCCTGTATGCAACGGCCAAGGAACTCGTGGACAAGAAGATTGTCCGGGCGTACATTGAGCGCCAGGACTCAGAGAAGGAGGGGCATGTCGTCTTGGCTGTCACCGACGAGCCCGCCCCCGAGTGGGTGTGGATGTAGGGGAACCCTAGCCCGCCGTCAGGTACCCCTCCTGCCCGTCCTTGTCGATTACAGCGTAGTTCGCCGAGGTCTTCGAGGACGAGAAGGCGGTGCCGTTGCCGCCCACGAGCTTGGAGTCGGCGTAGAACGTGTTCGACTTGGTCGCGAGGTTGCTCGGCAGCGCCCACGAGGGGGTGACGAGTATCGTCGTGAGCGAGGACATCCCCGAGAAGGCGTAGTTCCACCTCAGGACCGTGGACGGGTCTAGTCCTCTCAGGTCGAGCGTCTGGAGGTTGACCGAGCCGTTGAAGAGGTACTCGATGCTCACGGGGTGGACGTTCGACCAGCCGTCGAAGGCTATCGCGGAGGACTTGGTGTTGTAGAACCAGTAGTCCATGGACAGGCCGGAGACGCCGGACATGTCGGAGGCGAAGGTGACGCTCGTAATGGTGTCGCGTAGCTCGTGCCAGGGCATGGACCCGAGGCCGTTGTAGCGCGCGTTAGTGCAAAGGGTCCCCGAGGCGGCGACGGTGCGGCTGGCGTCGATGACGCCGTAGCGGTTGATGACGAGGGAGCCGTCTGAATACAGGTACGCAAAGGCCCAGGAGCGTTGGTCATCGGTGTTGCAGACCAGAAGGCCATTGGTGCCCGTCGTGAAGGCGGACTTCCCCATCGTGTCCTTGGCCACGGTAAGGTGCCCGCCGACGAGCTTGCGGCATCCGTAGAACGGGATGCTCGCTGCCGAGATGGAAGGGGCGTATGCGGAGTCGCACCAGATCGACCTCAGCTCCGAGTCACCGGAGAAGGTCTGGTTCGCCTTGGTCACGCCGGAGATGTTGTCGAAGCCGGTCACGTTCATGAGCGCGGTCATGCCCTGGAACCAGTGAGAGATGTCCGTGAAGGTGACCTCGCTGAAGGAGGAGTCGACGCTGACGAAGGTGATCTGCTCGCGGACGTCGTGCCAGGGCAGGTCGGAGTCGCTGGCATAGCCGTCGGTCGAGACCTCCCAGGAGGCCAGGATTTCCCCCTCGCCAGAGGAGAGCTGCGGCCCGTCAAGGTAGTTGAGCTCGATGTTCCTGCCGCGGTTGTAGAGGATGGCTCGCGGCTTGAGGCCTACGTCCCAGGTGAGGTCGCGTATCGCCTGAGCCATCTCTCCGGGCTTGTACTTCGTGGAGAGACCGTTCTGACCGCGTATCGCCGCGGCGATGTCCGAGAAGACGGAGTCGGAGACGACGCCCGAGCCGTTCTTCAGGGTTAGCGTGGCGGCATCGCCCGACTTCGTCCCGTCGAGCGCCGTGACTGCCGCTGCCATGTCAGCCGGCTTGTAGGTCGCGCTGCCGCCGTTCTGCTCGCGGATCGCGTTGGCGATGTCGCCCAGGACGGACTCGACGATGATGCCCATGCCCATCAGTAGCTCACCTCCGAGAGATCGGGGAACTGCTCGGTGACCCACGCCTTGGTGGCGTAGGCGGAGAGGTCGGGCGTCGTGCCGTCCTCGCCCTTCGCGCCCGTGGCACCGGTCGCCCCGGTGGCTCCCGTCTCGCCCTTGAGCCCCGAGAAGGCGAAGGCGAAGGTCCGCGCCGTGGTGGTGCCCCCGAGCGTGACGGTCACCGATGGCGTGCCGGTCGTAGAGTCGACGGTCGCGGTTGCGGAGGAGATCGTGGCGCTCGCGCCGGCGGGACCGGTGGCGCCCGTCTCGCCCCTCTCGCCCTGGGGTCCCTGCGCGCCAGTGGCTCCCGTTTCCCCCTGTGGCCCGGCCGGCCCGGTTTCGCCCTTCGGCCCCTGCGGCCCGGCCGCGCCCGTCTCGCCCTGGGGACCGGCAGGCCCCGTCTCACCCCGCTCGCCCTTGAGGCCTTGCGGCCCGACGAGGTCGGCGGAGGAGGTGCCGGATGCCGAGGTCACGGTGAGCACGGTGCCGTCCCAGCTGTGCGAGCAGCTCACGCCATCCTTGCCCGGGGCGCCGTCCGCACCAGCGGGGCCGGCGTCGCCCTTGTCGCCCTTCGGCCCAGCTGGACCGGTCGCGCCGTCCTCGCCGTCGAACTCGCCGGCGTCGCGCGCGGCGACGAGCTCGGCTGCGACGCCGAGCGCATCCGTAGCGATCGCGTCGGAAATGTTGGTGTAAGCGCAAGAGCGCGCAGGCTTGATCGATA
>JBJEKW010000089.1:0-6260 GCA_051878835.1 Atopobiaceae bacterium
ACCACCTGGAAGGTAAAGAAGTCCAGGTAGTGGGTCTGCGGCACGCCCCACAGCACGGGATGGTCGGGGGCCTGCTGGCGCTGCTCTATCTGCTTTAGCTGCACGTTTGCGTTGTGCGCGGCCTCGGCGATGGCCTTCTGCAGAAGCTCGGTGGTCATGAAGTGGCTGCAGCTGCACGTGGCCAGGTAGCCGCCGCGCGGTAGCAGCTGCAGGGCGGCCTGGTTTATCTCGCGATAGCCCTTCAGCGCGTGGGCCACCGTGGAGCGGCTCTTTGTGAAGGCGGGCGGGTCCAGCACGATGAGGTCGAAGGGGCCGCCCTCGGCCTTGGCAAAGGCGCGGTCCTGGCGCAGCTGAGGCAGGTACTCCAGCACGTTTGCGCAGGTAAAGCCCATGTTTTGGTCCAGGCCGTTCAGGCGGGCGTTCTCGCGTGCCAGATCCACGGCAGACTGGCTGACGTCGACGCAGCGCACGAACTCGGCACCGCCCGCGGCGGCGTTCAGGCCAAAGGGTCCCACGTGGCTAAAGCAGTCCAGCACGCGCCTGCCGCGCGACAGCTCGCGCACGGCTCGGCGGTTGTACTTCTGGTCCAGGAAGAACCCGGTCTTCTGCGAGTTCTCCAGGTCCAGGTCGAAGGCGATGCCGTTTTCGCGCACCATCACGCGGGTGGAGAGCTGGTCCAAGTCGGGCTGAGCGTCGTCCGAGAGAGCTATCGCTTCGTCCACCGCGCTGCCGTCGGCCTGCCACCAGCCCTTGTACTGGGGCAGACCCTCCTTCAGGCGAGACGGAGCGTCATTGCGCTGGTAGATGCCGCGAATGTCCTGGTCGTCGTCGCGCAGGACCTCCAGCAGCAGGGGGAATATCACGGGGCGCAGCCGGTCCATGCCCACGGTGTTCACCTGCGCCACCAGCACGTCCTCGTAGCGGTCTACGGTCAGGCCGGGAAAGCCGTCCGCCTCCGAGAAGATGACGCGGCAGCAGTTGGTGTCGGGCTCGCAGCCGGGCAGCGCGCGGCTGCCCATGCAGGTCTTTCGATACTCCCAGCCCCACTGGACCTTGCGACGCCAGAAGCTCTGGTCAAAGCGGTCGTTCGCGTTGCGCGTCACCAGCCGCACACGAATCTTGCTCTGCTGGCTGATGAGGCCGGTACCCAGGTACGTGCCGTTCTGCTCGACCACGTCGACGACGTCGCCGTTCTGCACGGGATTGCCGTCGGGCCCGGGCTGCACGTCCAGGACCTCTCCCTCGAACACCCAGGGGTGGCCCGACTTTGCGAGGTGGGCCGCCTTCTTTGTGACAATGACGCTGGGGTAGGGGCGAGCTTGGTGCATGGACATGGATTCTCCTATCTGTGTGAAACATCCCCAGTGTGACACGTAGCTGGTTGCCTGAGCGTCTGTCTGCCCGCCAACTCAGAAAAACAGCCCACCAGAACCAACGACTCACCAGGCTGGACGGCGCACCGTAGCTGTAAGTAACTTGCCCGATTGCGAAGAGCGCCAATGGCAAGAAGCGCGTTCGGTACTGAGTAGCAGAGCTTTGGTAGCCCATCTGTGCACGCAATGAAATGTCCGGCACGGCAGGGCGCATATAAAGGAATCCGCTCAAGGCACATTTTGCGCAAACGCTCCTTGCCCAGCGAAGAAACACCCAGTAGCACGCTATGCATAGGCACAACAATCGAAAAATTACCGGAACAAATAAAGCACCGAAGACTGTTTGTTTCCTAAACTGACCAGTCGCGTTAATCGAATGTTTCGAATCGGCAGAACGCTGAATATAGCCGGGTGAACGGTTCTACCATTCGTGCCACTTTCCACACGTGACGGGAAACGCTCGTCAGTGCTCATTTGTAAAGGAGGGTATTGGATCTATGAACGGAGTAACTGTCATCCTTTTAGCTGCGGTGGTCCTGGTTATTGGATACGTCGCATATGGGCGCTGGCTGGCGAAGTCCTGGGGCGTTGACCCCAAGGCCCTGACTCCTGCCGTTCGCATGGAAGACGGCAAGAACTTCTCGCCTGCATCTCGCTTTACCGTGTTTGCGCATCAGTTCTCCTCCATCTGCGGCGCTGGCCCTGTGACGGGCACCATCGTCGCCATGGCATTCGGCTGGGTGCCGGTTATGCTGTGGGTCCTCGTGGGTGGCATCTTCTTTGGTGCTGTTCACGACTTCGGCGCCCTGTACGCCTCGATGAAGAACAACGGCAAGTCCCTTGCCCAGCTGATCGAGAAGTACATCGGCAAGACCGGTCGTCGTCTGTTCCTGCTGTTCAGCTGGCTGTTCTGCCTGATCGTCATCGCTGCCTTCACCTCCATGGTGGCCGGCACCTTCAAGATGACCGTCGGCGACGGTGGCGCCGTTGACTTCACCAAGTCCTACTTCGGTGGCGCTGCTGGCACCATTTCGCTGCTGTTCACCTTTGTCGCCATCCTGTTTGGCTGGGCTTGCCGCAAGTTCGACCTGAAGGGCTGGAAGCAGTTTGTCTGCGCCGTTGTTCTGATGTTCGCCATGTTCGCGGTCGGCATGCAGTTCCCCCTGTACCTGGACGAGAATGGCTGGATCGCCGTCACCATGGCTTACCTGGTGTTCGCCGCTGCCATGCCCATCCAGACCCTGAAGCAGCCTCGTGACTACCTGACCACCATCATGATGGTCGTCATGATCGTCGCTGCAGTGCTCGGCATCTTTGTCATGGGCGCCAACGGCCAGGCCGATATGTCCGCCCCCGCGTTCGTCGGCTTCACCAACGCCAGCGGCCAGTTCCTGTTCCCCGTGCTGTTCGTGTCCGTTGCCTGTGGTGCTCTGTCCGGCTTCCACAGCCTGGTGTCCACCGGCACCTCTTCCAAGCAGATCTCCAACGAGACCGATGCTCTGCCCGTTGGCTACGGCGCCATGGTCCTCGAGTCCTTCGTTGGCATGATCGCCATCGTCGTCGCCGCCATCATGTACAAGGACATGAACACCGTGGGTGTCAACGGCGTCGTCTCGACCCCGTTCCAGATCTTCGCCGGCGGCATCGCCAAGGGCATGACCATGTTTGGCATGGACAAGACCGTCTCGACCGTGTTCATGACCATGTGCGTCAGCGCGCTGGCTCTGACCTCGCTGGACGCTGTGGCTCGTATCGCTCGTCTGTCCTTCCAGGAGTTCTTTGCCAAGTCCAACGACGCTCTGGCCGTTGAGACCGAGAAGACTGGCGTCATGAAGGTCGTCGGCAACCCCTGGTTCGCTACCGTCGTTACCCTGATCTGCGGCCTGTCCCTGACCTTCGGTGGCTACCTGAACATCTGGCCGCTGTTTGGTGCGTCCAACCAGCTGCTGGGCGGCATGACCATGATCACCATCGCCGTGTTCTGCAAGGTCACCGGCCGCAAGGGCTGGATGCTGTATGCGCCCGTCGTGTTCCTGCTTTGCTGCACCTTCACCTCGCTGGTTCAGTCCATCATGGGCTGCGTCACCGCCATCGCCACGTATGGCCTGCTGGGCACCACCGCGAAGGGAGCTTCCGTGCTTCTGACCTCTGGCCTGCAGCTGGTGTTCGCCGTGCTGCTGGTGGTCCTGGGCGTCATCGTTGCCTACAACTGCCTGAAGGAGTTCTTCACCAAGAAGGCTGGCTCCATCCCCGACGAGGAGCCCGAGTGGTCCGAGCTTGGCCGCAAGCATGTTGCTGAGGCCGAGGCTGCCGCCAAGGCTGGCAAGGCTACGAGCGAGCCCGCTACCCAGGCGTAAGCTGCAGTAGCAAAACGCTTCAAACAAAGGAGGGGTCGCGCATCCGCGCGACCCCTCCTTTTTGTTATCTACGCTTAGGACTTTCTTGGAACTCTCCTCCCGTTTTTGATCGAGGGGAGGTTTGCAGAGAGGTGGTTCTGATAATCGGGCAGCGCGGAGCGAAACAACGGGCTTGGCCATTGGGTACGACTATGGCAAATCCGTTTGTATGGCTGCGCCCTATGGCTCGAGGCACTTTGGCCGCGTACCAACCGACCACAGACGGTTCTTCCAATAGTCGCTCTGTGAAATTCGACAGAGAGCGCGTTCTGTGGAGGCGTTTTTCTGACTCGACGAGTATTCGGAGTGAAAAATCTGACGAACGAAATTGAAATGACTTACGAATGGATATAACTTGAGCGATTAATACTTATCAGCTCGGAAAAACGCCTCCACAAGTGCGCATCTCAGTCGTTTTTCACGAGCTGACGATTTGCGACGACATATTCCGGTGACGAAACGCGTTGGAATGGCTTGTGCCATGGCAATGATATTCATTAAAGGCTATGTGCCTATGTACCACGTCGGGCGGAATACGAAGAGCGACACGCGTCAAAGGGCGCGCATCAGCAGGATCCTTGATAGCGCAGCATTCCTACCCGCTGGCGTTTGCAGGTTTTCTAACGTTGCCAAGCAGGTCAGGGCCCCAATGCGCAATACTAGGACGTATGGATACTTCAAAATTTGCCGAGCTCGGGCTAAACGAGCAAATACTGGCCGGGGTCGAGGCCCTTGGCTTCACCGATCCGACTCCCGTGCAGGCCCAGGCCATCCCGTTGGTGCTGGCAGGCAAAGACGTCGTTGCCTCCGCGCAGACGGGCACGGGTAAGACCGCGGCGTTCGCGCTGCCGGTGCTGCAGGTGATTCAGCCGTACTCCAGGGCGGCGCGAGAGCAGGCCGCGCAAGATACCCCTGCTAGCGAGGCCAATTCGAACGAGTCGCCCAATCACGACGAGCCCAAGCCCGACGCCGCGGGCGTCGACGGCCAGACGACGGAAGAAACGCCGACCGCCGACCAGCCGAATGCCGACTCGTATAACGGCGATTCAAATGGCAATGCAAATGCTGGCCAGGTTCTTGCCGACATGGCGCCCGAGGACCCACACATCAGCGTTCCCATGGACGCGGGCGATGTTGCTGCCCCCGCCGATGCTCCTGCCGTTGCTCCTGCTGCAGATAGCTCCGTCAGCGCTTCCAACGGCGCGTCTGCAGAGGATGCTCCAAGGAAGCCTCGCCGCCGTCACCACAAGAAGGCGACCGCCCTTCCCGTCAAGGACTCCGACGAGTCCGCAAAGCCGTCCAAGCGCGCAAAGGGCAAGAAGTCTGCCAGCAAGGCAGACGACGAAGCTGACGCCAAGTCCGCGAAGAGGTCAGCCTCCGGCGGCGCAAAGTCAGACGTCAAGTCCGACGCAAAGCCCAAGCGCAAGCGCCGCCGCAAGCACGCAAAGAAGCGCCAGGCAGATGGCGTCGCCGAGCAGATAGCCTCGGCCGTCGACCCGAACGCCCATCCGTTTGGCCCGTTCGCGCTGGTAATCACCCCTACGCGTGAGCTGGCGCAGCAGATAGACGACGTGGTCTCCACGGTATGCGAGCACACCGACCAGCGTGCGGTCATCGTGATGGGTGGCGCCAAGTTCGACCGCCAGATTCGCGAGCTGCAGCGCGGGTGCGACATGCTGGTGGCCACCCCCGGTCGCCTCATCGACCTGATGGACCACGACCACGTGGACCTCTCGCAGGTGAAGGTGCTCGTGCTGGACGAGGCCGACCGCATGCTGGACATGGGCTTCTGGCCCAGCGTCCGCCGCATCGTGTCGGCGCTGCCCAAGGACCGTCAGACGCTGCTGTTCTCTGCCACGATTCCGCCCTCGATCAAGGGTACCGTCGACGCGATGTTGCACGATCCTGCCCAGGTGGAGATTGCCCGCATCGGCCAGACTGCCGACACGGTGGAGGAGCACCTGTGCCCCGTGACCCAGGGACAAAAGATCGAGCTGCTGGAGGCGCTGGTCCGCAAGTACGACCCCGAGCGCGTGCTGGTGTTCTGCCGCACGAAGCATCGCGTGGACGACGTCAGCAAATATCTGCGCTCTGCCGGCATGAACGTGGACGTGATGCATGCCGACCGTACCCAGAAGGAGCGCGAGCGTGCCCTGGCAAAGTTCCGTGCAGGAAAGTGCCAGATTCTGGTGGCCACCGACGTCATGTCCCGCGGCATCGACGTCAGCGGCATCGACGCGGTCGTGAACTTCGACGTCCCCATGGACCCCGAGGACTACGTGCACCGCATCGGCCGCACGGGCAGGGCCGGCCACACGGGCCTGGCCTTCACCTTCGTGGCGCCCGACGAGATTAGCCCCCTGCGCGAGATCGAGTACTTCACGCACAAGCTGATTCCCGTGTGGGACCTCGACGGCTTCGACTATGACAGCACCCGCATCGTGCCCAACCCCGACCGCTCCACAAAGAAGCCCACGCGCATGATGTTCAA
>JBJEKW010000090.1:0-11495 GCA_051878835.1 Atopobiaceae bacterium
AGCCATGTCAATGGATCGGCCGACATAAGCGGTGCCATCGGTGAATTCGTAAAGGTAAATCCCGCGTCTCTCGTTGGCTGGGAGGGCAAGGCTTGCTGCTGAGGGAATGGATCCGTCGATGGATCGGAATTCGAGTTTATCGGGAAAACGCAAACTCGGTCACCTTCTGGCCATGTAAAGAAATGCGAGGGCGGAGGTACATTTTCCTCGAGCCCATGTATTAGCGGACATAGGAGCGTTGAAATGTCGTGCTAATTCGCCTGTGATTGGGTCGATGAACCACTGGACAGGGCTTGGACCTTTGCCAGCTGATCTGCGCTCACGTGGACTGACGAGACCAGTGCGTCGAAGTCCGCCTTCGCGCTGTCGTACTCATCGTCGGTCGAGATGAGGCCGACAATCAGCTTGGCATCTGCGGTTCCGACCGACAGCATGCTGCCTTTGCATTCTCCCATGTTCGGGTTGTCCGAGATCGTGGCGTCCTCGGTCATGGCGGGGCAACCGTCAATCGTGAAGCGCTTGGTGTTCGAGTCCTCGCAACTCATGCCAAAGTTGTATCCGTTGTAATAGAGGGTTCGCGCGTCATTGCACAGTCTGGTCATATCGTCCGAGCTCAATGCCAGGTCATCGTTGCACTGTCCGATGAAGATTTCTGCCTGAAGGCCCGATTCGGCGTCGGACTTGATGAAGCGGACGTAGTTGTCCGTTGTCTCCTTGGTCCAACCGGCAGGGTCGGCGTACGTGAACGCATCGATGTTGCTGGTCTGCTTTTTCACGGCCTTGGGGATGTCGCCCCCGTTCCAGGCGACCGCTGTGGGATTCTCGGTTCCGTTGACGTAGCCCGTGGCGGTCTGATCGGATGATGCCGGCGGGTCTGAGACCGTAGTCGTGCATGCGCCGAGGCACAGCGATAGCGCTGCGCAGGTGGCAAAGAAGAACGCAGTCTGACGTAGACGCATCTTGGCTCACCTCAATAAATCTGAATGTGGCCATAAAGAGGGTCAACTTGATTATACGTTTGAGGTGGAGCAGTTAAAGACGTGGCATATACCATAGCGGTTGCCATTGGTGCGAGCGGTAACACCTGCTTGTAGTATTTGCTGATGTGTAAGGCAATGTCTGCTTGTGGCGTCCGCTGAGGTGGCATGGTCTTTGCTGATACTCGGGAAGGTTATTGTTTACGCTCGTAGACATATCGACATCGGTTCAGCTCATGAAAATGGAATTGAACTCAAAGAAGTGATTGCAATAGGTACGGACTCTCAAATGAACCTACAACGGGTAGTGTAGGAAAGGCGGCCATTATGAGAAGAGAAGATACCTATGCGTTTCTGGTCCGGGCTGCAATTCCAAGGGTGACTGACAAGGATAAGTTGCCTTACACACAGGACAATGAACCTAAGGTCAAGGGCTATAAGAGGATATGGGATGCTATTTACCGCGCACATCGTGATGTCTTGACAGGTCGCAGCTACGTATCTGATTACTCGGGCTCGAGGGAAGACTTCAACGGCGAAGCAAAAGCCGGTGTCAATTTAGTTGCCAGGAGCCTTTACGAGTATTTCTTGGAGCAGATTGATCAAGGAAAGTCGCTGACCTCGCGCGACGGAATGCAGCACTTGGAGACATTCCGAAACCAGGGTGTAAGTCTTGGCTGCATCCAGAAGCTCGTGAACATGTCATTGAAATATCTGCTCATCCTGCAGTTCAACGGAGAAATTGATCGTTGCGTGGACCCCGTTGACTGTGACTGCCCAATCGACAGCGTCATCCTTTCGAAGTTGAACAAGGAACGTGGCGAGATTGGTGGGGTCAAGACCTCTTTAATTAGATGGACCAGACTCGATGACCGGAATCTGTACGACGCGATTGAACGGGCGATAGAGGAAGTTCAAGGTAGCTCGGAGCGCATCATGTACGACTTCGTGAACTGGCAGTAGACTGTGCAAATCTCCATGTTCTCGTAATGAATCTAGATGTGAAGAATTGAGTAATGGCCACGCTTTTAGAGACGTGGCCATGATGAATGCGGCCGTACGGAAACTGTTGCTGGTCTGAACGCCTACCTATACATCACCAGTGTGTGGAAGCCTTCCATCTGGCCGGAGATGCCTTGGTTCTGGAGGGAATTGAACTTGATGTCCACGATTTCGTAACCGTCGTTCTGCAGGGCGGTCAGTATGGCATCGATTTGGTTCGTGTATTTGGCCTCGCACTCGAAGTTCTGGTTCAACCACTTCGAGAAGCTGTTCAACATTAGAACGTGCAGCTTGCCGTCCTTGGGCGACAAGTTCGGTTTTACGGAATCGCGGTATTCAAAGCGCCCCGCCTTGCGATACTCCTGCGCCTTGTTTTGAACTTTTTCGTCGTGCGAACTGAACATCCCCATGGAAACCTCCAAACTGCCTTATTGCGGTTGGGGCGATTATGGAACCTGCGGCTTGGCCACCCATGGGCGTTTCGCCCGACGGGTTGAACTTGGATGCGCACGCTGAACGGTTCTTTTGGTCGGGTTTTTCTTGTGCTTCGGAACGAGCGTGGCTTTTGCTACCGTGGCTAGGTACACATTTCGAATGGCCTTTATGGCCGCCGTCCCGCCGGAGGGGCGACGTTTGGAGGAGACATGGCACAGAACGACGAGCAGAACGAGATGCTGGACCTCAGCCAGAGCATCGACCAGCTGGTGGCAGACCATCCCAAGCTGGACGAGGCACTGAAGGACTTCGGTCTGGATGACGTGGACCGCACGATTCCCGTGACCGACGTCCTGGACCAGATGGGTGTGAACGTGGGTCTGGTGGCGACTGCCCTGGAGTCCATGGGCTACGAGTGCACGGGCTACACCGCGCCGGAAGATCCGTACGCTCCGCAGCTTGATGCCATCTTTGACGCGCTGTTCAACAACGATGACGCCCCCAGCGCATCGGCAAGCTCCGTCGACCCTGTGGTGGCAAACATGGAGGCTGCCGTGCGGAAGGCCCAGAGGGAGGGCAAGCTCCCGCAGGTGGACTAGGGGAGTGCGGAGCCGCGCGTTCTTCTGGCCCTGATGTGCGGTGACGGCAATACCGTGCGGCTGCAGGGATGCTATGTGGTGGCAGGGATGCTGCGTGGCGGCAACCACACCGCGTAGCGGCAGAAAAGTGCAGGTTGGAAGACTTATGCCGCGCCTTTGGCCTGAATGGGTCCAGAATGTACGGGACGTGGGGCGACGCTGCCCCTCTGTACAGGACCGGGGGCGCGAATGCCCCTGCGGGTTCGGCTTGCGCTAGCCAAGCGCGGGCTTTCAGCGTATGCGTCAAGTACGATTTCGGCGCTGACGCAGGACCAGGGCACGGGGCGATTTGGAGGATCCCATGGAGGTAGTTGACTACACCTTGCACAGCGAGGAACTGGACCGCGACTTCGACGTCACCGTATACGGCGATGCGGGCTGGCCGGTCATCGCGTTCCCCGAGGGCGACTCCACCTGCACCAGCTGGGAGAACAACGGCATGACCGATGCCCTGTCGTCCCTGATCAACGGCGGCAAGGTGCAGCTGTTCTGCGTCGACTCAATGGACGAGGAGGGCTGGTACGCCTCGAACGCCCTGCCGGAGTACCGGCTGGAGAACGTGCGCTCGTACTACGAGTTCGTTCACCAGGAGTTCGTGCCGTTCGTCTGCGCCCACACGCCTTCCGAGCGTAAGCCCATCCTTGCCGGTGCGGGCATCGGCGCGCTGAACGCCGTGGTCACGCTGCTGCAGGACCCGGCGCCGTTCGGTGGGCTGCTGGCCCTGTCGGGCACCTACGACGTGCGCCGCTTCGTCGAGGGTGACCTGGACGAGGGCTGGCTCGAGGTCTCGCCGGTGGATCTGGCGGCGAAGCTCTCGAAGGGGCAGGCGGCACAGCTGCGCGGCGAGGCGCTGGCCTTCGTGTGCGGGCAGCACCAAAGCGAGGACGGCATCGACACGCAGCGCGCGCTGGACACCGTGTTTGCGCAGCTACAGGTGGGTGCCACGTTTGAATACTGGGGCTACGACGTCAGCCACGACTGGGCCTGGTGGCATGAGGAGGCCCGCCAGCTGCTGCCGTGCCTGATTCGCGCGAACGGTCTCGAGGAGCGCAAGCTAGTCGCCCAGCTGTCCGCCGCACAGGCCGAGGTGGACCACGCCGTGGCCATCATGGATGACCAGAGCCGCCAGCTGGAGCACGCGCAGCGCACCCTGGAGGACGCCAAGGCACGTCAGAAGGAAACCCAGAAGCGCCTGGAACGCGAGTCTCAGCAGGTCAGCGACTGTGCCAAGCGCGAGGACGAACTGTGCGAGGTCGCCCGCCAGGCATGGGCAAAGCGCGACGAGGCCGCACGCGTGCTGGACGAGGCCACGAAGGCCGGCGAGGCCGCGCAGGCTCACGCCGACCAGGCAACGGAGGCCAGGCAGAAGGCAGAGTGGATTGCCGGCGAGGCACGCTCGGATGCCGAACGGGCAAAGAACGACGCCGAGGCAGCTACCACCACGCTGCAGGAGCGCCAGGCTGCGGCGGAGGCTGCCGAGGAGGCCGCCAACCGTGCCAAAGCCATGTTCCAGCGCGTGAAGGCCACGTTCGAGGCTGAGAAGCGCGAGGCGCAGCAGAAGGCTGAGGCCGCGGCCGAGGAGGCGAAGGCCGAACCTGCGACCGATGCGCGGGCGAAGGCCGAGGCAGCGCCGAAAGCCGAACCTGCTGCGTCGGAGGACGCGGAGAAGAAAGCCGAGTTCGCCGTAGCGACCTCGGCGGAGCCTGCTCAGGCACACGACGATGCCTTGGCTCCCGCCGATGAGGCTTCGAAGGTCGATGCTCCCGAGCCGGCTGCCCCCACGAAGTCCCAGGCTGCCAAGCCTGCCGCAAAGAAGTCGGGCTCTCGAACTAGCGCGTCCGGCCGCACCGCGTCCGGCAGCACTACCGCGTCGTGTTCGGCTGCTGCAAAGAAGGCCAGCTCAGGGTCCCGTTCTTCTGCGGCGAAGAAGAACGGTTCGCGTTCGGCCTCTGCGTCCAAGGCGAAGTCCGCGCGTTCGGCTTCGACGCGTCGCTCCAGCTCGCGCAAGGGCTCGACGGGCAGCACGAAGGCGAAGTAGCCGCGGCAGCCTGGCCCTGGCCAGGCCGAGCTCGCTGCCAATGAACAACCATGTGAGAAGTGCCATCGTCGAGGACGGTGGCACTTCTTGCTTACGGCGGTGTTTGCGGCAGCAATAATTGCGACAGCACATATATTTGTACGCCGGTCAATTTGTATGTTGTTCGAGACAGCGCTTCTGGTTGCCGCGGTGGTTCTTCTTGCCTGATTTAATGTGCTGCAAATGACGCCATTTCGTGTGGATGCTTGAAATGCAGGTGCGGTTGCGCCATTGTGCAATACGTTAGTGACTGTGGGTGAGATGCAGGTTGCTGGCTGCGAAGTTGCAGGTGGCTGGCGGTATAGACGAAGCGACCACGGGGACTGCAGGCTGCTGTCCCGTTGGCGTTTCGGCCTGCTGATTCGGCGCCCGCGGCTTCCGGAGGGGGAGAGCATGCCTGACAAGCGACGCAATGTCATTTCGTGGGACGAGTTCTTCATGAAGGTGGCTCTGGCTGCCTCCGAGCGCAGCAAGGATCCAAACACGCAGGTCGGGGCATGCATCGCCGACACGAACCACCGCATCCTCTCGGTGGGCTACAACGGGACGCCCTCCGCGCTGAACGACGACGACTTTCCGTGGGGCGCCAGCTCCGACCCCCTGAACGACAAGCACAGCTACGTGGTGCACGCCGAGGCCAACGCCATCTTGAACTATCGCGGCTCGCTGAAGGACATGCAGAAGGCCACGGTGTACGTGACCCTGTTCCCGTGTCACGAATGCGCGAAGACGCTGGTACAGGCCGGTATCGGCGAGGTTGTCTACCTGGACAACAAGTACGAGGGCAGCATGGACAACCTTATTGCTTGCAGGATCTTTGACACCTGCGGCGTCAGCTACCGCCAGGTGCACCTGAGCGAGTAGCGGCGTCAGCTAACGGCAGACATACCTCAGCGAGTGGCGGCGTCAGCTAACGGTAAGCATACACGAGCAAGTGGCAGCGGTGGGGGGCGGTTGGTATGACAGAAGCCGCGGTCGCTGCCGCCGCCTGCGTTGCCGATGCTTTCGGCTGCCGACGCAGCGAATTCTTGGTGCGTGCATTCCGACCAGAGCGGTGCTCGGGCGCTAAGGTGCTATGGCGGCTACACATCCAGGCGCTGAAGGCCTCGTTCGTCCATTCAGTTAGCCATGGCTTACATCGAGAGGTGCGGTTTTGGTTGCACCACTTCGTCCCGAGCAACCAAAAAGGTACCGAGCAAAGTTGCCCTTCTTGAACTTGAAGGGGCGGGAGGGGCCCGGAGGAAAAATGCTATCAAACCGATAGCATAATCTGAAGGTACAGGGGCTTTCTGGCACCACAGTTAGCCTGCGACCACTTCGAACGGTACCTTTTTGGTCGCCAGACCCAAGCCCGAACGACCAGAATAGTACCGGACAAAATTGGCCTCTTCGAACTGGTTGGGCCCAGGTTGGTCAGAAGCCAAAATGATACAGAAAAGGTAGCATAATCTGGGGACGTGGGCCTCTCCGCCTGTTGGAGTCGACCTAGAGCGACTTCGAGCGGTGCGGTTTTGATTGCTTTGTGGCGACATGGCGAGTAAATTCGCACCGGTCGAAGTTCGACATCGCTAAATGCCGTCATGGGTTTGTGCCCAGATGACTTGTGCCCAGATGACATATGCATAGATGGTGTGTGCCCAGATGACTTGTGCCGAGATGGCTTCTGCCCAGATGGCTAGCGCCTGGGTTCGCGCGTCCGGATAAGCCGGGTCCGGACAAAGCAAAGGCCAGGGACCTGAGTCCCTGGCCTGGATTTCGAACGATGATGGTGCTTCGGAGCGGGGGCGTGCTGCCTGGAGCTGCGCCTCCTGCTAGGGTCTGCCGCTGCGACTGTCGGGGTGACAGCCGGGGTGACGCTGCAGTCGTCGGTCGACGCTGCGGTATTTGGGCTGCTAGCGCCTGCCGCCGCGGTCGCCGGGGTGACGGCTGGAGTGGCGCTTGCCGCCCTTGGGGCCGTAGGCGTCGCTCAGGCGAACGACCCTGACGTTGTTGGCGCCACGTCCGCCGTCGTGCTTGCCGCCGCGACGGTCGTCGCGGTTGTCGCTGTAGCGGTCACGCGACTTGCCGTAGCGGTCGCGAGAGTCGCCGCTGCGGCCACGACGCTCATCACGCGAGTCGCCGTAACGGTCGTTGCGGCGGTCGCCATGGCGGTCGCCGTTGCGATCGTCGCGCCAGTCGCTGCGGCGGGAGCTGCGATAGCCGCCCTTGCCGCCGCGACGATCATCGCGACGCCCGTCGCGCTCGTCGTCCTTGTGGCCGGGGTGCTTGGCGCCGCGCTTCTTGTCGCGCAGGAAGCCGCCGTCGATGTCGATGTCGCGTGCGCGCTTGCGGCTGCCCTTCTGGAACTTGTTCCAGGTGTCGGAGACTGCCTCGCCGTCCTGGACCCTGGCCCTGGAGCCCCTGCCGGGCTTGCTGTCCTTCGTGGCCCTCTGCGTGAACAGGTCGCGGTTGCGCTGCATGCCGGCGCGGCGCTCGCTGCGGTTCATGGGCTTGGCCTCGGAGGCCTCGGTGGACTCGGCGGCGTCGTTGCGACGCTGTTCGCCCTCGTGCTTGTGGCGCTCGTGCTTGGCCTTGGGCCGCTTGTCGTCGCGGCGCTTGCCACCGCGCTTGCCGCCACCCTTGCCGGCATGCTTGGCCATGCGCTTGCGGACCTTCGCGCTGGGGAGCTTGTCGTCGGGGTTGCGGTTGGGATCGGGCTGGAAGGGCTCCTCGCCCAGGTCCAGGCCCTCGGCGCGCGGGAAGTCGGGGATGACGCGGCCCATCAGCTGCTCGACGGCGCGCAGGTTGAGGTAGTCCTCCTTCGTGACGAAGGTGACGGCCCAGCCCTCCTCGCCGGCGCGGCCGGTGCGGCCGATGCGGTGGATGTAGTCCTCGGGGTCGTCGAACGGCACGTCGAAGTTCACGACGTACGAGACGTCGGGCACGTCGATGCCGCGTGCCAGGACGTCGGTGGCCACCAGCACGTCGACGTCGCCCTGCGCGAAGCGGCGCAGCGCGGTCATGCGCTGGGCCTGCGAGCGGTCGCCGTGGATGGGGGCGCACTTGATGTCGCTCTTCTCCAGCTTGCGGCAGATGGTGTCGGCGCGGTGCTTGCTGTTCGTGAACACGATGACGCGCTTGGAGCCCTCCTGCTGCAGCAGCTGCACCAGCAGAGCGCCCTTGGCCAGGTGCTCGGTGCCCAGCACGTACTGCTCCACCGTCTCGGCGGTGGTGCCCTTGTGAGCGATCTCGATGCTGACGGGGTCGTTCACCAGGTCGCGCGTGTGGTCCAAGACGCTGTGGTCCAGCGTGGCCGAGAACAGCAGGGTCTGACGGCCCTCGGGGGTCTCGGAGACGATGCGCTGCATGTCGGGCAAGAAGCCCATGTCCAGCATGCGGTCGGCCTCGTCCAGGACCAGCAGCTTCACCTGGCTCAGGCTGCAGGCGCCCTGGTTCATGAGGTCGATCAGGCGGCCGGGCGTGGCGACCAGCAGGTCGCAGCCGCGCTTAAGGGCGGCACGCTGCGGGTTGTAGCTGACGCCGCCCACCACGGTGGCCGCCTTGTGGCCGGTACGCGCGCACACGGAGTTGGCCACGGCCTCGATCTGCTGGGCCAGCTCGCGGGTGGGGGTGACGACCAGCATCAGCGGGCCCTCGCCCTTCTGGGTGTGGGGCAGGTTGTCGAGGCCGGGCAGCAGGAACGCAGCGGTCTTGCCGGTGCCGGTCTGTGCGGCGGCCATGACGTCGTGGCCGGCCAGCACCTCGGGAATGGCCTGCTTCTGTACGGGCGTGGGGTCGGCGTAGCCCATGTCGATGGTCGACTTTACGACCGTGGGGCTGAGGCCCAGCATGCCAAACGGGGTGGCCTTCAGCTCTTCGTCGGTGAGGTTGATCTCCTTGAGTTTGGGGGCCTTCTCGCGGTCCTTCTTGATGAAGTCCTTCTTCTTACCGTAGTTCTTTCTTCTGCCACGGCCTGCGTGATGATTGCGACGATCGTCGCGATGGTTGTGATGGCTGTCGGCCATGATTCTCCGTTTCATGATGGAATATCGTTCGCACTCGCGAACGCAACAAACTAATTCACCTTACGCGCTCGGAGCGCCTATGCGGTTGATGTGCGGTTTTATGTGCGAAAACACCGCAATTGCGTCACGAAGTCGCGATAAAACCAAGGGTTTGGGGAGCGGCTGGCGGGCCAGAAGGGCCGACGGGCAAGAAGCGCTGGTGGGCAAGAAGGGCTTGCGGTCCGGAGCGGTTGGCGGTGCGGGACGTCGCAGCCACGTACGTGCCTCTCTACCTGCGCGAGACGTCCTTCTTGCGCGCGTTGGCGTGCGCGTCGTCCTGCGGGGCGACGGACTCGAGGTCCTTCTCGACCGTGGCCTTGACCTCGGCGTCGATTTCGCGAGTGACGTGCTCGATCGTCTGCTGGCTGACCTCGTCGGCGTACTGCTCCTGCAGCTCGTCGGCCACGTCGTCCTCGATTTCCTGCTCCAGGTTGTGGCGCATCTCCTGCCTGATCTGGTCGCGGAACTCGTCGTCCGAGAGGTGCTCGCGCTTCTGGCGCTGGCGCAGGGTGGCGTAGCGGCGCTCGGCGATGTTGAAGTCGCGGCCCTCTCGGTCCATGCACATGAGCGCCAGGCCCACGGCCAAAAGGATGGGGCTCAGCCAGATGGCGTGCAGGCCGACGGCGCCTACCAGGCGGCTGCCGATGACTGCGCCGATAACGAAGGTCACGATGGTGCCGTAGTACAGCAGCGCATCCACCAGACGGTCGTGGTTCTTTGTGTGGAAGTAGCTGACCAGGTGCTGCGTGCCGCTGCGCAGGTTTCCGATGCACATGGTGGTGGCGAAGGGGTGGCCGTGCAGCTTTCGGAACGCCTGCACCTGGATGCCGCAAGCCAGGGAGGTCAGGCAGTTTGCCAGCAGGTTCAGGTTGTCGGGAAAGAAGCCCACCAATATCAGCATGCAGAGTTCAATCACCAGGGCCACCTGGCGCCAGTGCACGCGCCTCTCGTGCGAGAAGATCTTTATGCTGTGCGCGATGGCGATGCCGATGGCAAAGCTGAGCACGGGGAAGAAGTAGCGAAGGGCGCGGTCGGCGTCCTGGTCGGCCAGGGCTACGCCGAACAGCAGCATGTTGCCCGTCTGGGCGTTCGCGAAGACCTTGCCGCGCCCCAGGTATGAGTAGGCGTCCATGAGTCCGCCCGACAGTGCCAGCACCACGGCCAGCTCGATGGACTCCGACGTCTGCTTTGCTCTTTCCAGCTGCATTGCGATGGCTCCTGAGGTTGGGACGAACTGCTGCCTGCGGTGGGGTGGCTCGGCGGGCGACTTCAGAGCGTGGCCCGGCGGACGCGGGCGTCGACGCGGGCGCGGGCTTGTGGCGGCGTGGGGCACGGGCGGGCGAGCACAGGCTCGCAGGTGCGGTTTGGCGGCTAAGCGAGCGCAGATGGGCGCGAGTCGTCGGCGGCGAGCTTTGGGTGTCGGGCCAATTCCCTGGGCTCCGGGCAATCTCGCATCGAGTCTCTCGAACCGTAGGCCCCTCTTGTATAGCACGCATTGGGTTAATGCGGGCGTTCCTGGTGGCATTGCTCGCAGCATTTTCGAATTCCGATTCAGGCGGTTGGGCTGTCACCGGGCGGATATCAGTGAAAGTTTGCCGCACGTGGAACTCTGAACAGCCGGTTTGTCGAAGGTTGCTGGTGCTAATGGGGAGAAGAGATGTTTGAGCCTTGAAAAGAAGCACTGTGCACGCGGATGTGGCCACCGTGCTGTCCCTCTGCTGGGCTTTCTGCGGGAGTTGATGAGGCCTGCTGCTGCAGTCCCCGTCGTGGGCGCCCACACTTCCTACTTCTGCAGGACTCGCTGCAAAAGGTCCAGGGGTGGGCGCCCACGGGTCCAACTTCTGCATTCAGGAATTGGCCGGCTCGATGTGGCAGACCTCTGACCAGGTCTTTTACGAGAGGGGCGAACTGAGCCCCTGCAAAAGTGGTAGGTGTGGGCGCTCACAGGTCCGACTTCTGCAGAAGCTTCTGCAGAACTCCGAGGGGTGGGCGCCCACAGGTCCCACTTCTGCATTCAGGAATTGGCTGACTCAATGTGGCAGGCCTCTGACCAGGTCTTTTGCAAGAAGGGCAAATCTGGCTACTGCAGAACTCCGAGGAGTGGGCGCCCGGAGGTCCGACTTTTGCAGGGGAGTCTGCAGAAGTTGCCGTCGTGGGCGCCCACACCAGGGACCTTTGCATTCAGCTTTCAGAAGCAGCCGACTTTGGCGCGCATGCCTGGCTGCGGGAGCGCTTGATCGCGGGATCGCCTGCACCTCCGGCAGCCTTTTGTTGCTGACCGGGTAACGATTGTTGCTGACCGGGTAACGTTTGGCGCGAGGCG
>JBJEKW010000090.1:11595-32663 GCA_051878835.1 Atopobiaceae bacterium
TTGTTGCTGACCGGGTAACGATTGTTGCTGACCGGGTAACGTTTGGCGCGAGGCGCAGCTTCGTGTGGCTGGGGTGGGTACACTGTAACGATGTCGCTTGCTGGCGGCGTTGATTGCAGGCGATGCCTTTGGGGACAACCCGAGCGCATTGGATTGGAAGATTGCCTAGGAGGCCAACATGCCTACCTCTACCATTACCGACCAGGCCCGACAGATGAAGCTCGTGGCCCCGCGCATGGCCGTGACCAGCTTGGAGGCCAGGAACGCGGCGCTTGCCGCCATCGCCCAGGGGCTGCAGGATCACGCGGACGAGATCTTTGCCGCAAACCAGCGGGACCTGGAGGCTGCGCGCCAGAACGGCGTCGCCCCGACGGTGCAGAAGCGCCTGCGCTACGACCAAAAGAAGATGTCCGAGAGCCTGGCCCAGCTGAGCGGTCTGCAGGGCCTGCCCGATCCCATCGGCAAGGTGTCGCTGCACCGACAGCTGGACGAGGGCCTGGTGCTGACCCGTGTCAGCTGCCCCATCGGCGTGATTGGTGTCATCTTTGAGGCGCGCCCCGACGCGCTGGTGCAGGTGGCCTCCCTGTGCATAAAGAGCGGCAACTGCGCCATCCTGAAGGGCGGCAAGGAGGCGGCGCACACGAACCGCGTGCTGTTCCAGGTGGTCCACGAGGCGGCAGTCTCGGCGGGCATCGACCCGGCGGCGCTGGCCCTGGCGGAGTCCCATGCTCAGGTGGATGAGCTTCTGGGTTGCGACGCCTACGTTGACCTGCTGATTCCTCGCGGGTCCAACGGGTTCGTGCGCTACATCATGGATCACACGCACATCCCCGTGATGGGCCACTCCTCGGGCGTCTGCCACGTGTACGTGGACGGGGCAGCCGACCAGGACATGGCCGTCCGCGTTGTCGTGGACGCGAAGACCCAGTACCCGGCCGTGTGCAATGCCGCCGAGACCCTGCTGGTGCAGCGCTCCATCGCGAAGGAGTTCCTGCCCAAGGTGGCTCGTGGGCTGGCCGAGCACGGCGCGCGCCTGCGCGGGACGGCTGAGGTGGTCGACATCCTGCGCGACGTGGAGGGCATCCCCGCCGTCGAGCAGATGGGCGACGACGAGTTTGGCACCGAGTATGGCGACTACATCATGAGCTGCGCCCTGGTGGACGACGTGCGGCAGGCGGTGGACCACATCAACCGTTGGGGCTCCCACCACACCGACGCCATCGTGACGGCGGACGACCAGGCCGCAGAGTACTTCTTGCAGATGGTGGACTCCGCCGGCGTGTACCGCAACTGCTCCACGCGCTTTGCCGACGGCTACCGCTACGGCTTTGGCGCCGAGGTGGGCATCAGCACCGGAAAGCTGCACGCCCGCGGCCCCGTGGGGCTGGATGGCCTACAGACCTACAAGTATCGCCTGGTGGGGCATGGTGACGTGGTGGCCGATTTTGCGGAGGGCCGCCGTCAGTTCGACTTCCGCGACCTGTAGGGAAGGCGGCAGAGGCCGGAGACTGGGACGAGCGCGATTTGGCCGGACGCACGGCTGCGCCTGGCGCATGGACGTAGGCCAAGAAGGGATTTCGGTATGGAACTCTCGGAGGAGGAGCTGGCAGCGGCTTGCCAGAAGGCGCGCGCGGACGCGCTGCTGGACCGGTTCTCGACCAGGAAGTGCGGATGCAGGGTCGAGGACGTGGGGCCGGGCTACGCCAAGTGCTCGTTTGACATCACGCCCGACCACCTGAACGGCATTGGCCTGGTCATGGGCGGCGCCACCTTCACCCTGGCCGACTTTGCCATGGGCGTCGCGGCTGGCGTGGGGATCGACCCCAGCGTCTCGGTCAGCAACACCATCGAGTTCATGAGCCCCGCGCGCGGGCGCACGCTGATTGCCGAGGCCCGTGCCGACCGACAGGGGCGGGCCATCGGGTTCTACACGGTGGACGTGACCGACGAGCTGGGCACGCACGTGGCGCGCATGACGGCCACGTGCTTCAGGAAGTCGTAGCGGCCGGCAACTCGTAGCGACCGGCGGCAGTGATGGCGTCGCCGTCCGTCGCCCCCGCCGCCGCAAACCAGCCGCAGCTAGAACAGCTGCCGAATGGCGTCGACGATGCCGTCGTGGTCATTGTCGCTGACGACCAGGTCGGCGATCTTCTTTACCTCGGGCGTGGCGTTGCCCATGGCCACGGCGCAGCCGGATGCGCGCAGGGCCTCCTCGTCGTTGGCCGCGTCGCCCACGCAGACCACCTGCTCCATGGAAAAGCCCAGGCGGTTACTGATCTCCTGCAGGCCGCTGGCCTTGCTGACCCCTCCCAGGGTGCACTCAAGCGTGCTGACCTCGGAGCGTGCCAGCGTCAGCTCGACGCCGTCGATGGGGTGGGCCTGCAGCTGCGCCAGGCTCCTCTCGCGCTCCTGGACCGTGTGGTGGTGCAGGTTCACCTTCAGTGCGTCGTTGGGGTGCTGGCGCACGAAGTCGTAGAAGTCCGTCGTGCGGGTGCACGTGCGCTCATACATGTCCTGGTAGATGCCCATGTGCACGTCGGCCATGTGGTCGATGTCCTCCTGACGCGTGACGGAGCTCTGGGGGGTCAGGATCTGCACCATGGCATTGGCCTCGCGGGCCAGGTCCAAAAGGCCCAGCACCACGTTCTGTGGAATGGGGTGCGTGACGAGGGCCTGGTGCTGGCCAAAGTCCATGGTCAGGCTGCCGCTGATCAGGGACCCATAGCGAACGAAGGGCAGGTCGGGCATGTAGTCGGCCAGCTCGCTGAGGCCGCGGCCGGTCGAGAGGGCCACCGCCGTGCCGGACTGCGCCAACTGCTCGAGGGCCTCGGCGGTCGTCGGCCGCACGCGCTTGTGCGAGTCCAGCAGGGTTCCGTCCATGTCCAGGGCCAGCATGCGATAGTTGCTCATCGGGTCTCCTTCGGGGTGGGGGCGCGAGGCCGCACGTGGCGCTAGCGCCGGGCTGGGCGACCGTCCCCACTGTCTTTCGTAGCTTTTCCGCGTTCTAGGGTAAGGCCAACGCTGACCCGCGGGGTAGTTCAGATGCTGGACCATGGGTCGGGTACATGGCGGGTCATGCGACGGCTGGTGGGCAGGTCCATACGGCTCCATGGGCGCCAGGCCATGTGGTGGCATCGCGCGAGAGCCTGCGATTTCTTGGCCTCGGACGTGCTTCTTACTTATAGTGGTCTTTCGGACGCGGTTGATGGGCGAGGCGTTGCGGGAGGTTCGCGCGGCAGATGCTCCAGTACCAGGACCATAGCAAGAAGAGCGACGCGCTCGACGACACGGCCGTCGACGCGCGCGCCGCAGCTGCCGCCGAGGCGGAGATTCACGCCGCGGACCCGGACCGTGCCGCGGAGTCCAATCTGTATGCCCGGCTGGTGGCGCGCGTCGATGCCATAACCAGGACGCTGTTCGCGTGGCCCGACCACACCTCTGCCACGAGGAAGGTGGGGGAGGCGCTCTTTTGCGTGGGTGCTCTGGTGGTGGCGACACTGGTGGGCTTCGCGTTTGACGCGGCGGGTCTGGGCGAGGTCCCCGTGGTCATCGTGTACGTGCTGTCGGTGCAGCTGATAGCGCTGTTCACCACCTGGCACTGGTACTGCGTTCTGGCAACCGGCGTTTCGGTGGTGCTGTTCAACTACCTCTTTACATATCCGCGCTATACGCTGCACGCATTCGGCAGCCAGTACCCCGGCTCGTTTGCGGTCATGTGCGTCGTGGCGCTGGTGTCCAGCGTCTTGGCCATGCAGCTGCGCAGGCACCTGCGCACGGCAGAGGTGGCGTCGCGCCTGGCGCGCGACCTTCTGGAGACGGACCATGCCCTGGAGGCATGCACCGACCCGCACGACATCGTGATGACCTGTGGCGCGCACCTCTCGAGCTACCTGGCGCGAACGGTCGTGTGGTACGCCGTCGTGCCGGTGGGGCCGCAGATGCCGGGCGACGGGGCTGCCGCTGGGCCCGTGGTGATTCCCGCTGCGATGTTCGTGCAAGGTTCGCACTTCTCGTCCTCGGGCGCCGGGGCTGGCGCTGAAGCTGTCGAATCCGGGGCTACCGGGTCTGCAGGAGCCTCCGCTTCCACGGCCTCCGACGTGGCCAGCCTGCGCAGCTCCCTGGACGCCGCCGGTGTGCCCATCGAGCGCGCGGTTGCCATGAGGGCGTTCGAGAATCGCAGGCCGGCGGGCGCAGGCACCGCAGACTTTGGCTCTGCCAGCGGGTACTACCTGCCCGTGCGCTGCGGCGACTCGGTCCAGGGCGTCATGGGCGTGCTGGTGGGGCCCATCGCCCTGTCGCCCGGCGAGCGCGACGTGGCCGACGCCGTGCTGGGCGAGTGCTCGCTGGTTCTGGAGCGAAACCTGGCCCAGCGTCGGCGCGAGCAGGCCGAGCTGCGCGCGAAGGACGAGCAGCTGCGCGCGAACCTGCTGCGCTCCATCAGCCACGACCTGCGCACGCCGCTGACCTCCATATATGGCAATGCCGACATCCTCCTGAGCTGCGGAAGCACGATGGACGCGGGCGAGCGCCAGAAGCTTCTGACGGGCATCCGCTCGGACGCCAGCTGGCTGGAGTCCATGGTCGAGAACCTTTTGGCCATCACAAAGATCTCGGACGGCTCGGTCCAGCTGAACAAGGACGTCGAGCTGGTGGACGACATCGTGGAAGAGGCCCTGCGCCACGTGAGCCCGCAGTTGTCCCAGCACCAGCTGACCGTTGAGCCCACCACAGACGTGCTGCTGGTGAACGTGGACGCCCGTCTGATGGTGCAGGTGGTGGTGAACCTGGTGAACAACGCCGTCTCGCACACGCAGGCGGGGTCGCACATCCGTATAGGCGCCCATGCGGAGGGCCCGTGGGTGGTGGTCAGCGTGTCGGATGACGGGCCGGGCGTGCCCGAGGCCGACCGCGACCGCATATTCGAGACGTTCTACACCGTGGGCAAGGGGCTGGCCGACAGTCGACGCAGCGTGGGGCTGGGCCTGTCCTTGTGCAAGTCCATCGTGGAGGCGCATGGGGGTACCATCGGAATGACGCCAAACGTACCGCGCGGCAGTGTGTTCTGGTTCAAGCTGCCGGCGGCCAAGCTTCCCGGAGGTGGGGTGTAGCATGCCCGTGGCCCAGAAGGCAACCATACTGGTGGTGGAGGACGACCCCGAGGTCAGGAACCTCATCACGGCAACGCTGGACGCGAACGGGTATCGCAGGCTCGTCGCCACGACGGGGCGCGCGGCCATCGCCGCAGCTGCCACCGACTCGCCCGACATCATGCTGCTGGACCTGGGCCTGCCCGACATCGACGGGGTCGAGGTGGTCCGCGCCGTCCGCAGCTGGTCCCAGATGCCCATCATCGTGGTCAGCGCGCGTGCCGAGGACCAGGACAAGATTCGCACCCTGGACGCTGGCGCCGACGACTACTTGACGAAGCCGTTCTCTGTGGGGGAGCTTCTGGCGCGCGTGCGCACGACGCTGCGCCGGCTGGGATACCAGCGCTCGAACGCCGTGCCCGAGCAGCAGCAAGTCTTCGTCGATGGCGACCTGCGCATCGACTACGCGGCTGGCGTGGTGACGCTGGGTGGCGAGGAGCTGCACCTGACGCCCATCGAGTACAAGCTGCTGTGCCTGCTGTCGCGAAACGTGGGCAAGGTCCTGACGCACCAGTACATCCTGGACCAGATCTGGGGCGAAGCCGGTACCACCGGTTCAGGCCAGGGCCCAGAGGGAGGCGCGTCGAAAGGCGACCTCGCCAGCCTGCGCGTCTACATGGGCATGCTGCGCAAGAAGATCGAGAAGGACACGGCCCACCCGCGCTACATCCAGACCCATGTGGGCGTGGGATATCGCATGATCAGCGTGGACTCGAACGCCGCGGCGGGTTCTGACGGCAGGGGCTAGGACTTCTGTGCCGCCGAGCGCCTCGGTGCGTGACCACAGTTGGCCCATGCTTACTTCCAGCGGTGCGGTTTTGGTCGCTCGGGGTCCCTCCAAGGCAATTAAAACCGCACCGGTGGATGTCGGGCTGGGTTAACAGCTCCCGGTCGGAGGCGTTGTTCGCGTGATGTCTGAAACACAGCCAAATTCCGGGTTCGCAGAGGTCCACAAAAAGAGTCGTTCGGTGAAAAACGACCGAAATCTCAATCTGTGGAGGCTCTTTCGCGACTCTTTGAGTAGAGAGGCATCGAAATGCTTGCGATTGAAATTAACAGGCATTACGTATAGCTACGAAAGACACCACGACTACTCGTGCAGCCTCAAAACTACCTCCACAGTTCGTCATCTCAGTTGTTTTTCACGAGGTGACTCTGCAGATTCGGCGACGGTGCCCCTCGTGAGGTGGCTCTTGTGACGTGGTCCCGGCGACGGTGGCCCTCGTGAGGTAGCCCTCGTGACGGTGATCCCGGCGACGGCGACCTCTCGGGCCGTTGCGCACGCATCAGTTGGAGACTGCTGCGGCGCACCAGAGAGCACCCGCACCCGCGCCTAAATCCAGATAAATGCGCTACCCCCGCGGTGACCTGCGGTTTTAATGCGGCTTTTATCCGCGTTTTATCCCTTCTTTATGCCAGGAACGTGCTGAATCCGGAACGGGCGGCGACCTTGGCATGTGTCGCGCCCCGGCCGGATAGGATTCCCCCTGGTCTTTGGAACGGCCCTCGCCGGATCGCAAGACCGGCGAAGGCGCAAATTTCAACAGTTCGGCACGGAAAGGGGGACCTTCGTTGAGGGAATCGACTCAGACGACCTCCTCTACCATTGAGGGGATACAGAAGCTCACCAGTGACAAGGTCTTCTGTGCGGTGGACTCGGCCCCGGGAGGGCTAACCACCGAGCAAGCCTCCCAGCGGCAGGGTCAGTACGGAAAGAACGTGATCCAGTCGGGAAAGAAGAAGTCCCAGGTCCTGGTGTTCCTGGAGAACTTCACCCACCTGATGGCCATCCTGCTGTGGGTGGCAGGCGCCATTGCCTTCGTGGCGGGCATGCCCGAGCTGGGCGTGGCCGTGTGGCTGGTCAACGTGATCAACGGCTGCTTCAGCTACTGGCAGGAGCACCAGGCGGACAAGGCCACCGAGGCCCTGAAGAAGATGCTGCCCGCCTACGTCAACGTCATTCGTGACGGCTCGGAGGCAAAGATCCTGGCCGAGGACCTGGTCCCCGGCGACGTGATGCTTCTGGAGGAGGGCGACAAGATCTCGGCCGACGGCCGCGTCGTGCGCGCCTCCGACCTGCAGGTGGACCAGTCCACGCTGACGGGCGAGTCCAACCCCGTGCGCAAGACCGCCGACGCCGTGCTGGAGGACGGCCTCACGCAGGCCGAGACGCCCAACCTGGTGTTTGCCGGCACGTCCGTCTCGGAGGGCAACGGCCGCGTGGTCGTGACGAACATCGGCATGTCGACCGAGTTCGGAAAGATCGCCAGCCTGACCCAGAACATGGGCGAGCAGGAGAGCCCGCTGCAGAAGCAGCTGGACCACCTGACGAAGCAGGTCACCCTCTTTGCCCTGATGATGGGCGTGATCTTCTTCATCTTGGACGTGTTCTTCGTGCACAACCGCCTGGCGGAGTCGTTCATCTTTGCCCTGGGCATGGTCGTGGCTTTCATTCCCGAGGGCCTGCTGCCCACGGTCACGCTGTCTTTGGCCATGGCCGTGCAGCGCATGAGCAAGAGGAACGCCCTGGTAAAGAAGCTCTCTTCGGTTGAGGCCCTGGGCTCCACCAGCGTCATCTGCACCGACAAGACCGGTACCCTGACGCAGAACGAGATGACGGTGAACCACCTGTGGACCCTGGCCCGCGAGTACGAGGTCACGGGCGTGGGGTACGCCCCCAAAGGAAAGATCCAGTCCGACGGCCGCACGTACGAGGCGGCGGACGACGAGGACCTGAACCTGCTGGTGGCAGGCGGCGCCCTGTGCTCGAACGCGCGCCTGTTGGCGCCCGAAAAGGAGGGTGGTCGCTACACCGTGCTGGGAGACCCCACCGAGGCATGCCTGCTGGTGTCTGCGCAGAAGGCCGGCCTTGACCTGAAGGACGTCGAGCGCCACGCGCCGCGCGTGCGCGAGCTGCCCTTCGAGAGCCGCCGCAAGCGCATGTCGACCATCCATCAGCTGGAGCATCCCCTGGACGGCGCCACGAGGGTTGCCGTGTGCAAGGGCGCCCCGAACGAGGTCGTGCGCCTGAGCACGAACGCCCGCGTGAACGGCGAGGTCGTGCCCATGAGCGACTCGCTTCGCAGCCAGATCATGAACGCGAACGACAAGTACGCCGAGGACGGCCTGCGCGTGCTGGCGGTGGCCTACCGCCCGCTGCGCCGCGACGACGACAGCCTGCCCACGTCCATGAGCGACTACACGCCCGACAACATCGAGCACGACCTGACGTTCGTGGGCCTGGAGGTCATGCAGGATCCCCCTCGTCCCGAGGTTGCAGCGGCCGTGGCCGAGTGCCGTCGCGCCGGCATCCGCGTCATCATGATCACCGGCGACTACGGCCTGACCGCCGTGTCCATCGCGCGAAAGATCGGCATCGTGAAGGGCGCCCACCCGAAGGTGTTCTCGGGCGTCGAGCTGGAGAAGACCTCTGACGAGGAGCTGAAGCGCGCCCTGAAGGGCGAGGTCGTCTTTGCCCGCATGGCACCCGAGCAGAAGCTGCGCGTGGTCGAGAACCTGCAGCAGATGGGTGAGATTGTGGCCGTCACCGGTGACGGCGTGAACGACTCGCCGGCCCTGAAGAAGGCCGACATCGGCGTCGCCATGGGCATCACGGGCACGGACGTGGCCAAGGAGGCCGCGGACATGATCCTGACCGACGACAACTTTGCCTCCATCGTGCACGCCATCGAGGAGGGCCGCGCGGTCTACGCCAACATCAGGAAGTTCATGCTGTACATCCTGAACTCGAACGTCCCCGAGGCCATCCCGTCCGCGGTGTACCTCTTCTCGGGCGGAGCGATCCCCCTGCCGCTGACCACGATGCAGATCCTGACCATCGACCTGGGCACCGACATGTTCCCGGCGCTGGGCCTGGGCACCGAGCCTCCCGAGGCCAACGTGATGAACCAGCCCCCGCGCGACCCGAACGAGCCGCTGCTGAACGGCCATGTCATGCGCAAGGCGTTCCTGTGGTACGGCATCCTGGGTGCGCTGGCTTCCCTGGGCGCGTTCTTCTTTGCCCAGATTCAGGGAGGCTGGACGCTGGGCCAGACGATGTTCGGCGTGGGTGCCGACCTGGACCCCGTGTACGTGCGCGCCACGACCATGGCGCTGGCTGCCATCGTGTTCTCGCAGATAGGCGAGGTCATGAACTGCAGGACCGAGAACGCCTCGGTGTTCAGCGTGGGGCTCTTCTCGAACCCCGCCATCAACAAGGGCATCCTGTTCGAGCTGGCCATCATCGTGCTGATTACGCTGCTGCCCCCGCTGCAGTCCGTGTTCCACACGTGCCCGCTCGGACCCGCCGACTACCTCTTCCTGGTCCTTCTGCCGCCCGTGGTGGTGCTCCTGGAGGAGGGCCGCAAGGCCATCGTGCGCAGGATGCATCATATAGACGTCAACGGCGCCCGTCAGGCGGACGCGCCGAGCGAAAGGTAGGACATCATGAACGTGATCGTAGTGGGACTGGGGCGCATGGGCTGTGGCCTGGCCCGCAAGCTGGACCGCAGGGGACACGACGTGTGCGCCATCGACCAGGACCCCCAGAAGTTCGACGACCTTGGCGAGGGCTTTGGCGGCCGCAAGGTCGTGGGTGTGGGCTTTGACCGCGACGTCTTGGCCCAGGCGGGCATCGACCGCGCGGAGGCCGTGGTGTCGTGCACCACGTCCGACGAGGCCAACATCGTGATCGCCCGCATCGCCCGCGACGCCTACCGCGTGCCGCGCGTCATCGCCCGCATGTACGACGTCACGAAGGCCGAGACCTACCGCAGGCTGGGCATACAGACCATCTCGACCACCGACTGGGGCGTGCGCCGCGCCTGCGAGCTTCTGACGTACAACCAGCAGGACTCTGTCTACCAGATGGGCACCGGCGAGGTGCAGATCGTGCGCTCCGACGTGCCGCCCATGCTGGAGGGCCACGCCGTGCGCGAGATATCCGCGCTGGGCGAGGTCAACGTGGTGGCCGTCTCGCACGACAACGTGACGTTCATCCCGACGCAGGGCACCGTCCTGGGCCACGGCGACGTGGTGTACGCCGCGGTGGCCGCCAGCGCCATGGAGAAGTTCGCGTACATGCTCGGCAAGAGCAAGTAGGAGGAGACCATGCACATCATTATCGTGGGAGGCGGCAAGACCGGCTCCTATCTGGTGCCGCTTCTGAAGGACGGCAAGACCTCGGTCGTGGTCATCGAAAACAGGAAGCCCGTGGCGCAGCGCCTGCAGGCGGCCAACCCCGACCTGGAGGTCATCTGGGGCAGCGGTACCAGCCCCAAGGTGCTCGAGAAGGCCGGCGTGCTGAAGGCCGACGTGGTCATAGCCGCCACCGGAACCGACGAGGTAAACCTGGTGGTCTCCACCCTGGCAAAGATGGAGTACCAGGTGCCGCGCGTCGTGGCCCGCGTGAACAACCCGCGCAACTCCTGGATGTTCAACGAGTCCATGGGCGTGGACGTGGGCATCAACCAGGCGGACCTGATTGCCCGCTCCGTGCAGGAGGGCCTGGACATCGAGGACGTGTTCACCATCATGCGCCTGGGCAAGGACAACCACGCGCTGGTGCAGGTGGAGGTGCGCCCGAACTCGCAGGCCATCGGCAAGAGCATCGGCCAGCTGAACCTGCCGGACCAGACGGTGCTCATCGCCATCGACCGCGACGGCGACATCATCATCCCGCGCGGCGGCACCGGCCTGTGCGAGGGCGACCACGTGCTGGCCTTCACAGACGAGAAGAGCCGCGCGGACTTGCGTCGCGCGTTCGCGTAGCGAGCGGCGTGCACTTCTTGCCCGCGTGCGGAGCCGGGCGTAGGCGACGTGGTCGTTTACAGTTCGGAGTCCAAAGCGCGGGGGAGCGGCCCGTACGGACGCAGGTTCGCTAGACTGTTGCAAGCAGCGAAACGTGCCCCCTGGCGGTTTTGCCAGGGGGCACCTTGCTATGGGTCAGCAGGTTTGACCCATGGCCTTGGGACTTGCAGCTATGGAGCTGCGACGGGACGCATCCGCAGCCGGGTGGGCCCCTTGCAGTCGACCCCGTTTGAGGAGGAACGCATGGCAAAGATCCAGATGAAGACGCCGCTGGTCGAGATGGACGGCGACGAGATGACCCGCATCATGTGGCAGATGATCAAGGACGACCTCATCTGCCCGTTCGTCGACCTGAAGACCGAGTACTACGACCTGGGGCTGAAGAACCGCGAGAAGACCCAGGACCAGGTCACGGTGGACTCCGCTGAGGCGACGAAGAAGTACGGCGTGGCCGTGAAGTGTGCCACCATCACCCCGAACGCTGCGCGCGTGAAGGAGTACGACCTCAGCCAGATGTGGAAGAGCCCCAACGGCACCATCCGCGCCATGCTGGACGGCACCGTGTTCCGCGCCCCCATCATCGTGAAGGGCATCGAGCCCGTGGTGCGCAACTGGAAGAAGCCCATCACCATAGCCCGTCACGCCTACGGTGATGTGTACAAGAACGCCGAGATCCGCGTGCCCGGCCCCGGTCGCGCCGAGCTGGTCTACACCGCCGACGACGGCTCGGAGACCCGCGCGCTGATCCACCGCTTCGAGGGGCCCGGCGTCATCCAGGGCATTCACAACCTGGACAGCTCCATCACCAGCTTTGCGCGCAGCTGCTTCGAGTACGCGCTGGCCACGCACCAGGACCTGTGGTTCGCCACGAAGGACACCATCTCCAAGAAGTACGACCATCGCTTCAAGGACATCTTTGCCCAGATGTACCAGGACGAGTACAAGGCCAAGTTCGAGGCCGCCGGCATCACGTACTTCTACACGCTGATCGACGACGCCGTGGCGCGCGTGATGAAGAGCGAGGGCGGCTTCATCTGGGCGTGCAAGAACTACGACGGTGACGTGATGAGCGACATGCTGTCCAGCGCGTTCGGCAGCCTGGCCATGATGACCTCCGTGCTGGTGAGCCCCCACGGCTACTACGAGTACGAGGCCGCGCACGGCACCGTGCAGCGCCACTACTACAAGTACCTCAAGGGCGAGGAGACCTCGACCAACTCCGTGGCCACGATCTTTGCCTGGACCGGCGCGCTGCGTAAGCGCGGCCAGCTGGACGACCTGCCTGACCTGGTCAACTTTGCCGACAAGCTGGAGGCGGCGACCATCCACACCATCGAGAGCGGCCGCATGACGGGCGACCTGGCGCGCATCACCACGCTGCCGAACCCGGTCAAGCTGAACACCGAGGACTTCATCCTGGCCATCGCCGACCAGTTGAAGAATGAGTAGGCTGCGGGGATTTGCGGCGCGGCTGGTTGAGGCGTGGCTGACTTGGCCAGCTGGCTTGGTCGGCTGACGCGCGGCTGCTGCGGCCGGGTGGGCCAACGGCTGATATAGCTGGCCGAGGCTGTTGAGGCGTTGTTGCCATGTCTGGTTTAGGCTCAGACAAGAAAAGGCCAGGTCAGCCACGTATCTGATGGCTGTTCACTCGGGGAGTTGTCTACCCGGCGCATCGCTTGCGGCTACGTGGCGGTGCGTCGGGTTTCTCTTTGCGTGCGGTGGGTACGATTTCGGGCGCCCCGGGCACCCACACCTGCCACTTTTGCAGCCATATCTGCAGAAGTCGGACCTTTGGGCGCTCATACCTGGCAGTTCTGCAGCGAGTTCTGCAGAAGTCGGACCTGTGAGCGCCCACGCCTGACACTTTTGCAGGGGCCCAGTTCGCCCTTCTCGCAAAAGACCTGGTCAGAGGCTTGCCACATCGAGCCGGCCAATTCCTGAATGCAGAAGTCGGACCGATGGGTGCCCACCCCTCGACCTTTTGCAGCGAGTTCTGCAGAAGTGGGAGGCGTGGGTGCCTATACCTGTCGAGTGTGCACCGGTTGGTGCAGAGTCGCCAGCTTCGGGTACCCAGACCCGGGTGGTCTGCACCGGCTGGTGTAGAGTCGCTGGGTTCGGGTACCCAGACCCGGTTAGTCTGCACTGAGCGAAATTGCCCCTCTCGCAAAAGCCCAGGTAGGAGGCCTGGCGTCATGGGTGCCGGGAATCGGGCGGTGCAGAGTCGCTAGGTCTGGGTACCCAGAACCGTGCTGTCTGCACTCCCGGGTGCAGAGTCACCAGGTTTGGGTACCCACTACCGGCTGAGTGTGCACCGGACGGTACAGAGTTGACGGATCTGGGCGCCCAAAACAGGGTAGTCTGCACCTTCCGACGCGTCCGAGTCGGTGGGACTCCGCTATGAAGCGGTGGAATTCGCCGCTATGAAGCGGTGGGACCCGCCCTGGAGTGGTGGAACTCCGCCATGGATAGATGAGACTCCGCCCTGGAGTGATGGAACGTCGTTTTGGCGTTGGCGGGGTGCCCTGGCGGTTAGCGGTTAAGGTGGATGTGGGGACGATCCTCGTAGCCGTGGTAGTCGCCGAAGTACACGAAGTAGTCAGCCACCTCGTCGGCCAGGGACTGGTCGTGCGTGGCGACGACCAGGGTCTTGCCCGCGGCCTTCAGCTGGTGCAAGAAGCCCAGCAGCCACTCTCGCGTGCGCTGGTCCAGGCCGTTCAGGGGCTCGTCGAAGCAGTAGGCATCCGGGTTCATGGACAGCACGCAGGCGATGGCCACCTTCTTCTGCTCGCCGCCCGACAGGTTGTACGGTGCCCGTCCGCGCAGGTCGTCGATGCCCAGAAGCTGGCACGTGTCGCTTACGCGGCGCGCCACCTCGGCCTCGTCCAGCTGCATCTGCCGCGGGCCGAACGCAATCTCCTCCTCAACGCTGGCGCAGAACAGCTGCGAGTCGGAGTCCTGAAAGATGAACCCCACGCGCTGGTGCAGCCGCTTCGAGAAGGCAGGGTCGGCCATGCTGCGTCGGTCGACCACCTGCCCGTCAAACAGGTAGCTGCCCTGCTGCGGGTAGATGAGGCCGCACATGGCCTTCAGAAGCGTCGACTTGCCCGATCCGTTGTCGCCCATGAGCACCACCGAGTCGCCCTCGTCGATGGTCAGGTCGATGTGCGACAGCGTGGGCCGGTCCTCGTAGGCAAAGCAGAAGTCGCGAAACTCCATCAGTGGGTGCGACGACTCGTGCCGCGGGTGGTGCAGCGACTGGGGGTGCTTTGAGGTGTGCGGCATGCTATGCAACTCCCTGCAGGTAGACGAAGAGCGCCACCGTGGCGACGAGCGCCGCGCACCACGCAGCGTCGGCGGGGCGCAGGCTCTGGCGGCGTGCCAGGCGGTACTCGCCCTCGAAGCCGCGGCAGCGCATGGCGTCGCTGGTTTGTCGGGCGGCTTCGGTGGCCTTCATCAGGGTAACGCCGCCCACACCACCCATGGATGCACCCTTGGCACGATTCTTGCCAACGCTGCGCATGCGGAGGGCCTGCAGCACCTCAAGCGCAACGCGGCCCAGGTCGACGATGCTCTTGAGCGCCAGGTCCACGGTCATGATGACCACGCCCGGCACGTGCAGGCTGCGCAGCGCTCCCGTGAGCTCGTGCGTCGGGGTCGACAATGCCACAATCAGTGCCACACCCACCGACACCAGCACTTTTGTGCCTACCAGCACAGCTGACTGGCTCTGCCCCAGCAGCGCGGCGGGCAGCATGACCAGCGCGGTCATGCCCGCGGCGGCAAACGAGATGCCCGCGCAGCGCCGCAGCGCCTGGGCGGGCAGCATTGCCATGCGCACCAGCACCACGGCCAGCATGACCAGGGTGAACGCGAAGTTCGTGCTGAGCGACGTCAGCAGGATAACCGCAAAGCCGATGGCCAGCTTCACCGGAGCGGAGGGCGAGAAGGGCGTCTCTTGCCCGCCGTCTATGCGAAAGCTGGAGAGGACGCCTGCCATCGACAGGATGCTCTTTCGGATGAAGCCGTCGCGGTCGGAGTCGGGCTGGTACTTCTCGCTCTGAAGCAGCCAATCGGGGAGGGTGGCGCTGGGTTGGTGGGTCGCGGTGCTGGTCTGACGGGCCGCGGCGCTGGACTGGTGAGCTGCGGCTCGTTGTGAGGTAGTCTGGCGGGCGGCTGCACGCGTACTGGTTTGCGTGACCTTCGCCGCAGCAACCTGCTCCCGAACGTCGCTATGTGCGCTAGCGCGTCCCAAAGTCCACCTTCGTCCTCATACCGGCGGCGATGAGCCTGAACACGATGACCAGCAGCGCCACGCCCACCACGGCGCTCAGCAGGTAGCCCGCCCAGTCGGGCAGCGCGCCCAGCGAGTAGTCCGGCAGCATGGAGTGCCACTCCCAGCCGCCGGACATGCCGGCGGGGGTGTATCCCACGCTGACCGCCACGTCCTCGGTCGACCACTCGCCCCAGGCGTCGCCCGACGCCAGAAGGCCCAGCGGCACCAGCGACATGAGCGCAGCCAGAAGCACGGCGACAGCGGCGCGACCCTGGCCCTGAGCCTGGGCATGACAATCGGTTTGCGTGGCAATGCGGCCCTGGCCGGAGGCCTGCTCCGACGTGGCCTGCTCCGATGCGGCGCCCAGGACGGAGGGATGGCCGAATGCCTGCCCTTGTCCCGCGTCGCGCGCTACCACGTCCAGACAGAAGCCCGGGGCCACCCCGCGCACGTAGGCCAGGATGCCCACCGTGAACGCCACCTCGGCCGCCCCGCACACGGTCAGGTGCGCCGCCAGCATGGCCGGCACCGACACCCACAGCGGATAGGGGCAGTACAGCGCCTGCCCTGCCGCATTGGAAAAGAAGATCGGCTGGATGCCGAACTCGATTGCCGCGCACAGCGCGGCGGCATTGATGCCCAGGTAGGAGCCTATGCCCGCGGCAACGAGCTCGCGCTTGGAGACGCCGGTAGCGGACTTTGTGTCGACTGCGGGATCGAGGACGCCGCCGTCAGCCTGCGAGGAGTCCCGACCGCGCAGGCCGCCCGCTCTCATGACCAGCGCGTACACGCCATAGCCCACCATGGGCAGCACGAAGGCCATGTTGAAGCAGTTGGCTCCCAGTGCCAGGATGCCTCCGTCGCCAAAGAAGACCGCCTGGATTGCCAGCGCAATCGATATGCACAGCGTTGCCGCCCAAGGGCCAAACAGTATGGCCACCAGCGTGCCGCACACGGCGTGTCCCGTGGTACCACCCGGTACGGGCACGTTGAACATCATGGCAAGAAAGCAGAACGCGGCTGCCACGCCCAGAAGGGGCATCTTCTCCTTCGGCACGGTCTGCCTGACGGTGCGCACGGCATGCACCCACACCGGCACCATGGCGGCACCCAGGACGCCACAGGTGGAGGGGCTCAGGTAGTTCTCTGGGATGTGCATGCGCGGTCCTTTCGGTCCTGGCTTGGTCTGGCCCAGCATCGCGTCAAGGCGTGCGCCGCGACGAGCCCGCCCTTCTTGCTCAGGGTGATTTGGGTGTGATGTATAGGGTAACCGACCCTGGCACGGCGTGCATGAAAGCGTCGTTGCTCGTTTGTGACAGGGGTATTCCCCCGAGGTTTCAACCATATAACGCCTGGTAAAAGCCCTGTTCATTCATTAACACGTCGTTTCGGGCTCTCATGAGCCATTGAGTTGGACCCATCGGAATGTAAGAATCCGTCCCAACAACGGACGTCAGCTCATCCCGTGCAAAGGGTGTCCCAGGAACGAACGCTCCTCGCGCGGCGATGGCTGTCCCGCAAGCCGAACCGAGGGAGGAACGCATGCTGGGTCTGATTCTTCTGTACGTGGGCATCGTGCTCATAAGCAACGGCTGCCATAGCCTGCTGGGCATCAAAGACAAGTCGCTGGTGGTCATGAACCTCTTTACCGGCGGACTGGGCCTGGTGCTGAACATCGTGTCGGTGGGCATTGGCATCGCGCAGGGCGCGGACGCCTCGTGGTACTACGCCAGCGCGACGGGACTGCTGTTCGCGTTCACGTACCTCTACACGGCGCTGAACGCTATCTTTGACTTCGACAAGCGCCTGTATGGCATCTACAGCCTGTTCGTGGCCATCAACACCATCCCGGCTGGCGCGCTGTGCTTTGTGGGCTACGGCGGCAACTGGATCTACGGACTGATCTGGTGGGCGTGGGGCGTCCTGTGGTTGACCGCGTTCATCGAGATAAACATGGGCAAGCCGCTGGGCAAGTTCGTGGGCTACCTGGGCGTGATTGAGGGCATCGTGACCGCGTGGATTCCCGGGTTCCTGATGCTCGTGGGCATGTGGCCCGCATAGGGACGAAAGCGAACGGCCGCCCGGAACGATGTCGGGCTAGGTCAAGGAGCGCCGGCGAGGCCCGGCAACCTGAAGTCCAGGGGCGTGCGGCCCGAATCCGCACGTCCGCTACCAGGAAGGAAGCGTGAGGGCAAATGCAGCTGACCGAGCGAGAGCAGGAGAAGATGATGATCTCCCTTGCCGCCATGATTGCCGAGAGGAGGCGTGCCAACGGCATCAAGCTGAACCACCCTGAGAGCGTGGCACTCATTTCCAGCTACATCCTGGAGGGTGCCCGTGCGGGAAAGACCGTGGCCGAGGTCATGGACGAGGGCGGGCAGCTCCTGACCCGCGAAGACGTCATGGAGGGCGTCCCCGAGATGATTCCCATGATTCAGGTGGAGGCCACGTTCCCCGACGGGACCAAGCTCGTGACCATCCACGACCCCATCAAGTAGCGTCTGAGCCCAAGGAGGCTGATTGCATGATTCCGGGAGAGTACCACCTGGCAGAGGGACCCGTTCCCTACAACGAGGGCTACGAGGCCATCGAGCTGGAGGTCCAGAACGTGGGCGACCGAGCGGTGCAGGTGGGGTCGCAGTTCCACTTCTACGAGGCAAACGAGGCCGGCCTGGTGTTTGACCGCCAGAAGGCGTACGGCAAGCGGTTGGACATCGCCGCCGGCACGGCCGTCCGCTTTGAGCCCGGTCAGAAGCGCACGGTGCGCCTGATCGACATGGGCGGCCGCCGTCGCGTGTTCGGCTTCAACAACAAGGTGAACGGCTATCTGGACACCCACAACTCGTAAGGGGGAGCTGACCTCATGAGCTTCAACATGGACCGTACCCAGTACACGCAGCTGTATGGCCCCACCGTGGGCGACTCCGTGCGCCTGGGAGACACGAACCTCTTTGCCGCGGTGGAGCGCGACCTGACCGTGCATGGCCAGGAGTGCAAGTTCGGCGGTGGCAAGGTGCTGCGCGATGGCATGGGCGTCTCGGCCACCGCCACGCGCGAGAGCGACCCCATGGTGGCCGACACCATCATCTCGGGCGTTCTGATCATCGACTACACGGGCATCTACAAGGCTGACATCGGCATCCGTGACGGCAAGATTCTGGCCATTGGCAAGGGCGGAAACCCCGACAACATGGACGGGGTCGACTTCGTGGTGGGAGCCTCCACCGAGGCCATCTCGGGCGAGGGCCTCATCGTGACCGCCGGTGGCATCGACCTGCACGTGCACTACCTGTCGCCCGGCCTGACGCACGCCGCGCTGGACAACGGCATCACCACGCTGTTCGGCGGCGGCACCGGCCCCGCCGACGGCACGAACTCGGCCACGTGCACGCCCGGTGCGTTCAACATCCATCGCATGCTGCAGTCCTTTGACACCATGCCGGTGAACGCGGGCGTGCTGGCGAAGGGCTCCGGAGCCACGCCCGAGACCATCGCCGAGCAGATTCGCGCGGGCGCAGCCGGCATAAAGACGCATGAGGACTGGGGCGCCACCGCTGCGGGCATTGACAACTCGCTGAAGGCGGCCGACGAATACGACGTCTCGTACGCCGTGCACACCGACTCCCTGAACGAGGGCGGCTTCGTCGAGAACACGCTGGACGCGTTCGCGGGCCGCACGGTGCACACCTTCCACACCGAGGGCGCAGGCGGTGGCCACGCACCCGACATCATGATCGTGGCTGGCCAGGAGAACGTGCTGCCCTCCTCGACCAACCCCACGAACCCCTACACCGACAACGAGATCGACGAGCTGTTCGACATGACCATGGTGTGCCACAACCTGGACCCCAAGGTGCCCGAGGACGTGGCGTTCGCCGAGTCGCGCGTCAGGAAGCAGACCATCGCAGCTGAGGACGTGCTGCACGACATGGGCGCCCTTTCGGTCATGACCTCCGATGCCATGGCCATGGGCCGTATCGGCGAGGTGGCCATGCGCTGCTGGCAGCTGGCTAGCAAGATGAAGGACCAGCGTGGCTGCCTGCCCGGCGACTCCGAGTACAGCGACAACAACCGCATCAAGCGCTACGTCGCAAAGTACACCATCAACCCCGCCATCGTGAACGGCGTGGCGGATTACATCGGCTCCATCGAGCCGGGCAAGTACGCCGACCTGGTGCTGTGGGAGCCCGCGAAGTTCGGCACGAAGCCAAAGATGGTCATCAAATGCGGAGTCATCGCCTATGGCGTCATGGGCGACGCCAGCTCCAGCCTGCCCACGCCCGAGCCGCGCATCATGCGCGACCTGTACGGCGCCTGGGGCGGTGCCGTGGGTGCCTCCAACATCACGTTCGTCTCTCGCTACGCGTACGAGCACGGCATAAAGGAGGAGCTGGGCCTGCACAAGATCGTGCTGCCCGTGCACAACACCCGCGACCTCACGAAGCGCGACATGAAGCTGAACGACTATGCGCCAAAGAGCATCAAGGTTGACCCGCACACGTTCGAGGTCACCATCGACGGCGAGCTCGTCACGTGCGACCCGGTTGCCGAGGTGCCGCTGGCGCAGCGCTACTACCTGTTCTAACGAATTGCCGATCCCGGGCGGCAACGTCGCCCGGGGTGGTGTCGGGCCTGCGGACGGGACTCCGGTGGGCCCGACACCCCACGCAAAGGGGGAGCCATGGTTCTGACCCAAATCCTATGCAACGTATGCGACATCGCCGATCTGGACGAGTACCACGTCGAGACCGCCCAGGTCAAAAGCGATGACCTGGCAAAGAAGATCCTTCGCGTCACGAGCGACCACCACCGCGACTACGGCATCCGCATCGACGACGACGCGCAGCTGGAGAACGGCAGCGCCTTCGTGGTGGGGGACCATCGCCTGCTGGTGCTGACGGTTATCCCCGACGAGACCATAGTCATCATGCCGACCGACATCGACCAGATGGGCGTCATTGCCCACATGCTGGGCAACCTGCACAAGCCCATCCAGGTGCAGGACGGCACCATCACGCTGCTGCGCGACCCGGTGGTGGAGCAGACGCTGCGGCAGCAGTCGGTGCCCTTCCAGCTGCAGAAGCGCGTGCTGGACCACCCGATGCACTACGCGCACCTGGGCGGAGGGCACTAGTGGTCGCCCCCGACATGGCGGTGCTGCTGCAGGCGTTCCAGGTGTGCGACTCGACGTTTCCCATAGGCACCTTCAACCACTCGTTTGGCATGGAGACCTACACGTTCGAGGGCACCATCCGCAAGGCTCCCGACTTCGATGCCTGGATAGAGCGCTACTTCGGCAGTCAGTACCGCTATGGAGAAGGGCTGGCGGTGGTGCTGACCCATCGCGCCCTGGAAGCGGGCCAGGCCGAGCGGCTGTGGGAGCTCGACCAGGAGTTGACGCTGTCCACCATGGCGGAGGAGACCCGCACGGGCACCAAGCTCATCGCCCGGCAGATGCTGGGCCTTCTGCAGGAGCTGGACGGGGACGAGGGCCTGGTGGCCGAGTATGGCCGGCGCGTACGCAAGGGCACGTGCTACGGCAGCCCAGCCGTGGCCTTCTCGATCTTTAGCCATGGGCACGGCATCGGAGAGCGAGACGCCTACCTGCTGTACGGCTACTCGGTCGCGTCCACGCTGGTGCAGAACGCGGTCAGGTCCATTCCGCTGGGGCAGCGGCAGGGCCAGGTGGTGCTGCGACGCGTCATCTGCCAGCTGGAGCGGCTGTACCCGCTGACGGCGCGGCTGGACCAGAGCTGGCTTGGCGCGTGCGAGCCGGGCTTGGAGATAGCCCAGATGCGCCACCAGACGCTGGAGGCGCGGCTGTTCATGTCGTAGGCGGG
>JBJEKW010000091.1:0-8261 GCA_051878835.1 Atopobiaceae bacterium
GCCTCGAGGTTGCGGATGTTCGTGACCGTGCGCTCCATGCCATGCGGCACGTAGCTCATGGCATGGAGGTCGGCTGGCAGGTAGTCCACCAGGCTCAGCTTGGCCGTCTGCTCCACGTGCGCGGGCTCGGGGCCGGGAGTGGCGCACACGGCGTACACGCTGGCACCCTGGGCGCACAGCCGCTCCTCGTAGCCCGACACGGGCTCGTCGGGAAACATGGCCCTGCAGTCGTCCGTCTGCCACAGCACCTTGTAGCCCGCCAGGTCCAGCTGGGTCAGGGTGAAGTCGCGCAGGGGCTGGCTGTCGGTCTTCAGCCTGACCACTCCTCCCGGCGCCAGTACGTGGCGGTAGTCCATCAGGCGGTCCAGGTAGGTCAGGCGCAGCTTGGCGCGCCTGGTGCGGGGGAAGGGCGTGGGGAAGTTCAGCCACACGGCCGCAAGCTCGCCCTCCTGGAAGAACTCGGGCACGTCCGAGCCCTTGCCCGGGACGAACACCACGTTGTGAAGCCCGCTCTGGCAGGCGTGCTGCGCCGCGTAGGCTATGCACAGAGGCTCGTAGTCCACACCCACGAACAGCACGTCCGGCTCGCGCCGGGCAGCCTCCACGGTGGACACGCCCTTGCCGCAGCCCAGATCCAGCCTGACCTCGCGGTAGCGGCCCAGGCCGCGTCCCGGCTCCAGCACATGGCAGGCCTCCGACCACCTGCCTCTGAGGCCGCGTGGGTTCGTCTCGATTGCGTCTGCGTAGCGCTCCAGGCGCTCTTCCAACACGAAGTGCTTGGGCAGTCGGGTGTGCATGCCGTGCAAGTTTGGTCCTCCAAGGCTAGGCGGTTAGGTACCGCACTATGTTGGCACGGATCCTGGCCTGGTCGCTCTTGTATCTCTCAATCTCCTTACCATCGAAGCCCTTGAAGCGCACGGAGTTCACGTCGCCCCAGGCGCGCTCGATGGCCTCGCTTATGGGCTGCGCCGCGTCGGTCATCTGAAGATAGAGGTCCTTCTCGCCGTCCTCGTCCAGGTGGCTGCGGGTCTCGATCAGGTGGCGGGCCAGAAGGCGCGTGATGGACTTGCTGACCAGGCGCTTCGTGACGTTCAGGAACTCGGCTATCTCGTCACGGTCGGCAAAGGTGTTTGCGCGCTTCAGCAGCATGAGCACCTTCACCTCGCACAGCGTGAGGTCGTACTGCTGGGCCACGTGCGTCAGGCAGCGGTCCATCAGCTTGCCGTAGTAGTAGGCGTCGGCCAGGGAGCTGCGGCTCATGGCGGGGTTGAAGCGCACCTCGCCACGCTCCTCTCCCAGCTTCTTCGTGCTGGGCATGCCGGGCGTGACGCCGCCGTCGCTGGCGAACGACATCAGGTAGCGATAGACCGCCGGCTTTCGCGTGGCGTCGGAGTCGGGGTCGTACACCTGGCGGTAGAAGTCGCGGTAGTACTGCACCACCGTCAGCTTCATCTGCACGGTCTGGCCGAAGTCCGAGCCCTGTACGATGGAGCCCTTCGTCTTTACGTAGTAGTAGATGGGGGTCTGCAGCGGGTAGATGCGGTCGGTGTGCAGCACGTACTCCATGTTGAAGATGAAGTCCTCGGACCAGCTGATGTTGGGGTCCATGCGCAGGTTGTTCTGCTGGATGATGGAGCGCTTGTACAGCTTGTTCCACAGGACGCCGTAGTAGAAGTCGGCCGGGCTCTCGCTCATGCGGTCGGCGTACTCCTCGCGCGTGATCACGGTGGGGGAGTCGATGTCGCCCTTCGTGGACACCCGTTCGCCGATTACCCGATAGAAGTTCGCTATGACCATGTCGGCGTCATTCTGCTGCATGCCGCGCACCAGAAGCCTGGTGGCGTCGTTCGTGATCCAGTCGTCCGCGTCCAGAAACTGCACGTAGGTGCCCTGTGCCAGGTCCAGCCCGCGGTTGCGCGAGTCGGACACGCCGGAGTTCTCCTTGTGCACGACGCGCATGCGCGAGTCCTGCGCCTGGTATTTGTCCAGGATGGCAGGGGTGTCGTCGGTGGAGCCGTCGTCCATGACCAAAACCTCCAGGTTTCGGTAGGACTGGCCCAGGATGGAGTCTACGCAGCGGCCGATGGTGCCCTGCGCGTTGTACGCGGGGACTATGACGCTGACCAGGGGTTCGGGTGTCAAGATGAACGCCTCCTGATGGTGGGTGGGCCTCCATTGTAAGCTCTCGGGACGCGTGCCACCGTTCGCACAGATTGTGGAGACATTGTGACCTCCCGCGTGATAACCTCCGTTCGGCAAATGGGTGAATCCGTCCAAGGAATCAAAGGAGAAGAACATGTCTAGCAAGTGGAAGACGCGCAAGGTGGTCATCGTCGGCGCGGGTCACGTGGGATCGCACATAGCCCTGTGCCTGATGTACGGCCACCTGGTAAACGAGATCGTGTTCGTGGACATCAACCCCGCCGCCGTCGAGGCTCAGGTCATGGACCTGGACGACCTGGCGTCCGCCCTTGGCGACTCGTTCATCATCCGTGGCGGCACCTACGAGGACTGCAAGGACGCCCACTTCGTGGTCATGACCGCCGGCCGCAGCCGCCGTCCGGGCGAGAGCAGGCTGGACATGATGGCGGGTACGCTGAAGGTGCTGCAGAAGGTCGTGGACCCCATCCGCGAGTCCGGCTTCCACGGCGTGCTGATCAACGTCAGCAACCCCTGCGACATCGTGACCGAGTACCTGTATCGCAGCCTTGACCTGCCCCGTACGCAGGTCTTCGGCACCGGCACGTCGCTGGATACCGCGCGCCTGCGCCGCATCCTGGCAAGCAAGCTGGGTGCCAACCGCAAGCAGATCCAGGCGTTCTGCATGGGCGAGCACGGCGACTCGTCGTTCATCCCCGCGTCGCACATCTCGGTGGGAGGCATCCCGCTGCACGAGTACCTGGCCGTCAGCCACCAGGACATCGACACGGTCGACCTGGACCAGACGGTCGACGAGGTGCGCAAGGCGGGCGGAAAGATCGTGTCGGGCAAGGGCTGCACCGAGTTCGGCATCGCGTCCGTTGTCAGCGAGATCGTGATCGCGGTCCTGCACGACGAGCAGCGCATCATGCCCCTGTCGGTGCACCTGGACGGTGAGTACGGCGCCAAGGGCCTCGCAGCCGGCACGCCCTGCGTCGTGGGTGCCGACGGCATCGAGGAGGTCCTGCAGCTGGAGCTGAAGCCCGACGAGATGGTGCGCATGAACAACTCGCTGGGCGTCATTCGCCAGAACCTGGACGCCATCAACCTGAAGTAGCGCGTTCGGCGGCACCTGCCGTCGAGGGCATCTTTGGCCTTCTCTTCCGCGCCCCTCCGCCCCGGCATACGTCCGGGGCGGAGGGGCGTCCCTTGTGAAGGCGTGCCTGTTTCCGGACGTTTGCCATGCGATGGGCTTTCTGGCCGGAACCTGACACACGGGCCTTTGCAGGTGGGGCAACGCGTATACTTCCCAGGTCGAAAGACTAGTTCGGGCGGCCGGCTGGGGGTCAGCCTGGCGGAGGGCCGCTCTGGCCTTACGGGCTTGGCCGCCTTGTGGCTGGGAAGGGACAATCGCATGAGCAAGTTTGCCAGGGGCATCGTGGCCACCATCGTGGGCGCCGCGATGTGGGGCCTCTCGGGCGCCTGCGCGCAGTATCTGTACGCCCACTACACCGTGTCGCCCCTCTTCATAACCGTGGTGCGCATGCTGGGTGCGGGAGCGCTGTTCATGGCGTACCTGCTGGCGTTTCGCAGGGAGCTCATGGGGCAGATCGTGCGTGACCGCGCCTCCGTGGTCAGGCTGGTCATATTTGGCTGCGTGGGACTGTTCTTGTGCCAGCTGACCTACACCGAGGTTGTCAACTTCACGAACGCTGGCACGGCCACGGTGCTGCAGAGCTCCAGCGTGGTGCTGGTGATGCTGGTGACCTGCCTTCTGGAGCGCAGGCTGCCGCACGTGCGCGAGCTGGCCGGCCTGGTGTGCGCCATGGTGGCGACGGTGCTCATCGCCACGAAGGGCAACCTGGGCACGCTCAGCATCCCTCCGGCGGGCCTTGCCTGGGGCATGGCCAATGCCGCGTCGGTCACCTTCTATGTGATGTATCCCCACAGGCTGTTCCAGAAGTGGGGCAGCATGCCCGTGACCGGATCGGGCATGCTGCTGGGAGGCTTCGCCGCGCTGGCGGTACTCATGGCCAGCGAGGGCGTCGCCGCCGCGACGGGCGCCGCGGCTCCCGCAATCCCGGCCTTCGGGCTGGACGGCATCGCGGTCCTGGCATTGATCGTGCTGGTGGGCACCTTCGCCGCTTTCGGGCTGTACCTGTACGGCGTCTCGGTCGTGGGTGGCGTCAAGGGCAGCCTTCTGGGCACCATGGAGCCCGTCAGCGCCACCGTGCTGTCGGCCCTGTGGCTGCAGACCAGCTTCACGGCCCCCGACTGGGCCGGCCTGGTGCTGATGCTTCTGACCACGGTGCTGGTGTCGGTGAAGGGCAGGCAGGCCCAGGAAGCCCCGGAGCAGCCATCGGCGCAGCTGGGCCAGGCCGGCGCCACCGAGCTGGGCGACTAGCGGCGCAACGGCGCCGTCGAATCGCGCCCTCGCGCCACGCGTTTCGCGGCCAAGAAGAACAGCAAGAAGAACAGAGCTAAGGCCCGAAGGCCAACGGCTCGGCGTCCAACGCAAGAAGGGCAGCCCGCAATCGCGAGCTGCCCTTCTGTCATGCGCCTTTATGTGATGCCGGATGACGCTGCTGCCTGGGAGTTTGCCTGGCGAGCTAGTCCTCGGACTCCTCCTCCATCTGGAGCAGGGTGTTCATGAGGGCGGGGGTCACCTGCTTCTTGCGGCTGACGACGCCGGGCAGGGTGGCGATGCCGTCCTTCGGGGTCACGCCGAATGCGCGCGAGACCACGGACTCGGCGTTGGGGCCCCAGTACAGCATCTCGGTCGTCTGGGACTTCACGTCGGTGAACATGTAGAACACGACGGGGATCTCGTTGGCGGCGGCGCCCTCCTCCAGGTAGGGCCCGCACAGCTTCTCGGCGGCCTTGCGGCTGTTCTCGGTCATGAAGCTGCCCTGGCCCACGCCGAAGCGCACGTGGCCGCGGCTGAAGACCTTGAAGTCGGAGTTGAAGAACTCCTCGGCGGTGCGGCCCGTGAGGTCGGCGCCGGCGTCGAACATGTCGTCGGCGTAGGAGTCGATGTCGACGTTTGCGATCTGCGCGAGCTTCTTGCCCACCGTGACGTCCAGCGGGGTGCACGTGGGCGAGCGGAACGCCAGGGTGTCGGACAGGATGGCCGACAGCATGAGGCCGGCGATGTTGGCGGGAATCTCGACGCCGTTCTCCTGGTACATGCCATAGATGATGGTGCAGGTGCAGCCCACGGGCATGTTGCGGAACATGACGGGGCCGGAGGTCTCGATGGAGCCGATGCGGTGGTGGTCCACGATCTCCATGATCTCGGCCTGCTCAAGGCCGTCCACCGCCTGGCTGCGCTCGTTGTGGTCCACGAGGATGACGTGCTTCTTTTGCGGGTCCAGCAGGTTGGGGCCGCTGACGACGCCGGAGTAGTGGCCCGACTCGTCCAGCACCGGGAAGAAGCGGTGGCGGCTCTGGGTCATGACCTTGCGCGCGTCGTCGATGGTGGTGTTGATGCTGAAGCGGATGATCTGGTCGGCGGGCAGCATCTTTGCGCGCACGGGGATGGACATGCTGATGAGGCGCGCGGCGGCGTACGTGTCGTACGGGGTGGTGATGATGGCGCAGTTGCGCTTCTGGGCCTCGGCCACGACCACGTTGGACACGTGGGCGCCGTTGCACACGATGACGCAGCTGACGCCGGACTCGACGGCGAAGCGCTGGGTCTCGTAGCGGTTGGTCACCAGGACCACGTCGCCAGGCTCGATGACGCCCTCCATCATCTCGGGGGTGGTGCCCACGCGGATGTGGCCGGACTCGATGCTGCCGTTGGGGTCGCCCGCGACCAGCTCGCCGTTCAGGGTGTCCAGGATGTTGGTGTAGCGGGTGTGGCTGGTGCCCAGGACCTGCGTGTCAAAGATGTCCAGGTTCGCGTTGGCGATGTCCTTCACCGCGATGAGGCCCTGGACGTCGTCGTTGCCGTCGGTGATGCACAGCGTGTCGACCTTGGTCTCCTTGATGAGGTTCCAGGCCACGTACAGGCTGGTCTCGGCGTCGATGCCGGGCTGGCGCTGGTAGGTGATGTCCTTGATCTGCGGGGCAACGCTGGTGATGAGCGCGGGCTCGTCGAAGCCGAAGTGCCTCAGCACGAACTGGGTCTCGCGGTTCAGGGCGCCGGCACGACGGGCCTCGTAGATGGGCTTGTCGATATGGTTCTTCAGGTAGGCGTAGCTGATGGCGGCACAGACGCTGTCGGTGTCGGGATGCAGGTGACCGATTACGTTGACCTTGCGGATAGCCTCTGCCATATAGATGCTCCTTGTGGTTCTTGCCAATATTACCTTCGTACCAGGGGGAGGCACAGGGAAGCCCACCCCCGTCTAACTCTTGCTATCTAGCGAGTGTAAGACTTTGCCTCTTCGGTCATGCGAAATCCCTTCTCGGTAATTGGAAAACCTGTGAAGGAAGTGTGACGCGACCGAGCTAGCCTGCTCGCCTTGGGCCTAGACGGCCACCTCGGTGAAGGTGGGTGCCACCACCCCCAGGGCGCGCTCCAAGGCGCGCACCACCAGCTCGTGGTCGCGGCCCTCGTGCAGGCCGCTGACGCTGATGGTGGCCACGCGCTGTCCCGAGCCGTCCACTATGGGGAAGGCGCCGGCCGAGTACAGGGCGCCCGTGACCTCGTCGCGGCTGGCCGGCTTCACGCCGTCCAGGGTGCGGCGGACGTAGCCCCACAGGCTGGAGTGGCCGCAGGTCAGCGACGCCTGGCGCTTTGCCTGGGCAAACTCCAGGTTGCGCGGCGCCTTGTCGTCGGAGGCCCACTGGAACAGCGTCAGACCGTCCTTCTCGCGCACTATCTGCACCAGGATGCCGCGGCTGTAGTCAGACGACAGGTCCGCGACGGCGTTTCCCAGGCGCAGGGCCTCGTCGCTGCCGAAGCGGGCGGGGTAGCGCAGGATGTCCTCCTGGCGCTGCAGCGTGGCCAGGCTGTCGGGGGTGTAGCGAAAAGCCTGGCGGATGGAGTCTAGGATGCGCGCCTGACGGATGGAGGCCGCCAGCGGCATGACGGGGCTCTCCGTGTGACCATGGCGCCACAGGTGCGAGAAGTGCGCGATTTCGCCGTAGAAGTCGTCCACGACGTACGGCTCGCTGATGTGGTGGGGCTCCTGGCCGTTCAGGGTGACGGTGGCCTCCTGCGGCCGGTGCAGCTCGTCGATCACGATGGTGCCCTTCGTGCCGTGGATGGTGCACCTGCGCGGCTTCTTTCGGTCGAAGGCGCACTCCAGGCGCGCCTGGTTGCCGCCGACCTCGAACTGGGCGTCCACGTAGTAGTCGACGCCGCCCTTCTGCAGGCCGTCTACGTTCAGGTGGTCGATGCCGCCGCTGAGGTAGTCCTCGATCCAGGTGGCGCAGTAGCAGCCGCAGTCCAGAAGCACGCCGCCGCCCACGGGCTGCACGTGATAGGAGCCAGCCGCCTCTATCTGGTCGGCCATGTCGTTGCACAGCGTGGCGTCCACGGACGTCACCTCGCCGATGACGCCGTCGTCCACGGCACCCTTCACGCGGGCGTACAGCGGGACGAAGCGGGTCTTCATGCCCTCCATGAACAGCATGCCGGTCTGGCGCGCGACCTTCGCAATGTCGCGCATCTGCTCCTCGTCCAGCGCGGCGGGCTTCTCGCACAGGACGGCCTTGCCGGCGCGCATGGCGGCGATGGCCCACTCGTGGTGCATGGAATGGGGAAGTGCCAGGTAGATGGCGTCGATCTGGGGGTCGTCCAGCAGGTTCTGGTGCGCCTGGGGCCCCGTGTACACGTGCTCGGCGGGCACCGAGAACTCCTCGGCGAACTGCCGCGCCTTCTGGCGGGTGCGGCAGCTGAAGCCCACCAGCACCGAGTGCGGCTCCTTTGCCAGGCTGCGCGCGAACCTGTGCGCGATGTTTCCCGCGCCCAGGATTCCCCAACGAATGCTCATAGCGAGCTCCTCTCTGTGTGGTCGGATGCGGTGGGGCGAGTGCCGGGCGGGCGCTCGTGTGGCGTTCGCCTACTGGTCGTCTGCCGGAAAGCGGACGCCGGCGTCCAGGCGCAGCCGGGTCTGCAGGCGCATGGTGGCCAGCGACTCGTCCAGCATCCGGTAGCAGTGCGCCAGGCC
>JBJEKW010000091.1:8361-29274 GCA_051878835.1 Atopobiaceae bacterium
GGCATGTACAGGGTCGAGATGGCCTCCCACAGGTACAGCCCGCGCTGCCGGGCCAGCTGGCTGAGCTCCTGGGCCTCTCGGTCGTTCGAGGTCAGGGGCTTCTCGCAGATGACGTTCTTGCCGGATTCCAGCGCCTGGCGAGTCGCGGCATAGTGCAGGTGGTTCGGCAGGGCCACGTACACGGTGTCGACGTCGGCCTGGGCCAGCATCTGCGACTGGTCGGTAAAGAGCGCGTTCGGCGCGTCGGGGTCCAGGCCGCATTCGCCAGCCAACTCGCGCGCCTTCGTTGCGCTGCGAGGCGTGCTGCAGATGGCTCCGACCTCGATGCCCCACTCCCGCAGATGCGGGCAGATCATATGGGCGATCTTTCCCGTGCCGATGACTCCTACGCGCATGAACGCTCCCCTCGATGAAGGCCGGTACCCGGCGAGGTCCTCGCCTGTGTCTTTGCCTCTGGGCGGATTACGTGTCTCTGGACGAATCTCGACCTGTAATCCGGACCGTTTCGTTTTGCACCCGAACTTCATGCCTAGGATTGCACGTCGTTGGAACCTAGTCTGCCCCGTTTCGGCAAGAAGAACCAAATTCGCAGGTAAAAGCCCTAATATTGCCTATGGCACTCGCATAGCAAATGTTCGATACACGGCTGGGTTCAAGTTCGAGCTCCGCTCTGCGCCAACTGCCCCTTTGGCTCGGAGTTTGGCGATGCACAAGCTACATGCAGCCGCCCTATGGCATGCGATGACGAAGACCTGCCGCCCAGGCCTGTGGATTCCGTCGCCCAGACCTGGCGATAACAAGGACCTGCCGCCCAGACCTGGCGGTACCGGCACCCAGACCTGGCGATAGCGGGCCCGTCCGCGCCTACACTTGGAATTAGCCGGCTCCAACCAGGGGGCATTTCCAGAGCTGGGCGCCCACATCTGCCCAATTGAAATCTTTATGTCATTCAGCCACACAAAGTGCCTGGTAGACGGCTTGCCCTATTCCGGGACCCGCCGTCAGGGCCTGGAATCTCCAGGTCTGGGCACCCAGAACTGGAGATTGGCACCCGAATAGCCCCCGCTATCTCCGGGTCTGGGCGTCCAGGTGCCACTTAATTCCAGGTTTGGGCGGCAGATGCCCAGACCTGGCGATGTTAACGTGCAGAATCCGCCCAGACCCGGAAATTCCAGCAGGTAAGCTGGGACAAACTCCAGAGCTGGGCGTTTGTGCTCTACGGGGTCAGGCATCTGTCCCAGGCCCAGTCTCGGATTGTGTCCCAACGGCCCGCTGTCAGTAGGGTCTACAGCCCCAAACGTGTGATTGGGAGGTGAAGCGAGTCCGGTTGGGTCAGAACCCACGCTTGTAACTGCCGGCGGACATTGGCGTCTGGTCTTGGCAACCGACCGTGGGGTGGGGACATCGAGGTTCTGGCACGACGCGAAGCTAATGCCTTGTTCTTCCGAAGCCTGGCGTGACGTGAGATGGGGACCAGTGCAGTTGGTCGGATTCGCGTACGTTCGGCGGCGCAGATTATCCGCTGGCCAGCGCTTACGTTGGGCTTACGAAGCCGTGCTGGGAGCTTTAGATTCCCTGGGTAAGTTGCAGACAAACATAAAACGCAGGTGGCCATGCGCGGTACGTGCGGTAATGCCAAAAGCGCAGCTTGCAAGTGGCTGTGGGAGTGGCCGCGGGGTTTCTTGCGACCCGTAACGTTGCGAGGTTTAGAAGCCGCTTGTAGAAACCGCCTGCGATGGGTTTGTCCAAGGGGGGAGCGTCCTATGAGCGCGCAGCTGATGGGGTCGAAGAGGTCTGGTGCAGTCGTGGTTGCCGGAGCTTCGGGTTCGAATGCCAGGATTGGCGCGCAGGCCACGGGTACACAGGCCAGTGGCGTGCAGGCCTGCGGCGCTCGCGTTCGCTACGTGCAGGGCCAGGGAGCGCAGTCTCGCGATGCCCAGGGACGCGGCGTTTCCATGGGCGCCCAGCCCGTCTCCGCCGTCTCGCAGCAGTCTTTGCGCACCCCCGCCCAGCAGGCACTTTCTGACATCATGGGCGTCGTGCTTCCCGCGCTGGTCGTGGGCGTGTGCATCGTCGCCCTCGTGCTGACCGAGCTGGGCGTGGGGAACTCCCGTGCGTGGATGTACTTCTTGGCCGTGTTTGGTACCGCCAGCGCGGGGCTGTTCGCGGCGGCGGAAGTGCGCGGCTGGCTGTAGCTGGCTGGGTGTGGGGTCTGGCAGATTGCGGGCAAGAAGAACGACCCGCGCTGCCGCTCCGCCATTCGCTGTAGGACCCGTGTGCACCTCGTGGACAGGCTGTGGGTTTGGCCTGCTAGCGGGGCGGTACCGCCGGTACGTGGCGCTTCTAGTGTGATAATTGCTCGCGTAGATTGTCTGGCGCTCGCCGCTCGTTGCGGTGGGCGCCAGGTCAGGTTGGGCCCCGCGTTGTATGCATGAGGCGCCGGATGGCGCGCATGGCTGGCGGTGCGTGAGCGAGGAGTCTAGATGGCAGAGTTCATTTACCAGATGTACCAGGTCCGCAAGTCGTTCAACAACAAGGTGATCCTGGACGACGTGACCATGGGCTTCTATCCGGGAGCAAAGATTGGCGTCGTGGGCCCCAACGGCATGGGCAAGTCCACGCTGCTGAAGATCATGGCCGGCCAGGAGGACATCACCAACGGCGAGGCGCGCCTGTCGCCCGGCTACACCGTGGGTCTGCTGCAGCAGGAGCCTCCCCTGGACGAGACCAAGACCGTAAAGCAGAACATCGAGGGTGCGTTCGGCGACCTCCTGGCAAAGATCGACCGCTTCAACCAGATCGGCGAGGAGATGGCCTCTCCCGACGCCGACTTCGACGCCCTCATGACCGAGATGGGCGACCTCCAGACGCAGATCGACGCCGCCAACGGCTGGGACCTGGACTCGCAGATCTCCCAGGCCATGGACGCGTTGCAGTGCCCCGACCCCGACGAGCCTGTGACGCACCTGTCGGGTGGTGAGCGCCGCCGCGTGGCCCTGTGCAAGATACTGCTGGAGGCCCCCGACCTGCTGCTTTTGGACGAGCCCACGAACCACCTGGACGCCGAGAGCGTCCTGTGGCTGGAGCAGTTCCTGAAGAACTACCCGGGCGCCGTCCTGGCCGTCACGCACGACCGCTACTTCCTGGACAACGTGGCCGAGTGGATCTGCGAGGTCGACCGCGGCACGCTGTACCCCTACAAGGGCAACTACTCCACCTACCTGGAGACCAAGGCCGCCCGCCTGGAGATGGAGTCAAAGCAGAACGCCAAGCGCGCGAAAAAGATGAAGGACGAGCTGGCCTGGGTGCGCAGCAGCCAGAAGGCCCGTCAGGCAAAGAGCAAGGCCCGCCTGGCTGCCTACGAGCAGATGGAGTCCGAGGCGCTGCAGGCATCCAAGGGCGTCGACTTCACCGACATCCACATCCCCGTGGGCCCGCGCCTGGGCAACAAGGTCCTGGAGGCCAGCCACCTGCACAAGGCCTTCGGCGACCGCGTGCTGATGGACGACCTCTCGTTCAGCCTGCCGCGCAACGGCATCGTGGGCGTCATCGGCCCCAACGGCGTGGGCAAGTCCACCCTGTTCAAGATGATCGTGGGCCAGGAGCAGCCCACCTCGGGCACGCTGGAGCTGGGCGAGACCGTGCAGATCAGCTACGTCGACCAGAACCGCGAGGGCCTGGACCCCGACAAGACCGTGTGGGAGGTCGTGTCCGACGGCAACGACTTCATCCAGGTGGGCCAGCAGGAGATTCCCAGCCGCGCCTACGTCAGCGCCTTCGGCTTCAAGGGCACCGACCAGCAGAAGCGCGCGGGCGTGCTGTCCGGCGGCGAGCGCAACCGCCTGAACCTGGCGCTGACCCTGCGCCAGGGCGGCAACCTGCTGCTTTTGGACGAGCCCACGAACGACCTGGACACCGAGACGCTGGAGAGCCTGGAGGAGGCCCTGCTGGCGTTCCCGGGCTGCGCAGTCATCACGAGCCACGACCGCTGGTTCATGGACCGCATCGCCACGCACATCCTGGCGTGGGAGGGCACGGACGACGACCCCGGCAACTGGCATTGGTTCGAGGGCAACTTCGAGGACTACCAGCGCGACAAGGTCCGCCGCCTGGGCGAGGAGGCCGCGCGCCCGCACCGCCTGCATCGCAAGCTGACCAGGGACTAGGCCTTGACCTCACGGCAATACGCTGCCTGGACCGCCCCTCTGCGCGCTCATCCGCGGGCCAGAAGGGCGGTCCTTCGCGCAAACACCATCCTGACCTGCGTCGGATACGTGTGCTATCCGCTGCTGCTGGCCTTGCTGCTGCTGAGGGCGCTGGGCGTGCCCTGGGCCGCCGACCTGGCAGCCTGGGGCCTGCCGGCACCCATGGCACGTCCCGCCTGGCCTTTTTTCGGGCAAGAAGTGCTGGTGCCGGCAGTGGGCTTCCTGGTGGTCAGCGCGCTGCGCGTGGTGGTGGGCGAGCCCAGGCCCTACGAGGCGCTGGACATTGACCCCCTGATTCACAAGGACACCAGCAGACGGTCGTTTCCCAGCAGGCACGTGTTCAGCGCCTTCGTCATAGCCATGGCGTGGCTGGCCTGGTGTGTGCCCGTAGGCGTGGCGCTGCTGGCGGCCAGCGCGTTTCTGGCCGTGGTGCGCGTGCTGGGGGGCGTGCACTGGCCGCGCGACGTCGTGGCGGGCGCGCTCATGGGCGTGGCCGCGGGCCTGCTGCTGGTGCTGTAGGGCGGTGGGCCGTCTGGCAAGCGTCGTGCCATGTCGGCGCCGTGTGATCTTCTTAGCCGTTCTGTTTTTGCAGGTAGGTTGCCAGGGGCTGTGTCAGGTCCATGTCCATGTCGACCAGGGTGTTGATGCCCGCGACCGACCCCTGCGAGCTGTACTGCCAGATGCCGAACGCCACGGTGGCCGAGGGCAGCGTCGTGTAGGACGCGTACCAGAACCCGTACTGGTACAGGGTGGGCGCGTTCATGCGCGCCAGGTCGGAGGCATTGCCGTACACGATGGCGGAGCGCCCGCCCTCCTGGATGGCGTCGCAGAACGCCTGGGCGATGGTGGCCATCTGGTCGTTCGAAAGGCCGGCTATGCGGTCGCGGTCGTTGCCCGTGGGCTCGTAGTCGAAGGCTATGGGGTAGTCCAGGGGAGTGGCGCCCAGCTCGCCCAGCACGTACTGGGCCTCGGCACGCGCCTCCTCCACGCTGATGGCCTCGGAGTAGAAGTACGCGCCCAGTTGCAGCCCGGCGGCCTGCGCACCCTGGATGTTCGCCTTGAACTGCGCGTCGCCTATGATGACGCCGGTGTCCGAGCCGCGGTACCCCACGCGGATGTAGGCAAAGTCGATGCCGTCGGCCTTCACGGCCTTCCAGTCGATTTTGCCCTGGTGCTCCGAGACGTCGATGCCCGTGCGGCTGACCTCCTGGCTGCCCATGGTGTAGTGGTAGCGGCCGTTTGACCCCACCGAGAGGTGCGACCAGTCGTAGGGGTTCGTGTAGGTCAGCGACGAGTCGGGCAGCGAGGCGCTGTAGGCGGCGCGCTGCTCGAATATCTGGGGCAGCGGCAGGTCCAGAATGCCCAGGTAGCGCAAGACGAACGCCACGCTGGCGGCGATGGCTGCCAGTATGCCCGCGGTGGCGAAGGCGCGAAAGCCCCTGCTCGTGCGCCGGGAGCGCCTGCGCGCGTGCCTGGCGTTGCCGCTGCGCCTGGACGATGGGGTGCGAGCGGAAGACTTCGTTGACCTCCCGCGCGAGCTTGAGCTGCGCCTGGAGGCGCTGCCCGACCGCGAGGACTTCGATGCCGACGAGCCCCTGCGGCCGGTTGACCCATGCCTGGAGGCTTTGGCTCGGGTGGTGGAGGACGACGTGCTCGAGGCGGTCGTGCGCTTGCGCGACCCCGATGACCTCGACGTTGTCATCGTTCGTTCCTCCTTCGTTCCATAACCTTTGCTCTGCAAGCATGGCATGCGCGTATCTATAGTCTAGAGCAAGAAAAACAGATACTAATTTATATTCCTCTGGTGCTCTATAGTGCGGAAATGTGCTTTTTGGAAAACACATTGCGAGTATGCTACGTGGGGCATTATTCGCTAGTCGATGTAGCTGACTCGCCCGGTAGGTACTGGAGCTCAAGCATGCGGCTTCCCGTGGCGGTGCGGAAGATCCGCCGCAGCGCAGAGCGGGCCATGCGCTCGCGAGCGGCCGGGTCGTCCGGTGCGTCCTCGTAGATGTTTACCAGGAAGTCGGCCTCGACCAGGATCTGGTAGTCCGTGCCCTGGATGTCGCCGTAGGTGTGGTGGTGGGCTATGAGCCAGCACACGCGGTCGACGACCGCGGGGGAGTAGCCCAGGCGCTCCAGCATGGGACGTGCCACGCCCGGCCCCAGCTCCTCCTGGTGCTTGCCGCTGGCGTTGCCGTACAGGCGCTCGGACTCGTGGATGCCAGCATCGTGCACGATGGCCGCAGCCTCCAGGACGTATGCCGTACGGGCATCGACTCCCTCGGCCATGGCGATGGTGCGGGCTAGGGCGCGCACCTTCACGAAGTGCTGGATGCGCTTGGAGTCCATCCGGTCGTACTCGAACATGGCCAGCTCGAGTGCGGAGTGGTCGGCGGGGCCGAGGTCTGTGGTCGCGCTGCCGGGCGTGATTGCTGACTGCTGTGGGGTCATGGTGTGCCTCCGATGCTTCGGGGTGGCCGCGGCGGCGAATATTGCTGCCGCCTATTTGGCTGTGCCCATGCTATGCCTTTGCCACGTGAGGGCGCAACCACAAATGCAACCGGCAAAGTAGCGATAGACGCAAGAGTACTATCGAAAAACAGACAAATCAGACAAAAAATATTCCATATGTTGAAGTATAAAAATAAGCAATAAATACGCCATATATGACCGTTTATTCCGAAAAATTTACCGCTCACGGAGCATTACGGTCATCTACCGCCTTGAAACGTTCGAATTACAATTCTTGGGAAGTTCTTCTTGCGGATATTGCTTAGACGGTATTTCGCTGGGAGGAGTTCCCATGTTTGTCACGTTCATAACTCCGGCGTCCTGGTTGCGCAGGCTGCCGCCCTACAGGTGGGGCGCGCGTGTGTACGGCACGCCCGACTCCATCACCGGTCCGCTGATCCTGGCGGGCATGGCCCATCGCGCGGGCTATCACGTCGAGGCATACGAGGAGATGAACGGCAGCTTCGACCTGGACCGACTGGTGCGGGAGACCGACGTCTTGTGCCTGTACACCATGACCTCGAACGCACCGCGTGCCTACGAGCTGGCGGACCTGTTTCACCAGAGGGGCCACGCCCGCGTGCTCATAGGCGGCATGCATGCCACGGCCATGCCCGAGGAGGCGGCTGGGCACGCCGATCAGGTGCTGGTGGGCGAGGGCGAGGACACGTTCATGGACGTGTTGGAAGGCCGCATCACCGACAAGATCGTGAAGTGCAAGCCCGTGTGCGACCTGGACTCGCTGCCGTGGCCCGACTACTCGGTGCTGAAGACGCCGGTACAGGCTGCCGACATCATGACCTCACGCGGCTGCCCGTACCGGTGCAGCTTCTGCACGACCAGCCGCATGTTCGCGCCGTACCGACAGCGCTCCGTCGACTCGGTCATCGCCGAGATAAAGCACTACCACCAGCTGGGCTTCCAGTACATGAACTTCGAGGATGACAACTTCACGGCGGACAAGAAGCGCGCGAAGGAGATCTGCCGCAGGATCATCGCGGAGAACCTGCAGTTCAAGGAGACGTTCTTCTTTGGCAGGACCGACATGGCGAATGACCCCGAAATGCTGGACCTCCTGGCGAAGGCCCACCTGAACTGGGTGCTCATAGGTGTGGAGTCGCTGAACCAGAAGACCCTGGACGCCGTGAACAAGCACCAGTCCATCGAGGACATCCGCCGTGCCGGCGAGGCCTGCCGCGAGCATGGCATCCAGCTGATAGCCAGCATCGTCGTGGGCGCCGACACTGACACCCACGACGACATCATGCGCACCGTGCAGTTTGCGAAGGACATCGACGCCTCGAAGCTGCAGCCTGCCATTCTGACGCCGTACCCCGGCACGCCCGTGTACGAGGGCTACCAGAAGGAGGGGCGCATGCTGTGGCGCGACGAGCGCGACTGGGAGAACTTCGACATGATGAATGCCACCTACCAGCCAAAGAACATGTCGCCCTGGGACCTGCAGATGGAGTTCTTCCACGCCGCGTGCGCGTTCTACGACCGCAGGGGCGCCCTGCGCATGGGAAAGCTGTTCGGGCCCGGCTACGGCCTCAAGCGCTACCTGCTGGCGATGTTCGCCCGCCTGGGAAAGTGGGGCACGTGGCTGGCCGGCCTGGTGGGAAAGGGCAGTTGGTACCACTACCTGCGCCACGTCCCCTGGAAGTTCGCTGACCAGCACAAGGACGACGAGGTGGGCCGCCAGCTGCGGGAGCTGCGCCTGGGCGACAACGTGCAAGAAGTGCTGACCACGCTGGTGATCCTCATGGTGTTGGCGGCACCCGCCGTACTTGCCACGCAGCATCACAAGGCGCAGGCATAGGGGCCACGCGCTGGGCGGGCGCTTGCCGCCGAGGTTGGCACGTCATTGCCAAGATGAGAGCGCCGCTATGTGTCGCTAAGATAGGCGCTCCAGAGAAAAGAGGGGCCACGCCATGGTTAGCGCGGTCCCTCTTCTGCGTTACGTGATGTATGGCGCGCGACTCGCAGGAATCTGGCCTAGCGCAGGACGCGTGTGGCGTTCAGCACGCACAGTACCATGACGCCCACGTCGCCAAAGACCGCCAGCCACATGGGGGCCAGGCCAAACACGGCCAGCACCAGGATGGCCACCTTCACGGCGATGGCAAACACGATGTTCTGTCGTGCGATGCGCAGCGTGCGGCGGGCAATGCGGATGGCGACAGCGATCTTGCTGGGCTTGTCGTCCATCAGGACCACGTCGGCCGCCTCGATGGCGGCGTCGGAGCCCATGCCGCCCATGGCGATGCCCACGTCTGCGCGGGCCAGCACCGGCGCGTCGTTGATGCCGTCGCCCACGAAGGCCAGCGTGCCGCCCTCCTTCCTGGAGTCCAGCAGGCGCTCCACGTTGGCCACCTTGTCGGCGGGCAGAAGCTCCGCGTGGTACTCGTCCAGGCCCAGCTGCTGCGCCACCGTCTGGGCCGTCTGCTTGCGGTCGCCCGTCAGCATGACCGTCCTGCGGACGCCCTCGGCCTTGATGGCGCGGATGGCCTCGGCGGAGTCCTCCTTCACCTGGTCGGCTATCAGGACGTGGCCTGCGTAGGTGCCGTCGATGGCCACGTGCACCACGGTGCCCTCGTCGTTGGGGCAGACGCTCCACCGGGCGCCGACCTCGTCCATCAGCTTCGTGTTGCCCACGGCGACGCGCCTGCCGTTGACCGTGGCCAGGACGCCGCGGCCCGCCTCCTCGGTCACGTCGGCTATCTGGCAGCTGTCGTCCTCGTTGGGATAGGCGTCGCGCAGCGCGGCCGCGATGGGGTGCGTGGAGTTGCGCTCGACGTGAGCCGCCAGGTGCAGCAGCTCCTTCTGGTCCACCAGCGATGGGTGCACGGCGTTCACCTTGAAGACGCCCCTGGTCAGGGTGCCCGTCTTGTCGAAGACCACGATGTCGGCCTTCGAGAGGGCCTCCATGTAGTTGGAGCCCTTCACCAGGATGCCGCGCCTGGACGCCGCCCCGATGCCGCCAAAGAACGTCAGGGGCACCGACAGCACGAGTGCGCACGGGCAAGAGACGACCAGGAAGGTCAGCGCGCGCAGCAGCCACGTGGCGAAGTTGGCACCAAAGTCGCCCGAGAAGAGCGGGGGCAGGATTGCGACGGCGATGGCCAGATAGACCACGATGGGGGTGTAGACCTTCGCGAAGCGGCGGATGAAGTTCTCGGACTTGGACTTGTTCTGTCCGGCGTTCTGCACCAGCTCCAGGATCTTGCTGGCGGTGGACTCGCCGAAGCCCTTCGTCACGCGCACGCGCAGAAGGCCGCTGATGTTCACGCAGCCGGAGTTCACGGCGGAGCCCGCCTGCACGTCGCGCGGTACGCTCTCGCCGGTCAGCGCGACGGTGTTCAGGCTGGACGTTCCCTCGATGACCTCGCCGTCCAGCGGGACCTTCTCGCCGGGGCGAATCACGATGACGTCGCCCACCTGGACCTGGTTGGGGTCGACCGCCTGCACCTGGCCGTCGTGCTCCAGGTTCGCGCTGTCGGGGCGGATGTCCATGAGCGCGCTGATGGACTTGCGGCTGTTTGCCGTGGCGCGGCCCTCGAAGTACTCGCCCACCTGGAAGAACAGCATCACGAAGACCGCCTCCGCGAACTGCTCCTGGCCACCGGGCGCGAACGCCATCAGGAGGGCGCCTATTGTGGCCACCGCCATGAGGAAGTCCTCGTCGAAGGGGTGCCCGTGGGCTATGTTCTCGCCGGCCTCGCGCAGCACGCCTGCGCCCGCCACCAGGTAGGAGGGTAGGAACAGCAGCAGCTGGCCCCACAGCGGCAGGTTCGTTACGTGCTGGATCACCGTGGCGGCCACCAGGAGCACCGCGGAGACGACGATCTTCTTCAACGTGGTCTCAGGATCCTCGTCATCGTCGTCATCATCATCGGTATCGTCGTCGGGCTGGCAGCACCCGCATCCGCAGTGGCCGTCGTGGTCGCTTTCGCCGTGGCAGGACTCCTGGGGGCAGACGTTGCCGGAGTCATCGGTGCCGTGGCCGCCCTTGCGGTTGGTGCGCTCCTCGTCGTCATGGCAGCAGCTGCAGCTCATGGAGGGCTCCTCTCTCGTGGTGTATAACGTGTGAACACATGAACAATCGCTCATATCTTTCGACTCAGATTGTGGAAGAAGAGCAGTCCAAAGTCAATGGGTAAATGCCCATTCGGGCAGAAAAATGCCAGGTAGTCGATAGCCAATGTTCCCAAGGTGCGACGAGGGCACCGTTTAACGAAGGCACCGTTTGGTACGTTAGCGGCGGCATTGACGTACCAAACGATGCCTTCGTCGATAGTGGAATATTGGCGTCGTGGATTTCGAGGCGCATGAAGGGCCCTATGCCTGTTCCAGCCCACAAAGCTTTTCGAGGAGAGATTGGACCACATCAATCCCTTCCAACCTGGCAATCCCAAAGCACTTCTTGCCTGCGTCCTTCAGGGAGGCACCGACGAGATAGCATTCCGTCTGGTCCAGTATCAGGAAGCGATCGTGGAACGCAGTGGTGTGATGGACCTCCAGGGTGGGGTACTGGGCATTGAAGACGGCTATGTCGCGTGCCGACAGCTTGGTTTTCGGATGGGTCCAGATGGTGGCATGTACGCCGGTGCGCTTCTTTGCCAGGATGTTGAGGGTGTCCACATCCGTGTACCCGTCGACGAGCATGACGCTGCTCTGCGCCCTTTGTACCAGTGTGACCAGCAGCTCGAACGCGTCGTAGATCTGGCCGTCGAAGAACACGCGTTGCTTCGGTGGTTCGAGATCCTCCATGCAGCTGAGGATGCGTTCTACGCGCTCGTCCATCCCATCCAATCGCTGGTTCGTCGTTTGCTGATAGGTGGTCAGGTCAAGCTCCAGCTCTCTGAGCCGTTCGAACATGACTGAGTTTTGAGCAATGAAGTGGCGCATTTGGACAAAGGCGCGAATGATTTGGATGCTGGTCTGTACGGCTGTCTCACTTCTGAGTACGGTTGAGAGCATGGAGACGCCTTGCTCCGTGTAGACGAAGGGCATGTAGCGTCTGCCGCCATGCTCGCTGGCATCGCCACTTGAGATTCCGTTTTGGAATCTCAAGCTCATGTACTCTTCTTTGGACAGACGGAAGCGAAAATCCGAAGGGAATCGTGCGGAGTTTCTGGAGGCGGCTTTGTTTAGATTTCCCGTCGTGACCCCGTAGAGGTCAGCGAGGTCACTATCTAGCATGACCTGCTGCCCACGGATTGTATGAATCATGCTGCGTATTCGTACTTCCGCTGAGGGGACTATGGCTTTGTCTGCGTCTTTGGGCTTCTTGTAGTCGCTCACGATGCCCGTGTGGGCAGCGTGCCCCAAGCCATCCGCCTTCTTTTGATCATTTGCCATGCCGCTCTCCTCTCCCCGGGGAACTCAGATTCTACCCAGGAGTTGAGACGGCACATACGAGCAGGTCAAACGCGTATTTTGTGGCAAGAATGGTGCCAGGGAGATGGTTTCGGGCGGCCTTGCTGCCTGGGTACCGCTTCTTTGAGGAGGTTCAATCCACGATGTGATGTCTCAGCCGCTATGATTGGGGGCACAGTTTGCCTCGTTTGTAGCAAAGAAAACGAGGCAAACTGTGCCCCTGTCAGCGGAAGGGGCAGCATATAAGGGTGGCCCACTATATAAGTACGCCGTTGCAGTGGTCCAGCTCGTGCTGGATCACCTGGGCGGTCCAGCCGGTGTAGCCGCGGGTCTTCCATGCCAGGGAGCCGGCGCGCAGCACCTGGTAGCGCACCGTGATCCTGCGCCATCGCGTCGCGGTGCGGACGCCCTCCAGCGACAGGCATCCCTCCTGGGCCTGGTACTGCCCGGTGTGTGAGGTGACCTGCGGGTTCAGCATGACCACGGGCGTGTCGCCGTCGAAGAAGGCGATGATGCGCTTCTGCTGCCCAATCATGTTTGCCGCCATGCCGGCGCACTCGTCGGCATGGGCCTGCATGGTGTCCAGGAGGTCCTGCGCCACGTCTGCGTCCGCGGCGGTTGCCTCGGTCGAGGGGCGCGAGAGCATGAAGTGCGACTTGACGATGGGACGAATCATGACGGTCTCCGTTTGTGCTGTTGGAAGGGGTATGAGAGTATCGTATCTCTTGATGGGAACTCTGGACGCAAAGCTAGCTTGGAGCAAGGTATGGGACAAACGGACGGCACCGGTGACCGCACGCTGAGGCAGGCGCTCAAGGAGGCACCTTGGGGCGTCAGGGTAGAGGCGCTTGCCCTGTTCCTGGGGTCTGCCCTGGTGGTGGGCGTCCTGGTGGGGATGGGAATCATCGTGGCCCTGCGGGCCAGCGAGTTCCTACAGGATGTCGTGTGGACCGACCTGCGCGGGGCGCTGCCCGCGTGGCTGCGCACCGTGTTTCCGCTGGTCATCTGCGCTCTAGGCGGCATCCTGGTGGGGCTGGCCAGCGACGCCGCGGGCTTCCAGCTGTACGGCATGGGTGAGGTCGTCAGGCGCTGCAAGCAGGACGGCGGCTACTCGTTTCCCAGCTGGGGCTGGGCCGTGGTGCTGTTTGCGCTGCCCATCGCCTTCGGTGGAGCCGTTGGTCCCGAGGCAGGCGTGTCCGGCTTCGTGGCTGCCGTGCTGACGCTGTGCCTGCGCGCGTTTCGCAGGGCGGGCGAGGCGGTGACCAAAAGCCCGAGCACGCCCGCCCGCGCCTCGGTCCATGCGGTGCTGGACTCGACGGGCGTGACGCAGTTCCGGCTGAAGGCGCGCTGGGCGCGGGTGGTCATGTGGATCGTCGCCGTCATCGGCATCCTGGCCGGAGCTGCGCTGGTGTCTTTGTTGCTGCCGGGCTCGTCGGGCTTCCCCAGGGTCGGTGCCATCGACTACGCCAACGCCCCCTGGGTCTCGGTACTGCCCGCGTTCGTGCTGGGCGTGCTCGTGGCCCTTCTGGCAGGGGTGGCCGGCAAGGCGGCGAGGCGCCTGTCCGGGCGTCTGAGCGGCCTCGCCAAAGATCACAAGCTAGGTAGCAGGGGAGGCCACGTCCTGCGCTCGGTCGTCTGCGGAGCCGCGTTGGGTCTGGTGGCAATATTCCTGCCAGAGGTGCTCTTCTCGGGACAGACCGCTCTGGGGCGGCTGGTGGACGTGTGGGCCTCGTGGAGCGTGCCCGTTCTGTTGCTGACCGTGGTCGCGAAGCTGGCCCTAACCCAGCTGTGCATAAACATGGACTGGGTGGGCGGAGAGTTCTTTCCCCTGATGTACTGCGGTGCCGCGGCGGGCTACGTGGTTGCGCTGGCCATGGGGTGCGACCCGCTGCTGCCTGCGGCTGTCAGTGCCGGTGCGCTGGTGGCGACCGCCACGAAAAGGCCTGCCCTGTCGGCTGCCATCCTGGCCATTTGCTTCCCGGTGCAGAGCCTGCCCGTGGTGCTGGTCTCGGCGTTTGCCGCGGCCGCCGTGCGCAAGCGCATCGACGCCAGCCTGTAGGAGCGGACAGGTCATACAGAAGCCAAGAAGTACGAAAAAACGGCCCGGCAGCTGCAATGGCTGCCGGGCCGCATGTTCTTCTTGCCCTACAGGACCTTCGAGAGGAACTCCTGCAGTCGCTCGGACTTGGGGTGCCCGAAGAGCTCGGCGGGCGTGCCCTGCTCCTCGATGACGCCGCCGGCGGTGAACACCACGCGGTCGCTGACCTCGCGGGCGAAGGCCATCTCGTGCGTCACCAGCACCATGGTCATGCCCTTCTGGGCCAGGTCGGCTATGACGTCGAGGACGTCCTTCACCATCTCGGGGTCCAGGGCAGATGTGGCCTCGTCGAACAACATGATCTGCGGATGCATGGCCAGGGCGCGTGCGATGGCCACGCGCTGCTGCTGACCGCCCGACAGCGAGCGCGGGTTTGCCTGGGCCTTCTGCTCCAGGCCCACGGTGCGCAGCAGCCTCATGGCGACCTCGTTCGCCTCGCTGGAGTTCATGCCCTTCACGTTGATGGGCGCGAAGGTGACGTTCTCCAGAACGGTCATGTTGGGGAACAGGTTGAAGTGCTGGAACACCATGCCGATGTCCTGGCGCACCTTGTCCATGTTTACATTGGGGTCGGTGAGGTCGTGGCCTGCCACGACCACCTTGCCCGACGTGGGCTTCTCGAGGCCGTTCATGCAGCGCAGCAGCGTGGACTTGCCCGAACCCGAGGGGCCGATGATGGAGACCACCTCTCCGCGCCTGACGTCGAGGTCGATGCCCTTCAGGACCTCGTTCTTGCCGAAGCTCTTGTGCAGCTGGCTCACCTGGATCACGAGGTCGGAGGTGGAGCCTGCCGCGCCCTGGGCAGCCTGTGCGGTGCCGTTCGTTTGCTCTGCCATTAGTTGTTCAGCCTCCTCGACGCGATGTTGGCCAGCCAGGTCAGGATCGAGATGGCTATCAGGTAGATGGCCGCCACGATGATCAGCGTCTCGGTGACGCGGAAGTTGGCGGCGTAGATTTGCTGGGCCTGGTACAGCAGCTCGCCGAAGCCGATGGCCAGAAGCAGCGAGGAGTCCTTCACCATGATGATCAGCTGGTTGATGACCGAGGGCACCGCGATGTTGATGGCCTGCGGCAGGATGACCTTGCGCATGGTGAGCCCGTACGAGGCGCCCAGCGAGCGCGCGGCCTCGGCCTGGCCGGGGTCAACGGCCTCGATGGCTCCGCGCACGATCTCGGTGATGTACGCGCCGGAGTTCAGCGACAGCGTCAGGCAGCCAGCCACCCAGATGTTCATGGGGATGCCCGTCAGCTGCGGTACGCCAAAGTAGAAGAAGAACGCCCACACCAGGATGGGGGTGCCGCGGAATAGCCACACGTACACCTTCGCGATGGCGTGCAGCACGTGGTTGGGCGACACCATGAACAGTCCGAGGACGTTGCCCAAAAGCAGGGCGAACGCGAACGACATCAGCGTGATGAGCACGGTGTTCTTCAGGCCCTCCATCAGGGCGGGCATGGAGCTGACCACCAGGCCCCAGAAGCTGTTGTCCTTCGTAGAGCCGGAGTCAGAGCTGGAGGCGCCCGAGGACTGGTTGTTCGAGTCGCCAAGGTACTTGTTCATGATCTGGTCGTACGTGCCGTCGGCCTTGCACTTTGCCAGGCCATCGTTGAACGCGGCCAGAAGGTCCTGATTCTTGCCCTTGGCTACCAGGGCGCCGTAGCTGTTGCCCTTCTCCATCTGGGTCACGATTTTCAGGTCCTGGCCCTGCGAGATGCCGTAGGCGATGACGGGGTAGTCGTCGAAGACCGCCACGGCCTGCCCGGCCGCCACCAGCTGGTACATGGTGGACGCCTGGTCGACCGAGTACACCGTGAAGCCGTACTGGTCGGCGATGCTCTTTGCGAAGGCCTCGCCCTCGGCGCCTGTCTTTGCGGTGACGGTCTTTCCGGCCAGGTCCTCATACGAGCTGATGTTGGAGTTCTTTGGCACGGCCATCTGGACGCCCGAATCGAAGTAGGGGTCAGAGAAGTCGTACATCTGCTTTCGCTCGTCCGTGATGGACGCGCCGGCGATGGCCATGTCGGCCGTTCCCGACGTGACTGCCTGCAGGGCGGCGTTGAAGCCCAGCGACTGGATGTTCACGCTGAAGCCCTCCTCGTCCGCGATGGCGCGGATGAGGTCCATGTCGATGCCGACCAGCTGTCCGTTGTCACGGTACTCAAAGGGTGCGAACGTCGTGTCGGTGGCGATGGTGTACGTCTTGCCCTGGACTGCCGAAGCGTCCGCCGCCCACGCCTGCTTGGGCACAAGCGACAGCGTTGCCAGGAGCGCCACAAAGGCGCACACCAGCGCCGCCCTCACGCGCTGCAGCGGCGTCTGTTGCGCCGCTTGTTGCTGGATTCCCATAAGTCTCCCTTCCTATGCGCTTCTCTGTCGTGCACAGCTGAGGAGAAACTATGAGCCTACATGTTTTCATCGCGGTTACAGCAGGTGGAGCTGCACATGAAAACATAAAAAATGCGAGGCACCTACCCTTTGGCAGGTACCCCGCAGCCATGGTTGCGCCTTGTGGGGAACGTCGCACCGACGTGCGGCGTCGACGTGCGGCAGCGCGGAACGCGCCGGTCCAGAAGAACCGCGCGCCCGCTACTCCTTCACGCCGTAGGTCTGGTAGTAGGCGTCGATGGCGGCCTTCGTCTGGTCGTCTATGACCACCTTGCCGTCGACCTCGTGGTTGTACAGGGCCTCGGTGACCTCGGACATGGTGACGATGGACGCGGTGGGGAAGCCGTACTTCTGGCTGATCTCGTCGATGGCGGCCATGTGCCCGCCCTTGCCGACCTCCTGGCGGTTCAGCGACACCATGAGGCCCACCACCTGCACGTCGGCGGCGGCCTTCAGCTTGGGGTACGTCTCGTCGATGGACTTGCCCGACGTGGTGACGTCCTCCACGATGACCACGCGCTCGCCGTCGTGCAGCTGGGCGCCCAGCAGGTTGCCCTTGTCGGCGCCGTGGTCCTTTGCCTCCTTGCGGTCGGCGCAGTAGCGGACCTCCTTGCCGTACAGCTCGTCCAGGGCGATGGCCGTGACGACCGCCAGGGGGATGCCCTTGTAGGCCGGGCCAAACACCACGTCGAAGTCCAGGCCAAAGCTGTCGTGGATGGCCTTGGCGTAGAACTGCCCCAGGCGGTGCAGCTGCTGGCCCGTGACGTAGGCGCCCGCGTTCATAAAGAAGGGCGACTTGCGGCCGCTCTTCAGCGTGAAGTCGCCGAACTTCAGGACGTCGCTCTGGACCATGAACTCTATGAAGTCGCGCTTGTAGTCCTTCATGATGCTCTCCTTGCGTTGGGTTGCTGGGTGGTGGTGCTTCTTGAACTGATGGTTCTTCTTGAACGTCGCACTCCAGTTCAAGTTCAATTGATTAGTTCATCGAGATCTCGTTGCAGATTTTCTGGATGGCCTTGGTGGCCTCGGGGATGGGGTACAGCGGGTAGTTGTTGTTCAGGCCGCGGCCCTCCACGAACTCGGCGTGTGCCCCGGTGGCCTGCACGCGGGCAAAGAACAGCTTTGCGTCGGGATACAGTATCTCGCGCGTGCCCGCGAACACCAGCACGTTGTGCAGGCCGCGCACCTCGCCGTTCACGGGCGAGAGGTGGTAGTCGTGCGGGTCGGTGCCATGCGCCCACAGCCGGCCGACCTTCTCCATCCCGTGCGTGGACAGCAGGGGGTCGTGCGGCTGGATGGCGTTTGCCAGCGGGTTCGAGAACGTGATGTCCACCCACGGGGAAATCAGGATCAGGTGGCTGGGCTGCAGCTTTCCGCGCTGCAGCAGCTCCTCGGCGTAGCCTGCGGCCATGCCGCCGCCCGCCTCGTCGCCCATCAGCGTGACGTTCTCGGCGCCGTACTTCTGGACCACCTTGTCGTACAGGGCGTCCAGCAGGGCGTAGGCCTCCTTCCAGTGGTGCACGGGGGCCAGGGGGTACAGCGGCACGATGATCTCGGCGCGGGTGTCGCGGGCCACGGTGTCCAGGAAGTGCCAGTGGTTGGACGTGGGCTGGTCCAGGAACGCCCCGCCGTGCAGGTAGATGACGGCGCGGTCGTTTATCTCGCGGCGGTTCAGCATGAACACCTGCATGGAGCCGGCGTCGCACGTGAGGTCGCTCTCCTGGATGGAGACGCGGAAGCCCATGATCTTGTAGTGGAAGTCGACGACCTTGGGGACCGAGTAGTGCTCCTCGTTCGCGCTGGCGCGGTTCAGGATGTAGTTGTCCCAGGCTATGGGCTCGTCCACGCGCTTGCGGTAGCCCTTCAGCCATTGGTACATCTCGGACATGGTTGCCATGTCGGAGCGGTGGTACACGCCGTGCGAGATGGCCGAGAAGCCCAGTGCGGCCGCCACGGGCGCCCCGGCCGCCAGCGCCGCCACCTTCAGGGCATGGTGCATGCGCGGTGACATGTGGCTGTTGGTAGAAGACATGGTTGCTCCTTCAGGTCGAGGACCCAGCACCGTCTAGCGTAGCAGGTTTTGGCGGGTGGGCGAGGGCGTGCGCCACGAGCGGACGAAGCGGCCATATTGCGGTATGGTTAACGGGTTGACGTCAGGCAGGCTGCGGTGGCATAGGGACTACCGGAGCCGCAATCCCCAAGGGGGCTTTCGTGAATCGCACAAGGATAGCCCAGCTGTACGCGCAGAAGGAGAGCTTCGGCTCGACCGAGGTCACGGTGGCCGGATGGGTCAGGTCCATCCGCGACATGAAGAACTTCGGCTTCGTCGTCCTGAACGACGGCAGCTGCTTCAAGGACCTGCAGGTGGTCATGAACCGCGAGCGCCTGCAGAACTACGACGAGATAGCGGCCCTGACCGTGGGCTCCGCGCTCATCGTGAAGGGCCAGCTGGCCCTGACGCCCGACCGTCCCCAGCCGTTCGAGCTGCAGGCCAGCACCATCCAGGTGGAGGGTGCCGCCGCGCCGGACTACCCCATGCAAAAGAAGCGCCAGACCCGCGAGTTCCTGCGCACCCAGCAGCACCTGCGCAGCCGCACGAACCTGTTCCGCGCGGTGTTCCGCGTGCGCTCCGTGGCCGCCTACGCCATCCACACGTTCTTCCAGGAGCGTGGCTTCCTGTATGTGAACACGCCCATCATCACCGCCTCCGACACCGAGGGCGCCGGCGAGATGTTCCGCGTGACCACCATCGACCCCGCCAACCCGCCGCTGAACCCGGACGGCACCGTGGACTACACGAAGGACTTCTTTGGCAAGAAGACCAGCCTGACCGTGTCGGGCCAGCTGCAGGCCGAGAACTTCGCCATGAGCTTCGGCGACGTGTACACCTTTGGTCCCACGTTCCGCGCCGAGGACTCCAACACGCGCCGTCACGCCGCCGAGTTCTGGATGGTCGAGCCCGAGATGGCCTTCTGCGACCTCCAGGGCGAGATGGACGTGTCCGAGCAGATGCTGAAGTTCGCCATCAACTATGTGCTGGAGCACTGCCCCGACGAGATGGACTTCCTGAACAAGTGGGTCGACAAGGGCCTGAAGGACCGTCTGCACCACGTGGCCACCAGCGAGTTCGCGCAGGTCAGCTACACCGATGCCGTGAAGATCCTGGAGCAGGCGCAGAAGGACGGCGTGAAGTTCGAGTACCCCGTGAAGTGGGGCATCGACTTGCAGACCGAGCACGAGCGCTACCTGACCGAGAAGCACTTCAAGCGCCCGACGTTCGTGACGGACTACCCGCGCGACATCAAGGCCTTCTACATGCGCCTGAACGACGACGGCAAGACCGTCGCCGCCGCGGACTGCCTGGTGCCCGGCATCGGCGAGATCATCGGCGGCTCGCAGCGTGAGGAGCGCCTGGACGTGCTGGAGGCCCGCATCCACGAGCTGGGCATGGATCCCAGCCAGTACAAGTACTACTGCGACCTGCGTCGCTACGGCGGCTGCCACCACGCCGGCTTCGGCCTGGGCTTCGAGCGCTTCGTGATGTACCTCACGGGCGTGGACAACATCCGCGACGTCCTGCCGCACCCCCGCACCGTGGGCAACTGCGACTACTAAGCCCCGCCACAAAATCCTCTGCGCCGTGCGACGAGAGGCACAGTTCGGTACGTTTTCCCTTGTGGAAACGTCCGAATCTGTGCCTCTCGCTGTATTCAGGCGCCCCAGTCCGCTGCTGCGCGCGGAATCCCGCGTCGCAACCAGCCCAAGCTGCCTAGCCGGCCCACCAGCTTAGCTGGGAGCCAGCGGCCAGCCTAACTAGGCTATCCAACCACCCAGATCTGAATCGTTTGCACCAGCCAACACGCCTCGGTGCGGAGTCTACGGTTCTGGGTACCCAGAACCGGTTAGTTTGCACTTCCTGGTGCAAAGTCGACGGGTTCGGGTACCCGAACCTGGGTAGTCTGCACCAGCCTGGAAAGCCCTTCTTGCAAAACGCCAGGTAAACGAGCTGTTGCTCCTGGAGCCGTGAGGCAAGAGGTGCGGAGTCTACAGTTCCGGGTACCCAGACCTGTCTGGTTTGCACCGCTTGGTGCAGAGTCGCTGGCTCTGGGTACCCGAACCTGGGTAGTCTGCACTTTCCGGTGCTGAGTTCACGGGTGTGGGCGCTCACACCCGCCACTTCTGCAGCGGATTCTGCAAAGGTCGGAGGTATGAGCGCTCACACCTGCCACTTCTGCAGCAGTTTCTGCAAAGGTCGGAGGTATGAGCGCCCACACCAGCCACTTCTGCAGCAGTTTCTGCAAAGGTCGGAGGTATGAGCGCCCACACCAGCC
>JBJEKW010000091.1:29374-32905 GCA_051878835.1 Atopobiaceae bacterium
GCCACTTCTGCAGCAGTTTCTGCAAAGGTCGGAGGTATGAGCGCCCACACCAGCCACTTCTGCAGGGTCCTGGTACGACCCCCTCGAAGAAGACCAGGTCAGAGGCTTCCACATCAGCAGCCGGCGGTTCCTGAATGCAAAAGTCAGACCTTCGGGCGCCCACACCTGCCACTTCTGCAGCAGTTTCTGCAAAGGTCGGAGGTATGGGTGCCCACACCTGGGACTGCGGCAGGGGGAGGCTTGCACGGGAGCGCATGGACGTATGCGGACGTGCGCGGGTGTACACGGGTGCGCGCGAACGTGTCGGCTGCGGGTGTTTACTCACAGTTGGATTGCTCATGTTGCCGAAACGCCATGGGGCGCTATTGGAGAACGGGAGCAGGCTACGGGGGGAGTGGCCAGGCTAGTGAGCAGGGTCAAGCTACGGAGCCGGGCCAGTCTACGAAGCTGGTTACCGCTTCAGCTGAGAATTCCGTCACGAGGTCGAGTGCTCTGTCGTGATGTCTCCGTTGCGAGAAAGGTTGTGCCGTGACGATATCTCCATCGCGAGGCCGAATGTGCCATCGCGAGTGACCCGCGAGCGACCTGTAAAGCCGCATGTCAGGGGTTCATACATCGATGAAACTTTATAACCTATTCCATACATTCAAGGTATACAACCTTATGTATAGAATCATCACAATCATTTAGGTATGTGGTACAATGTAGGTCGCTATTGGAAGGAGTGCTATGTACGAAGTCGGAGACTACATCGTTCATCCAGGTCAAGGCGTCTGCAAGGTCGAAGGCATAAAGGACGGACCGCACGCGGTCTACGAGTTGCTCCCCATTGGCGAGCGTCACCCCATGCGCATCAGCTATCCCGTCTCGAGCGAGGACAAGCTGCGCCCCATCCTGAGTGCCAGCGAGGCAAAGGAAATCATCGATCAGTACCCATCCATGGACGTCGAGGAGTTCTCCGAGCGCAGCAACGCGCTGCAGGAGGAGCATTTCAAGAACGAGATCAAGCGTGGTACCTGCCGCGATTCCGTGCGCATCGTAAAGACGTTCCGTCAGCGCATCGCACAGACCCGCGCGCAGAACAAGAAGCCGCCCGTGGTGTACGAGCGCATCTTGAAGCAGGCGTCTAAGCGCTCGCTGGACGAGCTGTCCGTGGCGCTGGACATGACGCCGGATGACGTGCTTGGCCTGTTCGAGGACACCACGGCAAACGAGCACGACAACTAGCGTTGCCAGCCCGTGCTCAATTGCGGCAAGTTCTGCTTGTTGCGCTTGCCGGCGATTTTCTAGCGTTTGGCTAGGTTCGTGAAACGAGCGTGTTTCCGCAGCAAAAGAGCCTGTCGGGCTCTGCTACTTTTCTAGCAACGACACCTGCCCGCTCAGGTGTTCGTTGTCGGGTCCGCGGGATGGCCGAGAGTCCCCGCGGACCCGTTATTTTTCGCGACGTCTTTCGCGGCTGAACATGCGGGCGGGATTGCCGAACATTCGCTTGGAATGCTGAGCACTCGCCCCGAATGGCATACGCTCGTCAGGAATGCCGAATGCTTGCCAGAAATGACATGCACTCGCCAAAAAAGACACGCTCATGCTACGGGCGCCAGACGTGCTGCCTAGCACACCTTGCGTACCAGGTGCCCAGCACGTTCAGCCGGCCAAGAAGAACAGCCCGCTGGTAAATAGCTCGTCTCAAGATGGGGGATAGCTGACCGTCCGCTGCCTGCTGGGATACAATGGCCCAATATCAGACTCGAAAGGGGACGGCAATGGCAGACGAAACCGCACACAATCGCGCGATTATCACCGTTTTGGGCAGCGACCGCTCCGGCATCGTGGCGGCAGTGACGGGTGCCCTGGCGGAGCACGACGCCAACATCCTGGACATCTCGCAGACCATTCTGCAGGGCACGTTCACCATGACCATGCTGGTTGACCTGAAGTCCGCAAACGTGGACTTCGCGGCCCTGCAACAGCAGCTGAACGACCTGCAGCAGCAGCTGAAGGTGCAGATCACCATGCAGCGCGAAGAGGTCTTCAACTTCATGTATCGCCTGTAGCCGGCGTGCCGGTTATGGCTGGCGTATCGGTTATAGCTGGCGTGGTGGCATAGCTGGCAAGGCTGTTGCCAGCACCTGACCACAGCCCGGCAACAGCGCCTCAGCGTCCGTGGCATATGCAAACTCTTGGCGGGAGGTTCGTACCAATGGACAAGTACTTTCCTGGAAACACGCGTCAGGGCCCCATTCTGTATCCCAGCGACACGTCGGCCCTGGGCAACGTTCGTGATGCCTATCCCATGCCCAGCGTGGGTCTGGGCCGCCCGCCCGTGTCGGACCAGCTGTACGAGGGCTTCACGCACGTGGACGACGTGCCCGCCGAGCTGTACCAGAAGTACGACGTGAAGCGCGGCCTCAGGAACTCCGACGGCTCCGGTGTGCTGGTGGGCCTGACTACGGTCTCGAACGTCCACGGCTACAACAAGGTGGACGGCAAGGTGGTCCCCGACGAGGGCAAGCTGACCCTGCGCGGCTACGACATAGCCGACCTGGTACGTGCGGCCCAGTCCGAGAACCGCTTTGGCTACGAGGAGGTCTCGTACCTCTTGCTCACGGGCAACCTGCCCACCACGGCTCAGCTGGACGACTACTGTGCGCGCATCGACTCCAGGCGAAACCTGCCCGAGGGCTACCTGCACGTGTTCCCCCGCACGACCGCGTCTCCGTCCATCATGAACGTGCTGCAGCGCTCAACGCTGCTGCTGTACTCGTTTGACCCGAACCCCGACGACACCTCGCCCGAGCACGAGATCGACGTGGCCATATCGCTCCTGGGCCGACTGCCGCGCGTGGCAGCCGTGGCACACGCCGCCTCCATCGCGCAGAAGAACGAGGAGCGCCTGGTGGTGCCGCCCGTGCGCGAGGGCTACTCCATGGCCGAGACCGTCCTGGACGTCCTGCGCGGCGACGAGGGCTTCACCCACGACGAGGCCATGCTGCTGGACGTCATGCTGATGCTGCACGCCGAGCACGGCGGCGGCAACAACTCCACCTTCACGTGCAGGGTCCTCTCGTCCTCGGGCACCGACGCCTACTCAGCCTACGCGGCGGCCATCGGCGCGCTGAAGGGCCCCAAGCACGGCGGCGCCAACTACAAGGCCAGCGAGATGATCACCGACATCGCCTACCACGTGAAGGACTGGGACGACGACGAGGAGCTGGCGGCCTACCTGACGAAGATCCTGCAGAAGCAGGCCTTCGACAAGACCGGCCTCATCTATGGCCTGGGCCACGCCGTCTACACGAAGACCGACCCGCGCGCCATGCTGGTAAAGCAGTACGCGCAGCATCTGGCGCAGCAGAAGGGCGTCCAGGACAAGCTGCACCTCATCGAGCGCGTGGAGGCCATGGGTCCCAAGCTCATGCACAGTGTGCGCGGCATCACGAAGCCCATCAGCACCAACATCGACCTGTACACGGGCTTCGTGTACTCCATGCTGGGCGTGCCGCGCGACATGTTCACGCCCATCTTTGCCAT
>JBJEKW010000091.1:33005-99350 GCA_051878835.1 Atopobiaceae bacterium
TCGTGTACTCCATGCTGGGCGTGCCGCGCGACATGTTCACGCCCATCTTTGCCATCGCGCGCATGTCTGGCTGGGCGGCGCACCGTATGGAGGAGCTGTACGGCTCGGGTCGCATCATCAGGCCCGCATACCGTAGCTACATGGAGGCGCGCGACTACGTGCCCCTGGAAGAGCGCGACGGTCAGACGGGGGAGTAGGCAGTGCCAGACGTGGCCCAGGGCCCTGCCGGTACCCACCTGCCGAGGCTGGTGTTCAGCGACCTCGACGGAACGTTCGTCACCACACACAAGGAGGTCCCGCAGAAAAACTGGGACCTCCTGGACCGCCTGGCGGACCGTGGCATCCCGTTCGTACCGTGCACGGGACGCAGCATCTCGGGCATTCCGGACGACGTCCTGAACCACCCGGCGTCTCGCTATGCCATATCGTGTAACGGCGTCATGGTGCAGGAGCTGCCCTCGGGCAGGGTCCTGCACGCCGACTACATGGGCAAGGAGCGCACCCTGGCCCTGTACCAGCAGGTCAAGCACCTCGACATCACCTACGACGTCTTCATAGACGGAAAGATCATGTGCGAGAAGGACCGCTACGACCGCCTGGGCCTCATGGGGCTGAGCCCCGATGACCTGCGCTTCACGCGCCAGGCCCGCACGCGCTCCGAGCTGCTGGTGCCCCAGGTGCTGCAGCAGGGAAACCTGGTGGAGCGCGTCACCGTGTACTGGCGCTACCCGCAGGACCGCGACTACGTCATCTCGCGCGTGGAGGCCATGCCGGGCCTGGTTTGGACCAGCTCGGTGCCCCACGACATCGAGATCATGGACCAGAACGCCTCCAAGGGTGCTGCCCTGACCTGGCTGTGCCACCACCTGGGCATCAGCACGGCGGACGTAGTCGCCTTTGGAGATGCGGCCAACGACATGCCCATGCTGCAGGCGGCCGGAGACGGCGTGGCCATGGCGAACGCCCTGCCCGAGGTCATCGCCTGCGCGGACCACGTGGCCCCCTCGAACGACGAGTCCGGCGTCGCACAGTACCTGGAGTCGCTGGGCGTCTAGACAGCCATGAATCTGATGTAAAGAAAAGTGGGGACGCAGTTCGAAAGCTGCGTCCCCACTTACGTAGTGGCCTGTGGATTGGGCTACTCCTCGTTGTCCTCGGAGTCGTCGTCCTTGTCCTCCTGGATCACGATGGGGCGGAAGGTGGCGGTGTCGCCGCCGATGACGTCGTTCAGGTCCTTGTGGACCTCTGCGGTTGCCTTGTTCAGGTTTGCCGCAAAGATGTCGTCGTCCTCCTCCTCCTCGATCTTTGCGATGGCCTCGGTCGGGACGGTGCCCGTGCTGGAGGGAGGCGCGAAGTACGTCAGGTGAGGGACCTGCTTCTGACGCGTGAACAGAGGCACGAACTCGATCTCGATGTTGGAGTTCTCGAGGCCGTACCAGCGGGCGGGGGAGCCCACCAGGTGGCGGATGCCGTACTTCATGCTCATGATGCGGTAGTTGAAGCCGGACAGCTCGGTGTCGGCGCCCAGCTGCTTGCGAATCAGGACAAAGCGGAAGTCACCCACGTTGCTGGCGTTGCGGTAGATGGAGTACTTGTGCTCCTGCGGGGGCAGCTGGCCGCTGCGCACCATGTCCTGCACGACCTGGCGCAGGTAGGCGTTCACGCGCTGGTTCACCTTGTAGCCCAGGCGCAGCTGCACCTTGAACAGGTAGTCGGTGCCGTAGTCGTTCACGGTGTAGGCCAGCGTGTACGGCTCGTCGGTTACCATCACGTTCAGGAACCAGTAGGCGCGGGCGCGCTTCGGGCGCTTGTTCAGGATGGAGTACAGGATGTCGCGGTCCAGCTTGTCCAGCGAGGAGTCGTTGGTCAGGTAGACCAGGTTGTCCGCCATCAGGGGCACGGAGTTGTCGCTGCGCAGCTCGCCCAGCTGGGACTTGTACTGGTCCACGGGCAGGTAGACGCTCTGCGTGTGCTCGATTGCGGTGCCCTGGCGCCACACGTACATGACGATGAACAGGACCGTGGCCAGAAGCACGGTGACGTATCCGCCGTGCGCGAACTTGGTCAGGCTGGAGAAGAAGAACGTTCCCTCCAGGATGCCGAAGAACAGCAGGAAGACCACGGATGCCACCTGACGGTGGCGGATCTTTGACAGGTACTCGGTCAGTAGGATCGTGGTCATGAGCATCGTGAGGGTGATGGCCAGGCCGTAGGCGGCCTCCATGTGGCTGGAGGTCTGGAAGTACAGAACAACCAGGATGCAGCCGGCCCACATGATGTTGTTTACCAGGGGAATGTAGAGCTGGCCCTTCGTCTCGGAGGGGTAGCTGATCTTCATGTGGGGCATCAGGTCCAGCGAGATGGCCTCGGACACGATGGAGTAGCTGCCCGTGATCAGAGCCTGGGAGGCGATGATGGCGGCGAAGGTGGAAAGGATGACGGCGAAGGGGCGCAGGTTCTCGGGCAGCATCTGGAAGAACGGGTTCAGGTCAGAGATGCTGGCCAGCTGTGCGGAGCCGTTGTTCGAGAGAATCCAGGCACCCTGGCCCATGTAGTTCAGGATCAGGCACACCTTCACGAAGGGCCAGGAGACGTAGATGTTCTTCTTGCCCACGTGGCCCATGTCGGAGTACAGGGCCTCGGCGCCGGTGGTGCACAGGAACACGTTGCCCAGCACCATCATGCCGGCGTGGTTGATGCTGCCGTCAAAGAGGAAGCGGATGCCGCGGACGGGGTCCAGGGCGCGCAGGACCGACAGGTCCGCACCCATGTTTACCAGGCCGCCGATGCCCAGGAATAGAAACCAGATGGTCATGACCGGGCCGAACAGCTTTCCGATGGTGGAGGTGCCGGCCTTCTGCATGGCAAACAGGATGCACAGGATGACGATGGTGATGGTGATGACCATCGTCTGGCCCGAGCCCAAGAGCGCCGCTCCGAAGTCGGTGGTGCGCAGGCCCTCGATGGCGGTGGTGACCGTGACCGCCGGGGTCAGGATGCCATCGGCCAGAAGCGCTGCGCCGCCTATCATGGCGGGGATGATGAGCCACTTGCCGCAGCGCTTGACCAGGCTGTACAGGGCAAAGATGCCGCCCTCGTGGTGGTTGTCCGCCTTCATGGCTATGAGGACGTACTTAACCGTGGTGATCAGGGTGATGGTCCAGATCAAAAGCGACAGGGCACCCAGAACCGTGTCCTGCTGCATGGTGGGGAGGCCGCCGTTGTCGGCCATGATGGCCTTGAGGGTGTACATCGGGCTGGTGCCGATATCGCCGTACACGACGCCCAAGGTCACAAGTAGCATTCCCGCCGAAAGCGGGATGTCGCCATTGCGAAGCTTCCGGCCTGTCGTCTGACTGGCCGGAGTGGATGCCTTTGCGCTCATGACGCTCCAAACTAATAACTCGACAGTAGTACAAAAAGAGCCACACGTTCCGTTAAATATAGCCTAACCAGCGGATTCGTGTTGGTTTACAGCCTATCTTTGGCCGTTTACCATGAAACGTGACCAATAGCTTCATGACCCATTACACAAAGGAGCCAAATAGATGGACCAGAAGGAAAATGCTGCACAGCAGGTCTCATCGACCCTGGCACCTGCGTCACAGACCACTTCGCCTGCCGCAGGCGGCAAGGCCACGGACGACCTCACGAAGTCGTTCCCCACGGTGCCCGCCAGCCCCCAGCTGCCGCTGAGCGCGCCCGCCCAGAAGCGCATGAGCTGGAGCGACGGCCAGCGCTTCATGGACTACCTGGTCAGCGTGGGCTACCTGGACGTCCGCAAGGACACCGGCGCCCTCGAGGGAAAGATGTTCTCCATCACCTACGAGCGCCTGAGCGACGGCCAGCCCGACAGGTCCAGGCCCGTCACGTTCTGCTACAACGGTGGCCCCGGCTGCGCCTCGGTGCCCGTGAACTTTGGCGGCTTCGGGCCCAAGCGCGTCCCCACCGACGGCGTGCGTCACCTGCCGTCCTCCACGCACGCGCAGGACAACCCCTACACGCTGCTGGTCGACTCCGACCTGGTGTTCCTGGACGCCCTGGGCACCGGCTACTCGCCGCTGGCGCAGGGCACCGACCCGAAGGACGTCTTTGGCGTGGACGGGGACGCCGACGCGTTCTGCCGCGCCATCACCGACTGGCTGGAGAGCCACCAGCGCTGGGACTCCCCGGTGTACCTGCTGGGCGAGTCGTACGGCACCGTGAGGAACGCCGTGCTAATGAGGCTCATGGGCGAGCGCGGCGTCAAGCTGACCGGCGTCATCATGCTGAGCGCCATCTGGAACTGGGTCCAGACCCTGCCCGGCGAGGACCTGTACTACCTGGGCATGGTGCCCACCTTTGCCGCCACCGCGCAGTACTTCGGCAAGGTGGGGAAGGGCGTTGACCCCGACGAGTGGTTCGACCGCGCCATGCAGTGGACCGACCAGGTGTATGCCCCTGCGCTTCTGGCGGGCGACCGCCTGGGCGCCGACCGCGAGAAGGAGGTCGCGCAGCAGCTATCCGAGTTCATCGGGCTGGACCCCGCGTTCATCCGCAGGCGCCACCTGCGCGTGAGCCTGGAGGACGAGCGCCGCGAGCTTCTGGCCGACGAGGAGCGCGTGTGCGGCAGGCTGGACATGCGCTTCAGCAGCGACGCACCGGGCTACGCGCAGCAGTCCTGGGGCTGGTTCGCGGGCGAGGACGCCGCGGACGACGCCGTGAACGCCGTGTGGAACAGCGCGTTCCGCTCGTTCCTGAACCAGGTGGGCTTCCATGGGGCCGCCCGCTACCTGGACAGCAACTACGAGAGCGTGGGCGTGAACTGGCAGTGGTCGCACGAGGAGCCCGGCACCGACGAGAAGGCCGGCGCCCCCAACGTGACCGTGGACATAGCCTGCGCCCTGCGCCGTGACCCCACCATTCACCTGATGGTGCTGGGCGGCCGCTACGATGCGGCCACTACCTGGTGGAACGTGGTGTTCGAGCTGTCCCGCCAGTTCCTGAGCCCCCAGGTAAAGCAGAACGTCGAGTTCCACCGCTACGGCTGCGGCCACATGGCCTACGTGGACGAGCCCACGCTGCGCCAGATGTCTGCCGACCTGCACGAGTTCTACCAGAAGAAGTAGGGTACACGCGGCAGGGGACGCACCTCGGGCGGCCACATCAAGGTCGCCCCAGGATGGCGTGCCAGAAGAGCCACGAGCTCGACAAGCGAGGGGCCGGACGCGGGCAAGTGCCTGCGTCCGGCCCCTTTTCGCTGCGGCTGGGCTGCTGCGAGCTGCTGCTGAGCTGCTGCGAACCCGGTCGGCCTCTTTCTTTGAGTGTGTCTTGCCGGCCTGTCGCAAGGATGGACTCAGCGAGTGACTCTGCCCTTCTTGCCCGGAACTACTGCTGGTCGCGCGGGGTGCGGCGCACCAGGTAGGTGTGGTGCACCTTGGGGTTACGCGCGAAGTCCTCGGGGATGGTCTGCGCCGTGATGTCTTCGATCTGGACGCCGTAGCGGTTCAGGTACTCCACGTCGGGCTTGAAGTTGCGCAGGTTGCAGCTGAACACGCACACGCCGCCCTCGATTAGCAGCCTGGAGATGCCTATGAGCAGCTCGGCATGGTCGCGCTGCACGTCCCAGCTGCGCTGGCCCATGCGGCTGGAGTTCGAGAAGGTCGGCACGTCGCAGAAGATCAGGTCCCAGCGGTTCTTTGTGCGGCGCTGCTGGCTGATCCAGGACAGCACGTCGGCCTGCACGTACTCGTCGTCGGGGCTGTCGAAGCCGTTGCGCACCATGTTGCGCCGTGCCCAGTCCAGCGAGGGCCGACTCATGTCCACGGTGGTGGTGTGGATGGCGCCTCCGTCGGCGGCGTAGCACGTGGCCGTGCCCGTGTAGGCAAACAGGTTCAAGAAGCGCTTCGAGCCTCTCATCTGCTTTGCCATCTCGCGGATCATGGAGCGGGTCAGGCGGTGGTCCAGGAAGATGCCGCAGTCCAGGCGGCTCTGGAAGTTCACCTCGAACGTGAGGCCGCCCTCGTCGATGAGGCGCGCGCCGGCGGGCATGGCCATGGCAGGCTGCTGGCGCTCCTGGCGCAGTCCGCGCCCGGGGCGCTGGTCGCGGCCGTGGCCGCGCGGCGACAGCTTGCCCTCGTCGGCGTACTGCTGACCGCCCTTGTCGTGTCTGCGCACGCGCAGGAACACGTCGGCGGGGTCCACGTCCAGGACCTGCGGCGCTATGGCCAGAACGTCCATCAGGCGCTCGCGGGCCAGCGTGGGGTCTATCTGCTTTGGCGCGTGGTACTCGGACACCTGCAGCCAGCGGCCCTTTCCGGTGGCCGCCTGGTACAGGTCGATGGACACGGCGTAGTCTGGCAGGTCGGAGTCGTACACGCGGTAGCACGTGACGTCCTCGCGGCGCGCCCACTTGGCGCGCTGGCGGGCATTCTTCCACAGGCGCGCGGCGAACTGGTCGCTGGCGGGCACAAAGACCGGCACCTCCCGGCCGTCCTTCAGGGCGACGGTGGGGCGCTGGTGCCCCAGCTGCTGGGGCTCGAAGCTCAGCAGGCGCGACGGCTCGTTGCCCACCAGGACGTCGGCCTGTTGGGCTGGCTGGGCGCTTATGGCCTTCTCGATGGTGGGGAGCGAGCCCAGCACGCTCATGCCCGAGGTGTTGGCCGCGGCGCCGGCCGCCACCGACAGGCAGCCCAGCACGTCGGCCTCCTGGGCGGCGTCCTCGGGGCTGACCCACGAAAGGTCTGCCACCACCAAGGGCACGTGCTCCAGCTGCGACACGGCGTCTGCCAGGACGCGGCCGCCGATGAAGGAGGGCGCGCACCCGCGCAGGCCGTTGCCGTACAGCAGCTGCAGCGTGGCGTCCTGGGAGCCCGGCCTGGAGTCCAGGGACACCAGGCGCAGCGCCACGTCGCCCGTCTCGCGGGCGCGGTCCTGGGCCTCGTCCATGAGGTCATCCCAGGCGCCCTGGTCGTGTCCCGCCCAGCCCTCGAAGCCCCAGCGGCCGCGCATGAGGCCGGGGGCGCGGTCCAGCGCCTGCGAGGCGGCCTCCACCAGAACGGTGCCGGTGCCCGAGTACAGCGAAACCAGTTCGGGGTGGTCGTGGCGGCAGTTCCTGAACCACGAGCCAGCGGCCAGCAGCGCCGCGGCGTAGTCGGGGCGCAGGGGTGCCATGAGGGGGCGCCGCGACCCGCGCGCGGGCCGGTCGCGGCGGAACAGCGGCTCGCCGGAGAGGTCCAGCGCCACGGTGGCGTGCTGGCGGCCCACACGCACCACGATCTCGAGGTCGGGGTGCTCGGTGTCCACGTTGGGACGCGACCCGCGTACGCCGGTCAGGCGGTCGGCGATGGCGTCCTTCGAGCGCAGCGCCACGAACTGGGTGTTGCGCAGCTGGTCGTTCGTGCCGCGCGCGTCGATGGCTATGGTGGAGCCCGGGGCTATATGGTCCTCCCAGGCTATGTCGGACACTCCCTGGTACAGCGCGTCTGAGTCCTGCGCGTCTATGCGGTCCAGCACCAGCATCACGCGGGAGGCCAGTCTGGACCACAGACAGGCGCGATACGCGTCCTGCACTTCTCCCGCAAAAGAGACCTGGCCGCGCAGGGCGCGCACTTGGGAAAGTCCCATCGACGCCAGCTCGGCGGCCAGCAGCTTCTCGAAGCCCTTGGGGCAAGTTGCATAAAATTCCATCGGGTCACCTTTCGCCCGTAGTGGCGCGGTATTGCGCAATGCCCATGATACGCGAGGTAGTCCGCCCACCTATGACCTCGACCAGTCAGCCATAACCAATTTCCCATTATTAGCAAAACTGAACTAGAATCCTCCACAGGAAGGTAGGTTCGGGACGGCCGCATCGCGGCTGTCTGTCGTAACTCATTAGGAGGTTCTGGTATGGAGAAGGAAGTCGAGGCCAGGGTCAAGCTCTGGAGGGACAACGTCACGGAGCCCGACCTGAAGGAGGAGCTGGAGGGTCTCATCGCTGCCGGCGACGATGACAAGCTCAACGACGCGTTCTATCGCAACCTCGAGTTCGGCACGGCTGGTCTGCGCGGCACGCTGGGCGTGGGCACCAACCGCATGAACGTCTATGTGGTGGCCCAGGCAACCCAGGGCGTGGCCAACTATCTGAACGCGCACTACGATCACCCCACGCTGGCTCTGGCTCGTGACTCCCGCCTGAAGGGCGAGGACTTCCAGAAGGTCGCCGCAGGCGTCCTGGCCGCCAACGGCATCCATGTGTACGTGTATCCGCGTATCGAGCCCGTCCCCACGCTGTCGTTCGCGGTTCGCTACCTGCACACCTCCGCAGGCATCGTGCTGACCGCGTCGCACAACCCCGCCCAGTACAACGGCTACAAGGTCTACAACGACAACGGCGGCCAGATCGCCAACGAGGCCGCTGACGAGATTTCCGCCTCCATCGCCCAGACGCCCATGTTCGGTGGCGTAAAGATGATGGACTTCGACGAGGGCCTGAAGAAGGGCCTGATCGAGTGGACGCCCGAGGAGGTTCTGGACAACTTCATCGCCGCGGTAAAGAAGGTCTCCGTGCCCGGCTTCAAGGCGCCCGAGGGTTACAAGGTGGTCTACACCCCGCTGAACGGCACCGGCATGGAGTGCGTCACGCGCATCCTGAAGGAGATCGGCGTCAACGACGTCACCGTGGTGCCCGAGCAGGCCAACCCCGACGGCAACTTCCCGACCTGCAAGTACCCCAACCCCGAGTTCCGCGAGGCCCTGCAGCTGGCCCTGGACCTGGCCGAGAAGGTCAAGCCCAACCTGGTCGTCGCAACCGACCCCGACGCCGACCGCATGGGCACCGCCATCCCGCACAACGGCGAGTACAAGCTGCTGACCGGCAACGAGATGGGCGTCCTGATGATGGACTGGCTCATCAAGATGGCCATCGACCGCGGCGAGGACCCCAAGCGCAAGGTTGCCGTGTCCACCATCGTGTCCTCCGTCATGCCTGACGCCCTGGCAAAGCACTACGGCTTCGAGATGCGCCGCGTGCTGACCGGCTTCAAGTACATCGGCGACCAGATCGACCAGCTGAAGGACGAGGGCGAGGAGGACCGCTTCCTCATGGGCTTCGAGGAGTCCTATGGCTACCTCGTGGGCACGCACGCCCGCGACAAGGACGCCATCGTCGCCGTCGAGATGTGCGTCGAGATGGCTGCCTACTACGCCGAGAAGGGCATGGACCTCTACGAGGCCATGGAGGAGCTGTACAAGCAGTACGGCTACTACCTGAACGGCACCGTGAACGCTCAGTTCCCCGGCGAGTCCGGCGCCAAGCGCATGGCCGAGATCATGAGCGGCCTGCGTGAGCATCCTCTGACCGAGGTCGCCGGCTACAAGGTCACCGGTATGACCGACTTCGGCAAGGGCGCCGAGATGCCGCGCGTCTCCGGCCTGCAGAAGGAGCCCGCTCAGGAGCTGCCCGCTGCCAACGTCATCGAGTTCCGTCTGGAGGACGACAACAAGATCATCTTCCGTCCTTCCGGCACCGAGCCCAAGGTCAAGGCATACCTGTTCGCCAAGGGCGCCACGCGTGCCGACGCCGAGGCCGTCCGTGCCAAGCTGCAGAAGGCTGCGGAGGACATCCTGAAGTAGGGGTGCGGCTGGATTAACGCGACTGGCCTAACCTCACTACGAGGTAGGGAGCGAATTCCCGTCGCGGGTGGGTTTCCACCGAAACGAAGCGGCGACCTGGGCTTTTGCTCGGGCCGCTGCTCTTTTGTAGGCCGGAACCAGGCTGAGCCTGCCGCCGTGCGCATACGTGGCGGCTGCAGGTACCCACTCCTGACAGGTTGGCGCAATCCCTGCCCTGAACGTCAGCTCATTTTTGATACGGCTAGACTTGGCATCGGTCTTCGATGGGGTTCACAATTGGGCTAGCATTTCTGGCTTGAAAGCATGATTGGAAAGCGGGGACGACGTGAACGAAGATAGTCGAATTATGCGTCCAAACACGCGCGACAACAGCATGGACCTGCTGCGTTTGCTCTCGTGCCTTGCGGTTGTGCTCCTACATGTGAATGCCCAATACTTTGTGGCGCGTTCCGCGACCCCATCTCCTGATTTTGCCTATACGGCAGAAAGCTTAACGAACATCATTGCGCGTTTTTCGGTCCCCGCCTTCGTGTTGATTTCGGGTGCTTTTGTGCTGGGCAAGCAGCAGAATGCAAATGCGCAGCAGTTTTATCAAAAGTCGTTTCGAAAGATATTTCTCCCACTGGCACCAGCAATTATTCTGTTTGCTGCTTACGACCGGCTGGTCAAGGGCATCGGGCTAAAGTGGATCTTTCTGGCGCTGGTGACCGGTAAGTACTACAACCTGTGGTTCATGCTTATGCTGCTATGCCTGTACGCCCTTGTCCCCGTTCTCGTGAGAGTAAAGGCTGCACTTCCTTGGCGCTGGTGGGGGAGACTTGGCTTTGTCCTTCTGGCTTGGGCGGTGGTGTCGCAAGCTGCAAGCTCCCACGATCTTCCGTATGACATCGGCGTAGTGGGCTCGTACCTTGGCTATTTCATTACGGGCAACTTCCTGTATGATAATCGCCGTCGGTTGAATTTTCCGCCCGTCGCTTTATGCATCTCGCTAACTGCGGCACTCGTTGCCGGGACTTTCATCGTGCGATACCGAGGCTTGGACTACTACCTTTTCGATGCGAATCGGAGTTTCTTTAGCCCATCCGTCGTGGTGATGTCACTTCTGATTTTTATAACATTTTGCCAGACGCGGGTGCGCAGGAGCTTGCAGGGCTCTGCCACCCTCGCTTACTACGTGTACGTATTTCACACCTTCGTCTATACCTTGCTGCTGGAAGTCCTAGGAGATGCCAGCCATGAGCTCCGTACGATTGCGCTGGTATTCCTGCTGACCGTGGTCGTCTCATTTGCTATCGCAAAGCTTTACGCCAGTCTGTGGGACCATCTAGCAATACGACTGGCCTAGAATTCGATTACCTATCCTTCTGCGAAATTGTGACCCACAGCCTATGCTCTGTACCTTATTGTTCTTTGCAGGTACATGCGACCCGGTTCAGGAATCGACGGCCCCATGTCGTCGCAGGTCGCAAAACAGAAGGAGGGGTCCATGAAGAAGCACATAGCTGCGGTCCTGGCGGTGCTGTTTGCGGCGCTGGCGATTGCAACGCCAGCGTTCGCGACGAGCTACGGTGAGCAGGAAATGTACCGGCTCTACAACAGGTGGTCGGGGGAGCACTTCTACACTGCGTCCGCGTCCGAGAAGGACATTCTGGTGGGGTTAGGCTGGAACTACGAGGGCATCGGCTGGGTGGCCCCGCAGACTTCAGACACTCCGGTGTATCGACTGTACAACCCTTACACGGGCGATCACCACTACACCATGAGCTACCAGGAGTATGTGGAGTGCGGTCGTCAGGGTTGGAGCCAGGAGGGTATCGGCTGGTACTCCGACGATGAGCTGCGTGTGCCCCTGTACCGCGAGTTCAATCCGTATGAGAAGGTTGGCACCCACAACTACACGACCAGCTACTCGGAGCACTGCAATCTGGTGTCCATCGGCTGGCGCGACGAGGGAACCGCGTGGTATGCAGTGCGCGAAGGCACCCCGGTGACGCCCAGCCAACCGTCTCAGCCTGACAACCCGAGCAACCCAGGTGGCGGGTCCACCACGCCGGATTCTGATGTCGTCTACATTACCTCCTCAGGCGAGGGAAGAACCTACCACAGTACCCCCAGCTGTGAGTCCCTGGCACGCGCGAAGGGAGTCATATCCATTTCGAAGCAGGAGGCCATTGCACGCGGCTATACTCCCTGCAAGCGTTGCCATCACTAGGGCAAGATGAAACAGTAGACAATCTGCCGCTGTAAACGAAGGCAGAGGGGGCCGGGCGTATCAAGCGCCCGGCCCCTTGCTCTTATACCAGATACCCAGGCGATCACGAAGCGTCGTGCGAACGCAACCTTTAGCGACCCTACGTGCACTTCAACAGACAACCTCGGCGTCCGGCTCAGGCGATGACGTCAAATACGAGTCCGGCGTCGTTCTGGTCCCCGTGGCGGACGGCCAAACTGCGGCAGACATCGACGCAAAGCTGGCGAGCATAGACTGAGTGTCGACGAAGACTGTCGACGACCAGGACCTCTCGCAGGGATTCGTCCGTGTGTCCACGTTCCGCAGACCTCGCGAATGCACTTGCGGAGGCATCAGGTACTCAGGCGAAGTCTTCGAGTGCAGATGCCACGGATGATGGAGCACGGGTGTCCGCGGTTACACGGGAACCCTCAAGGTCCCGTTCGCTATTACGCCCGCGGACATCTCGGGTGCCAGTGTGGATGCGATTCCGGGCCAGTCATATATGGGGCCTTCTGCCACTCCCGCCTTGAGCGTGAAGTTCAACGGCAAGACCATGGCCCAGGGCACGGACTACACCGTGTCCTTCCAGAACAACGTGCAGCCTGGTACTGCCTCCGTCGTCATCGCGGGCAAGGGAAACTTTACCGGTACGCTGACCATGCAGTTCACCATCGACCAGAGGCCCTCGGATGGCAGCAGCGTCCCCATGTACCGCCTGTACAACCGCTGGTCGGGCGAGCACCTCTTTACCGCGAGTAAGTCGGAGTACGACCACCTGGCGTCAATCGGTTGGAACCAGGAAGGTATCGCCTGGCAGTCTCCTGCGAAGTCGGACTCTCCTGCGTATCGCCTGTACAACCCCTACAGCGGCGACCACTTCTACACCAGCGACGAGGACGAGTACGAGTACCTGGGCTCCATCGGCTGGAACAAAGAGGGGGTCGCGTTCTACGGACTGAACCAGTAGCTGCACCCGCGGCTGACATGCAGCCGAAAAGAAGAATTGACACAGCTTCCAGCCTCCATTTCCCTACAATCTTTGCCAAGCCTAAGGTTCATGGGGAAATGGAGGCTTTTTATGTTAGACAAAGTATGTGCAGAACACGTCCCGCTTCGTGGCAAGAAACGGGCCAGAGTGGGCGTCTTGGCCGCTCTGGTCTCGGCGCTAGCGATGCTATGTGCCTTGGTGCTACCTGCGACTCCTGCGCTGGCAGAGGACTCCAGCATCACAGGCGTTGCGCTGGGCAACGGCTTCGTGGCGTATACCGAGGGAACGGTTGATCAGACGTCAGTTCCCGACGCTGCGCTAGCTGCAGTCGTCAAGTGGCGCCAGGATGCCTTGAACGACACAAGCGTGAAGTTGAGTACGAACTCCGGCTATGTCACCGTGAGGGACTACCTGTCCCAGAATGGCATCAGCGAGTCGGACTACCTGAATCCCAAGTGGTCGAATGCCCTCGAACGCATAGCGGTCCAGCGCGTGGTTGAGAACAGGGACAGCAATCGCTTTCACATTCGCGTGAACGGCGATAGCTGCTTTGGTGCAACCTACAACGGTCACCAGTCATGGGGAGAGGTTCTTGCTTGGGGTGTAGACGACATCTCCTCCGCTATTGACTACCTTTGGGCGGGTGAGAAGAGCGAGTACGTCAAAGAGGTCAATGGCCAGTCACACGGAGTGACCGGACACTATACGTTCCTTATCAACCCGTCGAACAAGGAATATGGTTTTGCGGTATGTGGTGCAGCCGCGTCCGGAGAGACTACGAGCTCGTATGACCTTGCGAACGACGCCACCCACTTCAACCTCAAAGGCACCTATGACTTTCCCGTTGCCGTATCAGACGATGAACTGAACCAGGGCGTCAATGCGAACGTGCCCTCGTCGATGTCTGCTGGCGATGCATTCACTCCGACTGCGGAGCTGGTCTTCACGACCCGTGACTGGACTGCAGCCCCCTGGATTGACACCTACAAAATTCATGGGACGTGGACCTCGTCTGACTCGTCCGTGCTTGTCGTGAACTCGGATGGCAGCGTGACCGCAAAGGGTGCAGGTACCGCTACGCTGACTCTGGCCTCGCAGGGAAAGACCTGGCAGTATACGGTAAAAGTAACTCAGCCGATTTCCGACGGAGACGTCACGCCCATCGGGAATCAGGAGTATACAGGATCTGCAATAACCCCGGCTGTCAAGGTGACCGTGGGAGGAAAGACTCTGACGCAGGGCACGGACTACACGGTTTCGTACGCCAACAATGTAAACCCAGGAACTGCTACAGCTGCGGTTACCGGCATTGGCAACTACACGGGTACCGTAAACACGAGCTTCTACATCTATGGGGACATTTCGAAGGCCCAGATTGATGATATTCCTGACCAGGCGTGGGCTGGCGTGGCGGTGACCCCGAGCATTACGGTGAAGTTTGCCGGGAAGACACTGGTTAGCGGCAAGGATTACAACGTCTCGTTCTCCAACAACAACGCAGAGGGCACGGCAACCGTGACCATTATTGGTAACGGCAAGGAGTTCCGTGGCTCAGTGACCAAGCAGTTCAAGATTGTTGTTCTTGCCGTCCCCATGTATCGCCTATACAACCAGTGGTCCGGCGAGCACCTGTTTACGCTGAACGAGGACGAGGTCAACAGCCTCATCAGCATCGGGTGGACGTACGAGGGCATTGCCTGGCAGTCGCCGTCGTTCTCGCTGAATCCGGTCTATCGCCTGTACAACCCCTACAGCGGTGACCACTTCTACACCAGCGACTGGTCCGAGTACGAGTATCTGGGCTCCATCGGCTGGAACCAGGAGGGGGTGGCCTTCTACTCGGCGGACGCCTCGACGGGCAAGCCCATCTACAGGCTGTTCAACAGGTGGCTCACGCAGGGCACGCACCTCTTCACCACCGACTACAACGAGTACCAGTACCTCGGCAGCATTGGCTGGAACCAGGAGGGGATTGCGTTCTACTCCCTGTAGCCGGCTGACGCACTGGCGGCTGTGCTTCCGCCGCAATCAATTGATGTGCTGACACGAAGAAGCCCGGCCTGAGCGATCAGGTCGGGCTTTCTGGTGACTCTCATCCGTTTTGTCAAGGTTCAGGCTATCTATTGCAACAACCGGCGGCGCTCTGCCGTTCAACTGACTTATAGGTTCACGACGCGCATACGTCCATATGATGGTTGCTAAGCCATGGGATATGGACGTCGATAAGGACGGAGGCTGCAATGAAGAAGTTCAAACAGCGGAGGGTAGGCGGAGCTCTAGCAGTTCTGCTCGCAATCGTATGCCTGGCGGTTGCCATCGCTTTGCCTGTGGCGACAACTCCCGCCTTGGCTGCGGAGGCCGATGGTACGAGCCCGGGCCAGACAGCCTCGAAAAACATATGGTCAAATAGATATACGTGGAATTGGGCCAGTACGGTCAAGAGTTACATTGAGGCAACCAGTGATGGCGGCTACGACCGCGTTGAATGGACCGATAACGCACTGCACATCGAGCATTACGACTCCAGGTTCTCGTTTGTTTCGGGCCAGACGATTGATGCCTCCACGTATACGCCGACCGGAGCGTCGGATGTGTACTGGGGTGGCTATTTCAAGGGTTCTCAGTACCGTTTCGTGGTGACGGGTCAGGAGAATCCGAATCAGTCCGACGATGTTGCTGTTGTCCGTGTGACGAAGTATTCGATGGACTGGAAGTGCCTAGCAAGCATCGAGTACTCGGGCATCAACGTGTACAGCCCCTTTGACGCTGGCTCGCTGCGCATGACGGAAAGCAACGGAGAGCTGTGGATACGCACCTGTCATACGATGTATGGCGAAGTCCACCATCAAGCGAACATGACTTTCCGCATACGGGAGTCTGACTTGGCAAAGTTGGATTCCGAGACGAGTGTCTCTAACTATGGAAGCAAGTTTGGCTATGCGTCGCATTCGTTCAACCAGTATATTGTCGCAGCTGGCGGAAAGATATATGCAGCTGATCACGGTGATGCATACCCGCGCATGATTACCGTGAAGGACATCACGCCAAGTTCGAGCGGGACTAGCTACCCGATCATCAAGTTCAAGGGTTCGACTGGCGACAACTACACGGGCGCCACTTTGGATGGGTTCGAGTCCGCGAACGATGGCGCGTCGCTGATTGCCGTAGGCACGCTTGCAGACCAGGACAAGACCTTTGCGAACTCAAGCTCCGATGACGAAAGTGGTTCACGCAATGTTTGGGTCGGCGTTGTGTCAACTGCTGATGGCAGTGTGGCCGTGAAGAATATCACTTCGTACGCGTTCGATGATGCGAGCACGGCAACCAGTCCCGTTTTGGCAAAGCTGAGCGAGAACAAGTTCCTGCTGATGTGGTCTACGCGAAAGAAGGACGACTATTACTATACGTATGGACCGGTCCAGTACGCGTTCATGGATGCTGCGGGCAATCTGACTAGTAGTGTTTCTTCGTTCGACGGGTCACTGTCTGACTGTCATCCTGTGGTCGTGGGCAACAACGTTGTCTGGTACTCCACTGGAGTTTCGCGAAAGGGCGAGTATGGCTATACGGAGCTTGTGGCTTCGGCACCGACCTTCTACTCTCTGGACATTACGACCGGCAAAGTAACATCCAAGAAGCCGAGCGTCCCCATGTACCGCCTGTACAACCAGTGGTCCGGGGAGCATCTCTTTACCCTGAGCAAGGACGAGGTGGACAGCCTCACCAGCATCGGCTGGAAGTACGAAGGCGTTGCCTGGCAGTCACCTATCGGGTCGGACTCTCCTGTGTATCGCCTGTACAACCCCTACAGCGGTGACCACTTCTACACCAGCAGCGAGAACGAGTACAATTCATTGGGAGAAATCGGGTGGAACCAGGAAGGAGTGGCATTCTACTCTGCAGATTCCACTTCGGGCAAGCCCATCTACAGGCTGTTCAACAGGTGGCTCACCCAAGGCACGCACCTCTTCACTACTAGCGCTGACGAGTACCAGTACCTCGGCAGCATTGGCTGGAGCCAGGAGGGAACTGCGTTCTACTCCCTGTAGCAGTTGGTTCTACTCAAACTGCGTGCAACCTTAGGAAGCCCGGCCTGAGCAATCAGGTCGGGCTTTTTGGTGGCCACTTTCACGCTACGCGAGCGGTGTCGCGGTTCGTGGCCTCAACTAGTGGTGCTGCATCTTGTCGCGCAGGCTTCGAGCGGGAGCGGTCAGGCAGCGGCCCAGTTTGAAGGACGCGGAATTCTGGAGGCAGTGGATGGCCTCGCTGTGCTCTGCGATGATCCTGTCCTTCTGTGCCAGCTCGTGTTCCAAGTGCTCGATGCGTTTCTGCTGGTCGGCAACCTTGTTTCTAAGATCCGCGTTTTCCATGCGGACGCGAGACGCGTGGTCTTCACAGCCGTCGCGCCTGATCTTGAGGTCGGAGTAGTGTGTGAAGACCAACTCGGTCAGAGGCAGGTGCAGAATGTCCTGGATACGCTGCTGGTGCCAAGGGCTTTCCAACTGCGAAATGTCAGCGTCTGCCAGGTCCAGCTCCTTCAAACCGTCCAACTTCATCTGGCTGGCAATGGTGCTGAAGCCCTCCAGAGAGCGTGCGGTCTCCAGATTGTTGATGACGCTGATGGCTGCCCAGCTGATGTAGGAGTCGTGATAGAGCTCCCAGGTGCCCTGCTGCTTCAAGGTGTCGCGCAGCGCGATGAGCGCCACATAGAAGTCCAAGGGGTGGCTGTCACTGGTTGCCATGGCGCTGTTGGCGTTGTTGATACGGTACTTGTGCAGGAACTCGTCTAGCAGAGCGATGCGATGTGCCTCGGTCAGTGCTCTGCAGGTGAACAGCAAGTCGGCCGTGCGGTGCAACGGCTGGAATGACAGGTTGTGTCCATGGACGAACGAGGCTCTGAACAGCTTGTTGTGAACCCAGTTCTGGAACGAGTTCAGAATGCGCTGAGGCCACTCGTGCGGGTCGAAGACATTCACATCCTCCGGAAGCCATTCCCGCAGGTAGGAGTAGCCAATGGGCATCACCTCACCCGTGACGTCGTTCAGGGTGTAGGTGCGGAAGATCACGAGGTCGGCTTCGTTTTTCTCACCCGTGGCGATGGCACGTTCCAGAAGCTGCGGCTCCATCAGGTCATCCGCGTCGAGGAAGTACAGCCACTCTCCCTTTGCCTGTGCGAAGCCCGCCTGCCGTGCGGGACCCTCTCCGGGGGTGGTCTCGTCGAGAATGCGAATGCGCGAATCCTCTGCGGCGGCAGCCTCCAGGATTTCGCGAGTGTCGTCTGTCGAGTTGTTGTTCACACAGATGATCTCGATATCTTTGACGGTCTGGCGCTGCGCGCTTTCCAGCGTGGCAGCGATATATTTCTGAGCGTTGTAGCAGGGTATGACTATGGAGGCCTTTGGCATGACTGGCTCCTTTGGGCTGGCTGCGTTCATAACAATAATAAAGGTTGCCAATAGTAAATAAGGTTTGTAGACGGCATCGACTGGGCGAGCGAGGGCTTCAGTTAGGCTGCAACATATACAATTATCAGGTGGGAAGCAGCTAGGCGAATTTGCGGGGGCAGGAATGGGCGTGGAGTTTCGCGAGGTTACTCGTGGCAATGGCAAGGTATTCATCCATCTGCTGTGCGATGCGGACGTGGAGCTGCAGACGCTCCAAGCCGTCTCGCATAGTCCTGAGGGAAAGCCCATTCCAGCACGCGTGATTCCTGCTCCGGATGGTGTATCGGGCAAGGTGCTGGTCGTGCCCGTGACGGCGTGTGACCAGACGGTTGAGGTCCGTTCTGTCGCAAAGGCCGGGTCTGTTGCCACTTTAAGCCAGGTGACGATATCCGCGGAGGCGGCACGTCGCCAGTCCCAGAAGAACACGCTGCTGCGAAACAAGGTGGCCCTCGCCATCAGGAACTGCGACGAGGGCGTGCGGTGGGGGACCGACTGGATCTCCTTTCGGGTGCTGCGCTGCATCGACCATGGCGACGAGGACATCCTGCATATAGAGCTGACCATGCAGGGCGAGGGGGTGGCTCTGGGGAAGGTCCCCTACGAGTTTCGCATCCAAGATGGCAACGGGAACTCACTGTTGCTGGGGGGCCTGACGGTGCTGGGGGAATCCACAAAGGAGGACTACAACTTCAGCGGCTGGTACCATCGCCAGATTCTGCTGTCAGGTAGGATTTCTCGCTCTGTGCGCTCTGCCACCGCGTGGCTGCAGACGGATTCAAGCCTTTTGGGCGAACAGGTGGAGTTCTGGGACGCCAAGGCGTTCGAAGACATGCGCCGCAAGTGGTTTTATGACAGTCTCTCGGCCGATCGTGACCCCATCTACGACGAGTGGTACCGGACCCGCCACCAGGCGAAGCCCTGGGAGCTGGAGGCCCAGCGCCATGCCACCTTTGCAAGCAGCCCGGTCTTCTCGATAGTCGTTCCTTTGTACCAGACGCCGCTGCCGTTCTTCCACGACATGGTTTCGTCCGTCGTGAACCAGACCTGGCCCGACTGGGAGCTGATTCTGGTGAACGCGTCGCCGGACGACGCTGCCCTGGCTGAGGCTGCGGATACTTACGCCCAGAAGGATTCCCGCGTAAGGGTCATTTCTCTGGAGCAGAACAAGGGCATCGTAGGCAACACCAACAAGGGCATAGCGGCCGCGCAAGGTGACTTTGTGGCCTTCCTGGATCATGACGACGTGCTGGAGCCTGACGTCCTGTACTGGTATGCGAAGGCTGTAAACGACTACCCGACGACCGACCTGCTGTACTGCGATGAGGACAAGCTGCGTGACGGCCACTACGAGCAGGCCTTCTTTAAGCCCGACTGGAGCCCTGACCTCCTGAGGTCGCAGAACTACGTGACTCACCTGTTGACGATTCGCCGTACGCTGCTGGCGGAGGTTGGGCCTTTGGACTCCGAGTTCGAGGGTGCCCAGGACCACGATCTGACGCTGCGCGCCAGCGAGAAGGCCCGCAACATCTACCACCTGCGTCGCATTGGGTATCACTGGCGCATCAGCCAGATGTCCACGGCTGCATCCAGCGACGCGAAGGACTACGCCAGCGGCGCCGGCTGCCGCGCGGTCCAGGCCCAGCTGGACCGCCTGGGCATTCGGGCACAGGCCTTCGAGGACCCCAGGATTCCCGGCGTCTACCACGAGCGGTTTGACCTTGCTACCAAGCCGCTGGTTTCTATCGTCATTCCAAACAAGGATGCGGCTGGCCTGCTGGACGCCTGTGTCAGGTCGATTCTGCAGCTGAGCACCTACACGCATTACGAGATTGTGGTCGTGGAGAACAACAGCACCCAGCAGCGGACGTTTGACCTGTACAAGGAGCTGGAGGCCCTGGATGCCAGGGTCCGCGTGGTCACGTACGTGCCCGATGACCCCGGGTTCAACTACGCCAAGATAATGAACTACGGCATCGGCCAGAGCCACGGCGACGTCGTGCTGATGCTGAACAACGACATGAAGATCATCACGTCCGATTGGCTGCAGCTGCTGCTGGGGCATGTGCAGGAGAAGCGCGTCGGCTGCGTGGGCGCAAAGCTGCTGTATGCTGACGGGACCATCCAGCATGCGGGAGTCATCGTGCATAGGGGAGGACCCAGCCACACCGGGCTGTTCCTGCCGCACGATTCCGACAACTACTTCCATGCCGCCCAGACGACCAGGAACTTCCTGGGCGTCACAGGTGCCTGCCTCATGGTCAGAAGAGAGGTCTTTGACCAGATGGGCGGTCTCGACGAGTCCTATGTTGTCGACTTCAACGACGTGGACTTCTGCCTGAGGGTGCGCGATGCAGGCTACTGGAACGTATATGAGCCACTGTGTCAGATAAACCACTTCGAGTCAGTCTCGCGCGGAAAGAACGATACACCAATAAAGAAGGTTCGCTTCAAGCGCGAGGGTGCAAAGGTCGCCACGGGGCACCCCGGACTCTATGAGATTACGGACCCCTTTATGAGCCCCAACATGTGGCCTATCAATCCATACTGGCATCTGGACGTGTAACGCAAAGGGGTGTTGACCTGGTGGTAGTCATAACGGGCGTGTGCAGGGCCGACAACGGCTGTGGGTACGTGGGGTTTACTACGGGCGCGTCGCTTGACCAGCCTGAGGTGAGGGTTAGCCTGACGGATGGTTCAAAGGTGGATCTGCCATTTTGTCTGGTGGAGCTGGACCTTCCCAGTTCGCGTGCGGCACTGCTGCCGCCAGACACGACGGACCGTGCGTGGGCGGTGCAGTTTCCCCTGATGCAGCGGGCCGTGACGGTTACCGTCGGTGACGCTGAGGAGCATCAGTCGCTGTCCTTCAGTTCCATGGAGAGCAAGGTCCGCTCGCGACTGCTGAGCCATCGCAATCCCGCGTTGGCTGATGCACTGCGCCATTCCGAGGATACCTGCTGGACGGGGAGGACGCGACTGCTGCTGAGCGGGGTTTGGCCGGCTGACGATGGCGTGATCCTGCGTTGGCAGGCCATCTATGCCTCAAGAAATGGGGGTGCTGTGCCCCAGCTGACTGCCATGGATACCATGGGAAACGGCTGCCAGCTTTCTCCCATCGTGATGGAGGACCATGTGGTTCCCTCCGAGCGAGACGAGCTTCTGAGCGAGCGCATCGTGACCTTCTCGTGCAAGGTGGCGGAAGAGCCGCGTGACCTCGTGTTTGTTACCAGGTTGGACGGGGTGCGGCAGTCGGAGGGCTTTGCTACCCTGGCGGGCGGGCACATGATTGGCCTGCTGAATGAGAGCAGGGGCAGGATTGCGGGCGCTGTGGGTGACCCTGCGTACGAGCACTGGCTGGACTGCCACAGGTCCTCCTGGAGGGACTTGCATCTGCAAAGAAGCGCCTCTGCGGAGGTGCTGGCAAAGCTGCCGTCCATGACGGTGCTGCTGTACGTTCGCGAGGAGGCGTTTCGGAAGAACCTCGCTCAGGTGGTTAGCGTAGTGAAGAGCATACAGGCGCAGACCATGCCTGCTGTGCAGAAGCTGATCGTGGGGCCTGAGGAGGCCCTAGATTCTCTGGAGCACGAGTTGCCATCTACCGATGGCCTGACTTTGGAGAGGTCAAAGGATGGTGAGAAAGCCAGTATCGGTGCGGCCATCGAGTCGGCTAGGGGCTCATACACGCTTCTTTGCAGGTGCGACGCAAGCTTGGAGCCAGATGCCTGCTGGCGCTTTGCGGAGGCGATTGCGGGCTCTGCCGCAGAATCTGCGCAGGGGAAGACGCCCGCCTTGCTCTATGCCGACTCCGACCAGTTCCTGGACGGACACTTCTGCAACCCCTCGTTCAAGACCTTCCCGAACCTGGGGAAGCTGCGCTCCATGGATTACTTTGGGCCCGTCGTTGCCGTGAAGAAGGGAGTGCCTTCGCTGGTGAGCTGGCCTTCTGCAGATGTGGGTGCGCTGCTGTATGACCTGGAGCTTCGAGTGATGGAGCGAGCACTTCCCGTGACGCATGTGCCTAGGGTCTTGAGCCATGAGCTTTCTCGTCGCGAGGACCAGGTGTGGACGCAGCATAGGTGTGCGCTCGAGCAGCATCTGGAGCGCTCTAAGGCTGTGGCCTCCGTTGAGGAGGGGCCGATGCCCGGGACGTTCCGCATTCACTACGCACTGAGCGAGCCGCTACCCCTCGTTAGCGTCATTATCCCAAACAAGGACCACGCCGATCTGCTATCGAAGTGCGTCGGCTCTATTCTGGACCGGACGACCTATGCGAACTACGAAATCGTCATTGTCGAGAACAACAGTACCGAGGATGCTACGTTTCAGCTGTATCAGCAGCTGCAGGGGCAATCCCCTCGTGTAAAGGTGGTACGCTGGGAGCCCCAAGGAAAGCCTGAGAATGGCTTCAACTATTCGGCCATCGTGAATGCGGGTGCGCGCACGGCTGGCGGGAGCCTTTTGCTCTTCCTGAACAATGATACCGAAGTTATTGCACCCGAATGGATGGACGAGCTGGTGGGATGCTTCAGCCGGCCGGAAGTGGGTGTGGCAGGAGCAAAGCTGCTGTACCAAGACGGGCTCATCCAGCATGCGGGAATGACGGTAAATCCCAACTGCGACAACGCCCATTTCAATCAGAACCTTTCTGCTCATGCTTGGGGTTTTGAATGCTCCGCTGCCCTTCCTAGCGATGTGAACATGGTGACCGGTGCCTGCCAGATGACCAGAAAGGACGTGTTTGAGCAGCTGGGCGGGTACGACGAACGGCTGGCTGTCGGATTCAACGACGGTGACTTCTGCCTGCGCGCCAGGGAGGCAGGGTATGCGGTGGCGTTCACGCCATATGCGCTGTTGTATCACCGGGAGTTCTCGTCGCGCGGGCGCGAGGCGTTGGACATCCGCTTAAAGAGCCGCTTGCTTCAGGAGAAGGCATACGTGATAGCTGCGCACCCTGATTTCTATGCGAAGGGTGACGATACGATTAACGCGAACCTGGACCACTTCTCGAACTACTTCTCGTTGAGATGGTAGCGAGGGTTCAAAAGGGCGAAGCTCAAGCAACCTGAAAAAGTGGACAGCCCGCCAGGGAATGAGGCCGGTGGCTAAGATATGGTCAGCGGGGCGTCGTATAGCGGACAGGTCGTCGCAATAAACAGCCGGGCCGATGGGGGTCCATCGGCTCGGCTGTGCTGCTGTGATTCTAGCCAAAGGCGTTAGTCGTTTTTCAAATCCTCAGTTGCTGGAGCTGCTGCTCTTCTTGCTCGAGGAACTTGTGCTGGAGGTACCTGACGTTCCGGTGGAGCTGCTGGTAGAGGCGCCGGTGCTGGACTTGCTCGAGTTGCTGGAGGAAGTCGAGCTTCCGCTGTTCGAGCTGCTCCCGCTGGTAGAGCTGTCGGTGCTTGTGCCCGAAGTCCCGCTGGTCGTGCTGGTGCCGCTGTCGGATGTGGAGCTGTCGCTGCTCGTCCCCGTGGTGGAGTCGCTGGTCCCCGTTGAGCTGCTGCTGGACGAGCTACCGTCAGAGGAGCTGGCGGTGGTGTCGGGTGAGCTCTCGCTGCTGGTGGATGCCGTCAGCGAGATCATCGTCTCGGCGGACGTGGCCACGGTGCCGGCACCCCATGTGTGGCTGGACGCGTCGGTGTCCGTGGGGTCGTACACCGTCACGGAGCCGTCGTTGTTCGAGCCGATGACCAGCACCCAGTGCTCGTCGTCGGTCAGCGTCTGCGCTTTCACCTTCACGGCCACGAACGCACCCTTCGAAAGAGCGCTCGTGAGCTCCTTCGACACGGTGGACTCAGAGCTGGTGGAGCTGTCCGACGAGCTGCTGCTGGAGCTGCTGGAGCTGGTGGACAGCTGCGTGGCGTCGAGTCCCAGCGAGTTTGCGGCGCTGATGAACGTCTGCACCTCGGTGCTGCTGCTGGAAGTGCTGGACTTCGAGCTGGTGCTGCTGGTGCTACTGGACGACGAGCTCGAGCTGCTGGAGCTGTTGTCCGAGCTGTCGCTGGAACTGGACGTGCTGGCGCTGTTCAGCGCCTTTGCGGCGCCGGCGGGCGTCTGGTCGGTCTTTCCGGTCAGGCCCATGTAGGCCATGGACAGCGACGTGGGCTCGGAACCCGTGACGCCGATGCAGCCGTCCCCGTAGGTGACGTAGCCCCACGCGGTGTTCCAGTCGTACAGCAGGGGAGGATTGCCCACGCTGACCGAGTCGTTGTACGAGCTCGAGGTCTTCTGCGCGCTGGGATAGCCTGCGACGAAGTCGATGGCGTCAGGCTCGTCCAGCGCCAGCTGCAGCAGACGGTCGTCGTCGTACTGGTCGGCGTTGGCGGCTATCTGCGCCAGCTTCTCGTTGCGGTCCAGCTGGGTCGTGAACTCAGAGACCATGGAGTCCGAGACGCCCGCGGCCACACGGCTGTCCGCCTGGCTCATCTGCTTTGAGGACTCGGACGTGGTGGTGTTCGACGAGCTGCGCATGCAAGAAGAGATTCCCGCTATGAGCACGACCACCACGAGGGCAATGAGCGCCACCAGCACGATGATGCGCCCATCAAGCGCCGCCAGGCGCTCGGAGATGCTGCCGCCAGGCACGCGCACGTGGCGCGAATTCAAAGAGTAGCCGGTGTCTGGCATCCTGAGGTTGCGCGAACGACGGCGGTCGTTGCCCGGATGCAGACTCTGCTGCCGGCGCTGCTGGTTTCTGGACCCAGACCTCTGGTTGCGGTTGGAGTTGCGGTAGTCATTGCGCTGCCGGCTGGAAGAGCGTCCGTCATAGCCACGACTGCCGCTCCGGGATGACCCGCTGCGCGAGCTGGAGTACGATCCGTGCCCCTGGTTCCTGGAACTGCTGCGGTTGTTGCTGCGGGAACCCGAGCCGCCGTAGCGAGAATCTCGGTCGTAGTCGCGGCCATAGCCCGAGGAGCCATAGGAGCGTGATGAGCGCCTGTTCGAATCGTAGTCGTAAGCCATGGGGTCTCCTCAGAGCTAGCTGGGCAGCGCATTGTTACGCCCGACATTATGCCACTACATCATATTCCAGCGGCTATTAGCCAACCGGACGGAAACCCGAAATGGGTGAACAGAGAGCGGAGGGGCGTTCATCCGCACGGTGGACAACTCCACCGCCCCGTGCTCACGCCACACAAGAAAAGGGCCGACCCGGAAAACCAGGTCGGCCCTTCATGCTGTTCCTCTTGCCCTCGGAGGCTAGCCGTTCGTTGAGGTGCCTCCCGAGCTGGTGCCGCTTGTACCAGTGCCACCGGAGCTGGTGCTCGACGTGGACCCGGACGAAGTCCCACTGGTGCCCGTGCCGCTGGTCCCAGAGGTTCCGCTGTAGCCCGAGGTGCCCGTCCCGCTGGTGGATCCGGAGCTGGTGCCCGACGTGCTGCCACTGCTGTAGGACTTCGAGCTGGTGCCGCTGGAGTAGCCATAGCCATAGCTGGAACTGCCCTTGGACGAGCTGGAGCTGCTGCTAGAGCTGGAAGAGCTGCCGTAGCCTGAGTAGCCAGAGCTGCTGGAGCCGGTGCCGTAGTTGCCGCCCGAGAAGCTCCAGGAGGAGCTGTCCTTGTAGTCGATGGTCTGGTCGGTGGTCGGGAACTCCTGACGTGCCACACCTGCCAGCGCCTGGTTTATGAAGTCGGTCCAGATGAGGCAGGACGTGGTGGACGGGTGACCGTAGGTGCCGTTCACCATGACCGTGGCCTCCTCCTCGTAGCCGGACCACACGGCGACGGACAGCTGCGGGGTGTAGCCAACGAACCACAGGTCGCGGTAGTTCTCGGAAGTGCCGGTCTTTCCAGCGACGGGCTGGTCCACGGCCAGGTTCTGCTGGACCACGTTTGCGGTGCCGTAGGAGTTCTGGACGACGCCCTCGAGCACGTCGGTGGCGGTGGCGGCGACGGCCGGGTCGACAGCCTGCGTGCCCTCGTCCTGGTGCTCGTACACCACGTTGCCGTTGCGGTCCTCGATCTTTGTGATGGCCACGGTGTCGTTGTGAATGCCGCCGGAAGCCAGCGTAGCGTAGGCCTCGGCCATCTGGATCACGGGGACACCCGTGGTGCCCAGGGTGATGGACGCGTAGGCGGGCAGGTCAACGTCGATGCCCATGGCCTTGGCGGTGGACACGATGTTGTCCGCGCCGATGGCCACTGCCACCTGTGCCAGGCCGGTGTTGGACGACAGCGCCATTGCCGTGCGCAGCGTGATGGTGCCGTAGCTGTAGTTGTCGAAGTTCTGGACCCTCCACGTGGACAGGATCTGCTGCGGGGAGTTGCAGTTCAGCAGGATGTCCGGGTTCATGCCCTGCGACAACGCGGCGGTCAGCGTGAAGGTCTTGAAGCTGGAGCCGGGCTGCCTTGCTGCCTGCGTGGCCATGTTGTACTGGTTCGAACTGTAGTCACGACCACCAACCATGGCCTTGATGTAGCCATTGCTGGGGTCCACGGCCACCAGGGCGGACTGAAGCTTCGAGTTTCCGATGGAGTTCAGGCGGTCGGTGACGGCCTTCTCGGCTGCGGCCTGCATGTCGGGGTCGATGGTGGTGTAGACCTTCAGGCCGCCCTTCAGGATGGTCTCCTGGTCAAAGTCCTGCAGCAACAGGGTCTTCACGTAGTCGGTGAAGTACGGATAGGTGCCCGTGGCGTCCATCACGGTGCCCTCGTTCAGGGTCAGCGGCTCGGCCTGGGCCTCGTCGTGCTCCTCCTGGGTGATGTCACCGGCGGTCAGCATGCGGTCCAGGACCGTGTTGCGACGAGTGACGGCGGCCTCGGGGTTCACCGTGGGGTCGTAGTAGGTGGGGGACTGGGGCAGGCCGGCCAGAAGCGCTGCCTCCGCCAGGGTGAGGTCCTTCGCGTCCTTGTTGAAGTAGGTGATGGAGGCTGCCTCGATGCCGTATGCGGAGTGACCGTAGTAGATGGTGTTGAGGTACATCATCAGGATCTGGTCCTTGGAGTACATCTTTTCCATCTGGATAGCGATGTAGGCCTCGCGGACCTTGCGCTTCAGGGTCTGCTCGAACTGCTCGTTCGACAGGACGGTGTTACGCACCAGCTGCTGCGTAATGGTGGACGCGCCCTCGGAACCACCGGTGAACTGAACCACGATGGCTCGGGCGATGCCCTGCGGGTCAACGCCGTTGTGCTGGTAGAAGCGCACGTCCTCGGTGTCCACGGTGCCTTCCAGCACGTAGGGGGACACCTCGTCCTGTGTGACGCTCCTGCGGTTCTGCAGGTAGTACTCGGCTATGGTGTTGCCGTTGGCGTCGTACACCTCGGTGGGCTCAGCCACCAGGTATGCGTCGGCCGACGTGTAGTCGGGCAGGTTCTGCAGCCACGAGTCCACGAGTGCGCCAACGGACAGGGCGAGTGCGATCAATAGAAGTGCGATGAAGCCAAGGACGCCGGCGAGACCAAACCCAACAATGTGGGTACGAGAATGCTTGCGGGCCCTTCGAGTGCGGACGCTCATAGTCCCTCCTTAGGTGACAGCCGAAGTCCATTATAGGGTCCGTAGCCAATTTTCCCGGAAACGTTGCCGCCAGGGGTTGGATTGAGAAGGAACTATGGAGCCTCTTCAGCTGGTGATTAGCCGGGGAACTTTTGAACAGCGCCCACATTCCCTTGGCCGCGAGGCGGTCCGCACCCGCGCGGATGGGTTACAGTACAAGGACGTGCGTTCGTTGTGGGCCGCGGGGCCCCAGATATGTATATGGAGGGCAGAGCTTTGCTGCCAGTAGAGGAACAACTGAAGGTAATCACTTCCGGCACCATGCAGATCGTGCCTATGGACGAGCTGAAGCAGAAGCTCCAGAAGGGCACCCCCCTTAACATAAAGATGGGTGTGGACCCCACCAGCCCTGACCTGCACCTGGGCCATGCCGTTCCCCTGCGCAAGATGCGCCAGTTCCAGGACCTGGGTCACCACGTCACCCTGATCATCGGCAATGGCACGGCGCTCATCGGCGACCCCTCCGGTCGTGACACCACCCGCCCGCCCCTGACCGAGGAGCAGGTGGAGGCAAACGCCCAGACCTACGTGGCACAGGCCATGAAGATCCTGGACCCCGACAAGACCGAGATCGTGCACAACGGCGACTGGATCAAGTCCATGGACCTGGGAAAGATGCTGGGCCTCATGAGCAAGTTCAACGTGGCCCGCATCCTGGAGCGCGAGGACTTCCACAACCGCTACGTCAACGGCCAGTCCATCGCCCTGCACGAGTTCATCTATCCCGTGCTGCAGGCCTACGACTCCGTCGTCGTGAAGGCCGACCTCGAGATGGGCGGCAACGACCAGATCTTCAACCTGCTGGCCGGTCGTGACCTCATGCGCGACATGGGCATGGAGCCCCAGGTGGCGCTGACCATGCCGCTTCTGGTGGGCACCGACGGCGTAAAGAAGATGTCGAAGAGCTACGGCAACTACATCGGCCTGACCGACTCGCCCTCCCAGATGTTCGGCAAGGTCATGAGCATTGCCGACGAGCAGGTGCCCACGTACTACCGCCTGTGCTCCACGCTGCCCATCGACCAGATTGACGAGATCGACCGCGAGTTCGCCAACGGCACCGCCGATCCGTACAAGCTGAAGCGCGCCCTGGGCGTGAACCTGGTCGACCTGTACCACGGCGCCGGCGAGGGCCAGAAGGCAATGGAAGCCTTCGATGCCACGTTCAAGAAGAACGAGGCGCCCGCGGACACCCCCGAGTTCCCGCTGTCCACCGTCGAGGTGAACGACAAGGGCCAGGTGTACCTGGGCAAGCTGCTGGTGGACCTGGGCCTGGCACACTCCGCTGGCGAGGCTCGTCGCTTCGTCGACGGCGGTGGCGTGAAGATCGACGGCGAGCCCGTTCCCGCAAAGACCTACAACGTGGACCCCTCGCTGTTCAAGGCCGGCACCTACGTCCAGCAGGGCAAGCGCCGCTGGGCCAAGCTGGTGTAGGGACCTTTCGCTGCGGCTGCGTTCCGCTACAATTGCCCTTCTTGCTTTACTGAACATTAGGCCCGCCCCGGAGAAGCTCCGAGGCGGGCCCTTTTTCTGGCCTAGCCTATGCGAGGCGTTACATGTTCAGGGCGTAGAACTCGATGCCCTCCTGGTTCCAGCCCAGCTGGCCCAGATGGTTGTACTCGTCCTGGTCTGCCGTGTAGAGGTGGGTGCCCTGCGTCAGCCACTCGTTGAACAGCCTGTAGATGGGACGCTTCGAGCTGACGCCCACCGAGTCGTCAACCGAGCAGAAGGCGGTGCCCTCCTTGCGCCAGCCGATCTTCTCGAGGCTGTCGTACTCGTCTTTGTTCGAGGTGTAGAAGTGGTCGCCGGACCAGGGGTTGTACATGCGGTATACCGGGGTGTCCGACTTCGAGGGGGACACCCAGGCCACGTTCTCGCCGCTCCAGCCGATCTTTACCAAGCCATCGTACTCGTCCTTGTTGGTGGTAAAGAGGTGCTCGCCGGACCAGCGGTTGTACAGACGCCACACCTGAACTGTCGCGTCCTGGCCATCCACCCACTGCTTGTACTGGACGCTAGAGCCGTTCAGCACGGCGTCGTCGGAGACTGCGGGCAGCTGGACATACAGCTTTGCGCCTGCCATCACGCTGAGGGTGGGGAGGTCCTCCTTGCGCGTGACGCCGTTGTTGGGATAGATGTACGAGTACTCCTCGACGCGCGTAGCGGCGTCAAACGCGGCGTCGGATGTGACGACCAGACGGTAATCAGTGCCCAGGGGCACGTAGATTACCTGGTTGGTGCCATCGGTCTGGGCGTGGATCCAGTCGTTCGAGCGCGAGACCACGGCTCCGCTCTTAAATGTTGCCTCAGTAGCACCGCTCTGCTGGTTCACGACCGCCACGGTGGTGGAGGCGGGTAGTGTGACCATGCGGTAGCCAGCGGACTGGGAGCTGGTCGGGGCAGTGGTCGGCTGCGAGTTCGTCTCGGCCATACGCACGAACGAAAGCGCAACCTCATCCATGTGCGGCAGCATCAGCTTGCTGTTGTACTTCTGCAGCGTGCCGGTGTACCAGCCGCCGCTCGTCAGGACGTCGTGCGCGGCCACGCCGGTCAGGGCGTCAACGACAATCTTTGCCTGGGCCTTGAACTTCAGCTTCGCTGCCTCGGTGTTGTCAATCATTCCTGCCTTAGCGTACGCATCGGTCAGGATGTCGGGGAACTTCTTCAGCAGCACTAGCGGCAGGCCCTGGTAGTTGGCCTTCTGCTGTGCCACATAGTTGGAAACCACACCCCTCTGGGAGGAAGAAGCACCAACATACAGTGCGCTCACCTGGGCAAATGCCACCTGCTCGCCGGTGGAGTAGACGTTTCTGGGCAGAGGCGTCTCGACTACCAGGTTTGCCAGGCCCGTCGTGAACCCGGCCTGGTTGGTGAACGGAGCTGCAACTGTGGCGCTGAGGGAGTTCGTGCTGACGCTGTTGGAATCCTCCTGAGCCGTAGCCGACTCGGACTGGGCCGTAGCGTCACTGCTGGCGGCATCCGCGTCGTCAGTGGAGGTGGCGCCCTGTGCCGCGCCCTCCGTCACGACCTCCATCAGGATCTGAGGCATGGAGGCAACCCCATCTGCGTCGCCCGACAGGCCCAACAGGCCCGTTGCGTCGCCGCCGTCAACAGAATCCAACGAAAGCGCGTTGGACGTTGCGGAGCTCAGCTGTGTCGGCGTCAGCGTGCTGACGTTGTAGACAACGTCGGAGTTCAGCACCTTCAGCTCGGCGTTGATGGCGTCCTCCGTTGTCTGGTAGCCGCCCTCGACGTCGTTCGGCGCCGCGTGGAACAGGTGGTCCTGACCATAGCGCGTGAAGCCCCATTCGCTCATGGCTACCTTTGGCACCAGGTCGGCGGTGTTTACGAAGTTGTGGATGTTGTTGTACTTCGCAGCGTGGGCGTCGGCGTCCGTGGTTCCCTGGGGCGTGGCGAAGCAGTAGGCAAACAGGTTGTCACCCGAGTAGGTGCCCTCCTGGTCGTAGCGTGCCGCTGTCAGGTTCGCGACTGCAGAGGTGCGGCTGTAGCCTACGATCCACAGCTTCACACGTTCGCCCGACTGGAAGCGCTGCAGGTACTCGTCGATGCGCTCCTTGAACAGGTCGGCCGTCTGTGCAAAGCCCGTGTGGTCGCCCGATGCGCCGACCAGCATGTTCTGGTACCACTCGAGGTTGTACATGAGGCCGCGACCACCGGCAAAGACCAGCTTGTAGGGACCCTTGTCGTCAGTCATGTCGCGCGTGGCTATGAACGTGCCGATGGTTCCCTCCTCCGCGCTGGGGGAGGTCAGGTCGTGCTCGTCGAAGTCCTTGAATCCCAGTTCGATCGCAAGGGCTTTGATGTTCACGTCGCCGTCGGTGTACTGGTTGTTGTCCCAGGACATAGCACGCGGGCCCAGCGCCATCTCCATGCACAGGGACATGTCAGCCAGGGGTAGCGAGTACTCAGAGGAAGACCCGTTGAAGTACGTGTCGCTCCAGTGGTAGGCCATGGGGATGTTCTTCGAATCCGAGAGGGAGTCGGAGCACTTGTAGAAGACGCCGTCTATGGCGGTGGGGTCATCTTCTGCCATTGCCGTGTTTGGCAGCAGCAGGACCGTCAGCATGGACAGAACAACAGCCACTGCCAACAACATCACCCCAATACGACCTTCTTGGCGCACCTTTGTGCCAGAGCTTCTGGCATGCAAGCATTTCTCCATCTGCGTCTCCTCCTTCTGTTGAGTGTCTGCCAGAGGAGTATCGAATGAGCGGCTGTGCGCGACGAAGCTGGGCGATGTTGATGTCGGCGACGACCCTACGTGCACTCCCTGGCAGCTACTTCCAACAGAAAAGAATTACCTTTTTAAAGCCTGGCTTGAATTTGGATTTGCGGGTGGCTATCACCGAGCGGGGAGCGGACATGCGTTAGTGTGCTCGGACGGCTTATGCGTGAGAATCGCATCTGGTGTGGGCGTGAGCAGCAATGATAGATAAGTAGTCGATAAAGCTTACTGGCGTCAAACGCATGCGGCAGGCGCAACTGCATGATTGAAAATGTTCGAGTTTGAACAGATAGATTTCCGAATGCCTATTTGCTTTTAAGAGAAGGGCAGAATCGCTGTAGAGTAGTGCGATGCGAACAAAGCAATCTAACACTGGCCGTGCTAACTCCTATTAAAGGATTGTCTGATGCCCAAGAAGCGAATCTACGCGTATGACTTCATTCGTGCAGTCGCCATCATCATGGTCGTGGCAGTACATTGCATCCCGAACAGCGGGGATGGCTCGAGATATTCTGCGCTTTTCCAGGCGCTGCTCTTCCCCTGTAATATTTTGTTCTTCCTAATGAGTGGGCTCTTTAATATCAAAGAGTCATCGCTGGCGAATCTGCTTCGCTACTTTATGAAAAAGGCTCGCAACATCTTGTTGCCAGCGTGCGTTTACATGCTGCTCAACACAATTTATGACGCCATAAGACAGCCGGGCCCTTTCAATCCTCAGGGGTATTAGGCGCCTTTGCTGTGAATGCGTTCTCCCTCTATACAAATACTATCTTCTGGTTTGTGATGGCTATTTTCGGGATGATTTTGGTTGCTCCGTTCTTTGCCAAGTCATTCCAGAACATGGATCAGCGAACAGCGAAGAGCCTCCTCTTCCTGCTCTTTATTTTCTCTGGCCTGAATTTGGTTGGTGTATGTGCCGGGACTGGATTTGGATGGCCTTGGCCGCTTGCTACTTTCTTTACTTTGTTCCTTCTGGGGCCAGCGATCAACCGTATGCATGTAAAGTCGGGAGTGGCGTTGTCTGCATTCGCTGCATGCACGATTGTCTCGACAGTTTTGCTGCTTAATGGGGTTCAACACCATCCCGCGAACGACAACACGCCCTTCTACTTTATTGCAGGGATTTCCCTATACCTCCTGCTGAAAAATGCGGCCGAGGGGATGCAGGGACACAGCAAAGCAGTCTCAATACTGGCAAAGTATGCCTTTAGCATTTATATGTGTCATCTTACGGTGATGTCGTACGTAATCGCGTTCATTCCCCCTATGGCAAAGCCAGTTACGCACATAATTGCCTTGGTAACTACGCTCCTTCTACGCTCGGAGTGTCAGTTGTAGTTGACCGCCTATTGGTTCGCCCTTTGCAACATCTGCTGGATAAAGTATCGATTGGCAAATCTGCTGAAGGTAATTGCCTGTAACCAGGGGTGTATATATTCTTCAGATAGCATTTTGAACCGTTTGGAAACTCAAAGTTTCAGTGCAGAGTCTTGATATAATAAATAGCTATGCGTTTGAGCTGTCTCGCGACGGAGTTCCAGTAATTGCCTTGATAAGGAAATGGACATGTATCTAGCATTTCTGGTGGCGGTAGTACTTTTGTTCTTGCCAGGTTGCGCTGTTATTCGTGCGATTGATGTTTGCAGTCAGATTCCGCTCGCTATCGTTATGGCTCCTGCAGTAAGCGCAGCATACTACGGAATCCTTGGGGTGTTATATAGCCGCATTGGGGTTACGGCATCCCCGATATCGATGCTTGCTCCAGCTATTGTCATTTTGGTTGTCGACGTGTTCTTGTCACACAAGAATAACGAAAAGGTTCTTCCTATATCCCGCCAAGCCCTTGGCTTCGTCGCACTGTATGCAGCAGTGGGCACCTGCATTGGTTGGTATGTATTTGTTAGGTCTTTGCCCGGTTTTGACTCCATGGTTGAGCAGTACGACGTCGTATTCCACGCCAATCTAATTCGCCACTTTATTGACACGGGGAATTTCTCCTGCCTTGGAATTGATGTCAGCGTGCTAGGAGCTGGCTTTTATGGTGGTAACAGTTCTGGCTTTTACCCAGCAGCTTGGCATGAGCTGGTGGCGCTGGTCACAATGACCAGAGGAGTATCTCTGACTGAGTCCATGAATGCCGTCAACTGGGCAATTTGTGGTGTGGCGTTTCCTGTGGGGATGCTCGGCCTGTTCATGTTCATTTTCAAGAAGGACAGGCAGAGCATTCTACTAGGATCTGTGGTGCCGGTTGCATTTACGACATTCCCCTGGAGGGATCTACTCTGGGGACCCATTTTTTCTAATACTGCTGCTTTTTGCTGCGCACCTGCGGTTGCAGTCGCTTTGATCATCGCCATTACACCCTCAGAATATGCAAAACATATCTCTAAGCTGATTGCATGTGGAGTTCTAGGAGTAATTGGCCTGGGTGTGCTCCAGCCTAACGCTGTCTTCGCAATTGGTGTGTTCGCTGCGTCCTACGTTGTACACGTGCTGATAACCTCCGATTCGAAGCCCCTACATACAGAAAAGGAAAAGGGCCTGAGAAAGGTCCGGTGTAATCGAATAGTCTCGGTGATTGTGTTCCTTTTGATTTGTATGCTGATTTGGGCGCTGCTCTATGTGAGCCCGCTTATGCGTAATGTGGTCAATTATTCGTGGCCCTCATATTCGACATTGACCCAGGCGTTTATCAATGTGCTGACTCAGTCATATATGATGGGAAACGGTTATGTTACTTACCCACAGCTGTTGCTTGCCACAGTGATCTTGCTAGGCTTGGTGGCGGTGTTTTTCAGGAGAGACTTGCGCTGGCTGATTTTGCCTAACGCGTTCTTTGTTGCGTCTTTCATTATGAATGTGTCATCCGACGGTTTTATTAAGCATTTTCTGACGGGGTTTTGGTACACCGATCCGAATAGAATTGCGGCAATATGTGCAATTACAGTCATGCCATTTGCGGCAATAGGCCTGTCTTTGCTGACTACATGGATGCGTATGCTCGTTATCAAGTACTCCGACTTTTCGAAAACGGCTTGTCGTTTGCTGCCGGGTTTTGCCGTGACGCTAATTTTCTTGTTGGCGAACTTCTACCCGAGTTATGTTAATCCGACAGATGGCCGTTCTGTAACAACAGCATTTGCCGCAATAAGGGGGAGCTTTTCGGCTGCATACGCAAAGAGCGCCGCATATTCGCAGGCTGAGGAAGATTTCGTCAAGAAGGCGATGGAGATTGTTCCAGACGGTGATCTTGTCATTAATTACCCAGGTGACGGAAGCGTTGCCGCTTACGGCTTTGATGGTCTAAATGTCGTGTACAACCAAATAGAAAATGGCAACGCTGCAGCGCAGTCGTGCGATTCTGTTGAGAGTCAGCTAATCAGAACCTCCTTATATCAAATAGCGACTAATAATGATGTGCGAAAAGTAGTAGATGAAATAGGCGCCCGATACGTAATATTGCTATCGAATGATGATGGAGGCACATCAATTAACGGGACGTTTGTTCCCGACGACTGGGGCGGTGTTTCACGCATCGATGATGATACGCCAGGATTTCAAGTCATCATGTCACAAGGGAACATGCGCCTCTACGAGATTGAGGGATAGAGGAGCCGCACCTCTTTAAGGAAACGAATAGCGATTTCGTGCCTTTGGCTCCGCGAGGTTGTATTGCTAGAGCGTATCAGCCTAGTATCAAATGGTTTGATTGTTTCTAGCCTAATCGAAAGCAGACCCTTTGAGGGGAGTCCAAACGTGAAGGTCCTCGCCATAATCCCCGCCTACAACGAGGAGGATTGCCTGGCAGACACGGTCGCAGAGCTCACCCAGACCTGTCCCGACGTGGACTATCTGGTGATAAACGATGGCTCGAAGGACCGTACCCCGCAGATTTGCGACGAGCTGCATTTGAACCACGTGGACATGCCGGTGAACTGCGGGCTGACGTCTGGCGTGAAGACCGGCATGAAGTACGCCCTTCGCCACGGCTACGATGCGGCGGTGCAGTTCGACGCCGACGGTCAGCACGTGCCCAAGTACATCCCCCAGATGGCCAAGGCCATGCAGGAGCAGGATGCCGACATAGTCATAGCCTCGCGCAACCTGGCAGGTGGCGGCGCTGTTGGCGCACGTGGCACCGGCGCAAAGCTGATCACGGCGCTCATAAAGGCGGCCACGAAACAGACCATCACAGACCCCACCTCGGGCATGCGCATGTACAATCGCGCCATGATTCAGAAGTATGCGCGCGAGTTCGACATCTCGCCCGAGCCCGACACCATCTCGCTGCTCATTCGCAAGGGCGCAAAGGTCATCGAGGTTCCCGCGCAGATGCGCGAGCGTCAGGGCGGTACCAGTTACCTGCACAGCTTCAGCGCCATCTCCTACATGGCACGTACCTGCCTGTCGCTGCTTCTGTTCCAATGGTTTAGATAGGGGATAACGGATGTCTCCCGTACTTCGTATAGTTCTTATCATCGGCGCATTTCTCGCGCTGTGGATCGTGATCAAGCGCGTGCGCAAGAGCAAGATTCGTGTGGCAGACTCGGTCTACTGGGTGCTGTGCGCCGTGCTCATGCTGCTGTTTGCCATCTTCCCGGGCATTGCGTTCTTCTTCTCCGGGCTGCTGGGGTTCCTCTCGCCCAGCAACTTCGTGTTCTGCATCATCATCATGCTGATGCTGGTAAAGCTGTTCAACCTGTCGTGCGACGTGTCGCGTCTGACCGACAAGGTGGAGCAGCTGGCTCAGGAGCTGGCCCTGCACCAGAAGGACGACCAGGACTGGAAGGACCAGCACTAAACTAGCTCGAATTCGTTCCTGGCGCCTGCCCCGGCGGGGCAGCGCGTATGACTAACATCGAAGGGGTGCCCCATGCAGACGTCTGCTGACCAGAAGAAGCTCAGCATCATTGTTCCGTGCTACAAGGTCGAGAAGTACCTTCCCAAGTGCCTGGCCTCCCTTATGGGCCAGACCTTGGACAGCTACGAGGTCATCTGCATCAACGACGGCTCTCCTGACCACTGCATCGACATCCTGCACGATTGGCAGGCAAAGTACCCCGACAAGCTCGTGATCATCGACAAGAAGAACGAGGGCGTCTGGCGTGGCCGTTGGGACGGCATCGCGAAGGCTCGCGGCGAGTACATCGGCTTTCTGGACAGCGACGACTACTGCGAGCCTGACTTCGCCGAGCTGCTGTATAACGCGGCGAAGAAGGAAGATGCCGACATCGCCGTGTGCGGCTTCTCTCGCATAGACCTGGAGACCGGCAAGGCCCTCTCGCACGAGATGTGCGTGCCTCGCCCCGACTTTGTCATTGACCAGGATCCCGGCAGGCTGGTCGAGCTGAACGGCGCCCCCTGGAACAAGGTGTTCCGCGCTTCGGTGCTGAAGAACATGCGCGACCTGCCCACGCCCCCTCCCGTGCTGGATGACCTGATGTTCCACTGGCTGGCGTACCTGGACATGCACGGCAAGGTGACGTTCGTGCCGAAGTCCTTGGTGAACTACATGGTTCGCGCGGGCTCCATCATCAACTCCGTGCGCATGGACCAGGTGCAGAAGACCTATGCAGCGTTCAAGCAGGTCAAAGCCTACTACACCGAGGCGGGTGCGTCGAAGGAGCTGCAGGAGGCGCTGGATGCCGCTGCCTTCCTGCACCTGGGCATCTCGCTGAACTACCGTCTGGCGTCCGATCCCAAGTGCGACCTGAAGGCAGCCATCGCCAACTGCACGAAGTTCCTGAACCAGAACTTCCCGACATGGCATGACTCTCCATACATCAAGGGGTCTTACGCCCGTACCCGCGGCGGTGCATTCAAGCGTCTGCTCACCGTGTCCAGGCTGTACAAGCTGGGTCTGCTTCCCGCGTTCCTGCACGTGTACAGCTTCGTGATCAACACGTTCGACGTGGACATCAAGTGGTAGAGACAAAGACAACAGATAGCATGTGGTCGCTCAAGTCGAGCGGCTAAGCTTCCTGGTTCCCCTGGTACTGCTGCTGGTAACTCGACAGACTTCGTATAAGCCCTATGTGTACGCGTACTTTTTCTCCTGCAGCATAGGCTTGATATACTGCATCTATCATGCAGGGGATTTCTTTGCTGCTGGATTGCTGCCCGCAAGGCAAACGGTTCATAACGGTCTTGGTAGCATCCGAGTTGGTATCAAGCTAACTCTAGCGAATACTGCCAGCACGCTCATTCTGGGTGTTACTCGCTCCATCGTCGACATGGTCTGGGGCATCTCCGCTTTTGGTCAGCTTTCCTTCTCGATATCCATCGTGAACTTCATCCTGAACTTCATCATGCAGGTCAGCATGGTGCTGTTTCCTGCGTTGCGTCAGGGGAACGACGAGGAACTGAAGAGCTTCTTTGTGAACTCCCGCGACGCAACTGACTTGCTGCTGCCGGCTTTCTACATTCTGTATTTCCCGGTGGTGTGGATTCTGGGCCTGTGGCTGCCTCAGTACTTGGAGAGCTTCCAGTTCTTCGCCTATCTGATTCCGGTATGTGTCTTTGACGGCAAGATGAACGTTATATCTACGACCATCTTTAAGGTGAAGCGCAAGGAGACACTGCTGTTGATAATCAACTGTGCAACGGTGGGAATCAGCGCGCTGGGATCGTTTATTGGCGCGTATATGCTGCAGTCTCCCATTGTTGCCATTGTGTCTGCCGCGGTGGCCATCGTGGTACGTAGCAGCTTCTCGGTTCGCTTAGACACGGGCTTTCCTGGTAGGCGCAAATTGCAAACGTATGGATGCTCATGACGCTCCCCAGAGAAATATCACTTCAACTTACGATTCGACTCTATGTTCCACACCGTGAAATGGACGAGTGTGCGTTAGATCCTCGAGTACAATTATCGGCGCCCCGAAGTCGAAACTTCCGGGGGGAGTGGGATAATCAGGAATGCTTTTATAGTTTAAATGCTAGACAGTGTACGGAGATTGGGCGTGCATGAGCAGTGCTCTATCCATGTAAGACTCGTGGTGCTCTGGTGAATCAATCTAATATTAATTCGCATGTAAAGCATCGAGCTATTTGCCTGGTAGTGTAAACAGAGCATTCTGTTTACGATGGAGAGCCTGCAGATGAGTTCGACAACTTCTAACCAGTTAGTACCGAAGCCGCAGAGTGTTCAGAAGAACATGCTGTTCAATACCGTTGGCAGCCTGATGTACCAGGGGTGCCTGTGGCTGATTACCGTGCTCGTTGTCGTCCTGGCAAAGGGCTACAACGACTCTGGTGTGCTGTCGTTTGCCATGACCATAGGAAACATGTTCACGGCTGTCGGCACCTTCAACATGCGTACCTACCAGGTGTCCGATGTTCGAAACAAATACTCTCAGCAGAACTACGTGGCATTTCGCCTGGTCACCCTGGTCATAGGCGTCGTCATCATGGGTGCGTACTCCATCGTCGTTTCTCCCGACTCGGGCACGTTGGTGGCGGTATTCGCGTTTCTGCTGTTTAAGATTGACGAGTCATTCGTTGACGTGATGTATGGCGTTGACCAGCGCGGGCAGCGCATGGACTACATTGGCATCTCGCAGTTTATTCGCGGCGTGCTGGTTATCGTGGCGTTCTGTGCTGGCATGGTCCTGGCCCACAGCCTTGTCGTCGCAATCCTGTTGATGTTCCCAGTCTGCCTGCTGGTGACGGTGCTCTATGACATTCCGCACGCCCATCGCTTTGGATCGGTAAAGCCACAGATTACGAGCGCCCAGACGAAGGCCTTGCTGGTGGAGTGCCTTCCCCTGGTGCTCGAGACGCTGTTCTTGGGTATGATCGTGTCGGTGGCAAGACAGTACTTCAGCAACGCCTTTGGTAACGAGCTGCTGGGGAAGTATGCTGCGGTGGCTACGCCTGCGGTGCTGGTACAGGCTGCGGCACGCTACATGTACGCGCCGGCGCTGGTGCCCCTTTCGGAACGCTGGGAGGAGGACCCACAGCAGAAGTTTCTGCCCTACTTCAAGAAGACCATCTTCATCATGCTGATCTTCATCGCGGTAATGGTGCCGCTTCTGTCTCTGGCGGGTCCGTGGGCGCTTTGCCTGGTCTATGGACAGAGCATCGCTCCGTATACGTACCTCTTTACGAACGTACTCATCTGTACGGGGTCGATTGCGCTTCTGTACTACCTGACTGACGTGCTGGTAGTCTGCCGTGACATCCGTGGGGCGCTGGTGACCTCCGTGGTCTCCTTGGTTGCTAGCCTTGCAACAATGGTTCCTTTGGAGGGGGCCTTCCAGATGCAGGGCATCAACTATACCGTGATGCTGGCTACGACAGCTGGCATCTTGGTGTCTGCGATCCTGCTGGCTCGCCGAATTCATGTGGTGAAGCAGGGCTAACGACCTGCGCTGTTGCACCTCTTGTGCATGGCGAAAGGTGCGTCTTGCGGTGGCTTTTCTGTAGAGCTGCTTGGCGCAGCTGCGTTAGACGGTATCTTCAAACGTGATTCTTGGCTTTTCTTTCTAAAGAGGTACTTTGCAAAACGATGCTTCCAAGCGCGAGCGCACCGCTCTGCGCATGCCCGAGCTGCTGGCGCCAGCCGGTGGCCCCGAGCCCTTCAATGCCGCCCTGGCGGCAGGTGCAGACGCCATCTACTGCGGCCTGGGCAACGACTTCAACGCCCGCCGAGGCGCCCACAACTTTACCGACGAATCCTTCGCTGCGGCGTGCCGTCGTGCGCACCTGGCGGGGGCCCGCGTGTACGTGACCGAGAACGTGGTCATAAAGACCGAGGAGATGCCTCGCGCCCTGGAGCTCATCCGTCGCGCCTGGGTGCTGGGCGCCGATGCCTTCATCATCCAGGACTGGGGCCTCATGACCGAGGTGCTGCGCCGCTGGCCGCAGATAGAGGTGCACGTGTCCACCCAGGCGAACGTCCACGACGCCCGCGCCACGCGCGCCTGCAAGGAGCTGGGCGTGCAGCGGGTCACCCTGTCGCGCGAGCTCTCGCTGGACGAGATGCGCACCATAGCCCAGGAGGGCGTTGAGCTGGAGGCCTTCGGGCACGGTGCCATCTGCTTCTGCTACTCGGGCGTGTGCATGATGAGCTCGCTGGCGGGCGGCCGCTCGGCCAACCGCGGCCTGTGCGCACAGCCGTGCCGTCTGCCCTATGACCTGGTGGACGAGCAGGGCAAGGCCATCGAGGCGCCCGGTCGTACCAGGCCCCTGTGCCCGAAGGACTACTACAGCTTCGACGACATCGAGGCCCTGGCCCAGGCTGGCGTGGGCTCGCTGAAGGTGGAGGGGCGCATGAAGGCCCCAGACTACGTGTATGCCGTGATCTCTGCCTACCGCGCTCAGATGGACGACATCGCCGCGGGCCGCACCCCCACGAAGAGGCAGCTGGCCAGCCGTCGGCAGACCCTGAAGCGCGCGTTCAACCGTGACTTCACGAATGCGTACCTGCACGGTCGCTCCGGCGACGAGATGATGAGCTACGACCGCTCGAACAACCGCGGCCAGCTGGTGGGCGAGGTGACGTCCAGCCGCTCGCTGGGCACCACCCGCCACGCGCGCGGCGGCGCAAACGGCGGTCGCGTGCGCACGCGCGTCTACTCGAAGGCAGAGGTCACCATCGTGCTGCGCGAGCAGGTGGGTGCGGGCGACCTTTTGGAGGTGCGTCCCATGGACGACCCCTCCCAGTTCTTGACCACCTACGCGCAGGCGGACGCCCCAGCCGGTGCCACCATCCAGTGCATCACAGCTCGTCCCATGCCCGTGGGCTCCGTGGTGCGCGTCATCCGTAGCCAGAAGATCATGGACGAGGCGGCCCGCGCGGCAAAGTCCGACATTCCGCGCAAGCGTCGCGTGAACGTGCAGGTGGAGGCCCTGCAGGGCAACTCCTTCAGCGTCAGGCTGGAGACCGTGGACGGGAGGTACTCCGCCGAGGCCACCGGGTTCGTGGTGGAGCCTGCTCGCACCAAGGCCGTGACCTACGACGACCTGGTGGAGCATGTGGGGCGCATGGGCTCCTCGGTGTTCGAGCCGGTGTCGTTCGATGTGGCGCTGGACGACGGCTGCGGCATGAGCTTCTCGGCCGTGCACAAGGTGCGCGCGGAGGCATGCCGTCGCCTGGAGGAGGCAATTTTGGCACCGTACCAGGACCGCGGCCAGCGGCTGGATGCCGTGCCCGACCAGTACCAGATACAGGCGGACCTGCGCGAGGTGCGCGACCAGTCTGGCGTGCGCCGTGCGGGCTGGGTCACGATGCCCGAGCCCGAGGTATGCGCGTTGGTGACGACGCCTGAGTGCGCGCAGGCCGCCCTGGACGCCGGCGCCGCGCGTCTGTATGCCACGAGCGATGCCCTGGAGCAGGGCAGCTGGCCCGAGGGTGTGGTGCCCGTGCTGGACGAGGTCAGTCGTGAGGCCGACCTTCCGCGCCTGGACCCCTGGGTGCGCGCAGGACAGCCGGTCGCGGTGGGTAACGTGTCCCAGCTGGTGCTGGCTCGGCAGCTGGGTGCCGATGCCGAGATTCGCACCTGCATCCCTGTGCACAACGAGTCCTGCCTGGTGGCTCTGGAGGCCGCCGGCGCCAAGGGCGTGTGGCTGAGCCCCGAGCTGACGCTGGACGAGTCGCTGGACCTGGCCAGGCGCACCTCCGTGCCCCTGGGCATGATGGTCAGCGGCAGGCCCCGCGCTATGACCTCGGAGCACTGCGTGCTTCAGGCAATCAACGCGTGTATCCACGACTGCCCCAACTGCAAGCTGCGTCAGCGCAGGCTGTCGCTGCGGGACCGCGATGGTGCCCTGCTGCCCGTGAGGACCGACGTGCACGGTCGTTCCAGGATCTACGCCTCGCACCCCCTGGATGCCACGCCGCAGATAGGGGACATGCTGGTGGCGGGCATCTCGCGCTTTGCGGCGGACGCCACGCTGCTGAGCCCACAGGAGACCGCCTTCGCTGTCCAGCGCATCGTGCGTGCCGTCGAGGCCGCCCGCCAGGGCAAGAAGCCCGCGGCCAGACTGCAGGGCTGCACGTCGGGGCACCTGTTCTCGCCCATAGGGTAGGGTTCATAAATGCTATGTGTGGAATGCCATATTGAGTGGCATCCGAGCGAAATCCTACCCGCAAGGTGGGGTAGCATAGCGTAGTACACAAACGGACGCATTCCAGCGTCGGACATAGGGCGCTGCTGCGCCAGGGAGAGGTTGCACTATGGCAGAGGAAGATCAGAAGAACGTCGCACAGACCGCGACTCCGCAGGGCGAGGCAAAGCCTGAGGCGGACCAGAAGTCCGAGGAGACCCCGAAGGTCAATCGCGAACTCCTGGAGGCCACCATCAACGTCATCCGTCAGAGCCTGCAGGCCGACGGCGGCGACCTGGTGCTGGTGGACTGCGACGACAAGGGCGTCGTCACGCTGGAGATGCAGGGCGCCTGCGCTGGCTGCCCGCTGTCGACCTACGACATGAGCGAGGGCATCGAGCGCATCCTGAAGGAGCACGTGCCCGGCGTCACCCGCGTCCAGCCTGCGGTGTTCTAATTTCTACATATGCAATTACGCCATCGATAGATGCAGGCCCCATCCGCTTCAGCGCTGGATGGGGCTCTTTTTCATGGTTCTTGTATCGAAGAAGCTGCCGCACCTATAGCTTACTTGGACATTCGCGCTATCCTTGAAAAGTATTTTTAGCGCTTGAAGGGGTTTCGCACAACTATTTATAAACCTGCCAGCTTCTTGCATATCCATGCAAAGGCGAGGACTTTCGAATGGGGTAGCGGTGGCAGCACTGGGTGTACAAAGCTCAAACGACAGCATTGGCGCGAAGCCAGCGCATCTCTCAAAAGTAACCACGGCGTCGAGAATCAAAAGGCAGTTGTCGCCAACGGCCCTCGCATTGCTGATTGTCATGGCACAACTTCTGGTGATGTTCCTCTTTGCCTGCGCAAAGCAGGGATTCTTCGTCGATGAGCTTTGGTCTTATGGTCTTGCAAACAGCCTGTATTTCCCACACCTATTTGGGAACCATGCCATGGACAATGCATGGCTTACTCCCCAGACGCTGCACAGCTATTTGGAAGTCGACCCGGGCGAACAGTTTCGATTCGACTCCGTCGTCTACAACATGTCCAATGACGCGCATCCACCGCTGTTTTTCCTGGTGCTCCACTTTATCAGCTCTTTGTTCCCCGGTACGTTCAGCAAGTGGTACGGCATTGTCCCGAACATGGTGTATTTCGCCATATCCGCATTCTTGCTCTACAGGATTGCATCAAAGATGCTGGGCAGTGGTTATAAGGCACTGCTTCCGCTGTTGTGGTGGGGTTTCTGCCCCGGCACGATTTCGCTAGTCATCTTTATCCGCATGTACATGATGGCCAGCATGTTTGTTCTTCTGATCCTTAACATTCACTACGACATTCTGGTTGAGTCGGACACTAGGCCAGCAAAGCTGGTTGAGCTGGTCTGTGTGTGCTTTCTTGCCTTTATGTGCCACTACTTCATGTATTTGCTCGCGTTCTTCCTAGGCGTCGTTTCCTGTCTGTATCTGTTGTGCCACAGGCGTTGGAAGGCCTTTGCTCTCTATGCAGGTGCGATGGTTCTGGGCGTTCTTCTGGCGTTCGCAGCCTTCCCTGCTACTATCCATAACCTGCTCGGAAATGGCTATTCTCAGCAGGGCACGGCAAAGCATTCGATGTCGGACATCATTGGGAGGCTCATAGGTTTTTACTCTGCTACTGACTCTGACCTCTTTGCGGGCGTGAATATTGCCCAAACGATAGTTCTCGCGCTAACCATGGTGGGGACCATCGGGTATCTGGTCGCAAACCGAGGGCAGTCCAAAAAGATGTCCAGGGGGTGGTTCGTCCTTTGCCTGATTGCGGCATCGATGCTTTTCTTTGCGCTGGTGTCTGTAGTTGCGCCCTGGTTCAGCTCGCGATACGTGTGCTTCATATACCCGCTGACAATCGTTTCTGCTAGCTGGGCGATTGATGTGGAGATCAAATTTACCTGCGGCAACAGGCAGACCATACGCACAGCTGCCTACGTTGTGCTTGGCATTGTTACCGTTGCTGGGTCGGTCATTTCGTATCCTTCATGCGTCGAATACATATATCCCGAGGAGTCTGCCAACCTGCAAGTGATGGCGGAGAACCATGACTCCGAATCCCTTCTGATTAGCAGCAATTTTTACAAGGTAGTGGTGAAGGCCTTGGAGATTGAGCAAATCAAAGGCATATGGGCGACGACGGCCAATCCTGATGCTCTTTCCAATGCCGTCAGCCAGATAGATCCCTCCGACGACAGTTTCATTGCCTACGTGGATCCGGGTGGGAATGGTGGGGAGTCTGCCGAGCAGGTATTGGACCAGGCAATCGCGGGGACGCGATTTGACGGCTATAGGTTGCTTCCTGGCTACACCTCATCTCCAAATGACGGCACAAATCTGGTGGCTTACGAAATCTATGATGACGCGGCTTAGCGCGAGAACGTCCTAGAGGTCATTTTGTTCGAGCTGACCCGAAGAAGCGAATTGGGGATTAATGAATCAGGACTATTCAGAGAGTTCAACTACGACAGAAAGCTCAGACTCAGAGAGCGGATGCGGGCAGAAGATGCCGGCGTCTGAAAATGAAGCGCATGGGTTTGCGGGTTTGCTGCTCAGGCTTAACGAGCGATTTGGCCAGGTGTTCAAGTTTGGCATCGTAGGCGTATCCAATACGATAATTTCTTACGTGGTGTACGCGGTGCTCGTGTTCTTTGGCATGCACTACCTCGTTGCCAACGTAATTGCCTACTTTGCCGGTGTTGTGAACTCTTTTATCTGGAACAGTAAGTTCGTGTTCAAGGCAGAAGACGATCCAAACAGGAATCCTGCGAAAGTGTTCGTGAAGACGCTTGCTGCAAGCGCTTTCACTGGTCTCGTAATTAACAACCTCTTGCTGATCCTATGGGTTAACGTTTTGAACCTGAGCGAGTACATCGGGCCGATTTTGAACCTAGCGGTAACCTTCCCGCTGAACTATGTATTGAACAAATACTGGGCTTATAAAAAAGAGGAGAAGTAAGCATGAAGGACGAACTGAGCCACAAGCCTTCCATGCCTCTGTTTTGTCTTGTGATTCCTTGCTATAACGAAGAAGAGGTTCTGCACGAAACCGCTCGTCGGCTTCGCAAGAAGTTCGATCAGCTAATCTCGGAGCAACTGGTTAGTCCCCAGAGTAGGGTCCTCTTTGTGGATGATGGGTCTCGCGATAAAACGTGGCAGATCATCTCGGAGCTACATGCCAAGGACGACTTGTACTCGGGACTGAAGCTCTCCAGAAACGAGGGGCACCAGTCTGCGCTGCTGAGCGGATTGCTCTATGCAGGACAGTTTGCTGACGCGATTGGCTCGATGGACGCCGACCTGCAGGACGACATCAACGTGCTCGACCAGATGCTGCAGAAGATAGCCGATGGATACGATGTTGTGTATGGCGTGCGCAACAATCGAGATACGGATACAGGGTTCAAGCGGTGGACTGCGCAGACCTTCTATAAGTTCCAAAAGTCGATGGGTGTCGATACCGTTTACAACCACGCCGACTATCGTGTGATCACGAAACGCGTCGTGAAGGCGCTCTCTGAGTACAAAGAGGTGAACCTGTTCCTTCGCGGGATTATTCCCCTAATTGGATACAAGTCCTGCTGCGTGTATTACTCGCGCGGCGAAAGGTTTGCTGGCGAGTCCAAGTACAACCTGAAGAAAATGGTTTCCTTTGCCATTGACGGGATTACGTCTTTCTCGATAAAGCCGATAAAGATCATAGCTGGCTGCGGATTCGTCATTTTTCTCATTAGCTTGGTTGCACTCATATACCTGTTGGTTGGCCACGCAATTGGGAACGTACAAATTGGCTGGACTAGCACTATGGTCTCCATTTGGCTGCTGGGTGGTCTGCAGCTCTTTGGCATCGGAGTCGTGGGAGAGTATGTCGGCAAAGCATACCTTGAGACCAAGGGACGCCCACGCTACTTCATCGACCAAGTGCTCATGACTCCTCCGACAAGCGCTATGGACGGGGAGAACGCCTGCCCTCGCAACCAGTAGCAACAATCGCAGAAGGGGACAAGCATGCCTGAAATTAGCGTCTGCATGCCTACGTACAACGGGTCCAAATACATCAAGGAAGCCATAGAGTCCGTTCTCTTGCAAACGTTCGCTGACTTTGAGCTTGTCATCACGGATGACTGCTCAAAAGACGACACTCTGGAAGTCGTGAGTTCGTTCAACGATCCACGAATCAAGGTCTATAGAAATCAGAAGAACCTTGGCCTCGTGGGTAACTGGAATGAGTGCGTCTCGAAGGCATCGGGAGCCTACGTACAGTTTTTCTTCCAGGATGACGTGATGGAGAAGGACAACCTGATGCGGAAGCATGCACTTATGACTGAGAATCCGAGAGTTTCTCTGTGCTTTAGCGCTTCTTGTATCATTGACGCAAATGATGCGGTCACCATGAAGCGTCGACCCTTCAAGAAGACCCAGGTTTTCGATGGCCATGATTTTGCAGTGCGCGCCTTTAGGACTCACAACGTCTATGGTGAGCCTTCAAACGTCATGCTGAAAAGGGAAGCCATGCGGAAGGTAGGAGAGTTCAATTCAATTCTTTGTTACTCTCCGGACTGGGAGTATTGGATTCGCATGTCCCTGGCGGGAGACGTGGGCTATGTCGACGAGTATCTGACAAATTTCCGCGTGGCGAGCGAATCCACCACGTCAGGTCTCTTTGCGGAGACGAACGGCAAGATTGCACAAGACGATCGCGATTTCATTGAGTCCCTTAGAGGCATTCATGAACTTGGGATTACGGATGCTGATGTAAAGGCGCACCAGAGGTCTACGAAATTGAGGAATTTCGAGAAGCGCGTGTACTTTGCAATAAAAGGAAAGAGATAAGAATTGAGCCCCCCTCGCAGGTGAGGGGGGCTCAATTGGTTTCAATGGCGTTCAGTGCATCTAGTCTTCCAGGCCCAGGTACCCGCGCCAGAACTTCTCGGAGGTCAGCCATTTGCTAGCTGCCGAGTATTCCTTCTTGAGGTCTGCCTTATGCGCCTCGTAGAACTTAAGGTCGTTTTGGAAACGGCTCCAAATCTGCTTTGCGCGATCAGGGTTCTTGTGTCGGATGATGCCCTTCTTGTTGAAGTTGTCGATAGCAATCAGCGTATCGGCACCGTAAAGCTTTCCGACGGGATAGGACCAGCCCACTCCGTGAATCACCTGCACGTTTCCGGCAAAGGGCTTCAGATTGCCCCAGAGCTGGCCGTTTAGAGTCTTGCGCTCATAGGCACGCAGCGCGATGCCCTCCATCCTGCTGGCCTCTGCGCTCTTCATGGGAATGTCGTCGGTGATGGCATTGGGCGAGTAGTCGTAGATGTCTATGCCTGTCTCTTTCAGAGCCTGCTCGCGCAGCTCTGCATAGGGAATCATCTTTTCCTTCTTGCGGTTTGCGGCCATGAAGGTCTTCTCGCCGATTCCCTTCTGGGAGATGAACTTGGGGCCCTTGAAGAAGTCCTCTAGGCCCTCGCAGACCAGCTCGGCATCGTCGTAGTTGAACTTGCTAAGCTCGATGAGCATCTCGTGCTTTATCTCGACGAAGAAGTCAGTCAACGGGGCCACGCCCGTGGTGAACTGGCCGATGAGACCGTTGCGCGTGACCTGGTAGCGCTCGACTGCTGCGCTGTAGCGCATGAAGAACACCAGGTGCCAGACGCAGATACCGTTCATGGTCATGAAGCGGGGCTTTGCGCGCAGGGCGTACTCCGCGTCGTCGAAGCGTACGAAGAACGGAAGCGGCAGACCGACGCGCCTGACGGTGTCCATCGGAATGCAGCAGTACCACCATCCCGCATAGCGTTGCTTTAGATCAGCAAACACGCTGGCGTCATACGAGAACGTCTCACAGGAGATTGCCTCGTCCAAGGCGCTCACGCGCAGGGGAGGCTTGTCGGGAAGATAGTTGCCATTCACGGTCATGTGGCCGGTGTCTTCCCAGTGCTGGTCGGGCTCGTCGTAGTTCATCATGGCACCCGAGACAAATGCGTCCTTGTACTTATCGTTCGTGATGCAGAGCAGGTTGTACGTGCGGATGATGCTTTCGGGGGACACCTCGACATCGTCGTCCATCAGGAGGATGTTCGTGACGTCGCCCTGTTCCATGGCCTTGATCATGCCAAAAGTAAAGCCGCCGGAGCCACCCACATTTGCATTGGGATAGACGGTGATGTTGCGACTGCTGAGAGCCTTTGCGTCCAACGTGCTGCCGTTGTCGACCACGTACATGCGGAAATGCTTCGCGACCAGTTCGTCAGACTCAACGATGCGAGTGCGAACCAGTTCGATGTTGTGCTTGATGAAGGACTCTTTCTTGAACGTAGTGGTCGAGAGTGCCAGCTCGATGTTGCGAATCCCGTCGTCGGGAATCGTGGCGACGTAGTAGGAATTCCTTAGTTCAACTGGCCCCTCGGCATCGATGACGAAGCCATCCATCACATCGGTGTCATTGACAACCATGGCGAGGTCGACACTCTGCCAGTCGTCGGAAGCGCTCACGCTAACCCTGGTCTGCTTTAGCTGCCGAGAGTAGTAGTCCAGGCGATCTGTGTGGGTTTGCGTGACCGTGCATGCAGCTCCGCGAAGCTCAAGGTGCAGCTTGAAGCCAGTGGCAACGGTGTACTCACGCCACTTGATTACGGAGAGGGCATTGAAGAAGGTGGTGAAGTCAAAGCTTCCGGGTCCACAAAGGCGCCAGACGTCCTTCTGGGTTTCCGATGGGAATATGCTCTGGGCAGACCGGTAGTACAGCAGAGGCGCACCATTGAATTGGCGCGAGTTGTCCAGAAGAACGTTCGCTATCTTGAAATCACGCATCCAGACCTCCCGAGTAATAAAGCGATATATTCCTTAACCGTTCCAGTATGGCAGGACAACATGTGCATCCTGCTGGTTGTGGCAGCGAAACACAAGTTAATTCGCATATTTTCCTATGTCCATGAAAGGTCTTCTCGTCTGAAAGTGTGCAGAGCAATTCCGCATCGGGCTTTTCAAGATAACGCTTGAGTTACGATTACTCGCACACATAGATGTGGCTGTGATTGAAACGCCGTACTTCTTGTCAGCTCGTTCTGATAGATGCTGCACGTATGGGGTGAGCTGGGCGATTCTAAGTGAGCTGCAGGAAAGGACCTGTATGTGGCTAAATGACTTCTATCATTCGTTGAGCCCGATAGCGTTTCAGATCGGGCCGCTGGCGGTGCGCTGGTACGGGCTGGCGTACCTGGCCGGATTTGTGCTGGGCGGGCTGGCGGCGTGGCGCATAGTGCGCCGCTGGAAGCTGGACTTCAATGCGGACGAGCTGACGAACATCATCATCGGCATCGCGCTGGGCATCATCGTGGGTGCCCGCCTAGGGTACGTGATCTTCTATGGTGCGGGGTACTATCTGGAGCATCCGCTGGAGATATTTGCGCTGAACCAGGGAGGGATGAGCTTTCATGGCGGCCTGGTCGGCGCCATCGTGGGTGGCTCCATCGTGTGCCGACAGCAGCACATCTCGATTCTGACCATGTGCGACATCGGCGTGTGCGTGGCACCCATCGGCATATTCTTTGGCAGGTGCGCAAACTTCGTGAACGGCGAGCTGTGGGGTAAGCCCACCGACCTGCCGTGGGGCGTCATGTTTCCTACCGGCGGCAACGTGTACCGGCATCCCTCGCAGCTGTACGAGGCCCTGCTGGAGGGAGTCGTGCTGTTCTGCATCCTGTACGTGCTGTCGCGCAAGTATCCGCCCAGGCCGCAAGGGACGTTCATGGGTACGTTTTTGGCCTGTTACGGTGTGTTTAGGTTCTTGATCGAGTTCGTGCGCGTGCCGGACGCGCAGCTGGGCTACCTGTTTGGCGGATTCGTTACCATGGGCCAGTTGCTGTCGCTGCCGTTGGTGGTCATCGGCATCGTGATTCTGGTGCTGGCGCACCGCTATGCGCGGCCACAGGTGGGGCACGTGGACTAGGGATGCCGACACCCGCTGCGCCAAACGGACCTACGCGTGGCCCGCAACATTTGCGACCGCGCATGGGCGCCGGCGGTGGCCTGCAGGCGCATGCGGCATCGGGCGGGGGTCTGTGGAAGCCAGCTTTCGGTATGTTCGATTGGGAATCGAACATTAACGTGCAGAGTGTTCGAGTGCTCGAAATGGCATCTAGGGGTCCGGTAGAGAGCTGGGCCCCTTTTTCATGCCGCAAAAGTGCTGGTAGAATCGCAGATTGCGTATCGAATGTGGAGGAAATGTGTATACACAATTCCGTTCAAAAGTTATCTGTGAGCGGTGCAGTTTCCTCTGTGAACGGTCGTTTAAACAAAGTGAGGGCTTCTACCTGCGGCGCAGTGCGGAGTGTGCATAAAATAAATATCTTGATATAACTTCAGAGGGGTTGCGAGGAGCCGAATCCTCGCAAGCGCGAGTCGGCAACATTCGGTATTATCTCAGCTGTCAGACGAGCTCCTACGGGTTCTACCTGGTGGAACGCCTGGCAGATGTCCTCGGGCATCATGACTTCGCCGACGACGTGGGGTCTGGCTCCTTCGGGAGCCACGCTCCACGCGTTACGGCAAAAGCCTGCAGGATGTCATCATTTGCCGACTAAGTGGGGCTGGGCCTTCGGGTCCCGCTCCACTTGTCTTTTATGGAGACGCTTCACAATTGTCTCCACAATTCTTTACGAATTACTAACTGGTTCGTGCTTCAGAAACTGCAGCGTAGTGCGGTGCCGTTTCGAATGACGATACGAAATAACGTTACGAGAAACGCTGGAGACGGCTCAGCCGGTGCTGCCCCGACCAAGAGCGGACCTTCTCGCCAGGGCCTCCACTGAGGAGGAGAACCCTTCCAACTGGCGGTAACCTTTTGCCCGCAAAGGCCAGGCATATGCGGGCGAAAGGTTACCGCTGGATGTTTGGGTGCGCCGCGGTCAATCGGCGTCGGGCGCTCGGAGTCGTCGTGCTGGGCTCGGGGGCAGCCGAACCCCATCCGAGCCAACAAACGGCGGTAACCTTTTGCCCGTTTACGTTGGCGATATGCGGGCGAAAGGTTACCGCTGGATGCATGGGGTGGCGCGGCGGTGGCGTCAGTGCTGCGTGATGGTGACGCGGTGGCGATGCGACATGGCGTCGCGCGATAGCGCGATGGCGCCACGTGGCGCTGCGACGCGGGCGCCTACGAAAGTAGCTGCTGGTAGATGCGGCGCTGCTCTTCGGAGAAGACGTCGAAGACGACGCGGATGTGCGAGTCGCTGTCCTTCTTGAAATCGCGGACGGCGGATACGGCGATGCGTGCGGCGTCGGCGGCGGGGAAGTGCGACTCGCCCGTGGAGATGCTGCAGAAGGCGATGCTCTTGAGGTCGTGGGCCTGCGCCAGCGCCAGGCATGACCGGTAGCACGACGCCAGCGTGTCGGCGTCGGCCTTCGACGGCGAGCCGCTGACGTTGGGGCCCACCGTGTGGATGATGTAGCGCGCGGGCAGGTTGAAGCCGTAGGTGATCTTTGCGTGGCCCGTGGGCTCGGCGTGGCCCTGCTCCTGCATGAACGCGAAGCAGACCTCTCGCAGCTGGATGCCCGCGAAGGTGTGGACGGCGTTGTCGACGCAGACGTGCAGGGGCTCGTAGCAGCCCATCATCTGGTCGTTGGCGGAGTTCACGATGGCGTCCGTGGCCATGCGCGTGATGTCGCCCTGCCACAGGTACAGCTCGGGGTCCAGGGGGCTGGGGTGGAGCTGGTCCAGGTTGACGATGCCCCTCTGGCGTGCGCGCTCCTGCAGGTATGCGTCCTGGACGGCGAGAAAGTCGGGCGTCGTCTGGCGTGGTGTGCGCACGTTCAGCAGCGCGCGCAGGGCGCTCTGCTGCTGGTGCGGGTCGTCTGGCACCACGATGCCGGCGTACTCGGGGCGCTCGGACTTCAGATAGTCGATCAGGTAGCGGCGGCGGTCCTCCTGGGACATGGTGGCGGGGTCAATCGTGGGGTCGACCGTGGGATTGACGGCATTGTTGTCGACGGCGCCGTTGGAGGTGGCGGTATCGCCTGCGATTGCGCTGTCGGGCCGCTGCTCTGACGGCTGGGGTACATTCGGCTGGGTGTCGGACATAAAGCTCCTCCGGGTGCGCTGGACGTTTCGCTAGCAATTCTAGCGCGCCCGGAGGAGCGATTAGCAATCGGGCGAGTGCCGCGATTGATTGCGGTGCGGTGCGACTGCGGTGCGGTGTGATGACGGCGCGTCGCAGTCGGTCGTGGCAGGCCGTGGCGGCGTGCCTACAGCCAGCCGAAGTCGCGCAGGCACAGGTCCACGTCCTCCTGGAACGTCCCCAGCTGCAGGCCGGCTGCCAGGGCCTTCGAGTCGTCCAGGCGGAAGTCGCGGAAGCGGTCGGCATAGCGCTCGTTGTTCGGCAGGATGTAGCGCCGCACCTCGTCGTCGCTGAAGCCTATGCGACCGGCCGCGTAGCGCGCGCAGTCGTACGTGCTGGCGTCGTTCTGGCTGGCGAAGTGGTAGGCGCCGCTGGGCAGCTGCACGATGGCGCCAAACTGGTCGGCCAGGCGCTGCGCGTAGGTCATGCAGCGCTTCTCGCGCACGGTGAAGGGCGTGGGGGTCTGCGTGCGCAGGGCGCGCAGCACGTTGCCCACGATGCCGGGAGACGGCTTCACGTGCGGCAGGGGCAGGCCGAACATCCACGAGAGGCGCAGGATGACGTAGTCGTCCATGTTCTGGCGCATCCAGGCGTCCACCTGGGCCTTCTGCTGGCCGTAGCGCGTGACGCTGAGGGGCTCCTCGGTCTCGGCGAAGGGGCCGGGCACGGACTTGCCGTTGTAGATCTGCTCGGTACTGATGAACAGCATGCGCTTGTGGCGCGCCTGGCACACCTTTGCGATCTCGATGGCAGAGTCGCAGTTCACGACGCCGGTGCCTGCGGGGTCGGCCTCGCACACGGCGGTCGTGGCGATGGCTGCCGTGTGGAACATCACGTCGAAGTCCAGATGGCTGAAGTAGTCGTGCACCTGCGCGGGGTTGGTGTAGTCGACGTCGGAGCGCAGAACGGGCACGAACTCGAAGCGGCCCTGGTTGTACGTCTGAATCAGGCTGGCCAGGTAGCCGTGCGAGCCGGTGATGGCGATTCTTTGCCTTCTCATGCGGTGCCCCTACAGGTCCAGGGAGTCGACGCCGTCGTGCTCCATGCGGGCACGGATCTCCTCGATGATGGGGATGCCGGCCGAGCAGCCGATGCGCGTGGCGCCCGCGCGCACCATGTCCAGGAACGTGTCGGCGTCGCGGATGCCGCCGGCGGCCTTCACCTGCACGTCAGGGCCCACGTTGGCCTTCATCAGGCGCACGTCCTCCAGGGTGGCGCCGCCCTTGCCGAAGCCGGTGGAGGTCTTCACGAACGTGGGGCCCACCTCGCGGGCCACGCGGCACAGGCCCAGCTTCTGCTCCTGGTTCAGATAGCAGCACTCAAAGATGACCTTCGAGGGGACGCCGGCCTCGCGGCACACGTCCACGATGGTCTGCATCTCGCGCTTGACGTAGTCCCAGTTGCCCGCGCGCACCTGCGTCAGGTTCACGACGTAGTCGATCTCGTTTGCGCCGTTGGCAAGGGCGTCCTTGGTCTCGAACTCCTTTGCGGCAATGGAGGTCTGGCCCAGCGGGAAGGCTATGGCCGCGCCGGTGTCGATGTCGGTGCCGGCAAGCTGCTGCGAGCAGAACGCCGACTGGGTCTGGTTCACGGCGACCATGCGGAAGTGGTAGCGCTTCGCCTCGTCGCACAGTTTGCGCATGTCGTCCTCGGTGGCGTCGGCGTGCAGGTTGGTGTGGTCCACCAGGCGGCACAGGTCGTCCAGGGTGTACTTCATGGGCTGCTCCTCTCGATGGTGCCGGACTGGTGGGGGCTGGCGCCCGCAGACCGTCGCATCGCGCGGGGCGTCGTAGGAATGCCGCTATCCGTCCGGCCGTTGCTGACGTGGCCATTCTGAACGCAAGCGCTCTAGATTGCATGCACAACTGTGATTCAGATTCTGACCCATAGGCGGGCGGCTGGGTTTCCACGGCCGGCGTCGGTAGCCGTGGTTTCGATTCGTTGTCTTGGCTGCCCATCAGGAAGCGAGCCCATACCGGAAGGCACTAGAATATAAGCCTTGCAATTGAATGAGGAGGTGTCGGGTCCGCGCGCCTCCCTTGGCGATCAAGAAGAAAAGAAGGACTGCGATGCACTTCTCGAAAAGGCTGGATCTGTTTGGTGACGAGGTGTTCGCGGCGCTGAACGAGCGCCGGCGCCAGCTGGAGGCCCAGGGCCGCGAGGTCATTGACCTCTCGGTGGGCACGCCCGACTTCGCTCCGCCCCAGCACGTGATCGATGCCCTGATCAACAGCGCGCGCGACCCCGAGAACTGGAAGTACTCGCTGCACGACAAGCCCGAGCTGCTGCAGGCCGTGTGCGACTACTACGCCAGCCGCTACGACGTGCACGACATCACGCCCGACATGGTCATGAGCGTGGCCGGCACGCAGGAGGGCATGAGCCACGTGTGCAGCGCCCTGGTGGACCCGGGCGACGTGGCGCTGGTGCCCGACCCGTGCTACCCGGTGTTTCGCAATGGCAGCCTGCTGGCCGGCGCCAAGCTGGCCTTCTATCAGATGACGGCACAGAACGACTTCAGGCCTGACGTCTCGCAGATTCCCGACGACGTGGCCGACGCCGCGAAGTACATGGTGGTGTCGCTGCCCGCGAACCCCGTGGGCTCGGTGGGCACGCCGCAGATGTATCGCGACATCATCGCCTTCGCGAAGGAGCACGACATCGTGATCATCCACGACAACGCCTACTCCGACATCGTGTTCGACGGGCCTGCGGGCGGCAGCTTCCTCAGCTACCCCGGCGCGCTGGACGTGGGCGTGGAGTTCCTCTCGCTGTCGAAGTCCTACAACGTCACGGGCTGCCGCCTGAGCTTCCTGGTGGGTCGCCCCGACATCGTGGCCGCCACGCGCAAGCTGCGCAGCCAGGTGAACTTCGGCATGTTCCTGCCCGAGCAGGACGCGGCCATAGCCGCCCTGACTGGCCCGCGCCAGCAGGTGGAGCAGCAGCGCATGCGCTACCAGGAGCGCCGCGACGCCCTGTGCGACGGCCTGGAGTCCATCGGCTGGCAGCGCCCGAACGCCCACGGCACGCTGTTCGTGTGGGCGCGCCTGCCGCACGGGCGCATGGACTCCATGGACTTCACGCTGGAGCTCATGGAGAAGGCCGGCGTCATCGTGACCCCCGGCGCTAGCTTTGGTCTGGCGGGCGAGGGCTACGTGCGCTTTGCCCTGGTGTCGCCCGTGCCGGTGATCCAGAAGGCCGTCGCCGCCATCGGCGCCGCCGACCTGTAGGCGATTGCTTGTAGACGACTGGCAGGGGAGAAGAACATGAATTCGAGCGACTTCGACTTCAAGGACCTGGTGAAGGCATCCAGGACGTACCGACGCTTCGCCGGCCAGGCCGTTCCGCGCGAGGTGCTGCTGGACCTGGTGGACACGGCCAGGTTTGCCCCCTCGGGCAACAACATGCAGGTGCTGCGCTTTGCGCTGGCCGACGACCCCCAGCAGGTGGCGCTGCTGGCTAGGCATCACGGCTGGGCTGCGGCGCTGCCCGACTTCAACGGCCCCGCCGAGGGCGAGCTGCCCGGCGCCTACATCGGCATCTGCGCCCCGCAGAAGGTCGCACAGAACCCCATCCGCCTGATCGACTGCGGCATCGCGGCGCAGACCATCTGCCTGGCCGCGGCGCAGAAGGGCCTGGGCACCTGCATGATAAAGAGCTTCGATGCGGAGGCTTCCGGCATCCTGGGCCTGGACCAGAAGGGCTACGCGCTGCAGCTGCTGATAGCGCTGGGCCAGCCCGCCGCAGACGAGCAGGTGGTGCTGGAGGACGTAGACGACCAGCACGGCGTCAAGTACTGGCGCACCGAGGGCAACGTGCACCACGTGCCGAAGCGCTCGCTGGGCGATCTGCTGCTGTAGCGGGTGCGTCTGCGACTGCGCTGGTTCTTCTTGCCATTTGGCGCAACGCCAAGCGCCCCGTCACCTTGCTGGTGGCGGGCGCTTTTTCCTGGCGCCTTTGGTGACGGGGCAGCTCGCCTGCAAAGGTGAACATCGTTTATGCGTTTCGTTGGTGTTCGATAAGAGCCTGCGCTAGGTGCGTCGCCTTCAGCCCCGGTGTAGCTATAATGTTGCGCACATCTGCCCCTGGGATGGGGCGGACAGCATTGGTTTGCTGGGGGTGCATCGTAGTGCAATACGAGCAGGGTTCGGCGGATTCCGGTCGCAATGTCCTTGGGCGAAAGATTCGCACGCTCAGACGCTCCTCTCGCCTGACGCAGGAGGATCTGGCGAAGGGCATCTGCTCGCCCGTGTCGATCTCGCGCATAGAGAACGGGCACCAGATGCCCTCGCGCAACGTGCTGACGGCGCTTTTGTCCCGCCTGGGCATCAGCATGTACCAGATGTGCAACGAGTACTACAAAAGCGAGCGCCGCCGCGCGTTTGCCGAGGACGTGTGCGAAGCCCAGCGGCTGCTGTTGATGGGTGACTACGACGGCTCGCAGCGCATGGTGGACGCCATTCGCGCCGACTACAGCATGAGCCCGCAGCGCCAGCAGGTGCTGTGCAGCCTGGACGCCAGCCTGGAGCTGTTTCGTAGCGTGACGGCCCAGCAGGTTGACGCCGCCCGCATGGCTACGGGCTGTGGTGGGGACGTGGCCCAGACGAGCGGGCACGCCACGGTGTCGCAGGTCCTGGACAGCCTGGGGCAGGCGCTGCACCTGACCTGCCCCAACGTGGACTCGCGCGACACCGACGCGCTGTGCCAGCTCTGCTTTGACTCGCCTTGCGAGACCGAGATCTGCACGCTGTGCGCCATCAGCGCGGCGCTGTGGCAGGAGGGACAGGTGGACGACGCGCTGCGCCTGGCACGAACGCTGTTCCTGGCAGTTGGCGATGCGCAGAGTAGTGCCGGCATCAGCCCGGACGCGTCGGCGGAGAGCCCGACGCGAGTGCCTGGCCAGCAGACCGACGAGGTCTACGGTGGCCAGACAGACATCCTGCAGATGGTGAAGGTGGCCCTGTGCTGCGTGGCGGCAGGCTGCCTGGAGGGCCGCCAGGAATTCGAGGACGAGCTGGCCTATGCCCGTCGCGCCCGCGACCTCAGCTGCTCCAGCCGCTGGCAGGTGCTGCTGCCCGAGTCGGTCTACCTGATGGCGCGGGCCAACCACGGCCTGGGGCACAGCGCGGAGGCGCAGCACATCGTGCGCTCCATGGTGCCCTACCTCGAGCTCATTGACCGAGAAGGGCTGGCCATGATGATACGTGGTTATGCGACGACGCAGATGGGCATCGCACTGTGCTAGGCCTCTAGGCCTGCTGCAGCGACTCCAGGCCCAAAAGCGCCGCACCGATGGCGCCGCACAGCTGCGAGTCCTCGTGCGTCTGCACGGGTGCGCCCAGCACATCCTCCAGCGCGTGAACCACGCCCTCGTTCTGCGCCACTCCGCCGGTCATGAGGTAGGGGGGCTCGGCGTTCACGCGCTTGGCCAGCGTGGCGGTCTTGCGCGCCACGGACTCGTCCAGGCCGTGGATGACGTCGGCGGTGGCGGTGTCCTGCGCCACCAGCGACACGACCTCGCTCTCGGCGAACACCGTGCACATGCTGGAGATCTTTACCTCCTTCTTCCACTTCAGGCCCTCCTGGCAAAACTGGTCCAGGGGCATCTCGAGCACGCGCGCCATGGCCTCCATGAAGCGGCCGGTGCCGGCCGCGCACTTGTCGTTCATCACGAAGTTCACGACCTCGCCGTCGGGCGAGAGGTGGATGACCTTGGAGTCCTGGCCGCCGATGTCTATGACGGAGCGCACCTGGGGCGCCAGGTAGTGGGCGCCCTTCGCGTGACAGGTGATCTCGGTGATGGAGGAGTCCATGCCGGGGATGTTGTCGCGGCCGTAGCCGGTGGCCACCTTTATGGTCATGTCGGACTCGTCCAGGCCGGCCTGCTGCAGCACCTGCGCCTTCGCGCGCTCGGCGCTCTGCGTGGCACGGGCACCCGTGGGCAGGATCACCTGGGCCACGATGTTTCTCTGGGCGTCCATGATCACGGCGTCGGTGGAGGTGCTGCCGGAGTCCACGCCCATGGCGTAGACGCCCTTGCGCGACACGCCGCGCCTGCTGACGACTTCCTTCGCCACGTCGGAGCCGCGCAGCGTCTCGCCAAAGGCCTCGAGCCTGGTGCGCAGCTGGCCGGCGCTCTGTGACGTGCCGTCCGTCTCGATCTTTACCATGGGGACGTTCTCCTTCTGTATGGCCTCGGCGTACTCGAATCCGTAGTAGTCGCAGAACTTCATCGTGTGGTAGATGACGCCGCGCTGCCCGCGGCGGCTGGTCAGCTGGCTGCGTGGCTCCACGTCGTCCATGCGCATGCAGGGCATCTGCTGCAGCAGGGCGTCCGCGTACCAGTCCAGGAAGGCGTCCAGGCTGCCGCCCGCGCGGCCCGCGTCGGCGCCATCGCCCGTGCGCGTGACCTGGTCGTCGCAGGCGCTGCAGCTGGCGTCGGCCGCCATGCGGGCCAGCTGGGGCGGCGGGGTCACCAGCAGCTGGCGGTTCGTGCAGGTCTGGTTCTCGACCTTGCAGCCCAGGTCGGTGCCCACGGCGTGCAGCACCGCCTTCGTGGCGTGCGCGCCCACCAGCGTGACGCGCTCGTCGGTGCGGGGCAGGGGAGGCTGGAACGCAGCCAGTGCCGCGCCCACGTCGAACGTGCGGCCGCTGTACTCGGCGTAGGCCTCCGCCAGTCGGCGCAGGCGCTCGCGGAACAGCCTGACCTCGGCCTGGCCGCGCTTGTGGGGCAGGTCCAGCAAGTAGATGAAGTCGAACTTGTCCTGCGCCTTCAGCACGTCGTAGGCGCGCTTGATGACGTCGCAGCACGTGATGAAGACAGCCTCGTGCACGTCGGGCTGCAGCATGCGCACGATGAGGCCCTTGCCGTAGCCGCACAGGTTCACGTGGGCCAGGCGGTCGGCCTCGTCGAAGGACGAGACGTCTGCCTCGGCAAGGCGCGCCTTCGCGCCGAAGCCCGCCAGCAGCTCCACGGGCGTGTACTTGCAGGCGTAGTAGACCACGTGCTGCCCGACCTGCTGATTCGTGTCCTTCTTGCCCTGGGTGGACAAGGAGGGCTTAGTGCTCTGAAGGGCCATCTGCCCCCTCCTTCTGATTTTGCAAAAGCTCGAGGAACGCGGACATGCGTGTGCCCAGCTGTCCCGGCATGCAATTCTGCCGGTCGCAGGCGTCGCCGTCCAGGACCAGCGTGGGATAGCCGGCGTCCTCCAGCGTGGTGCGGATGATCTGCGCGGCTCCGGCCGTCTGCTTGCAGCCCCAGTGGCAGAACAGCACGACGCCCTGGGCGTCGGTCTGCTGCGCCAGCTCCAGCAGGCGCTGGGCGCGCCGGGTGGACGGGCCGTTGAAGCAGTTGCGCACCAAGCGCTCGGCCATGAACTCGTAGGGCGTCTGCGGCCCGTACAGGGGCTGCGTCGCCACGTCGACGGCGTCGAACATCATGTCGCTGGCCACTATCTGCGCCGTGGGCACGACGTTTATCTGGTCGCCTATGGTTGCCAGGAAGTACGGCGAGACGTGCGCCCACACCAGGTTCAGCCCGTCGAAGCGCTTCGCGTTGCCGAAGTCGCGCAGCATGTGCTGCGCCAGCTGCTGGCAGCGCGGTGTCCCCAGCGACAGGTGGAAGTCCAGCATCTGCATGAGCTCGATGGTCATGGTGTTGGCCAGGTAGCGCCCGCGTCGGGCGGGAAGCGTCTGGGCCAGAAGGCGCATGGTGTGCTGGGAGCGCTGGCAGGCCTGTACCAGGGCGTCGCTGTCCAGGGTCTTCCCGTAGGTGCCCTCGGCCAGCGCACCCAGCTGGCGCAGCTGGTCGGCCACGTAGGCTATGGACTCGGCGCTGACGTCCTCGGGCACGTCGACGTAGTAGTGGGGCACGCCCCAGTGCTTGGCCAGCGCCTTGAACGTCAGGTTGTTGGCGTCGCAGGCCACGGTGCAGCTGGCCAGGAGGCGCGGCGAGCGCAGCACGCCCGACAGCGCCATGCCCATGAGGATCCTGTGGTAGCTGCAGTAGGTCTCGGGGATGCCGCGGCCCTCGGCGTTGGCGATGAAGGCGCCCTCGGCCTGCGCACCCGAGGCGAACGACGCCACCGCCTCTGCCGTCACCGGCAGAAGGCCCATGGCGTGGAACATCTCGTTGGGGACAAAGATGCTGGTGATGACCTCGCGGTCCACGTCGCCCAGCGCGTCCACCACGGAGTCCATGAACAGCGCGTAGCCCTCGTTTCCCGAGGGCAGAAGGGTGCGGTCGGGCACGTGGTCCGTCTTTGCCTGCATGGCGCGAAATCCCGTCATGAGCCATCCGCGCACGAATCCGGGGTGCTGCTCCAGGTTCCTTGCCGCCACGTCGCCGTACCAGCCTATGACGCGGTCTCCCAGGCTAGGCGACGCCATCTGCCACCTCCTCGCGCTGCGCCTGCAGCATCTCGACGAAGGCCGAGAAGCGCGTGCTCATCTGGCCCTCCATGCAGTTGCCGCGGTCGCACGCGTCGCCGTCCAGTACCAGCGTGGGGTAGCCCGCGTCCTCCAGGGTGTGGCGCATCAGCTGGGCCGCGCCGGCCGTCTCCTTGCAGCCCCAGTGGCAGAACACGATGGCGCCCTGGGCGTCCGTCTGCCGTGCCATGCGCAGAAGCGTCTGGGCGCGACGGGTTGACGGGCCGTTGTAGCTGTTCAGCACCAGCCGCTCGGCCATGGACTCGAAGGGCTGGGTCTCGTCGTAGCGCTGAGGGGTGGGGTGCACCTGGTCGTACAGCATGTCGCTGGCCACGATCTGCACGTCCTTGCTCTGCGACACCAGGTCGGCGATGGGCTTCAGGAAGAAGGGCGGCACGTGTGCCCACACCAGGCTGACGCCGTCGAAGGGCTTCGCGTGCGCAAGGTCCTTCTCCATCTGCTGCGCCATGCACAGGGTGGCGTCCGTGCCCATGGCCAGGTGCGTGGCCAGGGCTATCTGCATCTCGTTGCCCATGTCGGAGCGCATGAAGCGGCCGCGGCGCAGGTGCGTGCTGCGGCGGATGCACTCCTGCGTCTGCAGCGAGTTGGCCACGTGCTGGCGCAATAGCTCGGGGTCCAGGCGCACGCCGTAGGTCTGCTGCGCCACCTCGGCCATCTGGCGCAGCTGGTCGGCCACGTAGTGGATGGACTCGTCGTCGGTCTCGTAGGGCACGTCCACGTACACGTGCGGGATGTGCCAGTGGCTTCCGAGCACCTTGAACGTCAGGTTGTTGGCGTCGCAGGCCACCGAGCAGCTGGCCAGCATGGGCGGCGCCTCCAGGACGCCGGACTTTGCCAGGCCGATGAGCACCTTGTGGAACGAGCAGTACGTCTCGGGGATGCCGGCCTCCTCGGCCGCGGTCACAAAGCCGGACTCCGCGTGGGCGGCCGTCGTGAAGCCGGACATGGCCTCGGCCGTGACGGGCTTCAGCCCCATGGCCAGGAAGACCTCGTTCGGCAGGAAGATGCTGGTGACCACGGCGTGCTGGAAGTCGTTCAGCGCGTCCGTGACGCTGTCCAGCGCGATGGCGGCGGCCTGGCGCTGGTAGGGCATCACGTTGAGCTCGGGCAGGGCGTTCACCTTTACGCGCTCGGCGTTGAAGGCGAAGTCCAGCCACCAGCGCACGCCGTCCGGGGCGTCGCCAATGTGCTGCCCTATGAGGTTGCCGTACGTGTCGATGATGCGGCCGGTGAGGTTTTGTGCCATGGGGTGCTACTCGTCTTCCATCAGGTTCGTCACGTTCAGGTCCAGCTGGCTCGAGGCTATGACGTCCTTCGAGCCAAAGACGCAGACGCCGTGCTGGCCGGACATGCTGCGCAGGGGCTGGGCCAGGCTGCGGATGTCGTCGGCCGTGCAGGCCAGCTCCTGGTTGCGCACCTGGTCGCGCCAGCTGGCGTCCTTGCCGCTGAGGCGCAGGCCGTCCTGCCTGCGGGCCAGCTGGCGGGGCTTCACGGGCGCGTCGTGGCCGGCCACGGTGGACACGATGTAGCCCTCCAGCTCGCCGGGGGCGGGCTCCCAGTGCTCCAGCCAGTCGGGTGTGGTGTCGTAGCGCCGCAGCGTGGCGTCCAGGTTCGGGTCGCGGTACGACCAGTACGTCTGCATGCCAGTCGTTGCGTGGCGGTAGCCCACGCCGTAGGCGCCGCCCTTCACGCGGACCTCGTTCCACAGGTAGAACGCGACTGCACGCGTGCCCACCTGCCAGACGCCCGTGCCCTCGTCGTCGCGCGGCGAGCGGGGGCAGTTCTCCACCACGAAGGCCACGTCGGCGGGAATCACAAACGCCTCGTTGCGCGCGCCCAGGGGCTTCGCGTTCAGGTGATGCTTTACGCCGCCGGAACCGCCCACGCGCGGCAGGCCGAAGTCTCCGGCCGCGTCCCAGTAGCGGTGCAGGTCGTCCGCGCTGCCGGTGAAGCTGCAGGTGACCTCGTCGGCGGTAAAGATGCGCCGCGCCAGGTCGGTCAGGCGATCGGCCAGGTAGTGCACGTTGTCGTCGAAGTCGGCCAGGACCTCGCGCAGGAACTGGTAGTACACCACGCCGCCCAGGGCGTCGATGACCCTGGCAGACGGGCTGAAGTACGCCGCCGCGCGCGACGCCGCCGCTGAGTGGCCCGAGTTCACGAAGCCCTGCTCCAGGTCGATGCGGCGCTGCTGCAGGATGTCGTGGATGCGCGCGTAGTTCGAGTGGAAGTTCGTGGTGCCCCACACCTCGGCGGGCAGCTTTGCCAGCTGGTCCACGTTGTGGCTCAGCGAGCTGGCGCTGACCACCAGCATGGGCACGAACTTGGTCGGATCGTCGTCGTGCACGTACGTCTCGCAGAAGAAGTCCAGGTTGCCCAGGCTCTTCTCGATCTGGGTGTCCAGCTGCGCGGCGGTGTGGTCGCGCGTGTCGAGCTCGCCCAGCAGGTCGGCCATCACGCCGACGTAGGGCAGCTCCTCGAAGCCAACGCGGCGCAGGTCGAAATACTGGTACACATAGTCGATGTGGTGCGTGTCCAGGTCGTGGTACCAGCAGGGCAGGGGGGCGTCCACGTCCTGCATCGCGGGCTCGGGATGCGAGGGCTCGATGTCGGCGACGCCCAGCTGCGGCAGCAGCGCCAGCTTCTGGGGGTCGTCGGGTGCCTCCTGCTCGGCGTGCAGCGCCGCGGCCTCGTCCATCACGTCCTGGAGCTGCTGCGGGCTCATCTGGGCCTTGCGGGCGGCCAGCTCGGCCGCCTCCTGGCTGGCGGAGCCGTTGCTGACGGGCACCAGCTCCACCTCGGCGCAGTGCTGGCTCTGGCACACCAGTTGGCGCAGCAGGTCCTCGAAGTAGCCCGTCTGCACGCCCGCGCGCAGGTGCGCGATGGCGTCCTCGTAGCGTAGGTAGTCCACGGGGTGCTCGTCGTCGTACAGCCAGCTGGACATGGCCTGGATGGACAGGGCCACGCCGTCTGCGTTGATGCCCCAGTCCCCCTCCAGCAGGTTGAACTCGGCCTGGGCCAGCGAGGCCTCCAGGCGGTCGCGGTCGATGCCGTCGGCTGCCAGCTGCGCGCAGGCGTCCTCCACCAGCTGGCGGAAGCGCTGCGCCACGTCGGGCTTTGCGCCCTTCAGCTGCATGATGACGCGGGGCTGCAGCTCGCCGTCGTACAGGACGGTGCTGAAGTCGTCGCCCAGGCCGGCGTCCATGACCGCGCGCTTCAGCGGCGCCTCGTTCGAGCCGGCGATGGCGTCCATCAGGACGTCCACTGCCAGCACGCGCTCGCGGTCGGCCGCTGTGCCGATGACGTAGGCCAAGCCCACCTGTGCGTTGTCGGGCGTCGTGGCCATCTGTACCTGCGAGAAGGGCGCGCGGACGGGCGACTGCAGGCGCAGGGGGTTGGGGGCCCCGGCGTCGCGGGGCGTGGCGTGGTCGAAGCGCTGGCCCACGAAGGCCAGCTCTCGCTCGATGTCCAGGTCGCCGTACAGGATGGTGTAGGAGTTCGCCAGGTTGTAGTGGCGGGCGTGGTTGTCGAGGAACTTCTCGTAGGTCAGCGTGGGGATGGCACGCGGGTCGCCGCCGGACTCAAAGCGATAGGTGGTGTCCGGGAACAGAGCGCGGTCGATGCCGTGAAGCAGCACCTCGTCGGGGTTCGACAGGGCGCCCTTCATCTCGTTGAACACGACGCCGTTGTACTGCAGCGGGGCGTCTGGGCTCTGCAGCTCGTAGTGCCAGCCCTCCTGCTCAAAGATGCGTGGGCGGGTGTAGATGGCAGGGTGCAGCACGGCGTCCAGGTAGACGTCCATCAGGTTCTCGAGGTCGGCCGTGTTGGTGGAGGCCACGGGGTACATGGTCTTGTCGGCAAAGGTCATGGCGTTCAGGAACGTCTGCATGCTGGTCTTCAGCAGGTTGACGAAGGGCTCCTTCACCGGGAAGCGGTCCGAGCCGCACAGCACCGAGTGCTCCAGGATGTGGAAGGTGCCCGTGTCGTCTGCGGGAGGGGTCTTGAACGCGATGCTGAAGCTTATGTTTTTGTCGGCGCAGGCCAGCCACATGAGTCGGGCGCCCGAGGCCTGGTGGCGCATCACGTAGGCGCAGCCCGAGAGCTCGGGCAGGTCGATGACCTTGGTCACCTCGAAGCCGGAGTGTACCGAGCCGGGAGCCAGCGAGTCGATGTGCTGGCGGAAGTTCTTCTTGTCCGAAGTCTCCTTGCTAGAAACTGTCATGCTACCTCCCTAACGCGCGCAGCCCAGAAGAACTCACTCTAGCACCGCCTGGGGCTGCTGGGCGGGTCGTTGCGTTGTGCACATGTTGTTTTGACAACAAGTACACGTGAGCGTCGACCGCCCGCGGCGAGCCAGCGGCCCGTTCGGCCTGGCGCCCTGGCCGGTGCGCTGGGCGGGCGTGCCGCTGCGGACGAGCTGCTGCGGACGGACCGGACGGGTGTGCCCGCGGACGAGCCGCTGCGGGCGCCCCGCACCGGATGTGCTGCTGCGGCCGAGCTGTCGCAGACGCCCCGCACCGGAAGAGCCGCCGCAGACGCCCTGCTGCGGGTGGAGCGTCTCATCCGGACGAGTGCGTTCTGTCGGATGCATCCGGATGAGCGCGTCCGGCCATGCACATCCTGTTGGAGACGTTCGGATTCGTGCTACCGGTCGAGCGAGTCGGGATTGGTGCGCGCGAACTGTCATATTCGCTTATTGAATTCTAGTCAAAAGAGTGCATTGTG
>JBJEKW010000092.1:0-3628 GCA_051878835.1 Atopobiaceae bacterium
GGCCCAGGTGCGGGCGACGCCGTTGGAGTCCTGGCCGATGATGGTGCCGGACGCCTGGATGGCTTCCTTCCCGGAGGTGCCGGCCACCTTCACTTCGGCGCTCACGTTGGTGGCGGCCAGCTGTGCCAGCTTGCCCTTCAGGGAGTCTGAGATGCCGGAGTCGTCCTTGTAGCGCTGGTAGTACGAGCCGTAGCGCTCGCTGGTCAGCTTCGAGCTGATCTTCACGGTGGTGTTGTACTTCGGCTGCGCGTGGTACTGCGAGAGGGACGTGCTGCGGTCGGCGTTCCACGCCAGCTGCAGCGTCTCGTTCAGCACGACGTTGGTGTCGGAGCTCTGGAACAGGCGCGCCTGGTCGTAGGGGCCCATGTCCTGGTAGCCGTCTACCTCGGTGAGGGCAATGCCCGTGTGGGCGTCAGCCTCGGCCTTCGTGCGCGCGAACGCCACGTTGCCCTCGGAATCCAGGTAGGCCTTCTGGAAGGTGCTCAGGTTCTGCGTCACGGGCTCGCTCTGGGCAGAGTCGCTCCCCTGCCCCAGAAGCGCGCTCTTGTAGGCGGCCTCGACCTTCTGCATGAGTGCCAGCTCGTCGTCTATGTCCTTCTGGGACACGGACTTGATGGTGAACGAGAGGGTCTTGCTGGCGGTGATCTCGGGGTTTTCCTTGCTGGTGACGGTGCAGGTCAGGTTGACCGTGGTGTCGGAGCCCAGCGGGCGCACCACGACGGCGTGGTAGCCGTTGAACGTGACCGCGGCGTTGTCGCTGGTGTACGTGACGCTGTAGTACTTGCCGTCCACGCCCAGCTTGCGCGGACGCGGCATCACGAGGTCGCCCATGACGCCCGTGTGGTCGGCCGAGTCGCCCGCCTGGTAGGCGGACACGTTGTCATAGGTGTAGCCGGAGTCCAGGCTGGCCTGCAGCTCCTGGGTGGCCTCCTGGACCTTCTGGGGGTCGGCCTTCACGGTGACCTTGAAGGTCTTCGTCACGCTGACGTCGTCGGGCAGGCCGTAGTTGCCAAGGCCCGAGACCTTGGCGGTCAGGGTCACGTCCTGGTCGGTGGAGCCGCGCGTGGGCTTGGCCGTGTAGTCATCCCAGCCGTAGCCGTCCACGGTCACGGCGTCGGAGTCGCTGGTCCACGAGACGCTGGTCCACGTGGACGTGGGGTTGCCCGCCTTGTAGGGCAGCGTGGCGTCCTGCGTCAGGCTGTCGGCCGAGTCGCCGTCCGCGTAGCCGATGGACAGCTGGTCTGCCTTCTGCTGCAGAAGCTCGGTGGCCTTCTGCTGGTCCCAGGGGATGCGGACGTTCTTCGCCACGTACTCGACGGACTGGCCGTCGCGGGTGATGACATAGGTCAGCTGGTCGATGGTCTGGAGCCTGGTGTAGGCGTAGGCGCCCACCGCGTCGGGGTCGGCCGAGTAGTAGGTGATGGCGCCGTTGTCGGAGTCGCCGGTGCCGACACCCACCGTGGCCTTCTCATCTGTCTGCTCGAACGAGGCGGACTTCACGCTGACCGTGACGCCATCCGTGGAGACGCCCAGGCTGGACAGATGCTGCAGCAACATGTCGTTCACGTTCGTGTCGGTGCCGTACGTGGGGCTGGGCTTCCAGCCGGAGTAGCCCTCGTTCGACAGCTTTGCCACGATGCCGTCGAGGGAGTTGGCATCGACCACCTTGGCATCGAACGTGGCCTCCGCGGTGGAGGTGCCGCTGGTGGCCACCGCCTTCAGGTACTTCCCCGCCGCCTCGGCGGGCACCTGCAGGGTGGAGCCGGTGGCGCCGTCCAGTGCGGTCCAGCTGTCCTGGTCCGCATCGGCGGAGTCGGCCACATACCACTGGACGCTGACGCCCTTCTGGTCGGTCACCGCGGTACCGGTGCCCGACAGGTTGTAGGCGAACACGCTGGCCGACACGGTGCTGCCCGTGACCACCGTGCCCGTGGAGGGACTCAGGTTCACGTTCTTCAGGCTGTAGGTGTCGCGCGCGCCCACCGTCAGCTTGCTGCTGGTGGCGGGAGTCTTGCTGGCGGAAGCCTCGACCCACACCTGGCAGCCCGCCAGGTCGTCGGTCAGCTCCAGGGTGGACGCCGTGGAGCCCTGCTGCTTCTGCGTCAGTACCGTGCGGTCGCCGGTGCCGTCCGCCGCGCTGGCGTGCCAGGTGTAGGTGACCTGCGCGTCGTCGGGCACGTCGGTCTCGTAGCTGTAGTAGGTGCCCTGGTACTCGTAGCGAGCCGTCGCGCTCAGCGTGGCGCCCACGTGGGCGTCGACGTTACTGGAAGTGACCTGCACGCTCGTGAGGTCGTAGGCGCCGGCCTTTGCGTCTTCGGACTCCACCTTTATATAAGTGGACTTGACGTCGGTGGAACCCACGGTGGCGACGGCGTACACGTAAGAGCCGGCCTGGTCGGAGGTCGGGGTGTAGGTGGCGCTCGCGGCGCCTGCTATCTTCGTGCCGGTGCTGGAGTCGTCGCTGGAGCTGTACCAGCTCCACGTGACCTTCGAGCTGACGTCTGAGCCGTCGGTGCCCGTGGCCGTGGCCTTGATGGCGGTGCCGGACTTCACCGAGTCGGTGGCGTCCAGGGTGACCTTCTGCACCGTAATCGAATCGGAGCTGGCGTCGGTGACGGCGCTTCTTGCCCTGGTGTCATAACTGCTGTCGCCGGACTTCGCGGACACATGGCAGCGGATGTACTTGCCCGCGTAGTCAGCCAGGTTCAGTGACTGCTGCGTGGCACCGGGAATGTCGGTGAAGTCGCCACGCTTCGAGTCGGAAACCTGCCACTGGTAGTTCAGGAGCGAGGAATCGATGGCAGTCGAGGCGCCCTTCTCCTTTGCCCACGCCCAGATGGTGTCGGTCGTTTTCCATGCGTAGGTGGTTTTGGTACCCGCAGCGTCAGTCGTGATGTAGGCGGAGTAGATGTCGACCGCCTGCTGCGAGCCGTCTGAGGAGTCGCTTGTCGCCTCGGCGGTCGCGGCTGCGGCTGACGCGGCGGACGAGGACTGGGTCGTCGCGGAGGCAGACGACGCGCCGTCAGACGATGGAGAAGAACTGTCGGAAGCAGAAGTCGAGTCCGACCCCTGCGAGGATGATTGATCGTCAGTCTGCTGCTGGTCTGTTGCCGCGGTCGCGGCAGCCGACTGACCCACTCCCAGCTGGCTTGCCGCCTCTGCGTAGGCAGACGCGGGCACGCCACTTGTGGCCAGCGTCAGCGTCAGCAACGCCGCAAGCGCACGCCGGCCGAGCCCGGTGGTACCGGTTTTGCTCATAGCTCCCCCTTTCGCTCGGGCGGTGCCCGAACGTCGCGAGGACAGGCGGAGTGAGGCGACCTACGGAGTCGCAAACATGCGCGTCGACCACGGCTGTGCGCGGTGCTGGCGTCTGGTGACACGGGATTGACGGCTGTTCCGGATTCAGACCGGACGATCCTTCTTTACTGGGCTTTGCAGCTGTTCAATACCACGTCCTCAAAATCTTCTTTTGTCCTAAGTCTAGCCAAAAACAGGCACGAATCAGGTAACAGTGTGCTGCGCGCTGTGGGATTTTTTCCATCGGCAAAAAGCTTGGCAGACGGTTCGGGAGCGGCCTGCCCTTCTTGCACGCGGCTCTTCTAGCGCAAGGCCCTTCTAGCGCAAGGCC
>JBJEKW010000092.1:3728-30921 GCA_051878835.1 Atopobiaceae bacterium
GCCTGCCCTTCTTGCACGCGGCTCTTCTAGCGCAAGGCCCTTCTAGCGCAAGGCCATCCTGGCCCCACCACATCATGTGGGGTGCACGCGCCTCCCACAACGCCGCTCCAGGCGTCACGCGGGCCCAAACATGCCGCTCGGAAGGTCTGCGGATTGGCGCACGCAGGCGGTGTTTGGATTGCACGTTATGTGCTTGCGGCGCATCCATATTGTTTCGAAGCGCTGACCTGCGCATTTCAGCTATGGTTTCAAGGCATACCCGTTGTTGTATTCATATATTTCGATAACCACAACATTTTGTGTTTGTAACGTTTTTCCGCCAACCGCTCACTGCACAGAATCTACGCTTCGCAAAATGGCCCCGGAATTTTTTAGTTAAATATTTTTGTTTTAGCTCTTTCCTCACCTGCACCGATGTTAGTTATCGACAGCCCATCAACCAGTTTTGAACAACATATGGGGTCGATTGTCAATTTCTGCCACAACCACTTGTGCCATACTCCCACTACGGAAACACACAAGCCCGATACGCCACGCCTGGGATGCGGCCGTAGCCACACCCCGGGGCGAGTTTGTGCCAAAACCGTGCCACAACGTCAGCAGCGGTACGGCCCTATGCCACGAGGAGCAGGACATGAAGATCATCAAGCGCAACGGATCCGAGGTCACCTTTGACGTCACGAAGATCTCCAATGCCATCAGCAAGGCCAACGTCGAGGCTCCCGAGGAGACCCGACTGAGCCAGCGCGAGATCGAGTTTGCCTCCCTGAACGTGGAGGACGAGTGCAAGAAGGCCGGCCACACCGTCTCGGTCGAGGAGGTGCAGGACCTCGTCGAGGACCAGCTGATGGCCCTGGACCACTTTGAGGTCGCCCGTCACTACATCATCTACCGCTACCTGCAGAACCAGAAGCGCCAGAAGAACACGACCGACGACAAGATCCTGTCGCTGATTGAGTCCAACAACGAAGAGGTAAAGCAGGAGAACTCAAACAAGAACCCAACCGTGGTCTCCGTGCAGCGCGACTACATGGCCGGCGAGGTCTCGAAGGACCTCACCATGCGCCAGCTGCTGCCCGCCGACATCGTGAAGGCCCACGAGGAGGGCATCATCCACTTCCACGACGCCGACTACTACGCGCAGCACATGCACAACTGCGACCTCGTGAACCTGGACGACATGCTGCAGAACGGCACGGTCATCAGCGGCACCATGATCGAGAAGCCCCACAGCTTCAGCACCGCGTGCAACATCGCCACGCAGATCATCGCCCAGGTGGCCAGCTGCCAGTACGGCGGCCAGTCCATCTCGCTGTACCACCTCGCCAAGTTCGTCGACGTGTCGCGCAAGAAGATTCGCCGTCAGGTCTACGCCGAGATGGAGGCCATCGACGCGCACCCCGGCACCCAGAAGATCGACCAGATCGTCGAGAAGCGCCTGCACGACGAGATCGCCCGCGGCGTCCAGACCATCCAGTACCAGGTCGTCACCCTGATGACCACGAACGGCCAGGCGCCGTTCATCACGGTCTTCATGTACCTCAACGAGGCACAGAACGCGCAGGAGAAGCACGACCTCGCCATGTGCATCGAGGAGATGCTGAAGCAGCGCTACCAGGGCGTGAAGAACGAGAAGGGCGTCTGGATCACCCCCGCCTTCCCCAAGCTGATCTACGTGCTCGAGGAAGACAACGTGACGCCCGACGGCGAGTACTTCTACCTGACCAAGCTGGCCGCGAAGTGCACCGCCAAGCGCATGGTGCCCGACTACATCTCCGAGAAAAAGATGAAGGAGTACAAGCTCTCCAAGGGCGAGACCGAGGGCAACGGCGACGTGTTCACCTGCATGGGCTGCCGCTCCTTCCTGACCCCCGACCGCTCGGGCAACGGCTGGAACAACATCGCCAACGCAAAGAACTGGGAGCCCAACAAGCCGAAGTACTACGGCCGCTTCAACCAGGGCGTCGTCACCATCAACCTGCCCGACGTGGCGCTTTCGGCCGAGGGCGACATCCAGAAGTTCTGGAAGATCTTCGACGAGCGCCTGGAGCTGTGCCACCGCGCGCTGCGCTGCCGTCATGACCGCCTGTGCGGCACGCTGTCTGACGCCGCGCCCATCCTGTGGCAGTACGGTGCCCTCGCCCGCCTAAAGAAGGGCGAGCCCATCGACAAGCTGCTGTACGGCGGCTACTCCACGCTGTCGCTTGGCTATGCCGGTCTGTACGAATGCGTGAAGGCGCTCACGGGCCACAGCCACACCGACCCCGAGGTCACCGACTTCGCGCTGTCCATCATGCAGCACATGAACGACAAGTGCTCCGAGTGGAAGGCCGCCGAGGACATCGACTACTCGCTGTACGGCACGCCGCTGGAGTCCACCACGTACACGTTCGCCAAGAGCCTGCAGAAGCGCTTCGGCGTCATCAAGGGCATCACCGACCACGGCTACATCACGAACTCCTACCACGTGAACGTGCGCGAGAAGATCGACGCCTTCACGAAGCTCAAGTTCGAGAGCCAGTTCCAGCGCCTGTCCCCCGGCGGTGCCATCAGCTACGTCGAGGTCCCCAACATGCAGGACAACCTCGAGGCCGTCGTGCGCGTGATGCAGTTCATCTACGAGAACATCATGTACGCCGAGCTCAACACCAAGTCCGACTACTGCCAGGTGTGCGGCTACGACGGCGAGATAAAGATCGTGGAGGACGACGGCAAGCTGGTGTGGGAGTGCCCGAAGTGCGGCAACCGCGACCAGTCGAAGCTCAACGTGGCGCGACGCACCTGCGGCTACATCGGCACGCAGTTCTGGAACCAGGGCCGCACGGAGGAGATTCGCGACCGCGTGCTGCACCTGTAGGAACCAGGCGTCGCCAGTAACGCACTGCAGCACGTCACCAGCAGGGCATCGCCCATACAGCGAGGGGCACGGTTTGGTATGTTTTCGCAGCGGCAAAACGTACCGGACTGTGCCTCTCGTGGTATCTACACCTCGGGCCCCATCCGTGCGAGGCGCCCTGCTATGGTAGGTTCTCGTGAGCGCTGGCGACAATTCGCGAGGCTGGCACGCCACCCATGGTCACCGCAACGCAATCAGTCGCCACAAGTCCACAATGACCGCGCACGACCTGATGCGCAACCAGCACAGTCCCGAGGGAGACCCATGAACTACGCCACAATAAAGTTCTGCGACATCGCCAACGGCGTCGGAGTACGCACGAGCCTGTTCGTCTCGGGCTGCCGTCTGCACTGCCCCGGATGCTTCAACGCGGAGGCCTGGGACTTCCAAGCCGGCGAGCCGTTCACGGACCTGGTGCAGCAGCAGATCCTCGATTCGCTGAAGCCCATGTACGTGGATGGCCTGTCCGTGCTGGGCGGCGAGCCCACCGAGCCCGAGAACGCTGCGGCGCTGGCCCCCTTCCTCGAGCGTGTGCGCCAGACGTACCCGCAGAAGAACATCTGGATGTACAGCGGCAGGACCTGGGAGCAGCTCACCGGCGACGGCGACCACTCCTCGCAGAACATGGACCGCATCCTGGCCTGCATCGACGTGCTGGTGGATGGCCCCTGGATCGCGGCCCAGCACGACATCACGCTGCGCTTCCGCGGGTCGGCCAACCAGCGCCTCATAGACGTTCCCGCCACCCTAAGGGCGCATCAAGAGGGACGACTCACCGGAAACCAGATAGTCGAGTGGGTGGACGACCCGGTCTTCTCGACCCACACCATGGACTAGCCCCTGGTCAGCCGGACGCCAGCCTGACATCGCCGGCCTCGCGAAGGCTCCGACGCAGGCGTCGCCTCATCCGTGGTCGCCGTCGCGTCGCGTGCCCTCAACGCAGCCTTCTGATGTGAAAGCCCTCCCCCGCCAGCTCGAAGCGCTCGCCCATGCTCAGACGGGCGCTTTCGTTTGGCCCCAGCTCGTGGCCGCGCACGGTGGTCCCGTTCGCGGAGCCCAGGTCGCACACGACGCAGGAGTCCTTCTCGCACACGACGGTCGCCTGCCTGCGGCTGATGTCGGGATTGCCCAGGATCTGCACCGAGCAGGATGGCGACCTGCCCAGCGTCAGCGGCTCGTCCGCGGCAAGCGGGTACGTCCGCCCAGTGGCCTCGCGCACCAGCTCGAACTTCTCGTTGTCCCCCTCGTCGTCCGCATCGTCCGCCGCGGCCACACCCGTCCCCGGATTCCCGCCGGGCTCCTCGCCGGCTCTCTCGTCGGGAATGTCGTAGAGTTCGGGCTCTTCTTCCCCCACCTCGTCGGACGCAGCCACCCCGCCAGGCCCCTGCGGCGCATCGCCCCGGAGGCTTGCCTGTCGCACAGACGCGGCGCGCGCGGGCACGGCGCGCATGGACTCGGCAGTCGCAGCTTCAGCCCCAGTTGGCGCCGCACCGCTTCCATTCGGCCAAGACGCGCTCGACGCGGAGTTCGCCGCCCAGCCAGCGGTGCCTTCATGGCACACGGATTGGCCCAACGTCACGATTCTGGGACGCCGCAGCGTTCGCGTGACCACCCCGAACTCGGCACCCAGGAAGTCGCAGTACTCCTCCAGGTCGAACGTCTCGCGGGAAGCGTGCCAATCCTCCAGGTCGCGGCTGATGGCCACGTCGTCCTCCAGCGTGAAGCGCAGGCCGCGGGCGCCGGCAAGGTATCCCACCAGACCCAGCAGGGTCCAGCGGCTGGCAGGAGCCCCTCCCACCAGCGGGACCAGCGCAAAGTGCAGCACGCCGTCCAACGTGGCAAACACGTCCCCCGCGTCCAGGAGGAGCCCCTCGCAGCCCATGCCTATGGTGTCGCAGACGCCGGCCACCTCAGCCACGGACGCCAGCATGCGCTCGTATTGCTGGTGGCTGACCGCGTCCTTGCGGACGAACCTCCTCAGGGGCATCATGCCGGTCACCTCGTAGCGCACCGCATATGTCCCGTCGTCTCGGCGGCTGACGTCGGGTACCAGGAGCGCCCGGTGACGCACGTCCGCCACCAGGGCAATCCTCTGGACGTCAGGCACCTCATGGGGGCCAGGTCTCAGCTCGAGCCAGCTACGGCGGTTCGAGCGGTCCCTCGCTACGTGCGTCCGCATGGGCCTCCCCTCGCGCGCATGGCTTGCCGGCATGTATCTCTGCGGCGATTCTATCCCATGTGCCCACGCCCCAGCCTCCTCTTTGCCGTCGCAAGCGCCACCAGCAGCGTTCCCGCCGCTCCCGCAGCCACCCACCCCAACCAGGAGGGCATCGTCCGCTTCTGCGCGTCGCCCCCGCGAGCCGCATCCCCACCATCCAGGATTGCTGACACCAGTCCGCCACCCCGCCTCTGCACCCTGAAGCCCGACACCTTGCAGGTGGCCTCGTTTCCCGCCTCGTCCGTGGCCACGACCACAAGCTCTCTGTCCTTGGCCTCCTTCGCAGGCACCGCCATGCGAAGATGGCCGGGGGCCACCGTCTCCAGCGAAGCCTCCTCGCCATCCAGGGTCGCCCTCACGCTTTGGACGCCCTCCTCGTCGGCCACCTCGATGTCTACGGTGGCGGAGTCACCCCGCACCACCTCGCCGTCGCTCACGCCGGAGCACCGCAGCTTCGGCAGCGTGGTGTCCAGCACGAAGGCAACCTCGAGCCCCATGGCACCGTCTTGCCCCGACACGCTGAGGTTTGCGTTTCCCGCGCGGTCGTAGGACCCCACCGCCACGCGGTACGTGCCGTCCTGTCGGAAGTTCTCCCTTGGTATGCGATACGTCGCCACCGACCAACCCCTCTGGTCTTTGGCGTCCTCCAGCACGTAGCACCCCTCCCGCGCCACGGCAGAGCGCTCGAGCTCACGGGTCCGCAGGCCCTCGGTCAGCCTGACCGTCCTCCTGCCAGGCTCGGCACCACAGACGTTTATCTCGCGCACGCTGACGTCGCGAGCCGACCTGAGGTGAGGCATGCCACGCATCAGGTCTCCGTCCAGGACCTCGAAGGTGGACCCATGCCGATTCAGCGAGAAGCGCGTCTGGCTTTGGGACGTGTTTCCCGCCACGTCCGCAGCCCGGGCGACAAGCGTGTAGACGTCGTCGTGCTCACGGTCGCAGGGCAGCTGCGGAAGCTCCGCAATGGCCACTCCACCCTCCCAGCGCACCGGCAGCTCGACGGTCTCTCCGCTGCCCCTGGCCAGGCTCACCTGCGGGGAGTCTGGGTCCAGACCATACGCGTCGCTCAGGCGCACCCATCCCTCGACGGGGCCCGCGTAGGCATGCTGGTCCTCTACCCCTCCCACCACGATGGACGGCGGCGTGCCGTCAGTTTGAAACTCTCTCATCTTGAACGCCTCCGACGCATTCCCGGCACGGTCGGAGGCACGGACACACAGATGGTGCTCGCCATCGCCACCAAAGGTCACGCGCAACACGTGCTCGTCTCCAGAGCCGGACCACGTTCCAGGGTTACCGTCTGTGTCCAGGCTCACCAACGACTCGTCGAAGTTCTTCTCGACCACGTGCACGTCCACGCGCACGGGACCCCGACAGGTGCCCCGGGGCTCCCCGTCGGGATAGGTGGTGAAAACCCTGGGCGGCGTGCCGTCGACAACGAAGTCGGGCAGGCTGGCGACCCCCACGTTGCCGGCAAGATCCTCCAGCCGGGCGGCCACCCCATAGCAGCCGTCCTCCCGCAGCGTGCACATCGCAAGCCATCCGGTACCGTCCGGCACCAGGTCGCGCACCCGCACGACCTCCCTCTCCGAGCCGTCGAGCTCAGCGGTTGCGTCGTCGGCGCTTCCAGCCCCTGACAGCCGACGGATGCTGAGGACCTCCTGCTGGGAATCCAGGCTCCTCAGCAGCTCCATGGAGGACTCGCTCACCCGCAGGCGCACGGTCTGCGGGCTGCCGACGATGCCACGGGGACCATCCAGGGACAGTGCCGGCGGCGTCCCGTCCACCATGACCGTGGGACTATTCGCCTGGTCCGTCGACATGCCCGCCGCACGCAGCAGGAGCCTCCACAGCATCTCGGAGGACCGATTGCCCACCGCGTCGGTGGCACAAAGGCTTGCCCCGTCACCCAACCGCGCGCCATCGGGCAAGAAGACCTCCCACTGCCGCCGCCCGGCGTCACCGGACGACTTGCTGTCGAGGGTCACCCCGTCGCCGGCACCAACCAGGCTCACCCGACCCAGGGCGACTTTGTCCCTGACATCGACGGTCAGTCGCGCGCCGGCAGACCGCACCAGCAGCAGGTCACGCCCCACCAGCCTGGTCTGCGCACCCGCCATGCCGACGTCCGCGAACGACGGAGCCTCAGAGTCCACGACGATGCCATCCAGCTGCAGGGGCACGGCCTGGTTCCCGAACGAATCGGCCGCATGGACGCGAAGGTCGTGCATGCCCGGGCCCAGCCTGACCTCAAGCACGTGACGGGTGCCCTGTTCGGACCATTCGCCAACCTGTCCCGTGGTGTACAGCTGCACCAGCGATGGATCGAAGTGCTGCTCGTCCACGGCAACCTGAGCCACCACGGGAACAGCGAAGCTCATGGCACCCGCAGAAGACGAGACGCCGGTTTTCGGCCCCACCGGCTGCCCGTCCGCCAGGGCAAACGTCACGGACAGCGCCGGTGACGTCCGGTCCACCTCGAAGGCTGCCTGCTCCTCGTCCGACTCCCGCCCGGCAAGGTCTTGCAGGGAAGACCGCACGACGTAGCTGCCATCGCCCGACGCGACGTAGCCGCCCTCCATCCGCCTATCCTTCTGTTCCTGCATAGACCCCAGGCTCACGGACTCCACGGACTCGTTTCCCCACGGGTCCACGCGCTGCACGCTGAGCACCTGGCGTTCCGGGCACAGCGCGGCAAGCTCGCGCAGCCTGTCGTCCGACACGCGCACCCCCACCTGCACTGGCTCGTTCGAGCGCCAGCCGTCTGCCCACCCCTCAGGCAACAGTAGCCGCGCCTGCGGCGCCTCTCGGTCGACGACCACGCTGGAGGGATGCACCGTCCGGACAACGCCATCCCCGTCAGTCCAGCACACCGGCGTGCACGCGACGTCGCTGCCCCTGACGTCCAGCACCTCTCCACGTGGGCCCATGTTCCAAACGCGCTCGTTTCCGGCAAGGTCGCGCAGGCGCAGGGACATCTCACGGGTGAGGCCCTCCGCCGGGAGCTCGTATGTCAGCTCGGAGTCCGTTGCGCCCTGCTGCAGCGGCAGGGCTGCCAGCGTCAAACCGTCCTCGTCCACGAGCTCGGCTTCGGACAGCCCCTGCGCGTCCGTCACGTGCAGCCGCAGCCTGGGGGCATCGGTCCCCTCGGAACCCACGGCCACGATGCCTCCCTCCTCCGACACGTCGGACGCGGGCGGATACCACTCCATGTGGTCGGCCTCCAGCGAGGCCAGCTGAACCTGCGGGGCGGTCAGGTCGACCCAGAACCTTGGCAGCCCCTCCACCTGCATGGCGTTGCTGGCAAAGCGACCGGCGAGATCGTACGCGCTGATCACGGGATACGCGTACGGACCGCCCTCCAGATAGGAGTTCTGGGCACGCCACGCGGCCCCATCCTCGCTCCACGTGACCCTTCTGCCGTCCACCAGGGTATCCAGCAGGTCCAACCCGTCGGCATGGACCTCCAGCGTGGCATGAGTCACGGCCGAGAACCGCAGGGACCCGTCGAATGCACGCAGGGGCACACGGTCGAAGCGCGTCTGGTCCACCCGCGGGGCACCCGGCCAGCCCGTCGATGCGCCGTCGCGCTGGGCCGCCCCCGCAGGTGCGGTCCACAGGACCACCACGACGAGGCATGCCGCGGCCGTCCCGATTCTCCGTACGGCACCCCTGCGTCCGGTGCACGCGCGCGACCTGCGCCTCCTTCGCCCACCTTTGGCATCCGTCCGAGGCACGCCCTGAGTACTGCTCTTCTTGCCCATCCGAACCGCCCCCCCCTGTCTGAGTCCTCCACCGGCCTAGGTGGAGGCCCTGCCTTGGCTCTTGTCTGCGCCCGCTGCGAGGTCTACGCAGCCCTTTGCCTCGTCCCGCATGGACTCGACCTCCTCCGCCATCTCCCGCTCCAGCCGCTCATCCTCCGTTCGCCCGTCCGAGCGAGCCCTCTGCACGACACCCTCCACGCGGTCCAGGAGCTCCAGCATCTGGCCGCGCGAGATTCCCGCGCTCACCAGCCCCGCCGCCGTAGTGGGGCTGGACAGCATGCGCACGGCCTGAAGGCACACCCGAAGGCCCAGCTGAGCCGGCACTGACTCGTCGTCCATCGCACGGCACAACGCCTCCCAGTAGTCCCGGTACACCTGTCCCTCGTCACCCGCACGCTCGCCCAGCGCCAGGTCGCGGTCGATGCCGCAGATGGTGACCAGGCACGCCAACTCCGCCGCTTCGGGCGTCTGGCCCGCTCCGCCCTCGCTGGCCCCCAGCAGCCCATAGGCTGCCTCGTACCACACTGAAGCGCTGGCGCCCCTGCGGAGCTCGTCGGAGTCCTCCCCGTACACGAAGTACAACGTCCCCACGTCCACGCACAGCTGCGCGTAGTCATCCCACCGCCTCATCTGCGCGGCATTCCGGCTGGCGACCTCCTCCCATCGCCTGGCCTCGGCATCCGAGAAGCGCGCGTCCGCCCGATACACCCTGCGAATAAGGAGCTGGTAGGCCCTGGGGTCCTGCGGCCTAGTAGCAATGGCCTCCAGGCACGCCCGCTCCGCCTCTGATGGGGTGCTGTCACCCGAGATGGCACTTGCCGTCTCCGCGGTGGCCAGCAGGTCAGAAAACGCCTGGTCCTGCATGCGCGCGTGCAGGACGGCACCCAGGGCAGCCGTGACGCATGCCACTGCGATGAGCCCCAGCATCGCGGGCCTGACCGCCCACGTGGCACAGGCCCAGGGCAGGCCGTGGTTGCCCAATGCCCTCCGAGCACGCCCCTTCGTTCGCGCCGCCGACGCCCCATGGCCTCCGCCCGGCAAAGCCGTTGGAACGCCACCCCCGCCACGCGACCCGCCACGCCGAAGTGGAGTCTGTTGGGCCCTCAGAAGCTCGTCTTTCATCTGGGTGCAGGTCTGGTATCGGTCGCGCGGCTCTGCTGCCGTGGCCTTGCGCACGACATGCGATAGCTGCGCGCTCACGCCGGGAAGCCCCCGACCGTAGGATTGCGGCTCCAGTCGCGACGGCGGGCTGCCGCACAGCAGAAAGCACAGCGTGGCCCCAAGCGCGTAGACGTCGGTGCGTGCGTCACAGATGCCCCCGGGCCTGAACTGCTCGGGCGCCGCATAGCCCGCCGTCCCCAATGTCGCCGTGGAGGAGCCGGCCTGGGTCCCGCCCAGGGCGATGCCGAAGTCGATGAGCTTGGCCCTACCCGTCCGCTGCACGACCACGTTGGACGGCTTCACGTCGCGATGGACCACTGGCGGCGTCCGTTCGTGCAGGTACCCCAGCACGTCGCACAGCTGGGTGGCAATGGAGCACGCATCGGGCGCGTCCAGGGGGCGTCCGCGCTCCCGCACCAGCGCAGCCAGGGTGGTCCCCCGCACCAGGTCCATCACCAGGTAGACGGAGCTGCCGTCCTGCAAGACGTCGACCACGCGGGGCAGGGCGGGGTGCTCCAGCTCGCGCAGGATGCGGGCCTCCCCCAGAAGCGCCTGGCGAAACGTGCCGTCGGGGTCGTCCGCCACATCCACCTGCTTTGCCGCCCACACGACGTCCAGCCGAAGGTCCCTGGCCAGCCACACCCTGGACATGCCGCCTTGCCCCAGCAGGGACTCCAGTCGGTACCTCCCGTCCAAAATGTCGCCAGGTCGAGCCATGGCCGCCTCCGTAGGAAGCTGTCTTCCGCACGTGCCTATGCCGTTTTCGATCTATTTGACCGGACACCCGCTGCGGCATGCCCACAGCGCATGCCATGGAGGCCGGGAAATCCTAGTCCAGGGGAATCCCGCGTCTGGCCCTGTCCAGCCTCGCCGTGGCATTGGGGTCGTTTCGCTCCGCCAGCTCTGCGGTGCCATCCCTCAGGCAGCGCGGGCGCAGCGGGTCCGGGCCAGCGGCGGGATTCCCGCCGTCTGGGCCCAGCACGGCCACGGTGATGTTGTCGGTCTCGCCCTGCGCTATGTCGTCCTGCACCAGGTCCTGGCAGGCATCCTTGAGCCTGCCTTCGCCTGCCAGCCGCAGAGGGGTGAACCTCTGGCTGATGCCCTCGAGTCCCTGCTGGTGCCACGCACCGTCGCAGCAGACCACAAACAGATCGCCCGGAGCGTACGTGCCGCCATACAGCGTGGGCGAGATGGTGGGCTGCGTGCCTATGGCCTGCAGGAGGACGCTTCGACCTGGATGGCTTGCCAGCTGGGCGGTCGTTATCCTTCCCGCGGCAAGGTCGCGCTGGGCGACCGTCTGGTCCTGCGTCAGCTGCACCGTCTGGTCCTGTCCCACCAGATAGGCGCGGGTGTCTCCCACGTGCACCACGAGATAGCGGCCGTCGCAGCAGACGACCGCGGTCAGCGTGGTGCCCAGCATGGCCTCCGAGTTCTCGCCATGCCTCCAGATGCCCTCGTTCGCGCGCTCGACCAGACGCTCCAGGGACGACCGCGCGCTGGCGGGGTCAAAGCCACCCGTCCTCTGCGCGGATTCCGCCACGATGCCGGGCAGGCGTTCGGAGAACCACCTCATCAGCATGCGCGCCACCGTGGAGCTGGCCAGCTCTCCGGCGGCCAGGCCGCCGACGCCGTCGCACACGGCCACCATGCTTACCTCGCCCACCGAGGTCCTCGCCACCCTGAGGCAGTGAGCGTCCTGGTTCGTGGGCCTGCGTATGCCCCTGTCGGTGCTGCTGGCTATTCTGGTCATCTAGAACGCCTCCGGATGCCTCTTGAAGAAGCCGATCATCTCTTCGGTCAGGCTGACCGGGTCGTCGGGCATGTCGGGGACGTCCTCCCTCGACAGCCAGACCCCCAGCCCAAGCTCGTCGTGGTCCAGCCGGATGGTGGGGTCACCGTCCAGCCTGCAGAAGAATCCCGCCAGGATGGAGGACGAGAAGGGCCATGGCTGGTCCTTGTAGTACCACAGGTCGCGTATGTGCACGCCGACCTCCTCCATGACCTCGCGATGGCAGGTCTCCTCCAGGGTCTCGCCCACCTCGTTGAACCCGGCCACCAGGCTGAGGTGGCTCACCTTCCGATGGGCATAGCGCGTCATCAGCAGCCTGTCGCCGTCCACCACGCCACAGATGACCGCGGGCTGGATCTTCGGGTAGATGACCCTGCCACACTCGGGACACACGATCTCACGCGTCCACGGGGCGCGCTCGGTCCTGGTGCCGCATCTGCCGCAGAATCGGTTGTCCGCGTACCACAGGTTCAGCTGCCGGCCCACGGCGCATGCGTAGGCACGCCATCCAGGCTCCATGGCGCGCACGTCCCGCACGCCCACAAGCTCGAAGCCCGCGGGCAGGGAGAGCGAGGAGTCCTCCATCAGGTAGTAGCGCTCCTCGTCCACGCGGAACGCATACGTGCACATCTCGTCATCCAGGCTCCCCCACTGGGATGCCCGAGGCAGCTCCAGGACTCCCCCGCTCACGGACGCGACGACCTTGCCGTCCCTGTACGCCAGCGTGAGGTCGTCGCCCCCGATGGGGCGCGGCTCGTACTGGTTGTGGAACGTGTGTCCTCCGATGTCCTGAATCACGGGTCCTCCTCGACTTGCCGTCGGTTCGGTCATTGTACGAGCATCCGGGGACCACATGCCACGCGAAAAAACGAATGAGGGGGAACTCGTCATCTGGCAAGCCAGTGGCAAGCTCCCCTCTGGGGTTTTGCAATTCTTATATGTTGAAGCCGTGAAGTTTTACAGCTAGCTGACAGCGCTCGCGCGCATGACCGCCTGTTTCATGGAGCGGACGTAGTCCGCCACCGGCCCGATGGCATCCTTGCCGTCCTTCGCGATCATGCGCACGATGGCGGAGCCCACGATGGCGCCGTCGGACACGCGCGCCATGCGCTCTGCCTGCTCGGGCGTGCTGATGCCGAACCCCACGGCTGCCGGCACGTCGGGGTTGGCCTGGCGCACCAGCTCCACCATGGCGCCCACGTCGGTCGTGATGTTCGAGCGCACGCCCGTGACGCCCAGCGAGCTGACCACGTACACGAAGCCATGGGCCGCCCTCGCGATGGTGCGGATGCGCTCGTGCGAGGTGGGCGCTATCAGGCTCACCAGGTCCAGGCCCTCCGCGGCAAACGGCACGTCGAACTCCTCCTTCTCCTCGAAGGGGACGTCGGGCAGGATGAGCCCGTCCATGCCGCAGTCGGCCTCGGTCTTCGCGAAGCGCTCGATGCCGTACGAGAAGACCACGTTGGCATAGGTCATGAACACCAGGGGCACGTCGCAGCACTGGCGCACCCTGCGGACCATGGCGAACACGTCGTCGGTGGTCACGTGGTTCTTCAGCGCGCGGATGTTGGCCTCCTGGATGACGGGACCCTCGGCCGTGGGGTCCGAGAAGGGAATGCCCAGCTCGATGAGGTCGGCACCGGCGTCCGCCATGGCGCACACCAGCTCCTCGGTCACGTCCAGCGATGGGTCGCCGGCGGTGATGAACGGTATGAAGGCCTTCCCGTCCTGGAAGGCGCGCCTGATGTTACTCATGCAGGTCCTCTCCCCTGTAGCGGGCGATAGCCGCCACGTCCTTGTCGCCACGCCCGGACAGCGTGACCATGATGATCTGGTCCTTGCGCATGGTGGGCGCCAGCTTCATGGCGTACGCCACGGCGTGAGCGCTCTCGATGGCGGGAATGACGCCCTCGGTGCGCGAGAGGTACTCGAAGGCGTCAACCGCCTCGTCGTCGGTGATGGCCACGTACTCGGCGCGGCCGGTGTCGTGCAGCCACGCGTGCTCGGGGCCCACGCCGGGGTAGTCCAGGCCGGCGCTGATGGAGTACACGGGGGCAATCTGGCCGTACTCGTTCTGGCAGAAGTAGCTCTTCATGCCGTGGAAGATGCCCAGCTTGCCCGTGTTCATGGTGGCGGCCGTCTCGAACGTGTCGATGCCGCGGCCCGCCGCCTCGCAGCCTATGAGCCTGACGTCCTTGTCGTTGATGAAGTTGTAGAAGCTGCCGATGGCGTTGGAGCCGCCGCCCACGCACGCCAGCACCGCGTCGGGGAGCTTGCCCTCCTTCTGCAGGAACTGCTCGCGGGCCTCGCGTGAGATGACGCTCTGGAAGTCGCGCACGATGGTGGGGAACGGGTGCGGGCCCATGGTGGAGCCGATGAGGTAGTGCGTGTCGTCCATGCGGCTGGTCCACTCGCGCATGGCCTCGGACACGGCGTCCTTCAGCGTGCCCGTGCCGCTGGACACGCCCTTGACCTCGGCGCCCAGAAGGCGCATGCGGTACACGTTCAGCGCCTGGCGCTCCATGTCCTTCACGCCCATGTAGACCACGCACTTCATGCCGAAGTACGCCGCCACGGTGGCGGTGGCCACGCCGTGCTGGCCGGCGCCCGTCTCGGCTATGAGCCTGGTCTTGCCCATGCCCCGCGCCAGGAGCGTCTGGCCGAGCACGTTGTTTATCTTGTGCGCGCCCGTGTGGTTCAGGTCCTCGCGCTTCAGGTAGACCTTCGCCCCGCCCAGGTCCTCGGTCATGTGCTTCGCGTAGTACAGAAGCGAGGGCCTGCCGGCGTACTCGCGCTCCAGCCTGTCCAGCTCGCGCGCGAACTCGGGGTCCGCCTTCGCCTCGTCGTAGGCCCGCTCCAGCTCTATGACCGCGTTCATCAGCGTCTCGGGGATGTACTGGCCGCCGTGCACGCCGAACCTCCCCCGGGAAATGCTTGAGTTGCTCATCGTTCTCCTCTCACGGCGGCAACTGCCGCCCTCATCTTTTCCCTGTCCTTGAGTCCGTCCGTCTCGAGTCCCGAGCTCATGTCGACCGCCCAGGGGTGCACCTGGCGCACCGCACGCGCCACGTTGTCGGGCCCCAGTCCGCCCGCCAGGGCGAAGGGACGTCCCACGTCCGCCGCCAGCGACCAGTCGAAGCCCCGGCCGCTGCCCTGGCCCGCGTCCAGCAGCACGACGTCCGCCGCGCCGTCTCGGGCCCGATCGACGTCGTCGACCCCGCGCACGCAGTAGGCCTGCATCACGGGCACCACGCCGCCCGTCAGGGCGCGCAGCTGGTCCAGGTACGCACGGTCTTCTCCTCCGTGCAGCTGGACCATGTCCAGAAGCCCGCGCTCCACCAGCAGAGCCACCGTACGGGGTGGCTCCCGCACGAAGACGCCCACGCGGACCACGTGCTCGTCGACCATGGGCGCCAGCTCCTCCAGCAGGGCCGGGTCCACGTTCCTGCGCGAGCGCGGGCAGTCGACCACGAAGCCCACCATGTCGGGCCGGGCCTCGTTTGCCGCCCGCACGTCCGCGGGCCTGGACATGCCGCACTCCTTTATGAGCGTGGGCGCACCCGCCACCTGCGCCTGGCGCACCAGCGACCACGCGCGCTCGCGGCGGCGCGCCACCTCGTCCGGGCTCACAGCAGACTCCTGAGCTCGTCCAGCGCCGCCTGCTTGCTAGAGGCGCGCATCAGGGTCTCGCCCACCAGGACCGCGTCCACGCCGGCGTCGGCCAGCCTGCGCACGTCCTCGGCGGTCCTGACGCCGCTCTCCGAGACGAACAGCCTGTCAGGCCCCACCAGCGGCCGCAGGTCTATGCTCCTGCCGAAGTCGACCTCGAAGGTGCGCAGGTCGCGGTTGTTCACGCCCACCACGCGCGCGCCCGCCCGCAGGGCCATGGGCACCTCCTCGGGCTGGTAGGCCTCCACCAGCGCGGACATGCCCAGCTGGTGGCACAGGTCGACGTAGCGTGCCAGCTGGCCCTCGTCCAGGATCGAGCAGATCAGGAGCACCGCCGCCGCGCCACACAGCTTCGCCTGGTAGATCATGTACTCGTCCACCACGAAGTCCTTGCGCAGCACGGGGATGTCCACGTGGGCGGCCACCTGGCGCAATATCTCGTCCGAGCCCTTAAACCACTTGGGCTCCGTCAGGCACGAGATGGCCGCCACCCCCGCCCGCTCGTAGTCGCTCGCTATCTGCAGGTACGGGAAGTCCGGGGCGATGAGCCCCTTCGAGGGGGACGCACGCTTGATCTCGCAGATGAACGACATGCCGTCGGCTGCCAGGGCCCGCTCGAAGGGAAACGTGAAGTCTCCCGTCTGCCTCTGCTCCGCGGCCGCTGCCAGGGCGCGGCCGCGCACCGCCTCCAGCGGGTCTGCCTCCTCCTGGCGTCGCACGCGGTCTCGCGTGGCGTCGGCAATCCTTGCCAGGACGTTCTCGTGCGCCTCCGTCATCGGTTGCTCTCCTGCACGAAGCTCTCCAGCGTCCGGGTGGCAGCACCGGAGTCTATCTGCTGCTGAGCCAGCCGCATGCCCTCGCGGATGTCCTGTGCCAGGTCGGCCGCGTACAGCGCCGCGCCGGCGTTCAGCACGGCGATGTCGTGTTTCGGCCCCGTGACGGTGCCGTCCAGGATGCCCCGCGTTATCTGGGCGTTCTCCTGCGGCGTGCCACCTTGGACGTCTGACTTCGAGCACAGCTGGAAGCCGAACTTCCTGGGGTCCAGCGTGAAGGTGCGATACATCCCGTCACGCAGCTCGCACACCTTCGTGGACGCCGATAGGCTGATCTCGTCCATCTTGTCGGTGCCGTACACCACCAGGCCATGACGCACGCCAAGCGAGGTCAGCACTTGGGCCAGCGGCTCGCACAGGTACCCGTCGTACACGCCCAGCAAGAAGTACGCGGGCTTGGCGGGGTTCGTCAGCGGTCCCAGGATGTTGAACACGGTGCGGAAGCCCAGCTCCTTGCGGATAGCCCCCACGTGGCGCATGGCCGAGTGGTACTTCTGGGCAAAGAGGAACGCGATGCCGCAGGTGTTCAGCTCCTCCACGACCCTCTGCGGGTCCTGCTGGATGTTCACCCCCAGCGCCTCCAGGCAGTCCGCGGTGCCCGACTTCGACGACGCCGCGCGGTTGCCGTGCTTCGTGACCTTTGCGCCCGCCGCAGCGCACAGAAGCGCCGCCGTGGTCGAGATGTTGAACGTGTTCGAGCGGTCTCCACCCGTGCCCACGATCTCCAGCGTGTCGATGCCGGGATGCTCCACGGGCGTCGCCAGCTCGCGCATGGCGGCCGCGCAGCCGGAGATCTCGTCGATCGTCTCGGCCCTGGTGTTCTTCGTCGAGAGCGCGGCCAGAAACGCGGCGTTCTGAGTGGGCGTGGTCTGGCCGCTCATGATCTCCCTCATGGTGGCGTACGCCTCGTCGTAGGTCAGGTCTCCGTGCTGGACGATCTTGTCGATGGCTTCCTTGATCATGGTTCTCTCCTTTGAAACGCTTGTTCTGGTTTTTCACGAAAATACGTTGACAAGAACAACTGTTCTTATTACCATCACCCCATCACCATCACCCCATCAGCCGCAGGCCAGCCGGAGGAAGTTCCTCGCCATGGCCGCGCCCTCCGGCGTGAGTATCGACTCGGGATGGAACTGCACTCCGAAGGTCGGGTGGTCCCTATGCTGCACCGCCATGATTTCCCCCTCATCGTTTTGCGACGTCACCTTCAGGCATGCGGGCAGGGTCTTCAGGTCCGCCTCCAGCGAGTGGTAGCGACCCACCTGGGTGGGAGAGCTCACGCCCTGGAACAGCGGGCACGTGGGGTCCAGCGTCACGAGGGAGGACTTGCCGTGCATGACCTCCCGCGCGTAGGTGATGGTCCCGCCCAGGGCCTCGCAAATGGCCTGGTGGCCCAGGCACACGCCCAGCAGGGGCACCCTGCCCGTGAAGGCGCGGACCACGTCCTCGCAGACGCCCGCGTCGGCGGGACGGCCCGGCCCCGGGGACAGCACGATGGCCTGCGGCTGCATGCTGGCTATGTCGTCCAGACCCAGGGCGTCGTTTCGCACGATGCGCACGTCGGGCTGGATGGACCCCAGCAGCTGGTAGAGGTTGTAGGAAAAGCTGTCGTAGTTGTCTATCAGCAGAATCATCAGTCGATCCCACCCTCCGCCTCGCGCAGGGCGCACACCACGGCACGCGCCTTGTTCTGGCACTCCTGGTACTCGCGCTCCGGCACCGAGTCCATTACGATACCGGCGCCGGACTGCACGCACACCACGCCGTTCTTCTTGTATGCCAGGCGAATGCCGATGCAGGTGTCCAGGTTTCCGGCAAAGTCCAGGTACCCGATGGCACCGCCGTAGATGCCGCGCTTCGAGCCCTCCAGGTCCTGGATGATCTGGCAGGCACGCAGCTTCGGTGCGCCCGACAGCGTGCCTGCGGGCAGTATCGAGTCGACGGCGTCCACCGCGTCGTAGCGGTCGTCTATCTGCGCGCTGACCGTGGAACCGATGTGCATCACATGAGAGAACCGGAGCAGCTGATGAAACTTCTGAACCTCGACGGTCCCCAGCTTCGCAATCCTGCCCAGGTCGTTGCGGCCCAGGTCCACCAGCATGTTGTGCTCGGCCAGCTCCTTCTGGTCGGCCAGGAGCTCCTGGCCCAGACGCTGGTCCTCCTCGGGGGTGGCACCACGCGGGCGTGTTCCCGCCAGGGGGTAGGTGTACAGCCGCCCGTCGGTCAGCTTGGCCAGCGTCTCGGGGGAGGCGCCGGCGATCTCGATGTCGTCGCTCGTGAAGTAGAACATGTAGGGGCTGGGGTTCATGCTCCTGAGCACGCGGTACGTGTCGAACAGGCTGCCGTCGGCACGTGCGGTTATGGGGTTGGACAGCACCACCTGGAATATGTCGCCCTCGTGGATGTGGTGCTGCGCGGTCGTCACCATGGACTCGTACTGCTGGCGGGAGTACTGCGGGGTCAGCTCCTCTCTCAGCTGCAGCGGCTCAAAGCGGCGCTTGCGCCCATGGCGCAGAATCTGCTCCATGTGGTCCAGGCGACCGCGGGCCTGCTCGTAGGCGGCGTCTACGTCGGGCCCGTCGCAGCGCACGCCAGCTATCAGGATGACCTTCTGCTTGTACGAGTCGAACACTATCAGCTGGTCGAACAGCATGAGGTCCATGTCGAGGAAGTCCTCGTGCCCCAGGCCGGGACGGCGCAGGGTGGGCTCGGCGTACTTCAGGTAGTCGTACGAGAAGTAGCCCACCAGCCCGCCGCAGAACGGCGGGAACCCCTCCAGCTGGGGCGAGCTGTTCTGGGCGATGACGGAGCGCAGGTAGTCGCCGGGATGGTCCACCTTCATGGTCCGTACCTCGGGCTGGGCGGACCCCTCGACGTTCGTACGCACGCGCAGGGTGCCGTCCAGGCAGGTTATCTCAGACGTGGGCTCAAACCCCAGGAAGCTGTAGCGGCCCCAGCGCTCATCCTCCTCGGCGCTCTCGAGCAGGAACACGTGGCTGCTGGCCTCGCGCAGGGCTCGCGTGGCCACGATGGTAGTGAAGCCGTCTGCATACAGCTCGCGCTTCACCGGGATGCGACGGTAGCGGCCAGTGGCGGCCAGCCTGCGCACCTCGTCCACAGATGGATACATGCGTTCATCCTCCCTAGTGCCCTAGGGAGGCGGGATGTTCCCCAGATACGAAGAAACCCGCCCCCGACGTTACGTACGTCCAAGGACGGGCTCTAAGGCTCGCGTTGCCACCTTGGTTCATGGCAGATTGCCATGCACTTAGCAGGATGCTTTGGCGGTGGTGTATCCCAGGATGCCAACACATCCCTGGCACGTGACGTGTGCCGAACGTCGCAGCCTACTGGACTCGAGGTCTTTCGGTGCGCCCTCCGCGGCCCATTCAACGCCTCGCATCTCGTCCTGGATCTCACCGCCCCAGGCTCTCTGTACGCGCGTGTGACGTCTACCTTCCGCGTCTACGGTTTGTTGGCGCTATTCGATTGACATGCAAATTAGCACGTGAACCTGAAACCACGCCCATGCGCGTGGGCTAAGAAATGAGGCGTTAACGATGGGGTACTTGGGCGCCGCTCTCCTGGGCTTCCGCCCTCTCGGCATCGGTCAGGCGACTCCTGCGCCTGTACGCAAACGCGGCGCCGTGACCGCCCAGGATCCACCACTGTCCCGGGTCCAGAAGGCCAAAGAGGTACTTGCGCTCCTTGCGGGCAAGGTCCGGCAGCGAATCCACCGAGGTCAAAAGGTATGGCGCCAGCGCGTTGAAGCGCGACTGTGGCTTTGTCTCGCCGTGCACGTTCACAAAGATGTCCCCCGAGACGCACACGTGCTGCGCCCGGTCGATGAGCACGGTCTCGCCCCGCACGTGGCCGCCGGCGCCCTCCCACACCTCGAAGTCGAAGGGCGGCACGACCAGCCTGGACGGCGTGCCGTCCAGGTCCTCGCAGCGGGCGATGGGCTCTGCGGACCCCTCGGGCCGTCTGCCCACGCACTCGAAGCGGTCGAGCCAGGGCGTCTCGTAGCGCGACAAAATCATGCCGATGCGGTTGTAGGCCCTCTGGCTCATCGTGCGCTCGCGCCAGTTGGGCCTTCCCAGATGCTCCAGCCTGAAGCTGTCCAGCACCTCCCCCACCGCCAGGACCCTGTCAAACATGCCGCAGCCCCCTGTGTGGTCCATGTCGGCATGCGTCAGCACGAGGACCTTGCGCCTGCTGTCCCAGCCGTCCACCACCTGACGCAGCGTCTGTTCGAGCTCGCCCGCGAAGGTCTGGTAGCCCGAATCTGCACACAGTATCTCGTCGTTGCACTCGAGCACCCACGTGTCGGAGCCTGCCGGTGGCTCGATGGAGATGATGCGAGCGCCGAGCTCGGTCTCTATGGAGGACACGCGCACGCTTTGCGCATACGCCTCGCCGGAGTACTCGTCCAGCCCGCGCGAGAACTGGCGCAGGTAGTCGAACGGCTTGAAAGGGTCGGAGTTGGTGTTCTCCAGGAACTGCACGATGCGGTTGGCGTTCACCAGCAGGGAGTGCTCCTGCTCTGCCGTGAGCCCCATCCTCTGGGTGATCTCCCGGGCGAACTCCAGGTAGAACAGGTTCGTGTCTATGACGTGCTGGTTGCGGTCGTACTCCAGGCGACGCGCGGGGTAGATCTGCCCGGCACGGGCAAGGAAGTCCTCGAAGTCCGCCTGCCGCTCCACGTATATCCCCAGCCTGACCGAATGGTCCTGCTCGGGCGTGGACTTCGCGTCGTAGTATGTGATGTTGAACCCCAGCTCCTGCGCCAGCTCCAGCACGGGAATCATGCTGCCCGGCGCGTTCGCCAGGCTGAACTCGACCAGCTCGACGTGTCCCACCTGCGTCTGGCTGGGCAGGACCCCCTCCTGAGCCAGGTCCTCCTGGACCCTTCTCAGGACGTCGGACGTGCCCTCCGCCTCGACGAAGCAGGTGCGCGGGTCGATGACCTTGTTGTAGCTCACGCGGGTGATGTTGACGCCACGGCGCGCGAAGACCCTGCCCACCTGGAGGAAGGATCCGCTCTGGTCCCTCAGCACGACGACGAACGTCCTGTGCGCCAAGGTCATGTCCCGATTCGCGTCCATGCGACCTCCCCGTCCAAAAACGTTGCGCCGCCCTTGCAGTCCTCGCGCAATAGCCGCGGCCGCACGTCCTATTGTGGACTACAGAGCCAGACATACGACGAAAAAGCTTGGAGGAGCCATGGCACCAGACGCCATGCCAGACCAGGAGGACCCGCAGGTCGATTCGACGCCCTCAGGCGCTGGACGCCCCGCCCTCGTGTACCACTACTGCGACCTGAAGACCATGCTTTCCATAATCCAGAACCGGGAGCTGTGGCTTGCAGACATCAGCAAGTCAAACGACAGCATGGAGCTGGACTGGGCCGCCGGGCTCTTTCGCGCGGAGGCAGAGAAGATCATCAGGAAGCACCTGGACTGGGGCTCCACCCTGGCCCCCGGCACGGAGGGATTCGACCCCGGAGCCGCCACGTCCTACCTGCAGAGCCCCTCGTTCGGCCCCGGCTCGAACGACTACATGCGCTGCTACGCGCTGTGCTTCTCTTCGAAGGCGGACTCGCTGGGCCAGTGGAGAGGCTACGCGGACGACGGACGGGGCGTCGCTCTGGGCTTCGACACCCGACTGTTCGAGGAGATCCACCGGCGCAGTGGCATGGGCGCCTTCGAGTACGACCGGGTGATCTACGACCCCGAGGAGTCCCGCACCAGGGTCAGGAGCGCCTTCCGCGGGGCGAACCCGCACCAGCCCACGGCCAGTCTGGTGCGGCAGCTGAGGGAGTGCGAGGTGCAGCTGTTCCAGCTGGCACCCTTCCTGAAGAACCCCACCTTCGCCGAGGAGGACGAGAGGCGCCTGTCCATCTGGATCGACGACACGCGCCTGGCCACCACGGAGCGGGTGATACAGGAGGAGTACGGCGACATAGTGGAGCCGCGAGGCGTGCGCTTCTCGGCCAGAGGGGGCGACATCGTGCCCCAGTTCCGCCTGCGCCTGAGCGTGCGGGACATCCTGCGCCGCGTGGTCCTGGGACCGACGAGCTCCGTGCACCGTCGCGACGTCTACCTTCTGCTGCAGAGCTGTGGCATGGGCGTGGACGACCTGGAGGTAGTGCGCAGCAGGTCGACGTACCGGTAGCCCCCGTGCGTCGCGCGGGTGCTACCGGTATCGCGCAGGCCGCTATGCCGGCGTCCCGCCATGCGCCGAGGAGGAACCCAGGGCGTCGATCTCCCTTGCCCCGCGCTTGGCGGCGTCGGGATCCAGGTAGCGTCCCTCGCCCACCAGCCTCAGGTCGCCGAACACGCCCGTCTGGAACTGGTACACACGCGGCTGGCCCATCGGCACGTTCACGCCTCGGATCTCGTCGTCGGACAGCCCCTCGATCACCTTTATGAGGGAGCGGACCACGGAGCCGTGGGTCACCACCAGCACCGTGTCCCCCATCAGCAGGGGCGGCATCACGTACGCCTTCCAGAAGGGCTCCAGGCGCACGATAACGTCCTTCAGGCACTCGGAGCGTATCTGCTTTGGGTCCGTCTCGTCGAGGCCGTCCTGCGACAGCGTGCCGTAACGGGGGTCGTCGCCCTGGTAATAGGGGGAGTCCAGCGCTATCTGGGGAGGCCTCACATCGAAGCTGCGCCTGTACGTGGCAAAGAGCTCGTCGCCGTAGCGCTCGCGCATGGCAGGACGCGTCTGCCCCTGGAAGGCTCCGTAGTGGCGCTCGTTCAGGCGCCAGGTGCGGATGACGGGAATCCACAGCCGGTCGACCACGTCCAGGGCGATGTTGGCCGACTCGATGGAACGCCTCAGAAGGGAGGTGAACAGCGCATCGGGCTGTATGCCCGCCTCCTTCATGAGCCGCCCCGCCTCGGCAGCCTGCTGCCGGCCGCGGTCCGTCAGGGCCACGTCCACCCAGCCGGCGAACTTGTTTACCTTTGGATCCGTCCAGACGCTCTCCCCATGGCGCATGATCACGAGCGTTGCGGTTGCCATGGCACATCCTCCTTCGAGCAGGCGACTCGTCGCCGTTGGCAGGCGGCGAGCCGCATGATAGTGCTTGCGCTAGTTGTCGCAGGCTATTGGTACAGGTTCGTGTAGCCTGCCGCGGGGCTTGGGTACAGGGCGCCGCCCTCGGACTTCTTGAGGCAGCGCGAGTTCAGGTACGAGGTGATCCAGCTGTGCCTCAGGGGCGCCCCGGGCTCCACGTCCAGGGACGTCTTGCCACAGGCGTTCAGCGACCTCGTGCCGCACGCGAACTCGTGGGACCTCTGGAACGTCGACCCGTACGACTGGTGGATGTGGCCATGCACCAGCACCTGCGGCCTCCAGCGCTCCACGAAGTCGTTCAGGCACTCGAAGCCCTGGTGCACGTGGTCGGGCAGGTCGCCCACGCCCGCCGCCGGGCAGTGCGTCAGCAGCACGTCGACCCCGCCCATCAGGCGAATCCGTGGGGTCAGCTTGCGGATGCGCTTGCGCATCTGCTTCTCGGTGTACTGGTACGGCCCGTCGTTGTAGCGCCGGCACCCTCCCAGGCCCACGATGCGCAGGCCCTGGTACACGTAGGCCTCGTCGTCCACGTCTATGCACCCCAGAGGAGGTTTGCGCAGGTAGCCCCTGTCGTGGTTGCCGTGCACGTACAGCACCGGCTTGTCGGTCATAGTCACCAGGAACTCCAGGTAGTCGGCGTCCAGGTCACCTGCCGAAAGAATCAGGTCCACGTCGGCCACCTTTTCGGGGGTGTAGTAGTCCCACAGCCCCCTATCCTCCACGTCGGCCACGGCCAGTATTCTCATTTCTCGGCTACCCCACTTACCTTTACTTCCTCGCGCGCGGGACGCGTGAGCTCGGAGATGTCGGGGATCGACCCCACGACGTTGTCGTTCAGCCAGTCCATCGACACGATCTGCGCGCTGGTCAAAGGAGCGTCCTTCGGCCCCTTCACCAGGCCGTCCTGGCTGTGGAGCTCGCCGCCAAACGGGTGGATGACGCCCTTCGTGATGCCATCTCGCAGCATGTCCACGAGCTTGCGCGAGTAGTAGGGCAACGTCAGGGGCAGTTCCACGTCGATGACCCCGGACGAGATGCCGTACCAGTAGTTGATGGCCTTCGCATGCTCCGCGGACGGGGCCTTCTGCCCGGCGGCCAGCTCCTGCTTCTGCCAGTTGCCCCGCAGGATGCTCTGGACGATGAGCTCGTAGTAGCGTGCCCAGTCGTACTCGGGCAGTGCCAGGTTGGTCACCGGGTAGGGCGAATCCAGTCCGGCAGTCCCCCGTGAGCCGGAGCCTCCGGCGTCGCCGGCTCCCTCCGGCTCGGCTACCTCGAACAGCCCATAGGCGTTGTCGTCGGCGAAGGGATGCGCAGCGTCCGCGCCCGAGATGATGGTGACGCCCTCGTCCAGAAACTCACGGCGCCAGTCGGTGTGGGTCTTCGACGCCCACTCCAGGTACACCTTCACCGAGGGGTCCACCAGCGCGGCGCCGATGGCAAAGGCGTTGATGTCGGCCACGGTGCCGTATACGGGCATGTCGGCGCGATACCCCACCTTGTGGTTTTTCGCCAGGCTGCCGGCAAGGGCCCCCATGAGGAACTTCACCTCGTAGGTCCTGCCAAAGAACGAGCGCACCGACTGGTGCGGCAGGTTCACCGAGCAGTTCAAGAAGTACACGTCCGGGTAGTTCACGGCCGCGCGCGCCGTCTCGTCCATCTGCACGGCCGAGGTGGTTATTACCACGTCGGCACCCGACTCGACGGACTCGCGAATGGCGTCGCGCACCATCCCGTCGGACGCGCAGTCCTCGTGCTTCTGGGTCACGACCAGGCCGCCGAAGCGGTCCTCCAGCTTTTCTCGACCAGTGTCGTGGGCGAGGTCCCACCTCGAGATGTAGGCGTTCTTCTTGTATATGAAGCTCACGCGCAGGGGGCGCTGAAGCGAGTAGGAGTCTCGGGAGGCCAGCGCGCTCAGGGGCTTCGTGAGTGCGCCCATCAGACGGCCCTCGCGCGCGCCCTCCTCGCCCTTCGTCCGCGTGGCGCGCGACGAGGACTTCTGCGGCTTGGCGATGGGCTTGGCGACGGGCTCGGCGTCGGGCTGCGCCTCGGCGGCCTCGCGCGAGGGGTCGCCCACCAGGGCCACGTTGTCGTCCGTCCCCTCCAGCACGAGCTCGCCCCAGATTTTGCGGATGCGCGCGGCCATGGTGCTGCGGGGCGTGTCCAGCAGGGACGCGCCCGGATAGAAGCCCAGGTAGACCAGCATGGCATCGGCGGGCGTGATGTCCAGGTGATCTCCACCTGCCGAGCGATACACCGTCTCGAAGTACAGGTAGTTGCTCCTGAGGTCGTCCACGGCGTCGTCGGGCCAGGGACTCCGCAGGTCCCTGCCGAAGCACGCCGCCAGCTTCCGGTACGACCCCTCGCGCGAGAAGTCAACGTCGTATATGGGGACGGCGCGCCAGAACTCCAGGAACTCGCCGTACAGCCTGCGCTCGAGCCCCTCCCAGTGTGCGGGAATCAGCCTGGTGACGTCCGCACGCACCGTGGGGGCGTCCAGGTACTTCAGCACCGACACGCGCTTGTTGCCCTCCTGGACATAGAAGCGGTGCATGAACTCGAAGACCTTCACCGGGTCGCGGAAGCCCTCCTGGCACTGGATCGCGTAGAGCTTGCTCCACTTCGAGGCGAACTCGGTGTCGGGCGCCAAAAGCGGCATGAAGTTGCGCGAGAAGGCGCGCTGGCGACCCGCGGTCCTGGTGCCGACCACCATGGACACGGGAATCTCCACCACGCCCACGCGCTCGGTGCCGGACGTGTCCTCCTGGGAGATCATCTGGTCAAGCGCATGCAGATACGGGGAGTGGGAGGCAGCCTGCGCCTCGTGATAGTCACGTTCCGCCAGCTTGCGGGCCTTCTTGTACGCGTCAGCCATCTGCGCCATCCTTCCTTGTTCAGACCACACGATAGCGCAAGGCACGCGCATGCGAACAGCCGCATGAAGGCTAGGTGAAGAAAGCATCCGCACGGGCCCCGAAGCATCCGCAGGGCAGCCTCAGGGCGCCCGCGCGCTCGCCATGAGGCCACTCGCACGTCATGATTCAAAAAGCATCTGGTAACAATTTTGTTGAAGACCCACTAAAAACGCCCATGACATTTTTCGATAGCAGTTCACTATTTCGAAAGTCGAGGCCATAGACGTCCAGGTGCGGCATGGTGCGCGACGCATGCGCCGCACGGACGTTGTTCACTCGACAAAATACGCCCCCACTTTCGGCAACCATTGAGCCGAAGGAACGAGCGCAGAGCGAGCGCCGGGGCCATGGAGGGCGCTCTTGGCAGGGTCTCAGCACAGCCACTCAGCACAGCCACCGTCCAGGCGCGCCCGGGGCAAGAAGGACTCACTGGCAAGACCGCACATTCGGGCAAGAAGGGCGCCGTCCCCGCAAGAAAGACGCCCCCACCAGACACGATGCGCACGGCAGAGGGACCCGCCGAAAGTACGGCGGGTCCCTCCATGATTCGTCCGGCTGCTATTCTGCGTGGCTCGCGGGAATCGCGGCGCCCGCAGGGGACTTGCGACGCCAGCTGCCGTCGGCATCGGCCGCCGTCGGCTCGCCGCCATCCCCTACTTTGCCGCGACCTCGGCCTGGAACGCCTGGACCAGCTGCGTGCCCATGTCCTGCGTGCCCACGCGGCGGTCGTCGGGCGTGGAGTCGTCGGCCAGGTCGGGCGTGCGCCAACCCTCGTCGAGCACGCGCTCGACGGCCGCGGCCACGGCGTCTGCCGCCTCGTCCATCTGGAAGCTGTAGCGCAGCATCAGCTCGACCGAGAGCACCT
>JBJEKW010000093.1:0-3474 GCA_051878835.1 Atopobiaceae bacterium
AAGATGAAGCCCTACATCTTCGGCGAGCGCAACGGCATCTACATCCTCGACCTGAAGCAGACCATCCTGGACGCCGACAAGGCCTACACCTTCCTGAAGGAGACCGCTGCCAAGGGCGGCACCATCCTGTTCGTCGGCACCAAGAAGCAGGCTCAGGAGCCCATCCAGACCCAGGCCGAGCGCGCGAACATGCCCTACATCAACCAGCGCTGGCTGGGCGGCATGCTGACGAACTTCGTCACCATGCGCTCCCGCATCTCCCGCATGGAGGAGCTCGAGACCATGCAGAACGACGGCGTCATGGCCACCCTGCCCAAGAAGGAGCAGGCCGTCCTGACCAAGGAGCTCGAGAAGCTGCAGCGCAACCTCGGTGGCGTGCGCGAGCTGAAGAGCCTGCCCCAGGCCCTGTTTGTGGTTGACACCAAGCGCGAGGAGATCGCCGTGCGCGAGGCCAACCGTCTGCACATCCCCGTGGTCGGCCTGCTGGACACCAACTCCGACCCCGATGTCATCGACTACGGCATCCCCGCCAACGACGACGCCATCCGCTCCGTCAGCCTGATGTGCGAGCTCGTGGCCGACGCCATCCTGGCCGGCTCCGGAAAGGAGCAGATCTCCGCTGAGGAGATGGCCACCGGCGAGACCACCCCTGCCGTCGACACCGCAGCAGCCGAGGCCCCCGCAGCTCCCGCTGCCGAGTAGCCCCGCAAAGCATTAGGAGGAATACACATGGCAGTAAAGATTACCGCCGCTATGGTCAAGCAGCTCCGCGAGATGACCGACTCTCCCATGATGGAGTGCAAGAAGGCCCTGGTTGAGGCCGACGGCGACATGGACAAGGCCGTCGATGTGCTTCGCACCATGGGTGTGGCCAAGGCCGTGAAGAAGGCTGGCCGTGCCACCAACGAGGGCACCATTGCCACCTACATCAGCGAAGACGGCAAGACCGGCGCCATCCTGGAGCTTTCCTGCGAGACCGACTTCGTGGGCGAGAACCCCAAGTTCACCGGCTTCGCCACGCAGCTGGCCAAGGTCGTCGCCGAGAACGATCCTGCCGATGTTGATGCGCTCAAGGCTTGCCCCATGAACGAGGGCACCGTCGACAGCGAGCTCATCGAGATGATTCACGTTATCGGCGAGAACATGAAGATCGGCCGCTTCCAGCGCATCACCGCCAAGGGTGCCCTCGCCTCCTACATTCACCTGGGTGGCAAGCTTGCCGACGTGGTTGCCTTCGATTTCGGTAAGCCCGAGACCGCTCAGGCCGAGGCCTTTAAGACCTTCGCTCACGACGTTGCCATGCAGGTTGCCGCCGCGGCTCCTGTTTCTGCTCGCCGCGAGGAGGTGCCCGAGGAGATCGTCGAGCACGAGAAGAGCATCTACACCGCTCAGGCCAAGGAGTCCGGCCGTCCCGAGAAGTTCTGGCCTGGCATCATCAACGGCCGTCTGAACAAGTTCTACAAGGAGAGCGTCTTGACCGAGCAGGAGTTCATCAAGAACCCCGACATCACGATCAAGAAGTACGCTGAGGACACGTCCAAGGCCGTTGACGACAACATCGTCATCGAGGGCTTCGTCCGTCTGAACTTCGGCGAGTAGCCTCTATTCTTGCTCTGCCATGGGCCGGCCCGTTTGGGTCGGCCTTTTTTGTGCCACGACCGCGCTCGCGTAACAATGCTGGGGCGGCGCTTCTGGCTCTGCTAGAATCAATCAGACGCCTACCCAGGTGTATGGCGCATTCCTATGTTTGGAGGAACGTTTTGGCCGACTACAAGTACAAGCGCGTGCTCCTGAAGCTCTCGGGCGAGGCCCTCATGGGCTCTCAGCAGTTTGGCATTGACCCCATGGTGCTGCAGGAGATTGCCGATAGCATAAAGCCCGCCTGGAAGGACGGCGTTCAGATAGCCATCGTCGTTGGTGGTGGCAACATCTTCCGAGGCATCTCGGGTGCGGCGTCCGGCATGGACCGCGCGCAGGCGGACAACATGGGCATGCTGGCCACGGTCATCAACTCCCTGGCTCTGCAGGACTGCTTCGAGCGCAACGGCATGGACGTGCGCGTCATGAGCGCAATCGAGATGCACTCCGTCGCCGAGACCTACATCCGCCGCCGCGCCATTCGCCACCTGGAGAAGGGCCGCATCACCATTTTTGCCGCAGGCACGGGCAACCCGTACTTCACGACCGACACCGCAGCGGCGCTGCGTGCGTGCGAGATCGACGCCGAGGTGCTCATGAAGGCCACGAAGGTCTCGGGCATCTACGACTCCGACCCGGTGAAGAACCCCAACGCAAAGAAGTTCGACACCATCACCTACCTGGACGTGCTCACGCGCGACCTCAAGGTCATGGACGCCACGGCCACCGCGCTGTGCCATGACAACCGCATGCCGATCATTGTGTTCAAGATGGAGGAAGAGGGTGCCTTCGCCAAGGCCCTCATGGGAGAGCCCGTGGGCACCACCGTCGTGGAGGGGGAGACCGACTAACATGAGCCAGTACACCGATTCCGCAAAGACCCACATGGAGAAGTCCATCGAGGCCCTGAAGCGCAACTTCGCAAAGGTCCGCACGGGCCGCGCAAACGCGCAGGTGCTGGATGGCATCAAGGTCGACTACTACGGCCAGCCCACGCCCATCACGCAGCTGGCGGGCGTGAAGGTGCCCGAGGCATCCATGCTGGTCATCGAGCCGTGGGACAAGACCTCCCTGCGCAGCATCGAGAAGGCCATCGAGCAGTCCGACCTGGGCATCACCCCGTCCAACGACGGCGTGTCCATCCGCCTGCCGTTCCCCAGGCCCACCGAGGAGCGCCGCCGCGAGCTGGCGAAGGAGTGCAAGGAGCTGGCCGAGGAGGGCCGTGTGGCCGTGCGCAACGCGCGCAAGGAGGCCAACAAGGCCATCGACCGCGACGAGGAGCTCTCCGAGGACGACAAGAAGGTCGAGAAGAAGAAGGTCCAGAAGCTCACCGACAAGTACGTCGAGACCATCGACGGCCTTCTGAAGACCAAGACCGCCGAGGTCATGGAGGTCTAGGTGCAGCCTGACATTCAGAAGCTGAGGGAGTACTACCAGGACGCCCCCGACGACATAAGCCTGGACGACGTCGACCTGCAGAGGATTCCGCGCCACGTATCCATCATCATGGATGGCAACGGTCGCTGGGCCCAGAAGCGCGGGCTCGACCGCTCGCAGGGCCACGTCGCCGGCGTGGACTCGCTGCGCGAGGCCGTCACGACCAGCGTGCGCCTGGGCGTGGACGTGTTCTCGGTGTACGCCTTCTCGACCGAGAACTGGAAGCGCCCCCAGCACGAGGTGAACCTCCTGATGCACCTCTTTGCCACGACGCTGATGAAGGAGCTCCCGCTGTTTCACCAGGAGAACGTCAGGTTGCGCTTCTTTGGCGACATAGAGTCCCTGCCGCAGGCCACCTACGAGGTGTTCCAGGAGGGCCTGCGCCAGACGAAGGACAAC
>JBJEKW010000093.1:3574-4822 GCA_051878835.1 Atopobiaceae bacterium
TTCCAGGGCAGGCACCGACGCTTTGGAGGAGTGGTCAACAAGTGACGAGCAACGCGGACCCGCGCGAGCACGGCCAGCAGGAGGACGACGCCCCCACGGACGTCGCCGTAGGTGGCGCTGCCGACCCCCAGAACGCCGAATCCGGCAAGGAGGAGGCCACTCAGGAGCAGAAGAGCCGCATCTCCCTGGACAGCGGCATCGAAAAGCTGGAGAAGCGCCGCACGCTGCGCGAGGCACAGCGCGTCGCGGGCGAGCTGCGCGGGCAGGTCATGCGCGGCTGGACCGAGAAGCTGCTGACGCGCACGCTGTCCGGCGCCATCTACGCCATCGTGGTGCTGGTGTGCCTGTACCTGGGGCGCGTTCCCACGGCCATCATGGTGACGGCCATGGCGTGGCTGTGCTGCTCGGAGTTCTTCCGCATGGCCCGCATGAGCGGCCGCATGCCCAACGAGATCATCGGCCTCTCTGCCGCCATAGCCTATCCGCTGGCCGCCCTTCTCTGGGGAGCCGGTGCGCTCATCCCCATCACGCTGATCATGCTGATCTGGGCTGCCGGCTGGTACGTCGTGACGCCCCGCGCAAACATCGGCGACGTGGCAATCAGCTGCTTTGCGCCCCTGTACACCTCGCTGACCTTCTCGTGCCTGGTGCTCATCCGCACGAGCGACGCAGGCTCCACGGGCGCCCTGCTGACGCTGGGCGTCATGGCGTCCATGTGGGCAAACGACGCGGCTGCCTACTTTGTGGGATCGCGCTTTGGCGTCCACAAGATGGCCCCCAGGATCTCCCCGCACAAGAGCTGGGAGGGATTCTTTGGAGGTCTTCTGGGTTCCGTCTTCATTTGGTTTTTGGTGGGGATACTCCACGTCGAGGGCGTAGGCTTGGTGCTGGCGCTCTTCAGCGGCGTGCTGGTGGGCGTGGCTGCCGTCGTGGGTGACCTCTTTGAGTCGCGCATCAAGCGCGGCGTGGGGGTCAAGGACTCGGGAGACTTCATGCCCGGGCATGGCGGCATGCTCGACCGGTCGGACTCCATGCTGTTCGGCTGCGTCGTCGCATATTTCCTGCTACGACTCGGAGGTATTCTTTGAGCATTTTCGAGGACACGGCACCAAAGTCTTCTCGCCCGAGGCCGCTGCGCGTTGCGGTTCTCGGGTGCTCTGGTTCTATAGGCACCCAGACGCTGGACGTCTGCCGCCAGCATGCCGACAAGGTGCAGGTGGTGGCACTCTCTGTGAACACGTCGACCGA
>JBJEKW010000093.1:4922-23332 GCA_051878835.1 Atopobiaceae bacterium
CCGTTCTACGGGCGCACCCGCGAGGAGCTGGCGCACGTCACCGCGGCTGACGCCCTGGCGCACCCCACGTGGAGCATGGGGTCAAAGATCACCATCGACTCGGCAACCCTCATGAACAAGGGGCTCGAGGTCATCGAGGCCCACCACCTGTTTGAGGTGCCCATCGACTCGGTGCGCGTGCTGGTGCAGCGCCAGAGTCGCATCCACTCCATGGTGGAGTTTGTGGACGGCGTCGTGAAGGCACAGCTGGGCCCCTCCGACATGCGCATTCCCATACAGTATGCCCTCAGCTACCCCGAGCGCTGGGATACCCCCTCGCCCAGGGTGGACTGGTGCCAGGAGGCACCCGTCACGTTTGGCGAGGCGGACCAGCAGACGTTCGGCTGCCTGGCGCTGGCCAGGGAGGCCGGCCGCACGGGCGGCACGCTGCCCTGCGCCATGAACGCCGCAAACGAGGTGGCCAACGCGGCGTTTCGCGCCGGGGAGTGCGGGTTCCTCGACATCGAGCACGTGGTGCGCGAGGTCATGGACCACACAAAGGTCGAGCCCGTGCAGGGCCTGAGGCAGCTGGCGGACGTCGACGCCCAGGCCCGCTCGCAGGCGCGCGGCGTACTGTCGGGGATGTCCAGGTGAGCGCGGTGGGAGGCGTGGTCTCCGCCGTGTTCTGGGGTCTTCTCGTCCTGTCCGTCCTGGTGTTCGTGCACGAGAGCGGGCACTACCTCGCCGCGCGGGCGCTGGGCGTGCGCGTGACCGAGTTCTTCCTGGGCCTGCCGTGCCGCCTCAAGCTGTCTAGAAAGAGCAAAAAGGTCGGCACCGAGCTGGGCGTAACGCCCATCCTTCTGGGCGGCTACACCCGCATCTGCGGCATGGAGGGCGAGCAGGACGAGCTCCTGGCTCCCGTCCTGGCCTGCGTGCAGAGCCACGGGCGCATCAGCGCGCAGGAGGTCGCCGACCAGGTGGGGTGCGACATCGACCGCGCCTACGACTGCCTGGCCGTGCTGTCCGACTGGGCGTCCATACGCCCGTACTACGACCCCGCAAAGGGCGAGAAGCCCGGCCAGCGCGACTACCCGGAGTCGTTCGAGACCCTGCAGCGCGACGCAGACATGCTGACCGAGTACGACCGTGCGCACGACTTTGGCAAGCCAGGTGCCAGCGCGGCTGGCGAGCCCCGTCCCGTGGAGGGCAGCCCCGAGGACTTCCTGGCAGCCGAGCGCAGCCACACGTACCTGGGCTGCGGCTTCTGGAAGCGCTTCTGCATGCTGTTCGCCGGCCCCCTGGTGAACCTGGTGCTGGCCTTCGTCGTGCTGACGGCAGGCTTTGCCATCATGGGCCAGACTTACGGCGTGAACTCCAACGTGCTGGGCGGGGTTGCCGACGACTCGTATGCGCAAAGCATCGGCCTCCAGGCCGGCGACACCGTGACCCAGATAGGCGACCAGCAGGTCACCGACTGGTATTCGCTGGGCGACGCCGCGACGGCCGCCTTCGACGCCGGTCAGGACTTCGACGTGACCTACGAGCGCGACGGGCAGAGCCACACCGAGCAGGTGCACATAGACCCCAACAGCGACCAGAAGACGCTGGGCGTGTACGCGCAGACGCGCACGTACCACCCCAGCTTCCTCGAGGCGTGCAGCTGGACCGTGCAGTACACCGGCATGGTGGTCTCGTTTGCCGTGCAGCTGGTCATGCCGCAGCACACCATGGAGGTGCTGAACTCCTCCACGTCCATCGTGGGCATATCGGTCATGGCGTCCGAGGCCGCCTCGGAGGGCCTGGCTACGGTGCTGGCCTTCGCCGCGGCAATCTCGCTGTCGCTGGGCATCATGAACCTTCTGCCCATCCCGCCCCTGGACGGCGGAAAGATCCTCATCGAGATCATAACGGCCCTGCGCCGCAAGCCCGTCTCGCTGAAGACGCAAAGCATCATCAGCTACGCGGGCATGGCGTTCTTCTTGTTCGTGTTTGTCGTCGTTCTGAAGAACGACATCTTCCGGTTTGTCATCGGATAGGGGGAATCATGGCTCAGCCTTCTGAGGCGGCGACGCTGCCGCGCCAAAGGACGCACCAGGTACACGTGGGGTCCGTGGCGGTGGGCGGCGGAGCGCCCGTGTCGGTGCAGTCCATGTGCACCACGCGCACCAGCGACCCCAAGGCCACCCTGCAGCAGATCCAGAGGCTGGCGGACGCCGGCTGCGAGATCATCCGCGTCGCCATACCCGACGCCTCCGCGCTCGACGGCTTCCAGGAGATCTGCGCGGAGTCGCCCCTGCCCGTGGTGGCCGACATCCACTTCGACTACCGCCTGGCCATAGAGGCCGCGCGGCGTGGTGCCGCCGCCATGCGCATAAACCCCGGCAACATCGGCTCGTTCGACCGGGTGGACGCGGTCATAGACGAGGCGGGCTCGCACGGCATCCCCATCCGCATAGGCGTGAACGCGGGCTCGCTGGACCCGGCGGTGCAGGAGCGCCAGGACCTGGACCTCAGCCAGAAGCTGGTGACCTCCGCCGTCTCGTTCGTGCACCACTTCCGCGAGCGCGGCTTCGACGACATCGTGGTCTCGGCAAAGGTGCACTCCGTGCCCGTGACGGTGCAGACCTACCGCCAGCTGTCTCAGCAGATTCCCGACGTGCCCCTGCACGTGGGCGTGACCGAGGCCGGCACGCTGCGCCAGGGCACGGTGAAGAACTCCGTTGGCGTGGGCATCCTTCTGTCCGAGGGCATCGGCGACACCATGCGCCTCTCGCTGACCGCCGACCCGGTGGAGGAGGTCAACGTGGCGTGGGACCTGCTGTCCGTCCTGGGCATGCGCAGGCTGCACCCCGAGCTCACCAGCTGCCCCACGTGCGGGCGCTGCCAGGTAAACATGATCCCCATAGCCGAGCAGGTGCAGAAGCGCCTGGAGAGCATGGACAAGGACATCAACGTGGCGGTCATGGGCTGCGTCGTGAACGGCCCCGGCGAGTCGCGCGACGCCGACATTGGCATCGCGTGCGGCAAGGGCCAGGGCGTCATCTTCATCGACGGCAAGCCCGTTCGCAAGGTGGGCGAGAAGGACATCGTGGACGAGCTCTTCAAGGAGATAGAGGAGCGCTTCTAGGGCGCGTGCGCTTCTTGGCCGTACTACAATCTGAAGGCATGTGACTTTCGGCCGCCGCGGCGGCGCACTGGGAAAGGATTCGTTCGTGAAGTCGTACATGAAGATGTCGCAGCTGTATGCCCCCACGCTGAAGGAGGACCCGGCCGAGGCCGAGCTGGCCAGCCACCGCCTGCTGCTGCGTGCCGGCATGATCCGCAAGGGCGCCTCGGGCCTGTACAGCTACCTGCCGCTGGCCTGGCGCTCCATCCGAAAAATCGAGCAGGTCATCCGCGAGGAGATGGAGGCCATCGGCGCCCAGGAGATGCAGGTGCCCATCCTGACCGACGGCGACCTGTGGCGCCAGTCCGGACGCTGGGGCGCCTACGGCCCCGAGCTCATGCGCATCAAGGACCGCCACGAGCACGAGTACGCCCTGGGCCCCACCCACGAGGAGACCTTCACCGACCTGGTGCGCAACGAGCTGCGCTCCTACAAGCAGCTGCCCGTGACGCTGTACCAGATCCAGGACAAGTTCCGCGACGAGCTGCGCCCGCGCTTCGGCCTCATGCGCAGCCGCGAGTTCATCATGAAGGACGCCTACTCGTTCAGCGCTGACCAGGCGTCCCTGCAGCAGTGCTACGACGACCAGAAGGGCGCCTACGCGCGCATATGCGAGCGCTGCGGCGTCAGGGCGCTGCCCGTGGCCGCAGACACCGGCCAGATCGGCGGCGACACCTCGGTGGAGTTCATGGCCCTGGCCGACGCCGGCGAGGCCGAGATCGTGTACTGCGACGACTGCGGCTTTGCCGCCGACACCGAGGCCGCGACGGCCCCCGTGCAGCTGCAGGAGGGCGAGGAGGGCGACCTGCAGAAGGTCGAGACCCCCGGCTGCTCCTCCATCGCGGACCTGGCTGCGTTCCTGCACGTGGCCGAGGCCGCCACGCGCAAGGCGCTGGCGCTGGTGGATGGCGACGGCAAGCCCGTGGTGTGCTTCGTCCCCGGCGACCACGACATGAACGACGTGAAGGCCGAGCACGCCTTTGGTGCCTACCACATGATGACCGACGAGGAGATTCAGCAGTTCGGCCTGGTGAAGGGCTTCATGGGCCCCATCGGCCTGCCCGAGGGAGTGCGCGTGTGCGCCGACCAGAGCCTGCGCGACTCGCAGTGGTGGGCCATCGGCGCCAACGAGGCCGGCTACCACTATGTGCACGCGAAGCAGGGCCGCGACTTCCAGATCAGCGACTGGGTCGACGTCGTCACCGCCCGTGAGGGCGACCTGTGCCCGAAGTGCGGACGTCCCCTGCGCGGCGCCCGCGGCATCGAGTGCGGCCAGGTGTTCCAGCTGGGCACGAAGTACTCCGAGTCCATGGGTGTCACGTTCATGGACGAGGACGGCAAGGAGAAGCCGTTCCTCATGGGCTGCTACGGCATCGGCGTGTCCCGCACGCTGGCTGCCGTGGTCGAGCAGCACCACGACGAGCACGGAATCTGCTGGCCCGTGTGCGTGGCCCCCTACGAGGTCGAGGTCGTGCCCCTGTCGGTGGGCGACGACGTCGTGTGGCCCGTTGCCGACAGGCTATCCAGCGAGCTCGTCCAGGCCGGCCTGGAGGTCGTCGTGGACGACCGCAAGGAGCGTCCGGGCGTCAAGTTCAACGACGCCGACCTCATGGGCTTCCCGTACCAGGTGGTCCTGGGCAAGCGCGGCGTAAAGAACGGCGTTGCCGAGGTCAAGAACCGTGCCACAGGCGAGCGCGAGGACGTCGAGTTCGCGCAGCTGGCCGACTACCTGACCCAGCGCATCGTGAGCCAGCGCGCGTAGGCTCGGGCGGATTGCGGGATCCGCGGAGCGCCTGCGGCCTGGTGCAAGCGGTTCGACTTCCGCGGCCTGCCAAAACGAACTGCTCGTCACCTGCGGCTTGCCACAATGAACTGCTCGTCACCTGCAGCCCGCTATACAAAAGGCTAAGCCGCGTTTCGGCATTGGACATAGTTCTGGCATAGAATTTGCGGGGGCGCCCATGCGGTGTCCCCGCTTTTTCGTAAGGCGATGCCAGTGGGTCGCGCCTACCGTGGCAAACGGCTCGCGTTTGTTTATGACAATCGGCCTGCGTCCTGCGCGGCCAGGTAATTCAGCCAAGAAGGGCCGGCGGGGTAGGGGTGCCTCACCGGCCAAGACGAGAGGAGAGGCTCTTGAAGTACGAGGAGCTTGCGAAGAACGCCCGCGGCAAGATGGGGCTCGTGTGCCGTGCGTGTCCGGTGTGCGACGGCAGGGCCTGCGGCTCGAAGGTGCCGGGGCCTGGTGCGAAGGGCACTGGCACCGTTGCCATAAGGAACTTCCAGGCATGGGAGCACTGGCGCCTGGTGATGGACACCATCTTCCAGCAGGAGGGCGAGCCCTCCACGAAGGTCTCGCTGTTTGGCAGGGAGCTTTCCATGCCCATCATGGTGGGTCCCTTGGGTGATGTGCGCCGCCACTATGGCGACCGCTACGATGACCTGGCGTACAACGACATGATGCTGAACGCGGCCCACGATGCGGGCACGCTGGGCTGGACCGGAGACGGCCTGAACGCCGACGTGCACGTGAACGCCTGCAAGCTGGTGAAGCACCTGGGCGGCGCTGGCGTCACGACCATCAAGCCCTGGGACATGCGCACGCTTATGGACAAGGTCCAGATGGCCATCGATGCTCAGCCGCTGGCCATCGCCATGGACATAGACGGCGCCGGCCTGCCGTTCCTGAAGGGACAGGAGCCGCCTGCGGGTCCCAAGACCGTGGAGCAGCTGCGCCAGGTGGCACGCGAATGCCACGACGGTGGGTGCAAGTTCGTGCTGAAGGGCATTCTGAGCGTGCGTGGAGCCCGCAAGGCGGTCGAGGCGGGTGCAGACGGCATCGTGGTCTCGAGCCACGGAGGACGCGTCCTGGACGGCGTGCCGGCCACTGCCGAGGTGCTGCCCCGCATTGCCCAGGAGGTCGGCGAGGACGTGACCGTGCTGGTGGACGGTGGCATTCGCTCGGGCGTCAGCGTGTTCAGGGCGTTGGCTCTGGGCGCGGACGCCGTGCTGGTGTGCCGCCCGGTGTGCGTGGCTGCCTACGGCGGTGGCGCCCAGGGCATCGAGGACTACCTGCACCAGCTGCAGAGCGAGCTCTCCGACACCATGGGCATGTGTGGTGCCAGCACCGTCGACGACATTACCCGCGACATGGTGATCGAGTCGCTGCTGTAGCCACCGTCGCGGTACGCCCCCCAGCATGGTTTGACTCGCCAGCCTTGCCTGTCCGGTCCGCCTGCCCCACCTTGCGCGGACTCCTGTGCCGACGTGATAGCTGCGGGTACCCAGACCCGACAGGTTGGCGCAGCCGTGTGCGGAGCGCGGTTCAGCTTTGGGTGCCCAGGTGCCCACATGCGGAAATCTGTAACACCAAGCGCAGCAGATAACGGCAGATAACGGTATCAGTGGCATGGTCGATTCATGTGCGTGGGATTGCATAAAAGACTATGTCAGCTGCAGGTAGTGAATGTCCATAGGCCATGGCCCTGATCAAACCCACAACCGAAACGCTATCAAATACAGAATTCTTACCAAAGTATTTACGTACCAAGTTTGTCATGCAAAGGTGGGAGGTGTGGGTGTCATAACACCCACACCTCGAGGTTCTGTCATCCCTTTCTGCAGGGGTACGAGACGCGGGTACTCGAGCCTCGGAGGCCTGCAGGAGCCCAATATGCCCGTCTTGCAAAAGACCAGGTGAATGGGCTGTCAATATGGATCGTCGCCCCAATCGAGGTATCAGAGGTGCAGTGATCACAGGTGTGGGTACTCACAGCTCGGGACCCTGTCAGAAGTTCATACAGGGGTGCCGGGTGCGAGTGTGCAGGTACTCGCACCTCGATGGCTTGCCAGTGACTTTCTGCAAGGGTGTCAGGTACGAGTGAGCCGACACACGTACCTCGAGGGTCTGCCAGTGAGCTTCTGCAGGGATCGCAGACGCGAGTGTGATGACACACGCACCTCGAAGCCTTGCCATTGAGTTTCTGCAGGGATGACAGGTGCGAGTGTGGCGGCACTCGCGTCCCAAATGTCTGTCAGTCCTTTGCGCGTAGATTTCTGCAGGGGTGCCAGCTATGGGCGTGCGGACACCCGCGCCTAGGACCCCTGTCGGGAACTGCTGAGGGACCATTGATATAGGGCTATTGCCGCAGGACCAGAACCTGAATGCAGTGAACAGATGGCTGAGTGGGGGAATCCCCCTGGGTGGAATCCCACTGGATAAAATCCCACTGGATGGAGCCCCGCTGAATGGGATCCTACTGGACAGAACCATCGGGTCAGGAGCTACCGGCGAGCTACTGGTTAGCGACTGAAACCACTCGACAAAAAAAGGCCGGAGGAAAACCTCCGACCTGAGCAATCCTGGTGGGCCCTGAGGGATTCGAACCCCCAACCCAGGGATTATGAGTCCCCTGCGCTAACCGTTGCGCCAAGGGCCCGAATGAAAAAAGGCGACGGCAAGTGCCGCCGCCCAAATTCACATGGTGGAGAATAGGGGATTCGAACCCCTGACCTCATGACTGCCAGTCATGCGCTCTCCCAACTGAGCTAATTCCCCATGCGTTGGTGCGAGGAGTATTATACGCAGAACTTTTCGCTCGTGTCCAGAACTATTTTAGAAGAACTTTTTCCTATTGGGGCGCTGCATGGGTGGGGGTGCAACTGCCATCCCTTGAAGTCGTTGGAGGTGGTGGAGTGGAGCGCTGCATGCGAGGGGCGGCAGCCCCTCGTTACCGCAACGCCGCGGCGTTTTCGATGAGTGCCTGCTTCAGGTCGCTCTCGATCTGGCGCATCTGGGCCTGGGCCTCCTGGCGCTCGGCCTGTCCCTGCTGCTGGATCTGCACCGTCTCGCGCAGGGTGGAGATCAGCTGGTCGTTGACCTGCTGCAGGGTCTGGATGTCCACGGTGCCGCGCTGGCTGGCCTTCTCGGCGTCGATGGCGCCCTGGTGCAGGGCCTCGGCGTTCGCGCGCAGCAGCTTGTTCGTCGTGTCGTCCACCTTCTGCTGCAGCTCGAGCGCGCGCCTCTGGTTCTGGAGGCCCAGCGCGATGACCATCTGGGACTTCCACAGCGGGATGGTGGTCGAGATGGTGGTGTCCACCTTGTCGGAGATCTCGCGGTCGGCGTTCTGCAGGATTTTTATCTGCGGGGCCATCTGCAGGCTGACCACGCTGACGCGGTCCAGGTCGTCCAGGCGCTTGTCGAAGCGCGCCAGCTTGTCCTTGAAGTCCTTCAGCACCTGGGCGGACATGGGGTCGGAGGACGCCTGCGCCTCCGCCTCCAGCTGGGGCAGCTGGTTCGTCCTGAACTCGTCCAGCGCCATGCGCCCGGCGGCGATGTCCACCTTCAGCTGGCGGTACTGCTGCACGTTTCGCTGGTACATGGCGTCGTACATGGTGATGTCCGAGACCATCTGCGCGCGGCAGCGCTCCAGGCGCTCCACGACCTCGTCTATCTGCGGCGCCACCTTCTGGTAGCGCCTGCGCAGCTTGTCCACGCTGACGACGACCTGCCCCAGGATGGGCACGCGCTTCACTCCGCTGAGGTCCGCCTCGTCCACGTCGGTCAGGAGCTCCTGCAGGGCCTTTCCCGCCTCGCCGTCGTCCTTGTTTGCCACCTTGGACAGGACGTCGTCCGAGAAGCTGCTCATCGACATCTGAGAGTCGCGGGCGTACGAGCTCTCGATCCCGCTCTTTGTGAGGTCTATGGCAGCCGCCTTGCGCTGTGCCTCGGCCAGCTCCTCCGGCGTCAGCGTGACGGCCGGCTCGGCGGGCTTCTGCGCCTGGATGGCCGTCTGCGCGGCGGGCCTCTGGCTGGCCTGCGTCAGGGCCTCCAGCGTGATGCGCTTGGGCATGGCCTGGGTCTGGATGGCGTTCGTCTGGTCGTTCTGGTCTGCCATGGTTTCTCCCGTTCGTTGGGCTCGGTGAGCGATAGTTCGTCAGGCAAAGAAGTGCATGCGTGCAGCTATGACGCCAGCTGCCTCAGCAGCTCCTGCATGGCGTCGTTGCCGGGCAGCTCGACCGAGGCCGGCACGGTCTCCGCCAGCCCCGGAATTCCAAAGCCAGAAGGGCCTTCCGTGTCCAGAAGCGTTGCCCCGCGAAATCCGTGGCTCTCCCAGGCCAGCTTCTGGACGTCCGTGCTCTTGAGGAAGTCGTGCAGCTTCTGCCCGTTGTCGTCCAGCGCCATGAGCACGTGCGTGGACCACACCGTGGGCGTGGTGTAGCACACCACGAGGTCGTCCTTCACCTGCGCGTAGGCGTCGGGGTTGTTCACGGCGAAGTCGATGACCTGGCTCTCGTATCCCACCATCATCAGCTTGGATGCCTTGCCCATGGTCAGGAACTGGTTGAACGAGTCCTCCGAGCTGGTCTCCATCCAGCCGGACTTGGCAAAGATGGCCTTCAGGCTGGCCGCGTCGCGCTGGACGCTGTCCACGGTGGCAGGTGAGCCGCCGTTCAGCACCGTGGCCAGTAGCGCGGCCCACTCGTTGCCGGAGTTCGACTTCTGGGGGTCGGTGGAGTCTATGCGAAACTGCCCGTAGCCTGCCGAGCACCCGACGTCCGCCCAGGTATTGTTTGCCAGCATGGCCTGCGCCGCCGCAGCGACGTCCAGGCGGTAGACGTCACCGTCCTTGCTCATGATGCCCGACGCCACCAGGGAGTCCGCCACGTCGCGGTACGAGTACACCACGATGGGGGAGTTCAGGATGATGTCGGACGACTGCGGCTGCACGCCCTGCGCGGCACCATAGGCCGCGGCCGCCTGCGAGGAGGGGAACAGGTAGTCCATGCCATTGAGGTCGGCGGTCATCATGTCGTAGGAGCCCGCCTTGCGGTAGTCCACCTGGAGGCCGGCCTGGGCGGCCAGGTCCTTGAACTTCTGGTCCTCGAACAGCGAGATCTTCTCGCCTCCCAGATAGCCCGTGACCTTGGTGGCCTCTGCGGGCTGCTGGGGCTCCGGCTGGGAGCGCTGCCACGCCATGAGGCCGCCTACCACCACCACGGCGGCCACCACCAGCACCAGTCCTATGAGCTTGCCTTTGTTCAGGGCGTGTCGACCTGCCATTACTTCTCATCCTTTGGGTCGTCGTCTGGGGTTTCTTCGTCGGAGGAAAAGCCGTCCATCTGCATCAGGCGCCTGATGGACTCGGAGCCCGTGGAGAGTGTCGTGACCTCGGTGCCCATGGCGCGCTTGAGCTCGCCCTGCGCCACGGCGTCCAGGTCGTGCAGGGCCTGCTGGGCGTCGTCCACGGCGCGCGCCAGCTCCTGCGGGCCGGCGGAAGCCTCCACCGAGAGGTAGCCGCGCAGCACCTGCAGGCACTGCTGCGAGTAGGTGCTCATGAAGTGCGAGAGGTGCCGGTAGCTCTGCGGCCTGCGCTCGACGTAGGACACCAGGGCCTCGATGTCATTCTGGAGCTGGCGAATCTGGCCGCGCACGGCCTGGTCGCGGACGTCCGACTCGATGCGCGCGATGTCGCGCAGCAGCGACCGGGCGTCGGCCACGCGTGCCGCCGCGGCCTCTCCGTCGGGCAGGGCCGAGGCCACCACGCTGCCCAGGCGCGCCTGTGGCTTCAGCACCAGGGGCAAGCCCAGGTACAGAAGGACCGCCGCGGCGGCGCCCGCCACGATCCCCACCACGCCGGGGACCAGGAACACGCAGGCCAGGCCAACGCCTGCGGCCACTATGGTGCTGATTACCGTGAGCATCAGTTGTATCCCTTGACCTCGCGGAAGACGTCGGCCAGGTTTCCTGTGCGCCCGTCGAACACCTTGCCGTCCGAGAGCGACGCCAGCTGGTCCAGCTGCTCGCTGTTCGCCTGGCCAAACATGATCGAGAAGATCGGCACGTTGGTCCCGGAGTCGCGATAGCTCTGCTCGAAGGCGGCCATGTTGTCCGTGCGGGACTCCCCGTCGGTCATGGCCACGATGGCTATGGTGTAGGAGGACGGGTCGGGAATGTCCTTTATCAGGTCCAGGGCGGTGGAGAGGCCCGCGTAGAGGTCGGTTCCGCCATTCGCGTCGGTGTCAGCCGCCTGCCGCAGCAGCGCCGCCGTGTCCGTGCCGTTGGCTGTGCACACGCTACCCACGGTGGACGAGAAGGGCACGAGCACGTTCACGTCGCCCGTCGCCGGCTGGATCATGGACTGCGCCGCCTGCGTGGGGTCGAGCGCCTGGTTCAGGCCGTTGACCACGCCTTCCTTGCCCTCTCCGTACATGGAGCCGGAGTAGTCCACAACCCATACGGTGTAGGAGGGCTTGCGCAGGTCGCTCTGGTACAGGACCAGGGCCTGGGAGATGACGTCGGCGGTGGGGAAGGTGATGGACTTCAGGACCGACGAGTCGGTGCTGATGCCCCAGTCGGAGCGAAACGCGGCCTTGACCTGGTCGTCGTCGGGGTTGGCTAGCTTGCCGCCCAGGCCGCAGCGCCGACCCACGCGTTCCAGGTCCAGCTTCGACTGGTCGTCGGACAGCGCGTCCTGGAACTTCTCGAAGGCGTCCTTCGTGTCCTGCCCCTGTCCGCGGTCGATGTAGCCCAGCGGGCTGTCCGACACCGCGATGCCGTCAGAGGGGTAGATGGCCAGCAGCGGGTCGTTGCCGTTGCGCTCCAGCTGCTTGTTTGCCTGGATGACCAGCGACTCGTAGTTCACCATGGCCTGGTGGTCGTCGGGGCTGCTGACGACCATCTGCTTTAGCCAGTCGGAGGAGCCAGAAGAGTGGTCCACCCCCGCCAGCAGCGTGTGCACCTGGCTGGTTAGCTGGGTGTTCTGGAGGTCGGCAGCCGTCAGCGGCTGGCCGGTGTTGGCCAGGGCGGTCAGGAATGCCAGGTAGGCCGAGGCGCCGCTGTTCGACTGCGTGGCCGAGGTCATGCTGAAGCTCAGGCTGCCGGACTCGACCGCCTTGATGATGTCCGCGGTGCTGACGCTTTGCGTGGAGCCGTCGGAGTTTGCCCAGCCCAGGCTGATGGCCTTCTGCCTGCTGATGCCCAGGACCACCGGGGTGGTCGAGGTGGAGCTGGCGTCCTTCACGATGTGGGAGGTGTCGCCCAGGGAGATCCAGATGGAGGAGGCCGGCCAGACGGCGTCGTAGCCCTGACCGCCGTCCTTCAGCAGGTTCATGATGTCCAGCGAGCCCATGTAGTGCATCTGGACGGCGACGCCCGAGGAGTCCACCGCGTGCTGGATGGCAGTTGCCGCCTCGTGGTTCTCGGAGCCGGAGGCCACCTTCAGCGTTGCCGCGGCGTTGCCCTGGGAGGGCGTGAAGGTCTGGACCTTCACGTTGGACTGGGACGAGTCGTCCAGGGTGGCGCCAGACGTCGCGTTGGAGCTTCCGTCGGATGACTGCGAGCTGGACGTTTGCGAGTCCGAGGAGTCTGCAGGGGAGCCGTCGGTCGCCGTGGCGCCCGGCTGTCCGCATCCCACCAGGACAAAGGCCAGCAAAAATGCCGTAATAGCCAGCAAGATGGTTGCGGCGCGGTCCTTGGTTGCGGCGCGGTCCTGCCTCGAGCGAAAGTCCCTGCACATAGCGTAGACCTCCAGTACCTTGAAGTACCCACGGGAGATTGCGGAAGTGCCAACCGGAGGGGCTTGCCCAGAATGCCGGAACGATGGCATCCCACAGACGCTCAATGAGGTCCATCCGGTTGGAGCTATGGTAAGGGTTGCGTATCAGCGTACTGTAAGGTTGCGTTGAGCGGCCATACAGAATCTTGGCTTGGAGCTTACGGCGCTTTACAAATGCCCGAGTCACGAAAAGAGCGACAGCCGAACTTGAGCCACAAAAGGGTGACGGTCGGACCGAAGTCACGAAAAGGGCGACGGTCGGATCGGAATCACCAAAAGGGCGACGGCCGAACTTAAGCTACAAAAAAGGCGACAGCCGAAGCTGCCGCCTGAGATTACATGGTGGAGAATAGGGGATTCGAACCCCTGACCTCATGACTGCCAGTCATGCGCTCTCCCAACTGAGCTAATTCCCCGTGCGTTGGTGCGGGGATTAGAATACCAGACTGAGCCCTCGCGTCAAGCGAAAACTTTCGGCAGTCGGAAAATTTGTTGTGGCAGTGTGCGGGAAAGCGCAGCGTCGTTCGGGAAGGCGATGCGAGAGAGCGATACGGGCAAGAAGGGCCACCGGGAACAGCGAGCCGCAAGGATGACGCACACCAAAGCCGGACTGCGCGCAAAGGTGAACACCCTTGCGCGCAAACAGCCTGCGAAATGTGCACCTTTGCGCGCAGGTGCGAACAAAGGTGCGAATTCTTGGTCGGTTTGCGCGCAAAGGTTACCATCTTTGCGCACAAAGGGGACGCTCCACAAACCGAAATAGCCCGTTCCCGCGCGCGGCGAGCCGCCTGCATCGGGGTAGAAGTAACCTGTAGCTTAGGAGCTGCGTTATGCAGCCGCCAAATCGCGGGCCTCCCAGACGAGCGCCCTTCGCAACCAAAGGAGAACGGTCGTGTCCTCAGACAGCAAGCGCATCAAAATATGTACACTCGTCAGCCTCATCTACGGCATCGTCGCCGCCATCATGGGCATCGTGTTCGCAGTGACCACCACGGATGCCACGTCGTGGCCGGTCGTCGGGACGGGCGTCCTGTCGGCCGTGGTTGGCGTCAGGGGAGCGCTGATTGCAAACGTGCCCTCCACCATCGCGAAACTGGTCAAGCTGGCCGTCATCGTGTTCATCGTGCAGGCTGTCGTGGCGCTGCTGGCGCTCTTCCTCGTGGGTCCGCAGAACGTGAACGACTACGTGCTGCCCTTCTCGCTGATGCTGGTGTCCATGATTGTGACGCTGATCATCGCAATCCTGTCACAGCAGCTCAACCGTAAGAACCTGGCAAAGTAGGCTTGCGGGCGTAACGGCAAACTTCGTGCAATATAGGAAGGCCCGGGCGGTGCAATAGCCGCCCGGGCCTTTTGCTGTTTGGGCTTTGATGTCGCGCCCGGAAGGGCGATGAGAGGGGCCAAGAAAAAAATTCCAAATTGGTCCTTGCATCGTTCGAGGTGTTCTGCCATTATTACTTCTCGCAAGGCGCACGGGCGATTGGCTCAGGGGTAGAGCACTTCCTTCACACGGAAGGGGTCGCTGGTTCGAATCCAGCATCGCCCACCATTGAATTTGAGGCCAGGTCTTCGGACCTGGCTTTTTCTTTAGCTCAAACTTTCGTTCCCGCGTGTTTCGGCACCGCACATGCATGACGCAACTAATATTTCTGAGCTGCATTACCGGGGCGTTCGTCTGGGTGACGATGTCGTGGATAGAGCTTGGAGCGTGACTGCCCTTCTTGCCTGGTCTTTTTGCGTAGCACGGCTGGTGGGTGGGCCGGCCGCGCGCAGCCCGTGTAGAATCTGCTCTGTATGTGGCGGCGCGCCGGATGCGCGTCGCGTGGTTGCGCGGGCGCAGGCCCGAAGCGAGGAGGCTCTTATGGCACAGAACACGGACGATCCCGTCGAGCTCTTTGACCTTCACATCTCTCACGTCGGCATCAACACCAACAGCCCCGAGGAGGCCGAGGCGGTCGCGAAGGAGTTCGAGGACCTCATGGGCCTCATGCGCATGCACACCGCGCCCGTGTCTACCTTTGCCGGCACGCTGATCGAGGTCATGAACAACGGCGGACGCGGCGAGAAGGGCCACATCGGCTTCTACGTGAACGACATCCCCGCGGCCGAGAAGTGGTTCGCCAAGCGCGGCTTCGAGATCGACGAGTCCACGCGCAACCTGAACCCCGACGGCACCACGCGCCTGGTCTACTTCAAGAAGCACATCGCGGGCTTCGCGATTCACCTGACCTGCGACAAGTAGTCGACGCCGCGCCACGCAGTTCGGCGGGCGGACGAAGCGCCCGCAAGCACCACAAGGATGTGAGCAAACAGCTTTGATAGCACTTGCAGACAAGATAACGAAGTCCTTTGGCGGCCGTGTCCTGTACGCGGCCGCTACCTTGCAGCTGAACGCCGGAGAGCGCTGGGCCCTGGTGGGTCCCAATGGCGCGGGCAAGACCACGCTCTTGCGCATCATCATGGGCCAGGAGTCCGCCGACGAGGGCACCGTCAGCTTTGCCAAGGACACCACGGTGGGCTATCTGGAGCAGGAGACCAAGCTGGCCGGAAACAAGACCGCCCTGCAGGAGGTCGTGGACTCCGCGCATGAGATTAAGCACCTTCAGGAGCGCATAACGGAGCTGGAGGGGCTCATCTCGACCACGAAGCCCGGCCCCGAGCTGGACAGCCTGCTGCAGCAGTACGGCAAGGACCAGGACCGCTTCGAGCGCCTGGGCGGCTACGAGCTGGAGGCCCGCGCCAAGGAGATCCTGGCCGGTCTGGGCTTCCCCGTGGAGGACTTCGACAAGCCTGCCATGGACTTCTCGGGTGGCTGGCAGATGCGCATCAGCCTGTCGAAGCTGCTGCTGCGCCATCCCGACCTGCTGCTGCTGGACGAGCCCACGAACCACCTGGACCTGGAGAGCGTCCAGTGGCTGGAGCAGTTCCTGGCGTCGTATGACGGCGCCGTGCTGCTGGTGAGCCACGACCGCGCGTTCATGGACGCCTGCGTCAGCCACGTGGCGTCTCTGGAGAACAAGCGCCTGTACACCTACACGGGCAACTACTCCCAGTACCTGCAGCAGCGCGAGGACAACCTGGAGCAGCTGCGCGCCAAGCGCGCCGCCCAGGAGCGCGACATCCAGCACATGGAGGTCTTCATCGAGCGCTTCCGCTACAAGCCCACGAAGGCCCGCCAGGTGCAGGAGCGCGTAAAGAAGCTGGAGAAGGTCAAGTCCGAGCTCGTGGTTTTGCCCGAGCAGTCCAAGAAGGTCCACTTCAAGTTCCCGGATCCGCCGCGCACGGGCGACATGGTGGTGTCTTTGAACCACGTGGCGAAGTGGTTTGGCCAGAACCACGTGTACGACGACGTGGACTTCAAGCTGTACCGCGGCGACCACGTCAGCCTGGTAGGCCCCAACGGCGCCGGCAAGTCCACGCTGATGAAGATTATCAACGGCACGTTCCTGCCCACGAAGGGCACCGTGGAGCTGGGACAGAACGTCACGAAGGCCTACTACGCCCAGCATCAGCTGGAGACGCTGAACCCCTCCAACACCGTCCTGGCCGAGATGGACGAGGTAGCCCCCGGCTGGACCACGTCCGAGGAGCGCAAGCTCCTGGGCGCGTTCCTCTTTCACGGCGACGACGTGTTAAAGAAGGTGTCGGTGCTGTCCGGCGGCGAGCGCGCACGTCTGGCCCTGGCAAAGATGCTGGTGGCCCCCGAGCCGCTGCTGCTGCTGGACGAGCCCACGAACCACCTGGACATCGACTCGGTCGACGTCCTGGAGGAGGCTCTGAAGAACTTCCCGGGCACCATCATCCTGATCAGCCACGACGAGCACCTGGTGCGCGCCATCTCGAACAAGGTCATCGACGTGCGCGACCACAAGGCCACGGTCTACGACGGCGACTACGAGTACTACCAGTTCAAGCGCGCCGAGCTGGAGGCGGCCAACGCCGGCTCCGGATCCGCGGTGCTGTCCAGCGCCGTGTCCAGCCACGAGCGCCAGCAGGAGCAGGACCAGGCCAGCAAGGGCCGCAACGTAAAGACGAAGGAGCAGCGCCGCGCCGAGGCCGAGGCCCGCAAGGCCCAGAACAAGGCCCTGCGCGCCACGAAGCGCCGGCTGAAGGAGGTCGAGGCCGCCCTGGGCCCGGCCCACGAGCGCTACGAGGAACTCATGAAGGCCATGGCCTCCGAGGAGCTGTACAACGACTCCCAGAAGTTCGACGAGGCCATGAAGGAGTACAACGCCCTGTCAAAGAAGATCCCGCGGCTCGAGGAGGAATGGCTCGAGTTGTCCGAGAAGATCGAGGAGGGTAGCGAGTAATGGCTCAGAACGACCCCAGGCGCACCTACCGGCCCCGTCACGCCGCCGCGTCCGTGCCCGACCCGGCGGACGAGACCACCGTGGTCAACCGCAATGCAGCTACTGCCAGCCGCGCTTCCGTGAACCCGGGTAGCACTGCATCGATGCCCGGCATGCGAGAGGCGCAGGAGCGGGTGGAGCAGCAGTCTGCGGCGGCGGCATACAACGCCGCAGACAGGGCATACCCTCAGGGTCAACCTTACGGTGCGACCCAGGCGTCTCAGCCTCAGGCTCGACCTCAGGGCCAGCCTTATGGCCAGGCACCCTACGGACGGCCTGCCTACCCGCAGCAGGGCACCGGTTCCTACGGTGCCCCGGCATACCCCCAGCAGGGCGCGCCGGGCTATGGTGCTCCCGCGTATCCCCAGCAGGGCTATGCGCAGCAGCCATACCTCCAGCCCGGCTACCAGCAGGCCCCGTACCAGCAGGCGGCCTACCAGCAGCCCCAGCCCGCACCCAGCGCCGCCCAGCCCCAGCAGCCCTACGGCTACGAGGCACCCCGCCAGGTGGAGCCCGTGGGCATGGGCCGGCACGTGGCCGCCCGAGCCGTCCTGGCGCTCTTCAGCTGGGTGTTCAGGATAGCCGCCATATTCATTGCCGGCGTCGTGGTGCTGGACTCGCTGTCGCTTGGTGCCGGCAGGACCGAGCTCCTGCGCGTGACCGCCCTCATCTCGTCCCTGATTCCCCAGGGCCTTTCGGGTATGTACGTCATGGACACGCCCCTGGGCGGCGCCTTCAGGGGAGACTTCGCCATCGTGGCGCTCGTGCTGCTGGTGGTGGACTGGATACTGTGCCGCATCAGGGCCAGCCTGCGCTAGAAAGGACCAACTTGCTCAACCTAAGCCCAACCCATCTGCTCATGGTGGCCATATCGGTCGGACTGGTGATGATCTCGGCGGTTCTGCACGAGGTGGCGCACGGATGGGTCGCCTACCGCCTAGGCGACCCCACGGCAAAGAACGCGGGCCGTCTGACGCTGAACCCGGCCAAGCACCTGGACCCCGTGGGCTCCGTCATCCTGCCGCTGGTCATGGCGCTGGTGGGAGGCCCCATATTCGCCTTCGCGAAGCCCGTGCCGTACAACCCGAACAACCTGCGCCACCAGCGAACCGACGAGGTGCTGGTGGCCCTGGCCGGACCGGCGTGCAACCTGCTGCAGGCCCTTGTGGGCGCGCTCGCGTGCCGCCTGCTCTTCGGACCCATCATGGAGACCACCGCCAGCGGCACGTACCTCTTGACCGACAGCAATGCGGTGTACTGGGCCTACCAGATACTGTCCAGCTACGTCTACGTGAACCTGATGCTGATGTTCTTCAACCTGATTCCGCTGCCGCCGCTGGACGGCTCGCACGTGGTGCAGCT
>JBJEKW010000093.1:23432-30364 GCA_051878835.1 Atopobiaceae bacterium
TGGCCGACCAGTACCTGGCCGAGGTCGAGCGCATGGGCCAGCTGGACCTGGACGTGGCCAGCGACTTCGTGCTGGTGGCCTCGACGCTGCTGGACATGAAGGCCGCGTCGCTGGTGCCCGCGGACGAGGTGCGCGGCCCCGTGCGCGACGAGGGCGAGGACGAGGACGACGACCTGGCGAACCTCTCGCCCGAGCAGGCGCGCGAGGTCCTGATCCAGCGACTCATAGGCTACAAGCAGTTCAGAAACGCCGCGGCCGCGCTGTCCAGCCGCTACGAAGCCGAGTCGCTCATGGTGCCGCGCACGGCGGGGCCCGACCCGGAGTTCCTGGGGCTCATGCCCGACTTCCTGCAGGACGTCACCCTGGACCAGCTGGCCCGCGCCTGCGCGAAGCTGGACTCACAGCGTCACCGGTTCCTGCTGGAGGCCGAGCACATAGCCCCCAAGCGCCTGCCCGTCGCCCTGACGGTGGCCTCGGTGGACCGCGTCACGCGCACGAGGGGGCACGTCAGCTTCGACGAGCTTCTGGCCGGCGACACGTCGCCCGAGACCGTGGTGGCCACGTTCTTGGCCATGCTGGAACTGTTCAAGCGAGGCTCCATCCGCGTGACGCAGCTGGAGCCCTTCTCGCGCATCGACATCACCCGCGTGGCGGGTGCGCCGGCGTTCGTCCTGGACGACCAGGCGCTCACCAGCATAGGGGAGGAAGAATAGCATGCAGCAACTGCAACCGCTGGAGCCCGACTCGCTGAAGGGCGCGCTCGAGGCGCTGCTTCTGGTGTCCACGGACGCCGTCAGCGCGGCCACGCTGGCAAAGCAGCTGGGCGTGACGCCCGGCGAGGCGGCCGACGCGCTGCGGGAGCTGTCCCAGGAGTACGCCCAGGCCAACCGCGGCTTCCAGCTGCGCGAGGTCGCGGGCGGGTGGCGCCTCTTTACCCATCCCGCCTACCACCAGCAGGTGGAGGACTACGTGCTGTCGTGGGACCACCGGAAGCTGTCGCAGGCCTCGCTGGAGACGCTGGCGGTCATCGCGTACCACCAGCCCGTCTCGCGCGAGGGCGTGCGCGCCGTGCGCGGCGTCAGCTCGGACGGCGTCATCAACTCCCTGCGCGAGAAGGGCCTGGTCAGGGTCGTGGGCAAGGACGAGAACCAGGCCACGCTGTTCGGCACCACGACGGCGTTCCTGGAGGGCTTCGGCCTGCGCTCGCTGGGCGACCTGCCGCCGCTGGAGGACTTTGCCCCCGACGAGCAGAGCAAACAGTTCATCCGCGAGCGCCTGTCGGGCCAGAGCATGGAGGGCACGCTCCAGGACGCGGCTGACGACATGGACGAGGAGCAGGAGCTTCTGGAGGGCGGCGAGGACGACGAGCAGCTATAGCGATCGCAGGCGTACGGGTGCCCTGCAGGGCCGTCAGGGACGAGGGGACGCCGGCGCCCGCAGGGGCCCGGGCTCTCCGCAGAACCCCGCCAACCCGCAGGGGACTGCCAACCAGCAGGGGCGCGTCAAGCCGCAGAACCCCGCCAGCCCTCAGGACTCCGGCGTGGTCTATCCCATGCGCCTGCAGAAGTTCCTGGCGCGCGCCGGCGCCGCCAGCCGCCGCGGGTCCGAAAACCTCATGACCGCGGGCCGCGTGCGCGTGAACGGCGAGGTCGTGACCGAGCTGGGCTTCAAGGTGGACCCCAACGTGGACCGCGTCACGGTGGACGGCATCCCGTACGAGCTGGCCGAGAAGCCCGTGTACCTGATGCTGAACAAGCCCGCCGGCTACGTGACCACCATGAGCGACCCGCAGGGCAGGCCCTGCGTGGCCGACCTCGTGCCCACGAAGCGCTACCCGGGCCTCTTTGCCGTGGGCAGGCTGGACCGCGACACGACGGGCCTTCTGCTGTTCACGACGAACGGCGAGGCGGCGCACCAGCTGCTGCACCCGTCCCACCACGTGTCGAAGCACTACGTGGCGCTGGTGGAGGGAACGCCCACCGAGCACCAGCTGGACCGCCTGCGCCACGGAATCCGCCTGCGCGACGGCATGGCGCAGCCCGCACGCGTCAGCATCCTGGGGCCCTCCGACGAGCTGTACCGCACGGTGGCCCCCGAGGGCGCGCGCGGTGACGTCAGCGTGGTGGGCATCCAGGTGCAGGAGGGCCGGAAGCACCAGGTCAAGCGCATGCTGGGGGCCATCGGCCACAAGGTGCTGGCCCTGCACCGCGACTCGTTCGGGCCGCTGACGCTCTCCGGCGTGGAGCAGGGCCATTGGCGGCTGCTAAGCGCGGCTGAAACACGTAGCATAGAGGAGCTGGTGGCCGCGGGGCTAGCCGCCTCGGCGGCCCAGCGCCAAAAGGGGGACGACTAGCGCGCCGCCCGTAGCAGGACTGACGTTGCGCGCGCCACGCGGCGCGCATTAGGGAGAAGAGCATATGGCAGCTACGAACCATCGCATCCTGGTGATGCGCCACCCCGAGACAGTGGCCAACACCGGGCGCTTTCTTTCGGGCAGGAAGGACGTCGAGCTGACGCCCGCCGGCGAGCGGCAGCTGATGCAGGCCGTCGACGCCATCGTGGCGTGGCGCCCGGACCGCGTGTGGTCTTCTCCGCTGTCGCGCTGCCAGGCCATCGGCCGCGAGGCGGCCTTCCGCCTGGGCGTGCCGTTCGAGGTGCACATGAACCTGCAGGAGCTGGAGTTTGGCTCGGTCCAGGACGTGCCGTTCGACGAGGTGGCGCGTATGGGCTACCCCTTCCCGTGGCACATCGACGCCCAGGGTCACTCCATGCCCGCGCCGGGCGCCGAGAGCTTCGAGCACCTGCGCGTGCGCGCGAAGGCGTTTTTGGAGGAGCTGCGACCGCTGACGGGCCGCACGGCCTGCGTGACGCACGGAGGCTTCACGCGCGGCCTTCTGGGCGCGGTCTTCGACACCCCGCTGGACACGTTCTGGAACATCAGCATCTCGAACGTGTCGTCCCAGGTCCTGACCTGCGACGGCACCACGTTCAGGCTGGCGGCGCTGGGACTGGCCCCGCAGGAGGTCATCACGCGCAGCATGAACCCGTCCCTTCTGGGCAACGACACGACGCAGAGCATCTCGGGAGTGATCCAGCATGAGAATCGCAATTGACGGACCTGCCGGCTCGGGCAAGTCCACGGTGGCGCGCGCCCTGGCGCAGCGCTGCGGGCTGACCTACCTGGACACGGGCGCCATGTATCGCGCCGTCACCCTGGCATGCCTGCGCAAGGGCGTGGCCACGGACGACGCCCAGGGCGCCACGCGCGTGGCGCGCGAGTGCTCCATCACGTTTGGCCCCATGGTGGACGGACGGCAGAAGGTCTATCTGGACGGCCAGGACGTCACCGATGACATCCGCACCGCGCAGGTGGACCACGAGGTGTCCGTGGTGTCGGGCATCCCGCAGGTGCGCGAGGTCATGGTGCAGCAGCAGCGCCAGCTGGGCTCGCAGGGCGACGTCGTGGCCGAGGGTCGCGACATCGGCACCGTCGTGTTCCCCGACGCCGAGGTGAAGGTCTTCCTGACCGCAGACCCCGAGGCCCGCGCACACCGCCGCGCCGTGCAGCGCCAGGGCGGGGACGCCGCCAAGGGCGTGTCCGCGCAGGTGGACCCGCGGCAGGAGCAGCAGATCCTGGACGACCTGGTGCGCCGCGACCGCCTGGACTCCTCGCACAAGGTGGGGCCGCTGCGCGCGGCAGAGGACGCCGTGCACATCGACTCGTCCAAGCTGACGGTGCGGCAGGAGCTGGACCAGATAGAGGCCCTCATGCGGAAGGCGCGCGAGACCGCGGCCAAGCCCGCATCTGAGACGAAGCCCGCTGCCGCCTCGAAGTCGGCCACCGAGCCCAAGGCGACCGCAGAGCCCAAGGCGGCACCGGCTCGTAAGCCCGGCATATCGAAGTCTTCTCGCTCCGCGAAGGCAAAGGGCCCAATCCGCGCCTTCACGCACGCCAGCTTCGACGACTACTTCGACCACCCCATGAGCGACTTCCCCATGACCTCAAAGGCCGCACTGGCCATCGCCGTCTACATCGTGGGGTTCATCACTAAGGTGCTGTGGCGCTGGCGCATCGAGGACGCCGACGAGCTGTGGCACGAGGGCGGGCGCAAGTCCGGCCAGACGGGCCGCGTCATCGTGATGAACCACGCCAGCATGCTGGACCCGGTGGTCATGGTCATCACCGAGTGGATGCACCACCACCGCGTGCGCTGTGTCTACAAGAGCGAGTTCAACAAGAACTCCCTGGTCATGTGGGCCTTCTCGCGCGCCGGAGCCATCCCCGTGAAGCGCGGCACCGCTGACGTGAACGTGGTGCGTCGCGCCCAGCGCGCGCTGAAGAACGGCGAGGACGTGCTCATCTTCCCCGAGGGCACGCGCATCAAGTCCGACGACCAGCCCATCAAGCTGCACGCTGGCTTTGCCGTGATGGCGCAGATGGGCCGCGCCAAGGTGCTGCCCATGGCCATCGTGGGCGCGCGCGACATCACGCCGCCGCACAGCCACGCCAAGCGCTTCCACAACGTGTACCTGAAGGTCGGCAAGCCCCTGGGCTTCGACGAGCTGGGCGTAAAGGGCCGCAAGCAGCAGGCTACCGCCATGGAGAAGGCAGCCATGGACCGCGTGTACGCCCTGCGCGATCAGCTTCGCAGCGAGCACCCCGGAAAGATGTGATCGAATGTCAAAGGACACGAAGGTAGTCGTGGCCCAGAGCGCCGGCGCCTGCTACGGCGTCGAGCGCGCGCTGCGCATGGTGCGCGAGGCGGCCCAGTCCGGCGCCCAGGTGCACACGCTGGGCCCGCTGATCCACAACCCGCAGGTCGTGGCCGAGCTCGAGGCCAAGGGCGTGGGCGTGGTGGAGTCTCCCCACCAGCAGCCCGGCAGCACGCTGGTGCTGCGCACGCACGGCGTGACGCCCGAGGTCGAGCGCGACGCCGCGGCGTCGGGCGTGAAGGTGCTGGACGCCACCTGCCCCTACGTAAAGAAGGCCCACATGGCCGCCGAGCGCTTCAGCCGCGAGGGCTACCAGGTCGTCGTGGTGGGCGAGAAGGGCCACCCCGAGGTAGAGGGCACCGCGGGGCACGCCCCAGGCGCGCTCATTGTGAACAGCGCCGACCAGCTGGACGGCGTGCAGGTGGGCCGCCGTGTGGGCGTGGTCGTGCAGACCACGCAGACGAAGGCCTGCCTGGACCAGGTGGTGTGCCGCCTTCTGGGCATGGCCGAGGAGGTCCGCGTAGTGAACACCATCTGCGACGCCACCTCCGAGCGCCAGGCGGCCGCGGCGCAGCTGGCGGGGGAGTCCGACGCCATGGTCGTCATCGGCGGGCGCAACTCCGCCAACACGACCCATTTGGCCGACATCTGCCGCGCCGCCTGCCCGCGTACGCACCACATCGAGACCGCCGACGAGCTGCAGGCGCAGTGGTTCGCGGGTGTCGCCCAGGTGGGCATCACGGCGGGCGCCTCCACGCCCCCCGAGCAGATAGATGCCGTGCTGGCTCGCGTGCGCGCCCTGTGCGACGAGGAGGAATAGTGTCCAAGGAAACCCAGGCGGACGGCCGCCAGAAGCGCGCGGACTACGCCAGCACGAAGGTGCGCAGGCTGGGGGCCTGGATACAGAGCGTGGACCCGGACAGCCCCGCCTACGACGCTGGCCTCGAGCCCGGCATGCGCATCGACAAGGTGAACGGCGTGGTGCCCCGCGACATCATCGACTGGCGCTGGTACGCCTCCGACGACGAGGCCGACCTTGAGGTATTCGACCCCGGGGACGGCCAGGAGTACGCATGCACGCTGTACCGCGAGCCTGGCCAGGACTGGGGCGTGGACTTCACGGACGTGTTGTTCGACGGCATCCGCACCTGCGTGAACGCGTGCCAGTTCTGCTTCATGCGCATGCTGCCGGACGACGCGCGCGCCTCGCTGTCGCTGAGGGACGACGACTACCGCCTGTCCTTCTTGCAGGGAAACTTCGTCACGCTGACGAACATGACCGACGAGGACGTGGACCGCGTCATCAACTGGCGGCTGGAGCCCATGAACGTGTCGCTGCACGCGGTATCGCCCGACGTGCGCCGCAGCCTCATAGGTCCCCACGCGCAGCGCGGCATGGACGTGCTGGAGCGCCTGTGCCAGGCCGGCATCGAGGTGCACGGGCAGATTGTCCTGTGCGCCGGCATCAACGACGGCGAGGAGCTGCACCGCACCCTGGACTGGGTCGAGGCTCACGACGCGGTCACGTCGCTGGCGCTGGTGCCCATGGGCTACACAAAGTACTCCAGGAACTTCTCGCACTCGTTCTCGGAGGATCGCGAGGCGTCGCGCGCCGTCGTGCGGCTGATAGAGCCGTACCAGCGTCGTGCCCGCGAGCGCCTGGGCATCACGAGGTTCCAGCTGTCCGACGAGTTCTACCTGGACGCGGACCTGCCCGTGCCGGACGCGGACACCTACGACGGCTACCCGCAGTTCTACGACGGCATCGGCATGCTGAGGAGCTTTTTGGACGAGGTGCGCGACATCGGAGACTCGCGCGTGGACGAGCTGCGCGGCGTGACCCAGCGCCTGGCGCAGCGAAACGAGCGCGCGCTTCTGGTGTGCGGCGAGGCGGCCCTCGGCGTCATGCGCACGCTGTGCCGCGCCTGGGCAAACGTGTGCGGCGTGGACGACGCGCGCGTGGAGGCAACGCCCATCCACAACGACTACTACGGCGGCGACGTCAACGTCACGGGCCTCATTGTGAGCCGCGACCTCCTGGCCCAGCTGCCCGGCGACCTGACGGGGCGCGTGGTGGTGCTGCCCGAGGTCATGTTCAACTTCGACAAGGTCACGCTGGACGGCGACACGCAGCAACACATCCTGGACGAGATCGCCCACCGCGGTGGCCGCGCGCTCGTGGTGCAGACCACGCCCGGCGCCCTCCTGGACGCCCTCGC
>JBJEKW010000094.1:0-30217 GCA_051878835.1 Atopobiaceae bacterium
CGCGGGAGGGCCCCCTCCCCTTTACGTGTGAGCAATTCGCAGGCCGACTTCGCGAGTTGTCTCTTATTGATGTATATATACCAAAAAGTATAAATCTCATAACTATGTATTAGGTTTACAATGCCATCACAAAGCTGAACTGTCTTATGAGTGTTCAGATATGATACAGAAATATGGGTCGATTGGCGCATATTTCTACGCACTGTTGTAATCCAGGTAGTGGATCTACGCTCTGTAGAGCGATTCATTACTTAATTACGAAGAATACGGAACAAAGTACTTTTTAATAGTTTTTTATACTAATAACTGACGTTGCTGCACAAAAACTTTGGCATATCACTTGCAGGGCACTTCAAGTACTAACGTGTAATCGACAGAAATAGCTATAGGGAATATTAAAATTCATCTAGCGCGCATCAACGGATCCGTAAAGTTACATATATCTCATTAATTGGAGGAATGATGTCTCGGTCCGCATTGCCACCATATGGTATCAACTCTGCGAGCTCAGATAGTTGCGCATCTAGTGAATCACCCTGCGCGGTGAAAGCTGCTCCTAGGCAAGTACTACTGGATTCACTTCTGAGTCTCTATAAGGTGCATATGCACGCAACGTTTGAACATTCAACGATTGATGCTGATTCGGGTCCGATAACGACCAGGGAACATCTTGTGTTCTTGTGTGCCGAGCCTTGCATGGACGTCTCTGGTGAACTCGAATCGTTTGCGTCAAAGCTCGATGCAATTGGTGCTTCCGTGTTCTCTTACAACCTGGCTATAAATAGCCACTCTGATTCATGCGCAGAGGTACAAAGAGTAGCGCGTGTGGTGCGTAAGCATGTGGAAGAAAGAGAAGGAGCCTCGAATTCATCGGTGGTTCTACTCCAGGGGGTGCCCCCTGCGGATGAGTCTGCCGTTACACGTGAGGCGAGGGCTTTGAGGAGCCTCCTAAGCATTGGGTGCTTTGTTGTGATTGAGTTGCGTCCCGAATGCATGCAACTGGCGGAAGAGTTCCCCGAATCGCATTGCTACAGGTCGGTCAATCTTCTTTCCAAAGAGCCAGGCGTTGAGATGGCATTTGCTCGTCAGCGGAAATTGCAAGCTGTTGGTGTGAGTGGGACCCAAGACATGCAGCATACCGGGGGCATTCCTGCACTTGTGAATGCGGTCTGCGATGAGGTCGGTACATTCGGCACCACTTCTTCGGAGGCGCTGTACCACAGCCTCAGATTCTCGTCGGCCATGTCATCCATGGTCAGCACTTCGCTGCGGAATGACCTCATGGAGAGGGAACGGGAACTTCGATTTGCCCTATTTCTGCTGGGGTCGGGAACCTTCCAAGACTTGTCCCGCGTGGTGTCTCCGAAAGCCATGGAGTGCATCGAAGGAATGGACATTGACGCGCCGCAGTTTGGGGTCGATTTCTCTGACCGCACATTCTGCTGTGCCGGCATATCAAACGATTACGTATTTGATACATGTTTTCACGAGTTGTCCTCTTTCGAATCAGAATTCGGACTTGTGGTACGAATGGTTGCCGAGGTTCTGTTCGAACAGGGTAGGGCTGCGCGAGCGGCCAGAATAATGAGCATGATTCAAGACGAGGCAATCATCGGCTGTCTGATATGCGAGCACGTTGACCAACTGTTCGATGCTGGCGAATTCTCGATGCTGAGCGAGGTCTTGCGTATCGTAAGCAGCGGTGATGGTGGATTTGGGGCCAGCGGCGAGGGTCTCGGCATGGCCGAATTCACGAATGGCCTCGGCCGTGATGTATTTTCTGAGGCGAAGAACGTTGGCGTCGTGGCAGACGAGTGGCCTGGAGGAGAACAACGCATTGGAAAGATGCCAGGGGACACCTCGGAGCTCCGAAAGATGCTGCGCAAGAAGTATCCCGCAGAGCTGCAGGAGATGCTTCTGCTGCTGGAGTCCATCGATGGAGAGGTGGGGAGGTCCAAAAGGAATCGGGGTGCAGAGGATGCCGCAGCCCCAGGCGAGCCGGACCTTCTTTCCACCGATGCTTGCACCTTGAAGACTGACAGAAAACAGTCGACGTCATGGACGTTGGGATTGCTGGCCGGCAGAATGCGCGACGTGCTGGAGGGAGTCAACCTGCACGCCACCATTACCGAGGACCTACGCCGGCATGATCCGAGGCCGTTGGAGGGCTTCTCGGGCATGCTGCGCGGAGGAGAGCTCATAAAGTGGGAGAACCTGGCGGAGGCAACGCGCAGGGCGATTCTGGGCGAGTACTCTGACTCGTTCCAGCTGCTATTGCACCTTCGGGCCTCAGATACGGAGACTCAGACCGTGTTCGGGTCGACGCTCGAGCTGGTGTATTTCTGCGTTGCCGCGCTGGTGGGTGGTTCTGACTCGCACGATCGCGCCAGTCTCATGGAGGCAAGGACCTTCTTTGAGCGTTGTGGGCTGGACCTTGGCAGGATGTGCTGCGATGCCGCTCCTGAGTTCGTCTCGCTGCTGATGGGCTATGAGCTGAGTTGCGACAGGGTGAGCGTGCTGGCACGACACTGCGAGAGACGCGGCATCCGAACGCTACATGCACTTTGCCTGATGGCTCAGTCGATTGCTGACCAGCGTGCCGGAGTAGCCATGCGCGCCTGCGTCAGGGCGAATTTTGCGGACGCGGAGCTGCTCTCTATCGGAGCGGATGCCCAGGCAGCTCGTGCGCGGATTATCCGTCGAGCCATCGGCTGTGGTTTGGGCGAGCGTCTGCGCGATTGGGTCGCAAGCGAGGAGGCGCAGAGCCTGCCTGACGTGGGGCCTGTCGTAGACGTGCTCTCTCAGCTGTGGCCATCGCCTGGGGCGGACAAGAAGGACTCACACGTCGCTGCTGGTTCGGGCAAGCCGGACCGTGCGCCGCGACGTCGCGTGAGGCTGGCGCCCCCGACGGATCTGATGTCGGTAGTCAATGTGCTGGCAAGAGACTGCGGAGACCTGTCTCTGAGGTTCGAGCATGCCATGCCTGCCTCGTGGAAGAAGGCGCTCTCCCAGATGACCTGGAAGGGTGACCCTGTTGGGGACGACGAGGATACCCTGGACGAAATCTCTAACGCCTTGGGTGAGCTGGCCAGGAGGGACCTTTCGGACGTAGGCGCACAGCCGCGTGGCGTCAGTATAGAGGTCATGATGCTGGGAGGTCTCAGCGTCCGCGTGAACGGCCAAGAGGTGGACTGCAGGGGCATGGAACGCCGCCGCGCGAAGTCCCTCCTGATGCTGCTGTGCGCGCAGCCGGGCCATTGCGTCAGGCGCTATGCCGCCATCGAGTCGGTGTGGCCCGAGATGACATATGATGCGGGAACGCAGCGCGTGTACGAGGCGACCAGCGTGCTCAGGAACAAGCTGGTTCCCAAGGGGCAGGAGAAGCGCAAGACGAGTCGACCGGTTCTGGCAAACAGGGCAGAGCGCACGCTGAGCCTGAACCAAGACATCGTGTCGGTGGACGTCGACCGCTTCGAGGAGCTGGCCCACAGGGCGCTCGACAGCGAGGGAAACGACAGGTTGGTCGTCTCGCTGTGCCGTAAGGCGGAGAGCTTCTACCGCGGTGACCTGGCGGTACCTGCCACGGACGGTCTTGGTCTGGTCACGAGCCGCAGAGACCAGCTTCGGTCCACGTTTGTCGACTGCATGGTGGCAGGTTCGACGGCGGCGCTCCGGCTGGGCAGGCGCCTGTCGGCGGTCAAGTTCGCACGCAGGGCCAGCTCGCTGGACGACGCACGTGAGGACGCCATGACCTGCCTCATGAGGGCACTGGTCGCCACGGGCAGGACGGCCGAGGCGCAGCGCGAGTACCGTGGCTTTGTGGTGCGCTCGGTCAGGTGCAGCCACCGCCCGCCTTCGCGCGAGATTCGGTTGCTTGCTCGCGAGCTGTTTGGCACCGGTGCCATAGGGGGCGGCAGCAGGATAGAGACGGACGAGATGGGCGAGGGGGACAACGCCCCCGACGACCATCGATTGCGCGCGCCCAAAGAGGGCAGCGCGAACGGATAGCCTGCAGCAGCTGCGCCACGTGCCTAGGTCGCGCGACGATGGTACCCCCGAACGTTCAGTGTTGTCTGGCACGCCAGAGTCGGCTCCGCAGATGTAACTGGTAAAGTATGGGAGTCACTATATCTATTCGGGCCAAGCAGGCCCATGATGTACGATCCAAGAGGGTACTGTATGCCAAAATTCCTTTCGAAGCTTCTCTCGATGGGCTCTGACAAGCAGCTCAAGGAGTACGAGAAGATTGCGGACCAGATAGACGACCTGGAGCCGACCTTCAAGGCCATGAGCGACGACGAGCTGCGCTCGCAGACCCAGCGGTTCCGCGAGCGCTATGACAACGGCGAGACGCTGGATGACCTTCTGCCCGAGGCATTTGCCGCGGTGAGGGAGGCGTCCGTTCGCACGACGGGGCTGCGCCACTTCAGGGTGCAGCTCATAGGCGGCATTGCGCTTCATCGCGGCACCATCGCCGAGATGAAGACCGGCGAGGGCAAGACGCTCGTCTCGACCTTGGCGGGCTACCTGAATGCCATTCCCGGCAAGGGTGTGCACGTGGTCACGGTGAACGACTACCTGGCAAAGCGCGACAGCCGCTGGATGGGTCAGATCTACCGCTTCATGGGCATGAACGTCGGCCTTTTGCAGAACGGCATGAAGCTCAGCGCGAAGAAGCCTGCGTACCAGGCAGACGTCACGTACGGCACGAACTCGGAGTTCGGCTTTGACTACCTGCGTGACAACATGGTCACCAGGCCGGGGATGCGCGTGCAGCGCGGACACAACTTCGCCATCGTGGACGAGGTCGACTCCATCCTGATCGACGAGGCGCGTACGCCCCTCATCATCTCGGGCGCGGGCACGAAGTCGGCAAGCACGTATCGCGACTTCGCACGTGCGGTGCGCGGCTTGACTCCGGACGTCGACTACGAGCTCGACGAGGCCAAGCGCACCATCGCCGCCACGGACGAAGGCCTCAAGAAGATCGAGTCGCGCCTGGGAATCGACAACATCTACGCCGACATGTCCGGCCAGCTGGTGAACCACCTGCAGCAGGCGCTGAAGGCGGAGTACATGTTCCATCGCGACCAGCAGTACGTGGTCATCGACGGCGAGGTAAAGATCGTCGACGAGTTCACCGGCCGCATCATGGAGGGCAGGCGCTACTCCGAGGGCCTGCACCAGGCCATCGAGGCGAAGGAAGGCCTGGTCGTCCGCGAGGAGAACCAGACGCTGGCCACCATCACCCTGCAGAACTACTTCCGCCTGTACGACAAGCTGTCGGGCATGACGGGCACGGCCATGACCGAGGACGCCGAGTTCCGCGAGATCTACAACCTGCCCGTGCAGGTGATTCCTCCCAACAAGCCGGTCCAGCGCGTCGACCACGACGACTTGGTGTATCGCGACGTCGAGCACAAGTTCAACGCCGTCGTCGACCAGATAGAGAAGTGCCACCAGAAGGGTCAGCCCGTCCTGGTGGGCACCGTCTCGATCGAGAACTCCGAGCGCCTCAGCAGGCTCCTGGACAAGCGTGGCATCAAGCACAGCGTCCTGAACGCAAAGTACCACGAGTACGAGGCGCAGATCGTGGCCCAGGCTGGCCGCGAGGGCGCCGTCACCATCGCAACGAACATGGCCGGCCGTGGTACCGACATCCTGCTGGGCGGCAACCCCGACTTCATGGCTGCCGACTTCCTGCGCAACCAGGGCATAGATCCCGACGAGGCCACGAAGGAGCAGACCCAGGCGGCGCTGCAGAAGGCCAAGGCGGTGTGCGAGAAGGAGAAGGAGCACGTGCTGGCCGCTGGCGGCCTGTTTGTCATAGGCACCGAGCGCCACGAGAGCCGACGCATCGACAACCAGCTGCGTGGCCGCTCCGGTCGCCAGGGCGACCCCGGCGAGACGCAGTTCTACCTGTCCCTCGAGGACGACCTCATGCGCAAGTTCGGCGGCGACCGCATGGACAAGATCAAGGACATGATGATCCGCTACGACATGCCCGCCGACGAGCCCATCAAGGCAAAGATGGTCACGAAGGCAGTCGAGAGCGCGCAGCGAAAGATCGAGGAGATCAACTTCGCCATGCGTAAGAACGTCCTCGACTACGACGACGTGATGAACAAGCAGCGCCAGGTCATCTACGAGGAGCGCAACAAGATCCTGGACGGCAAGGACCTCACCGCCCACGTGAACGAGGTCACGCTGGAGACCGTCGAGCGCGAGGTGGGCACCTACTGCTCGGCAGAGGTCGACCCGAGCGACTGGGATGCGAAGGGTCTGCTGAAGTGGGTCTCGAACCTCACCGGAAAGACGGAGGGCCTGCCCGAGATCTCGGAGGACGACGACCCCGAGGACATCGTCGAGCGCGTGGACCAGTTCGTGAACGACTGCTACGACCAAAAGACGAAGGCCCTCGGCGACGAGATCATGCACGAGCTCTCGACCCAGGTCATGCTGCGCGTCATCGACACCCGCTGGATGGCGTACCTGCAGGAGATGGACTACCTGAAGACCGGCATCGGCCTGCGCGGCTACGGTCAGCGCGACCCGCTGGTGGAGTACAAGAGCGAGGCGTACCGCGCCTTCACCGAGCTCGTGAACACCATGTACGAGGACTTCCTGCGCACCATCCTGCGCATCGAGGTCATGGTGAAGCGCCCCGAGCCCCCCGCGGCCGAGGAGGAGCCCGCCGAGCTGCGCGGCGCTCGCTACACGGGACCCTCCGACGTGGACGGCGACCAGAGCGACGACCGCCCTGTCGGTTCGCTTGCCGACCGCGTGGCTCCCATGCAGAGCACTGGACAGGCCACGAAGGCTCCCGCTCCCGAGAAGGGCCGCACGTATCGCAAGGCGGACGACCCCGACCCGTTCGTGGGCGTGGGCCGCAACGACCCCTGCCCCTGCGGCTCGGGCAAGAAGTTCAAGTACTGCCACGGCAGGAACCGCTAGATGGCAGAGGTAACCACAGAGGAGCTGGACCAGCTGCAGAAGCGCCTGCACCAGGTGGAGGGCTACCTCCACCTGGACCAGCGTCGCGTGGACGTGAAGGTGCTGGAGGAGGCCAGCGCCGCTCCGGGCTTCTGGGACGACGCCGAGCACGCCAGCAAGGTCATGGAGCAGCTGACGCGGGCAAAGGAGGACGTGGCTGGGCTGGAGTCGGCCCGCTCGAGGCTGGATGACGCAAAGACCGCGTTCGAGCTGGGTACAGAGACGGGCGACGCCGACCTCATGGCCGAGGCGCGCTCCCTGTGCGACAAGCTGTCCTCCGACCTGACCGAGCTGGAGCTGTCCAGCTGGTTCGTGGACGACCTGGACCACGGTGACGCCATCGTCACCATAACCCCGGGCCAGGGCGGGCTTGAGGCGCAGGACTGGTGCAGCATGCTGTTCCGCATGTACCTGCGCTACTGCGACCGGCGCGGCTGGAAGGTCACCGTGAACGACGCGCCGGCCGCAGAGGTCATAGGCATCGACCGCGCCACCTTCACCGTCTCGGGGAAGAACGCCTACGGCATGCTGAGGGCAGAGCAGGGAGTGCACCGCCTGGTGCGCATCTCGCCCACCGACGCAAAGAAGCGCAGGCAGACCACGTTTGCCGGCGTGGAGGTGCTGCCCGTGCTACCGGACGACATAGAGGTGCAGATAGACCCGTCCGACCTGCGCGTAGACGTGTACCACTCGTCCGGGCCGGGCGGCCAGGGCGTCAACACCACGGACTCCGCCGTCAGGATCACGCACCTGCCCACGGGAATCGTGGTGACCTGCCAGAACGAGCGCAGCCAGCTGCAGAACAAGGCCATCGCGATGCAGATTCTGAAGAGCCGGCTGTACGAGCTCGAGAAGGCGCGCCGAGACGCCGAGCTGGACGAGCTGCGCGGGCCAAAGCGAGAGATCTCCTTCGGCAACCAGATCAGGAACTACGTGCTCTATCCCTTCCAGCTCGTGAAGGACACGCGCACCGGTGTCGAGACCAGCAACGTCAACGCCGTCCTGGAGGACGGCGACCTCGACCCGTTCATCATTGCCTACCACCGTTGGGCGCTGGGACAGAAGGACCAACAGGGCCAGCAGGGCTAGCGCCGGCTGGCCCTTCTTGTGCCCATGATCTGAGTTTGTTGGGACAAAGTTCATCCCACAGGTGGCGCTCGAGCTCTCGAGCGCTACACTTGGCACGACCGTAAAAGGGGAGCTATGGCCAAAAAAGGCCTGGCCTTCCCGGCGGCACGCACACCAAGAGGGGAGAAACCTTGAGCACAAAGCGTGACACGCTGCCAGAGGCCCGCTCGGTCCACGAGATCGAGCTCATCGCCAACGCCATGCGGCACGACATCATCACCATGATCACCGCCGCAAAGTCGGGGCACCCAGGTGGGTCGCTCTCATGCGCCGACCTGCTGGCGACGCTGTACTTCTCGGGAGTCATGCACTACGACCCGTCGGATCCGAAGGCGCCGTGGCGCGACTACCTGATCCTCTCGAAGGGACATGCCGCACCGGCGCTGTACGCGGCCTTCCACCAGCTGGGCTGGGTCAAGGACGAGGAGCTGCCGACGCTGCGCCACCTGGGCAGCAGGCTCCAGGGACATCCCGACTGCAAGCTCCTGCCGGGCGTCGAGGTGTGCTCCGGCTCGCTGGGGCAGGGGCTCTCGGTCAGCTCGGGTGTCGCCCTGGGCCTGAGGGCCGACGCCAAGGCGTCGGGCTCGAAGCCTGCGCACGTGTTCTGCGTCTGCGGTGATGGCGAGATGCAGGAGGGCTCCAACTGGGAGGCCCTCATGTACGCCGCCCATCGCCACCTGGACAACCTGACGATGTACCTGGACCTGAACAACCTGCAGATCGACGGCAACGTGAACGACGTCAACTCGCTGGGCGACATCCACGCCAAGCTGGCCGCGTTCGGCTGGAACGTGCTCGAGGCGGACGGCCACGACGTGGCCGCCCTCATCGACGTGACGCGCCAGGCCCTGCAGCACGAGGGCCAGCCCACCGCCGTCATCTGCCACACGGTGAAGGGCAAGGGCGTCCCGTTCATGGAGAACCAGGTGGACTGGCATGGCAAGGCGCCCAGCGAGGAGCTGGCCGCCCAGGCCATGGATGCTCTGGACCAGGAACGCGACCGACTTCTGAGGGAGGCATAGGCATGGCCAACAAGGCTACGCGCGAGGCCTTTGGCGAGACGCTGCTGGAGCTGATTGCCGAGGGCAAGGACATCGTTGCGGTTGATGCGGACCTTGCCGGATCGACCACGCTCGCGAAGGTGGGAAAGGCCTACCCCGACCGCTTCTTTGACGTGGGCATTGCCGAGCAGGACATGATCGACGTCGCCGCCGGTCTGGCCATCACGGGCCGCACGGCCTTCACCGGGTCGTTCGCCGTCTTTGGCACGGGCCGCTGCTACGACCAGATCAGGAACACCGTGTGCGACTCGAACCTGAACGTGAAGGTGTGCCCGACGCACTCGGGCGTCACGGTGGGCGAGGACGGTGCCACGCACCAGATGCTGGAGGACATCGGCCTCATGCGCGGACTGCCGAACATGCGCGTCCTGGTGCCGGCGGACTACCGCTCCGCAAAGGCCGCCATCCGCATTGCCGCCGAGACCGAGGGCCCCGTGTACGTGCGTCTGGGCAGGCACAAGGTGCCCCAGGTGTACGACGAGACCTTCAAGGGCGGCCTGCCCTTCGCCAACGTGGTGCGCGAGGGCACCGACGTGACCATCTGCGCCTGCGGCGTCACGCTGGCCCACACCCTTGCCGCCGCCGGGCAGCTGGAGCAGGAGGGCATCAGCGCCGAGGTGGTCGACGTGTTCTCGGTGAAGCCGCTGGACGAGGAGGTCATCCTGGCCTCCGCCGCCAAGACCGGCCACGTCATGACCGTGGAGGAGCACATGGTGTGGAACGGCATGGGCTCCGCGGTGGCAGAGCTGCTGTCCGAGAAGTGCCCAACGCCCATGCGCTTCGTGGGGCTGCGCTCCTTTGGCACCTCCGCTGACGGCGACACGCTCCTGAAGTACTACGGCCTGGACTGCGAGGGCATAAAGTCCCAGGTACGCGACTTCCTAAAGGCCTAGCAAGCGCATCGCGCCAGCCGTGCGGGCCGCTTGGCCCGTTTGCTGGCGGCTTGGCAGCTCTTGTGCGGCAAGAAGTACGAACCGCTTTCAGGCCCCCTCGGAGCTGCTTCGAGGGGGCCTGTTCGTATGTGTAGGTATTCCGCTGCTGCAATGGGGTGGGTTTGGGCTTTGCTATGCTATCCCTGACTGTCCGCGTTTTGCAAAGACAAAAGGAGCTCTTGTGGCCAACCACTTTCGCAGCAACGAGCGGCAGGGGGCGGAGGATTCGGGCCAGGTCCCGGAGACCCCGCAGGAGGTCGGCGCCCAGGGAACCCAGTCCCAGCAGCCCGCTCAGGCTGATTCCCAGCAGGCCGTCGGCGACACCGGTGCAAGGCCCGTGCAGGCCGTGACCGCCAACACCCAGATTGCGCCCGCATCGGACGACTCCAATGCCGGCACGTCTGGCTCCCAGAGCGTCTACGTCTCGCTACGAGACGACAACGCTCCGGCCGTGCCCCACACCGGCACCCCTACGATTTCGCTCAGAAACGTAACAATGATCTACCCGGCCCAGCCCAACAAGCCCGCACTCGACGACGTCTCCCTGGACATCTATCCCGGCGAGTTCGTCTTTGTCGTGGGCCACTCCGGCTCTGGCAAGTCCACGCTGCTGAGGCTCCTGACGCGCGAGCTGCGCGCCACCAAGGGCCATGTGCTCGTGGCCGGCCAGGACCTGACAAAGATGCGCAACTGGAAGGTCCCCTACCTCAGGCGCCAGATCGGCACTGTGTACCAGGACTTCAAGCTGCTGCCCGACAAGACCGTCTACGGCAACGTGGCCTTCGCCCTGGAGTGCATCGGCAAGCCCAAGTCCGTCGTGAAGGCGCAGGTGCCCGAGGTGCTGCGCCTGGTCGGCCTTGCCGAAAAGATGGACAACTACCCCGACCAGCTGTCCGGAGGCGAGCAGCAGCGCGTCTCGGTGGCAAGGGCCATGGTCAACCGCCCGCCCCTGCTGGTGTGCGACGAGCCCACGGGAAACCTGGACCCCGCCATCTCGCTGGGCATCATGAAGCTGCTGGATCGAATCAACCGTACGGGCACCACCGTCGTCATGGCCACGCACGACCGCGAGATGGTCGACTCCATGCGCAAGCGCGTCATCGCGCTTGAGGCCGGCCACGTGGTGCGCGACCAGGAGAGAGGAGGCTACGGCTACTATGGTGCCCTCTAATTTCGGATATTCCATGCGCGAGGCCGGCCATCACATCAGGAGGAACTGGTCCACGTGCCTTGGCGCCATCGTCACCATCTTCCTCTCGCTGTTCGTCATCGGCGTCTTCGTGCTGGGCTCTGCCCTTCTTAGCAGCATGGTGGGCAACGTGGAGGACCGCGTCACGATTCAGGCGTTCCTCTCGGACAGCGCCGACCAGTCGGCCGTCGACTCGCTGCAGCAAAAGGTCGAGGGCTGGGACAACGTCGAGTCCGTCACGTACAAGAGCAAGGACGAGGCCCTGCAGGAGTACCGTGACACCATGAGCAACCGCAACGCCGAGGACGCGGTCGAGGCCCTGGACGGCGAGAACCCCGTGCCGGCCTCGCTGGTCATAAAGCTGGATGACCCCCAGCAGGTCGAGTCGGTGGCCAGCAGGCTGTCGGACGACTCCGACTTCGCGAAGGTGGCCGACGACTCGGAGGACCCCTCCCAGTCCGTGCAGTACGGCCGCGAGACGGTCGAGCGCCTGTTCAGCGTGACGTCCTGGCTCAGGGTGGCCGCCATCGTGCTGGTGCTGATGCTGACCTTTGTGGCGTTCGTCTTTATCAACAACACCATTCGCCTGGCCATCAGCGCTCGCCGTCGCGAGATTGCCATCGAGCGCCTGGTGGGCGCCTCGAACGGCTTCATTCGCGGGCCCTTCATCGCCGAGGGCGCCATCGAGGCACTCATCGGTGCGCTTCTGGCCATACTGGTGCTGCACGTGTGCTCCGTGTACCTGCTGCCGCAGGTGACCGAGACCCTGAAGTTCCTGGACTTCAGCCTCTCGGACACGGTCATGATTCGCACCTACGTGGCGCTGCTGCTGATTGGCCTGGTCATCGGCCTGTTTGGCTCGGCCATCGCCATGAGGCGCTACCTGAAGGTGTAGAAGCCATTACGCCAGCCTGCGCATGGTTCGATAGTATGGGGGCGACGCGGTCATCTGTGGCCGCGCCGCCCTTCTTTCGTTTGGAGATGATCCGATGACACGCAAGCGCCCGCACCATGGCAACCGCCGCCACGGCCAGCATCCGGTACACGCGAAGCCTCGTGCCACCTACGTCGGCACGCTGCGCGTGGCCAGGCCCGGCGCGGCCTTCGTCCAGACACCCGAGGGGGAGTTCCCCGTGGCGCCTCGCGGCGTGCGCGAGGGAATGGATGGTGACGAGGTCCAGGTGACCCTGCAGGCGCCTCACGGGCATGCGGGTCGCGAGGGCACGCGCATGGCCTACGTGCAGGGCGTGCTGCACCGGGCCACCCACACGTTTTTGGGCACGTACGACCAGCTGGATCCCCTGGGGGCCGTGGTTCCCCTGGACGCCCGCATAAAGCGCGACTTCTTTGTCCTGCCCGAGGACGACAGCCCCCGGCGCCTGGGGGTCCAGCCTGCGGACGTCGTCGTGGCGCGCATCCTGGAGTACCCCTCCCGGCAGAGCGCCGGCGTCGTCACCATAGACCGGCGCGTGGGATCGTCGACGGAGCTCGACATGGACATGGAGGCCGTCATAGCCTCCTTCGGCCTGGAGACCGCGTTCTCGGACGCGGCGCTGGCCGAGGCGAACGCCTGCCAGGCCGACGTAGAGGGCGCGCTGGCTGCAGACCCCTCCCGCGTGGACCTGCGCCAGGAGTGCTGCGTCACGGTGGACCCCACCGACGCGCGAGACTTCGACGACGCCGTGAGCGCCCGCAGGACCGACGACGGCTACGAGGTGGGCGTGCACATCGCCGACGTGACGCACTACCTGCCCTGGGGCGGGCCTGCGGACCTCGAGGCCCGCAGGCGCACGTGCTCGGTCTACCTGGCAGACCGGGTGCTGCCCATGCTGCCCGAGCACCTGTGCAACGACGTGTGCTCGCTCGTCCCGAACGAGGACAGGCTGTGCATGAGCGTCAGCCTGGCGCTGGACTCCCACGGCAACGTGCGCTCCGCCAAGGCGGCCAAGTCCGCCATCCGCTCGAAGGCCCGGCTGGACTACGACACGGTCGAGCGCTTCCTGGTGGGCAGCGCCGACGAGGGCCAGCTGGCGGCGGACGCCGGTGTGGCCAGATCCGTGGCGCAGGAGCTGCGCGTGCTGGACGAGGTGGCCCGGCTGCGCCAGCGCGTGCGCCGGGAGCGCGGGGCGGTGGACTTCGACACGAAGGAGGCCAAGGTCACCCTGGACCAGGACGGCACCCCCACGGGGGTCGTGGTGCGCCAGAAGACCCGTGCCACCTCCCTCATAGAGGAGGCCATGCTCATGGCGAACGAGGCGGTGGCCGCCATGCTGGCCCAGAGGGACTGGCCGGCGGCATATCGCGTGCACGAGTCTCCCGCCCCGGACGACCTGCGCTCGTGCGTGGGCGTGCTCATGGAGCTGGACGCGCTGCACGCGGACGAGGCAGACCGGCTCGTGGCCGGAGACCCCCACGCGATCCAGCAGGTCCTGGACCGGGTGCGCGGCACGTCCGAGGAGTACCTCGCCAACGCGCTTCTGCTGCGCGCCCAGAAGCGCGCCATATACTTGCCGCACAACCAGGGCCACTACGCTCTGGGCGCGCGGGCGTACTGCCACTTCACCTCGCCCATTCGCCGCTATCCCGACGACGTGGTGCACCGGGCGCTGAAGGCCATGCTGGCCGGCCAGGCGGGCTCTCGCGAGCAGCGTCAGGTAGAGGCCAGGCTGCCCCAGATATGCCGCGACTGCTCGGAGCGCGAGCGCGTGGCCGACTCCGCGTCGCGCGCCTCCCAGAAGTGCAAGATGGCCCAGCTGTACGCCGGGAAGATCGGACAGTCCTTCTCGGGCATCGTGGTGGGGGTCGAGCGCTTCGGGCTCTTCGTCATGCTGGACGACACCTGCGCCGAGGGGCTTCTGCCCACGCGCGCGCTGGGCGAGGGGTGGTGCCGCTTCGACGCCGACAGGATGACCCTGACGGGCGAGTCGTCAGGCAGGGTCTGGCACCTGGGCAAGCGCGTCGCGGTGCGCGTGACCGACGCGAACCCGTCGCGCGGCCAGATCGACTTCGAGCTGGCGTCGGCTCCCCGCGCAGGGCGCTAGGGGCGCCGCGCAACGAGAGCCCCGCGAATGGGTATGCTTAGCAGATGGCGGCAGACGCGCCTGCGTCGCCGCCCATTTGCTCACACTCACTTTGCGGGGGTTTCCTCGCGGGAGGTCTTGAATTGCAACAGCCGAACACCATCCTGACCGAGGACCTCGAGCGCGCGGAGGGCCTGCTTCTGCAGGACCAGGCCCAGATGGCGCAGGAGCTCCTGCAGCGCCGCGCCTCCGACGCCGAGGCCTACGTGGACGCAAACTGCCCCACCACCTCCGACCAGCAGTTCTTCAGCTTTCCGACGCCGTTTGACTACCTGGCCTACGTCAGGGTCGAGAAGGACCCGCGCACGCTGTACGACGTTGGCGAGCCGCTGAACCGCCTGTACAACGACCTCGCCCGCGCCGACGTCATGACCAGCGACTACCAGGGCGCGCTGGAGGCGCTGCGCCAGGCCGTCCGCTGGAACCCCATGGACTGCGCCGCCCGCCTGAACCTGGCGGATTTGTACCACGCCGCAGACAACGAGGACGAGTACCTGGCGCTGACCTACTCCGTGTTCGAGCGCGCCAGCCACCCCGAGCACCTGGTGCGGGCTTTCCTGGTCTTCTCGAACTGGTTCCAGAAGCAGGGAAAGACACAGGCCTCCGCAGCCGCCCTGCGCGCCGCGCGCAGCTTCCAGGTCAGCGACTCCTCGCTTTCCGCTGCCCTGGACCTGGCCAAGGGCACGCCGCGCGACCCCGACAGCCTGAGCGACCAGGAGGCGGCAGATGCCCTCTCGGCCGAGGGGCTGCCGTACGGCGCCAACGCCGAGATCGCCATCTGCCTGCTGCAGTGCGCCCTCGACGAGGCCCAGCAGGGAAACAAGGAGGACGCCGCCCGCTTTACGCTGCGCTCGCGCGACCTCATAGGCGAGCCCGCGTCCATGGCGCTGCTGAAGGCGCTGCGGGAAGTGGACGACGAGCCCTCCGAGGGCCCCGACGCGCCGTCTGACGGCCAGGACACGGACACTCCCGCGCAGGGGGAGGGCCGCCATGCCTAAGCGCCAAAAGAAGACCATCGCGCGCAACCGCTCGGCCCACCACGCCTACTTCATCGACGAGACGTTCGAGGCCGGCCTCGTGCTGACCGGCACCGAGGTCAGGAGCCTGCGCGAGCGCGGCTGCCAGATCACCGACTCGTTCTGCCAGGTCAGGGGCGGCGAGGTGTGGCTGGTCGGCGTTCACATGCACCCGTACTCCAACGGCAGCATCTGGAACGTGGACCCCGACCGCCGCCGCAAGCTTTTGCTGCACAAGCGCCAGATACGCTACCTCAGCCAGAAGCTGCAGGCCAAGGGCCTGGCCCTGGTGCCGTTGGAGCTGTACTTCGATGAGAGTAACCGAGTAAAGCTGGCAATCGGCCTCGGACGTGGTAAAAAGCTCTACGACAAGCGCCAGGACATGGCGCAGCGACAGGCCCAGAGGGACATCCAAAGGGCTCTGAAGGAGAGGTCGCGAGGTTAGGGGCAACCATGGACGCTCGTGCACTGTTCAAGTTCCAGTCGGGGCTCTACGTCGTTTCCGCGCAGGACGGGGAGGACGTGGGCGCCTGCATCGTCAACACCGGCCTTCAGCTGACGTCGGACCCGCTGCAGGTGGAGGTCGTGGTAAACAAGCAAAACCACACCGAGGGCGTCATCGAGCGCGCCGGCCACTTCGCGCTGACCGTGGTCACCGAGGAGGCCGACATGCTGTACGTGGGTCGCTTCGGCTTCAGGACGTCCGCGAACTTCGACAAGTTCGACGGCGTGCCGACCGAGCGCACGTCCCTGGGCGACCCGTACACCACCCAGGCGGCTGCCAGCATGGTGGCCTGCCGCGTGGTCCAGAAGCTGGACGTGGGGACGCACGTGATCTTCGTGGGGCAGGTCGAGGACGCCAAGGTGCTGTCCGACGCGCATCCCATGACCTACGAGTACTACCACACCGTTCTGAAGGGAAAGACCCCGCCGAAGGCGTCTTCGTACGTTGGCTAGCGTTTGCTACTATGATGTCATCCCTTATGGGAAAGATTCTTAACAGCAAAGGAGAGGATCAGCATGGCAGAGGAGAAGAAGACCTACACGTTCCGTTGCACCGTGTGCGGCTACGAGGTAACGGTGGACACCCCCGAGCTGCCCGAGGACTACGTCTGCCCCGTGTGCGGCGTCGGCCCCGACATGTTCGAGCTCGTCGAGGAGTAGTTCCTCGCAATCGCGCAGGCGACGCGAAGGCCCCCGGGATGCGTCCCGGGGGCCTTTTTCGTGCAAGAAGGGCTTGTCGCCGGAGAAGGGCCTGCGCTGGGAGGTGGGGTTGCTGCTGGCCGGCTGCCGCTTTCCGCACAAAAAAAGCCCCGCCGCGCGAGTCGCCACGCGGCGGGGCTGGGTGCACATGGTGGAGGCGCGGAGAATCGAACTCCGGTCCAAAACAACTCCCTGATGGGTTTCTCCAAGCTCAGTTGCCAGTTGGGTTTCGGACGCGTCGCACCTGGCGACCCGCGCTCGGCGTCCTAACCGGTTCGGTCTTGGCGCGCGGCATACCGATAACGTCCGCGCGTGCATCCCCCTAAGATGACACCGCACCGGCGGCAGGGGAGACCACCGGATTGGCGTGCTGGTTAGTTAGAACTAAGCAGCAAGAGCCAGAGGCTCATAAGAAGAATTGTTGTCAATTAAATTTGACGGTGTCCCTGTTTTACGTGGAGAGACGACCACGGCTTGCTTCCCATCTCAGACTTGCCCTGTCGAAACCAGTCGCCCCCAGCTACAGGGGGCCAAATGGCCACCATGCGATTGTCAACGATGCTGAGTATACCCCCGACCCCACGGCGCTATACCTGCGGGCGTGTGGGCATTTGGTGACGGCGCCGACGGACCGCGTGGGTTGGTTCGCGTGCGCTTTGGGGATAATGGCTTCGTTCGGCTTTTCCGGCGGACGCCGGGCGCACACGTGGGAGGTCCAGACATGGCTGCAGACACACAGGTCGCAAACGGGGGCTGCGCCCTCGTGCTGGAGGGTGGCGGATACCGCGGAGTGTTCACGGCGGGCATCCTGGACGTCCTCATGGAGAACGGCGTCTACGGCTTCCAGAGCGTCTGGGGCACCTCCGCGGGTGCACTGAACGCCACGGGGTTCAAGTCGCACCAGCCGGGCCGCACCATCCGCGTCATGCTGGCCTTCCGCGACGACCCCAGGATGATGTCGTTCAGGTCGTTGGCGCGGACGGGCAACTTCACGGGCGGCGACTTCCTGTACCACGAGGTGCAGGACAGCCTGGACCCCTGCGACGTGCGGACGTTCAACCGCAACCCCTTGCCCATGTACTGCGTCGCCACCGACGTCGTCTTCGGCGCCCCGGCGTACCTGCAGGTCAGGTGCCTGCCGGACGACGTGCAGCGCATCCAGGCTTCGGCGTCGCTGCCTTTGGTGTCCAGGATGGTGCAGCTGGACGGGCACCGCTACCTGGACGGAGGCACCACCGACTCCGTGCCGGTGGAGGTGGCCCTGGGCCAGCGCGGCGGCGCGCCCGAGGGCTACCAGCCTGCCTCGCGGGCGCTCGTGGTGCTGACGCAGCATCGCAGCTACGTCAAGGACGGCGCCACGGAGCGCCTGGCCGTGCGCTCGCACCGCTACGACGAGTACCCCTACTACCTCGAGGCGCTGCGCACCCGCGCTCAGCGCTACAACCAGCAGCGCCAGCACATCTGGGACCTCGAGAGCCAGGGCCGGGCGCTGGTGTTCGCCCCGTCGAAGCCCGTCGAGGTGTCGACGGCCGAGCGCGAGGGCGGGCCGCTTTTGGCCCTCTACATCGACGGCCGCCAGCAGGCGCAGGCGCGCCTGGACCAGATTCGGCGCTTCGTGCAGGACGGCTCGCTCGATGCCTCCGGACAGCCGGACGACAGCCAGCCGGCCGCCGCACGGCTCAAGGACCGCTAGCCGGGCGACCCTCCGCCGACCTCGGCCACGCAGATCTTGCGCGCAATCCCGTTAGCCCTTCTTGCCTGGCGCACGTTTGTGAAGGCCAAGTGAGAAGGGCTTTCTTTGCTAGAAATACGTGGCCAAAGGGGCAATCAGGCTGTATAATTTCAAGGCTTTTGCTCACACAGAGCCCCGTAATCTCTGATAGTTTAGTTAAAAGCATCGACGATCGGTCCAGCGGTCGTCAGCGGACAAAGTTTAGTTGGAGGAGTCAAGTGAAGAAGTCGACTCATTACGCCAAGGCTGGCGAGGTCGAGCGCAAGTGGGTGCTCGTTGACGCCGATGGCGCCACCCTCGGCCGTCTGGCAACGCAGGTTGCCATGATTCTTCGCGGCAAGAACAAGCCCCAGTACACGCCCAACGCCGACACCGGTGACTTCGTGGTCGTCATCAACGCCGACAAGGTCGTCCTCACCGGCAACAAGGCCGATTCCAAGTCCTATTGGCGCTACTCTGGCTACCTGGGTGGCCTGAAGTTCGAGTCCTTCAAGGAGGCCATGGCCAAGCACCCCGAGCGTGTCATCGAGCACGCCGTCAAGGGCATGCTGCCTAACTCGACCCTTGGTCGCAAGCAGTTCACCAAGCTCAAGGTCTACGCTGGCCCCGAGCACCCGCACACCGCTCAGAACCCCGTCAAGATCGATCTGGAGGCTTAACCGATGGCTGACAACTCCGCTGTTTACACCGGTACCGGCCGTCGTAAGGAGGCCACCGCGCGCGTGCGCCTGGTCCCCGGCACCGGCAAGATCATCGTCAACGGCCGCGACGCCGCCCAGTACTTTGGCCGTCAGCAGCTCGTCGACAACGCCACTGCACCCTTCCGCGTGACCGACACCGTCGATCACTTCGACGTCTACGCCAACTGCGACGGCGGCGGCATCAACGGCCAGTCCGGCGCCATCCGCCTGGGCATCGCCCGCGCCCTGCTGCAGGCCGGCGACTATCGCGCCGATCTGAAGAAGGCCGGTTTCCTGACCCGCGACGCCCGCGCCGTCGAGCGCAAGAAGTACGGCCTGAAGAAGGCCCGCAAGCGTCCGCAGTTCTCGAAGCGCTAGTTCTTCCGAGCATTGCCCCTTCAGCCCCGCCTGGCTCCGCCTGGCGGGGCTTTTTTATGGTGTATTGGCTATGCCCCCCGCGCGTGCGGAATAATAGGTCTGTTAGCGGCACGACAGCTTGCCTGCGCACGTCATACGTATGCGTGACTGCGCCACGTGAAGGAGAACAGCATGAAGTACTTTGGCACCGACGGCTTTCGCGGCAGGGCCAACGAGGGCCTAAACGTCGAGCACGCGTACAAGATCGGCCGGTTCGTGGGCTGGTACTACGGCGCTCGCCAGGGAAAGAAGGCCCGCGTCATCCTGGGCAAGGACACGCGCCGCTCCAGCTACATGTTCGAGAGCGCCCTGGTGTCGGGCCTCGTGGCCTCCGGCGCCGACGCCTACATGCTGCACGTCATCCCGACCCCCGGCGTCTCGTACGAGGTCATCGACGGCGGCTTCGACTGCGGCATCATGATCACCGCGTCGCACAACCCCTACACCGACAACGGCATCAAGCTGGTGAACGCCGAAGGCTACAAGATGGACGAGGACGTCCTCGAGCAGGTCGAGGCCTACATCGACGGCCAGATGGAGGTGCCCCTGGCCACGGGCGACGCCATCGGCTGCACCGTGGACTACATGGAGGGCCGCAACCGCTACATCGCGCGTCTGATCTCGTCGTGCGGCTTCAGCATGCAGGGCGTGAAGGTGGGCCTGGACTGCGCCAACGGCTCGGCCTCCAGCGTGGCGCGCCCGGTCTTCGACGCCATGGGCGCCGAGACCCACGTCATCAACAACGCCCCCAACGGCTTCAACATCAACGTCGACTGCGGCAGCACCCACATCCAGCGCCTGCAGGACTTCGTCGTGCGCAACGGCCTGGACGTGGGCTTTGCCTACGACGGCGACGCCGACCGCTGCCTGGCCGTGGACGAGCGCGGCCGCGTGGTCGACGGCGACCTCATCCTGTACGTGTGCGGCACCTACATGGCCAAGCACGGCCGTCTGGCCAAGAACACGGTCGTTCCCACGGTCATGAGCAACTTCGGCTTCTTCAAGGCGCTCGAGGCCGCGGGCCTCTCGTACCAGAAGACCGCCGTGGGCGACAAGAACGTGTGGGCCTGCATGATGGAGAACGGCTACACGCTGGGCGGCGAGCAGTCCGGCCACATCATCTTTGGCGACCTCGAGAAGACCGGCGACGGCATCATGACCAGCCTGCGCATCATGGAGGTGCTGCGCGCCGAGCGCGAGAAGCTGTCCGAGCTGACGCGTCCCGTGAAGCTGTACCCGCAGCAGCTGGTGAACGTCCGCGTGGCCAACAAGGACGCCGTCATGGAGGCCCCCGAGGTGCAGGAGGCCGTCCAGAAGGCCGAGGAGTTCCTGGAGGGCAACGGCCGCGTGCTCGTGCGCGCCTCCGGCACCGAGCCCCTGATCCGCGTGCTGGCCGAGGCCCCCGAGGAGGAGCTGTGCTCCCAGGCCAACGCCATCGTGCTGAAGGCGCTGGAGCCGTTCAAGGAGTAGTGGCCCCACCTCTGCCTCCCAGCGGTAACAACGTTGGCGAAACGACGAATCTTGGCGCTGTTTCGAAAGCGTTTCCGCAGTTTTGCAAGAAGAACATGGCGAGCACGAATGTTCTTCTTGTCCGTGAAGGTCTAAGAAACTGCTGGTAGACGTTGTGACGTTTGGTTGGGCTGCGACTTGGCCCGCGAGGGAGGAGTTGGCGGAATGCGCACATGATGTGCCGTTTCGCCAGTGACTCCAAACGCTGCTACAATCTGCATTCATGTACGCCCCAATTGTCGCGCGGCCGCCCGGACGGCGGGCGCGTGCTCTACGACGAGGAGGACTCCATGTGCGGCGTCGTCGGATACACCGGAAAGAACCAGGCCGTAAAGTTTCTGCTTGACGGGCTCCAGACCCTGGAGTACCGCGGCTACGACTCCGCGGGCGTCGAGGTCGTCTCGCCCTCGGGCAACCTGCACGGCGTGAAGTGCGCGGGCCGCGTGCGCACGCTGGCCGAGCGCTGCGAGGCCGCGAACCTGGTGGGCACCTGCGGCATCGGCCACACCCGCTGGGCGACGCACGGCGCCCCCACCGACCGCAACGCGCACCCGCACACCGACTGCTCGGGCCGCATCGCCATCGTGCACAACGGCATCATCGAGAACTACCTCGAGCTGAAGCGCTACCTCATGGAGCGCGGCCACGAGTTCAAGAGCGACACCGACTCCGAGGTCATCGCCCACCTGATCGAGGAGGCGTGGAACGGTGCCGCCCGCGGCAACCTGGTCGAGGCCGTGCGCGTGGCCACGGAGCGCCTGCAGGGCTCCTGGGCGCTGGCGTGCATCTGCGCCGACGTGCCCGGCCAGCTGGTCGTCACGCGCAAGGGCTCGCCGCTGGTGGTGGCCTCCACGCCCGACGGCGCCTACGCCGCTTCCGACGTCATGCCGCTGGCCTCGGTGACCTCCCACGTCATCCAGCTGAACGACTACGACATCGCGCTGCTGACCCCCGACGGCTCCGTGAAGGTGTACGACCACGAGGACGAGGAGGTCCACCACCCCGACACCATCGACATCGACTGGGACGCCTCCGCGGCCACGCTGGGCGGCTACGCCGACTTCATGGCGAAGGAGATCTCCGAGCAGCCCGAGGCCATCGAGCGCCTGCTGAAGAACCGCCTGGGCCAGCACGGCATCGAGCTGGACGAGCTAAAGATGGGCAACAAGGACCTGGCGCAGATCGACCGCATCTTTGTCATCGCCTGCGGCACGTCCTACCACGTGGGCCTCATCGCAAAGACCATCATCCAGGACTGGGCAAAGATCCCGGTTTTCTGCGAGTACGCCTCCGAGTTCAACTACGAGGACGAGGTGCTGGTGACCCCGCACACGCTGTGCGTCATCATCACCCAGTCCGGCGAGACCGCCGACACCCTGACCGCCGCCAGGCGCATGAAAGGCATGGGCTGCAAGGTCTTTGCCATCACGAACGTGCTGGGCTCCTCCGCGGCGCGCGAGTCTGACGGCACGATGTACATCCAGGCCGGCCCCGAGGTGTGCGTGGCCTCCACGAAGGCCTACACCGCCCAGATGGTGGCGGCCGTGCTGCTGGCACTGCGCCTGGCGCAGGCAAACGGCTCCATGGACCAGCAGGAGGTCGAGCGCCACTACCGCGACCTGCAGCAGATTCCCGACCTCATCCGCGAGGTGCTGAAGCGCAGCTGGCAGGACCAGCAGGCGGCAAAGCTGTTCCGCAACGCCCACTCCGCGCTGTTCCTGGGCCGCGGCGTCAACTCCACCACCGCCTACGAGGGCGCTCTCAAGCTGAAGGAGATCAGCTACCTCCACGCCGAGGCGTATCCCGCCGGCGAGATGAAGCATGGCCCCATCGCGCTGCTGGAGCCGGGCTTCCCCGTGGTGGCCATCGTGCCCGCGGACCACGTGCACGACAAGACCCTCAGCAACATCGAGGAGTGCATCGCCCGCGGCGCCCAGGTCATCGCCGTGGCGACCGACGGCGACGAGTCCGTGGCAAAGCTGTGCCAGCACGTGCTGTGGGTGCCTCCCGTGCCCGACGAGCTTCTGGTGCCCATCGTGGCCGTCGTGCACCTGCAGATCCTGGCCCGCTACGTCGCCCGCGCCCGCGGCTGCGACGTCGACAAGCCGCGCAACCTGGCCAAGTCGGTCACGGTGGAGTAGGCGTGGCCCAGGCCGGAGTGGGCGTGGACATGCTGGAGATATCGCGGATGGAGCGCGTCATGCGTCGCCATCCGCGTTTTCTGCAGAAGGTGTTCAGCCCGGAAGAAATACAGTTCTGCGAGCATACGGACAGGCCCGCGCGACACTTTGCCGAGCGCATGGCGGCGCGTGGGGCCGTTTTGCGCGCTTTGGGGGCGACGCCGGCCGACGGTGCGTGTATCCTCGATGTGACGGTTTCCAGCGTGCCGGGAGAGCGGCCGCGCGCGAACCTGTCGGGCAGGGCTCAGCAGCTGGCGCAGCAGCGTGGCGTGCAGGAGATAGCGCTGTCGCTGTCGTTCACGGGTGACGTCGCGGTGGCCAACGCCGTGGCGATGACGCAGGAGTCGCGCCCCCGCCAGGAGCGCAAGCCCGACCCGAAGGCCGAGCTGCGCGCCACCTTCCGACAGGCACGCTCGGTTCTGGACGAGCTGGAACGCAGGGAAGACCAGAAATAGCGGCACGCCGTCGGGCGAGAGCCCGCGGGTGCGCGTACGATTGGCCCGCCGCCGCGGGCCGCTGAGGAGTGAGGGCGATGCAGCCGGTACTGAACGTCGAGGACGTGCGCCAAGCCGAGCAGGCTCTGGTGGGGGAGGGCGTCAGCCTGGCGGAGCTCATGCGCCGCGCAGGTGCCGCCACCGCGCAGCAGGTCCAGCAGATGGGCGACGTCTCGCACGTGCTCGTGCTGGCGGGCTTTGGCAACAACGGCGGCGACGGCTGGGTCTGCGCCGAGGTGCTGCACCGCAAGGGCGTCTCGGCCACCGTCGTCACGCCCCTGCAGGCGGGCGAGATAAAGAGCGACCTCGCCCGCATGGTGGCCGCCAGTGCCATAGCCTCCGGCGTGGACGTGGTGGTGGCGCCGCCGCGCGACCGCCTGGAGCAGATGCTGGACGCCTCCGACGTGGTGGTGGACGCCATGCTGGGCACGGGCTTCCATGGCGAGCCCAAGGCCCCCTTCGACATCTGGATCGACGTGCTGAACCACTCCAGCGCGCAGGTGGTCTCCGTCGACGTCCCCAGCGGCCTTTCGGCCCAGACGGGACACGCGCCCGCGCAGAGCGTCCTGGCCGACGTCACGGTGACCATGCTGTGCCTGAAGCCGGGCCTTCTGGCCGACGACGGCCGCGACCTGTGCGGCGAGATCATCGTGGCACCCCTGGCCGAGCAGACCGAGCGCGTGGTCGTCGAGGCCGACCCCGTGGCCTGGCGCGCCGAGGCAGCCGACTACCTGGAGGTGCTGGCACCTCCCACCCTGGCGGTCGACAAGTACACGCGTGGCTCGGTGCTCGTGGTGGGAGGCTCCGTGCGCTATGCCGGCGCCCCCATCATGGCGGCCCGTGCCGCAGCCCGCGCCGGTGCCGGCTACGTCATGCTGGCCGTGCCCGAGCCCGTGGTTGGCGTGGCCCAAGGCCACCTGCTGGAGATCCCGGTGCTGGGCATGCCCGCCGACCCCCAGACGGGTGCCTTCTCGGCGGATGCCCGCGAGCCCATCCAGAAGGTGGCCCAGAGGTGCTCCGCCGTCGTGGTGGGGCCGGGCATGACCGTGAACGCCTCCACCATGTCGGTGGTCTCGGGACTTCTGCAGTGCGACGTGCCGCTGGTCATAGACGCCGACGCCCTCAACTGCATAGCCCGCTGGACGTCGAACCGCCTGGACAGCTTCCCCGAGCTCCTGCGTCGCAGCGCCCCCGTGGTGCTGACGCCGCACCGCCGCGAGCTGGGCAGGCTCGTGGGCCTGCAGGACACCCCGCCCGACTCGCTGACGGCCGCCATGGAGGCGGCGCGGCGCATCGTGTGGGCCGACGGCGGCAGCGAGGTGTGCGTCGTCGCCAAGGGCACCGCAACGGCCTGCGTGGGCGTCGAGGCGGCGCTTCTGCCCAAGCCCGGCCCCGTGGCGCTGGCCACGGCCGGCTCCGGCGACGTGCTGTCCGGCATCATGGGCGCCTGCCTGGCAAAGACCGCCGGCCAGCTGGAGAACGACAGCCTGCCCCTGCTGTGCTCGCTCGCGTGCGAGATACACGGTCAGGCCGGCCAGATTGCCGCGCGCAAGTACGGTTCGCGCGGAGTCATGGCCACCGATATAATCGATGCGGTCGGTCTGGCCACCGATGCGGTGGAGGAGCAGGCGTCGCTTCCCGACGACGGCCCCCAGGCCGAGGCAGAATAGCATACCGATTCCTCGAGGTGTAGAAGGATGTCACAGCCGCTCTATCCCAGCACGCGGTGGGCGTGGGTCGAGATCGACCTCGACGCCATCAGGCAGAACACCGCGGCGTTTCGCCGCTGCATACGCCGTGGCGTAAAGATGATGTGCGTCGTAAAGGCCGACGCCTACGGTCACGGCGCGGTGCGCTGCGCCCAGGTGATGCGCCGCTCCGGCGCCGACCAGTTTGCGGTCGCCACCGTGAACGAGGGCGTCCAGCTGCGCAACGCCGGCATCCAGGAGCCCATCCTCCTGCTGTCCGAGCCCCCCATCGACAGCGTGCGCACGCTGGTCGACTACGACATCATGCCCTCGGTGTACACGCAGGAGTTCGCACTGGCCCTGGGCGAGTGCGCGGCATCCAGCGGCAGCGTCGCCCGCTACCACCTGGCCGTCGACACGGGCATGACCCGCATCGGCGTCAACTGGAAGGACGCGCTCGAGTTCAGGCGCTCCATCGACTTCCACCGCGGCCTGCAGTGCGCCGGTATGTTCACCCACTTCGCTACGGCGGACGTCCCCGGCGACTGGGACTTCAAGGCTCAGTCTGACCACTTCGCCAAGGCCGTGCGCTCCATAAAGGATGCCGGCCTGGAATGCGGGCTCGTCCACTGCGACAACACGCCTGCCACGGTGCTGTACCCCGAGCTGGACTACGACATGGCCCGCGTGGGCATTGGCCTGTACGGCCTGCACCCCGCAGACTGCACGCGCGACCGCATAGACCTCGTGCCCGCCATGAGCGTGCGCGGCCGCGTCACGCGCGTGGTGGAGCCCGAGGTGGGCACGGGCGTGGGCTATGGCCTGACGTACAGGGTGCCCACCCCCAACATCCAGATAGCCACCGTGCCCATCGGCTACGCCGACGGCCTGGCGCGCGAGCTCTCCAACCGCATGGACGTCCTGGTGAACGGCCAGCGCTGCGGCCAGGTGGGCCGCATCTGCATGGACCAGTTCATGTTTGCCATGGACGTGAACCCCGTGCGCGCCGACCGCCCCGTGCGCCCCGTCAGGTACGGAGACACGGTCACCATCATGGGCGCCGACGGCGACGAGTACATCGGCGCCGACGACATCGCCCGCCTGCGCGACACCATCAACTACGAGGTCGTGTGCGACTTCGGCCTGCGACTCGAGCGGGTGTATGTCTAGGCGCCGCGCAAAGCGCACCTATCTTGTGTCTGAGGAGGGCGCTATGTCCGTCATGAAGATACCCGGCCACGACCACCAGAAGCCCCAGGAGGTCACGCTGGCCGAGATACAGAACGTGCTGGGTAACTGCCACCTGTGCCCCCTGTGGGAGACCAGGCACAACATCGTGTTCGGCGTGGGGAACCCCAACGCGCGCGTCATGTTCGTGGGCGAGGGACCCGGAAAGAACGAGGATTTGCAGGGCGAGCCCTTCGTGGGCGCCGCCGGCCACAACCTGGACGCCCTGCTGGGCCTGGCGAACCTGCGCCGCGAGGACGTCTACATCGCCAACGTGGTGAAGTGCCGCCCGCCCTCGAACCGCAACCCCAGGCCTGAGGAGATCGAGGCCTGCTCGCCCTTCTTGCGCGAACAGATACGCTCGGTGTGGCCTGACGTCATCGTGTGCCTGGGCAACTTCGCCGCGCACTTCGTCTTGCGCACCGAGGCGGGCATCACGTCCCTGCGCGGTCGCATGCACCAGACCGGCCACTTCGCCGTGCTGCCCACGTTCCACCCGGCGGCGGCCCTGTACCATCGCGAGTGGCAGCAGTACCTGGACGACGACTTCCGCATGCTGGGCGACTGGCTGGCCTCGCACCCCGCGTCCCCAAACAAGCTCTAGAGCTAGGAGAGAAGCACATGTCTGACGCAGCACAGCTGCCCCGCCGCACGGGCGAGGGCACGTTCGTCTCGGACTCGCAGGAGTCCACCATAGCCCTGGGGCGCGTGCTGGGGACCATCCTGCAGCCGGGCGACGTGCTGGTGCTGACGGGCGACCTGGGCGCGGGAAAGACCCAGCTGACGAAGGGCATAGCCGCCGGCATGGGCGTCGCGGACGACGTGACCAGCCCCACGTTCACGATCGAGATGGTGTACGAGGGCGCGTCCATGCCCCTGTACCACTTTGACCTGTACCGCCTGGACGACCCCGACCAGCTGGAGGACACGGGCCTGTTCGACGTCCTGGGCGGCGACGGCCCCTGCGTCATAGAGTGGGGCGAGCAGTTCTCCGACGAGATCGGCCCCGCGCGGCTGGACGTGTACGTGTCGCGCCTGGACGACGACGTGCAGGCGGGCGTCGAGCCGCCACGCCAGGTGCGCCTGGTGGCGCACGACGAGCGCGGGCGCCAGCTGGTGCGGCAGCTGGACCAGGCGGTCCGGCAGGCCTAGGCCCCGGGACGCCAGGCGCTCTCGGGCGCACAACGACAGAATGAGCGCGGCTGAGGCCGTGGTGGCGGGCATGGACCCACCCCACGGCCTCAGCGTTTCCGGCGCCAAAGGGCTACACTTGCAGGGTCTGAATTTCACGTCGAGAAGAGCAGCCCCCCATGATAGACATCAGTGCCCAAAGCCCGCAGGTCCTTCTAGCGCTGGACACCTCCACCGACATGCTGGCATGCGCCGTGGTGCGCGTGCAGGATGGCACGGCCAGGGTCCTGGCCACGGGCGACCACCTGTGCCGCAGGCACGCCAACGAGGAGCTGGTGAACACCGCCCTGAAGGCCCTGGACCAGGTGGGTCTGGGCATGGCTGACGTGGACGGCGTGCTGGTGGGGCGCGGCCCCGGCTCGTTCACGGGCGTCCGCATAGGCATCGCCACGGCGAAGGGCCTGGCCTGCGCGCTGCGCAAGCCACTGTATGGTGCCTCCACGCTGGATGCCGTGGCCTGGGTGGCCTGGGACGCGGGCGTGCGCGGAAAGCTGGCCGTGGCCAACGACGCCATGCGCGGTGAGGTGTACCCCGGCATCTACGTGCTGGACGACGCCGGCGCGCACCGCAACTTCGCGTCCGAGACGGTGGCGAAGGCCGACGCCTGCGTCCAGGCCTGGAGCCAGCTGTCCGACCGCGACGAGCTCACGCTGACGGGCAACGGCCTGTTCAAGTACCGCAGCCGCTTCGAGGGCGCGGGCTTCCAGGACTTTGCCGACGAAAAGCTGTGGCTGCCCACCGGCCAGGCGCTCGTGGAGAGCGCCCTGGCACCCGACTGGCAGCCTGCCGTGGGCGACGGCGACCCCGCCCTGGTGCTGCCCATCTACACGCGCCTGTCGGACGCCGAGGAGAACGAGCGCAAGCGCCTGGGCCTGGCCCAGCCCGCCAGCGTGGCCATCACCGGCGTGGACGACGCGCTGGCCAACGCGCACCTGCAGGTGCGCCCCATGTCGGTGAACGACCTGGACCAGGTGGCGCGGATCGAGGCGGCCGCCTACGAGGGCTCCGCTCACACCCCCTGGACGTGCAACCAGTTCTACGACGAGCTGTCTCAGCCCGGCCGCAGCTGGTGGGTCTCGCACGACCAGGGCGTCATCACGGGCTTTGCCGGCGGCCAGCTGGCGGGCTCCGACTTCGAGATCACCGAGGTCGTGGTGGCCGCCGACCATCGCCGCCGCGGCATCGCTTCCAGGCTCCTGGCGCGCGTGACCTACGACGCGCAGATGCTGAACGCCAGCACCGCCTCGCTGGAGGTTGCGGATGGCAACGACCCAGCGCTGGCGCTGTACCGTCGCCTGGGCTTCCAGCAGGTGGGCCGCAGGCCCGGTTACTACCCGGGTGGCGCCGACGCGCTCATCATGCGCGCCACGCTGCCCCTGATGGTCGACAGCGCCCTGGTGCGCCAGCACCCCGAGCCCCACGCCTCCATCCGTCCCTGGCCCATCCAGGCGGCTCCCCGCACGGCCCAGCAGTCTGCGGCCATCGCCGCCGCGAGCCCGCTGATTCTCTCGATCGAGTCGTCCTGCGACGAGACGGCCATGGCGGTAGTGGACGGGGAGGGCCAGGTCCTGGCCAACGTGGTGGCAACCTCCATCGACTTCCACGCCCGCTTTGGCGGCGTGGTGCCCGAGATAGCCTCGCGCAAGCACGTCGAGGCCATCGTGGGCGTGTACGAGGAGGCCATGGCCCAGGCAGGCCGCCACTTCGGCTGCGACACGCTGGAGCCCGCCGACCTGGCCGCCGTCGGCGTGACAGCCGGCCCCGGCCTGGTGGGGGCGCTCGTGGTGGGCGTGGCCTTCGCGAAGGGCCTGTGCGCCGCCTCGGGCCTGCCGCTGATCGCGGTGAACCACCTGGAGGGCCACCTCTTTGCCAACCTGTTCCAGACGCCCGACCTGGAGCCGCCGTTCGTGGCCAGCCTGGTCTCGGGCGGCAACACCATGCTGGTGCACGTGCGCGACTGGGGCGATTACGAGGTGCTGGGCACCACCATCGACGACGCCGTGGGCGAGGCCTTCGACAAGGTGGCCAAGGCCCTGGGCCTGGGCTACCCCGGCGGTCCCGTGATATCGCGCTACGCCGCAAAGGGAAACAAGAAGGCCATCCACTTCCCGCGCGCCATGATGCACTCGGGCGACTACCGCTTTAGCCTGTCGGGCCTGAAGACCGCGGTCATCACCTACATCGAGGGCGAGAACAAGGCGGGCCGCCCCATCAACCTGCCCGACCTGGCGGCCTCGTTCGAGGCGGCGGTCATCGACGTGCAGGTGGCAAAGGCCATCACGGCCGTGGAGCAGACGGGATCGTCCGACTTCTGCGTGGGCGGCGGCGTGGCCGCAAACCCGCAGCTGCGCGAGGCGTACCGCCGCAAGTTCGGCCGCAGGGGCGTGCGCGTGACCGTGCCGCCGCTGAAGGCGTGCGGCGACAACGGCGCCATGATCGGCCTGGTGGCCCTGCGCAGCTACAAGGCCGGCCTCTTCGCCGACCTCAGCCTGGACGC
>JBJEKW010000095.1:0-77954 GCA_051878835.1 Atopobiaceae bacterium
TGGAGCTGTCGCTCTTCTTGCCACAGCCTGCCAGCGCGGCGATTGCGCCTGCGGCTAGGCCACCCTTCACGAAGCTACGGCGCGTAACGTTGCTTCCTGCCATTGGAATCCTCCCTTAGCCGTGTGCCAGCGCTTGGAACGGAACCCGTCCGTCCAGCAGCGGGCTGAAACTCGTTCAGCCTGCAACAGGCCGGAACCCGTCCGACCCGCAGCAAACCGAATCCGTCCGACTCGCCATCTGGCACTCCCCTCGCAGGCGTCCCTCATTTGCCCATGTGGGACGTCCGTTTTGTATGTTCGTAAATATATGGGATGAAGACGTCGTGTATGGGTGTGAAGGATTAGAAAGTAGTTAAAAGTGTATTACGTGGCCTTCTACCTGCGGTTTTACGAACGCGACGCACATGCGGTGCACCCGTTCGCCGATGGTTCGAGGCCGCTTGGCTTACGTGAATCCTCGACAGAGGCACGGCGAAGGCGCGTGGGCACAGCCTCAGCCAGCCTCGAGCCCCGGATTTCTTGCCATCCGTGAGGACTCGGGCGCCCACACCTGGTCTAGCACCCGATATCTTTTCACCTTCCGGTGCACGTTCGACGGACCTGGGTACCTGAACCTGGCTACTCTGCACTTCGCGGTGCAGGCCACACCGGTCTGGGTACCCGTACCTGGCTACTCTGCACTGTGGCCGGGGCATCTGTCATGCCGTGCCCGCAACTTTCGTGATTCAGCTGCATACCAAAGCGAGCGCCCAGCCGTGCTAGACGCTCGCTAATATTGCTTCAATTGAAGGCGCTAGTCCCAAGGAAAGAGCACTGCCGATAAGGGCTTACCTACCTGCAGGGACAAACCTCTATGCAGGGATGAATCTCTACGCACCCGCAATCGTGCCGGTAGGGAACGTGATGGTCATGATCATGATGCACACGATGAAAATTACGGCGAAGATGACCGTCAGACGATCAAGGTTCTTCTCCCACACGCCGGAACCTGCGCTGGCGTTGTACATGGAGGACGCGATAAGGTCAGAGACGCCTGTGCCCTTGCCGGAATGCATCAGAATCAGGATGACAGTAAAGATGGCAGAGATGGCCATGATCACCAGAAGGACGGTGTTGAGTGCGCTCACTTACGAACTCCTTGTACGTTGCGGAAGGCACCCACCTGGTGCCCCATATTCACAGAGTATTACGTTACCACAACGCACGCCGTGCCACGTCAACACCTACAAAAAAGGCAGGGCCCGGGATTCCCGAGCCCTGCCTTGCTAGCAGCAACGTTGCCAGCACCTTCCCCAAGAGCCATTCCAAGGAAGCCATCGACTCTTGCGAGCCGTCACCTGCCTAACAGGTCGGTGACCTTAGCAAATCGACGGCTACAGTCGACTTCCGCAGGCGAGCCCAAAGAAAAGCTGTGCTACATCGCAGCCTTCACCATAGCGGCGAAGGAGTCAGCCTTCAGAGAAGCGCCACCGACGAGCGCGCCGTCGACGTCCTCCTTCTCCAGGAAGCCAGCGATGTTGTTGGGCTTTGCGGAGCCGCCGTAGAGGATGCGGATGCCGTCGGCAGTCTCCTGGCCAAAGATCTCAGCCAGAGTCTTGCGGATGGCACCGATGACCTCCTGGGCGTCGTCGGCAGTGGCGGTCTTGCCGGTGCCGATGGCCCAGATGGGCTCGTAGGCGACAACGTACTTCGAGGGATCGGTGATCTCGAGGCCCTCGGTATCCTTCTTGATCTGGTCGACGACGAACTCAACGTGCTTGCCGGCCTCGCGAACCTCGAGGGGCTCGCCGCAGCAGCTGATAGGCACGATGTTGTGAGCCATCAGAGCCTTGGCCTTCTTGTTGATCTCCTCGTCGGTCTCGTGGAAGTAGCCACGGCGCTCGGAGTGGCCGATGATGCAGTAGGTGGCACCAATGGCGGTCAGCATACCGGGAGCGGTCTCGCCGGTGTAGGCACCGGACTCCTCCCAGTACACGTTCTGAGCGGAAAGAGCGAAGGGAGCGTTCTCCTGCTGGATAACCTCGGCAACGCCCTTCAGGTCAACCGCGGGAGGAGCGACGACGACGTCGACGTTGCCGGTGCCGTCCTTCAGCTCGTCAGCCAGACCCTTGGCGAGCTCAACGGCCTCGCTGTAGGTCTTGTTCATCTTCCAGTTGCCAGCAATCATACGGTTACGCATCGAGAAGCGCCTCCACTCCAGGAAGAGCCTTGCCCTCGACGAGCTCCATGGAAGCGCCACCGCCGGTAGAGATCCAGCTCATCTTGTCGGCAAGATCGAACTTGTTGATAGCGGCAACAGAGTCGCCACCGCCGATGATGGAGGTGCCACCATTGGCCTTGACCTGAGCGACGGCCTCGGCGACAGCCTTGGTGCCCTCAGCGAACTGGTCCATCTCGAAGACGCCCATGGGGCCATTCCAGAACACGGTCTTGGCGCCCTTGATGGCCTCGGCGTAGAGCTCGCGGGTCTTGGGGCCGATGTCCATGCCCATGCGGTCGTCAGGGATGTTGTCGGAGTCGACAACCTCGCCCTTGGCGTCCTCGCCGAAGTGGTCGGCAACGACGTTGTCCACGGGGAGCAGAATCTTGACGCCCTTGGCCTCTGCCTTCTTTAGCATCTCGCCAGCGCGCTCGACCCAGTCCTCCTCCTTCAGAGAGGTGCCCACGGAATGGCCCTGAGCCAGGAAGAAGGTGTAGGCCATGCCGCCGCCGATGATCAGGGTGTCGGCGGAGTCGATCAGGTGGTCAAGGACGCCGATCTTCGACGAGACCTTGGAGCCGCCCACGATGGCGACGAACGGACGAGCGGGGTCGGCGAAGATAGAGGTCAGGGTGTCGACCTCCTTCTCCAGCAGGAAGCCAGCGACAGCCGGGATGTAGGCAGCGGGGCCCACGACCGAGCCCTGGGCGCGGTGAGCCGTGCCGAAGGCGTCGAGGACAAAGATGTCGCCGTAGGAGGCCAGCTTCTTTGCGATCTCGGGGTCGTTCTTCTTCTCGCGCTTGTCGAAGCGGACGTTCTCCAGCAGCAGGATGTCGCCGGGCTTGACCTCGGAGACGGCCTTGGTGGCCTTCTCGCCGTAGGTGTCGTCGACGAACTTCACGTCATAGCCGGTGAGCTCGGCCAGCTTTGCGGCAACGGGCTTCAGGGACAGCTCAGGCTCGAAGCCGTCGCCCTTGGGGCGACCAAGGTGGCTCATGAGCACGATGCCGGCACCGTGCTCCTTCAGGTACTTAATCGTGGGGATGGCGGCGCGAACGCGCGTGTCGTCGGTGACGACGCCGTCCTTCAGGGGCACGTTGAAATCGACGCGCATGAGGACGCGCTTGCCCTCAACGTCGATGTCGCGAACTGTCTTCTTGGTAAAAGCCATGTTCACTCCTTTGGTCTAGACGTGCAAATGAAAAGGGCGCGGCCGCGGCCCGAAAGCTGCAAACCGCGCCCCATAGCTACCTCGCGGAAGCGTCGACTAGGCGACGAACTTCTCGAAGTACTTGATGGTGCGGACCATCTGAGAGGTGTAGGAGTTCTCGTTGTCGTACCAAGCAACAACCTGCACCAGGTACTGATCGTTGCCCATGGGGACAACGGAGGTCTGAGTGGCGTCGAAGATGGAGCCGTGGGTCTCGCCGATGATGTCGGAAGAGACGATGTCGTCCTCGTTGTAGGCCAGGGTCTCGGGGATCTTCTCGGAGTAGGCCTTCTCGGCAGCGTTGACAGCCTCAACGGTGACGGGGGTAGCGGACTTCACGACTGCATACAGCAGGGTGGTGGAGCCATCGGGAACGGGCACGCGCTGAGCAGCGCCGATGAGCTTGCCGTCGAGCTCGGGGAGAACCAGGCCGATGGCCTTGGCAGCGCCCGAGGAGGTCGGGACGATGTTGCAGGAAGAGGTGCGGCTACGACGCTTGTTGCCCTTGCGCTGCGGGCCGTCCAGAGGCATCTGGTCGCCGGTGAAGGCGTGGATGGTCTGCATGATGCCAGCCTGGATCGGGAAGGCGTCGTTCAGGCCCTTGGCCATAGGAGCGAGGCAGTTGGTGGTGCAGGAGGCAGCGGAGATGATGTCGTCGTCAGCGGTCAGCGTCTCGTGGTTGACGTTGTAGACGATGGTGGGCAGGTCCTTGCCAGCAGGAGCGGAGATGACGACCTTCTTGGCGCCAGCCTCGATGTGGGCGTGGGCCTTGGCCTTCGAGGTGTAGAAGCCGGTGCACTCGAGGACGACGTCAACGCCGAGCTCGCCCCAAGGCAGCTTGGAGGCATCGGGCTCCTTGTAAATCGTAATCTCCTTGCCATCAACGATGATGGAGTGGTCGGTAGCCTCGACCTTGTGATCACGGGCGTAGTTGCCGTGGGTGGTGTCATACTTCAGGAGGTACGCAAGCATGTCAGGAGAGGTGAGGTCGTTGATGGCGACAACCTCGGAGCCCTCGTGCGCGAACATCTGACGGAACGCCAGACGGCCGATGCGGCCAAAGCCGTTAATAGCAACCTTAACTGCCATTCTTTCTCCTTTCGTAAGGCACTCCGAGGCCGGTCCCCGGACGCGCCCAACTGAACACTCGACTGGATAATAGCATTAATGGATAGTTTCGAGCGGATAAATCCGATTCTCGTGGGAATTTGCTCCCGCCTGGTTCGGCAAACGGCGTGGTTAGCCGTCTGAGCTGCTGTTCGTTGACGAATTCTGCGCCTGCTGCAGCAGCTCCCTCAAACGGAGGAGCCGATGGTACATGGCGGACTTCGACGCGGGTGGCTGGCAGCGCTCGCCCAGGGCCGCCAGCGATATGTCCGGGTAGCGCCGGCGCAGCTCACAGAACTCCTGAAGGGCGGCAGGAAGGCGCCTGATGCCTATGGCCTGGTCCACCTGCTCGACCAGAAGGCGCTGGTTCAGAGCGGCCCCCGTGGAACGTGCCTGGTTCGCTATCTCGGCGTTCACCCTGCGCTGGACGTCGTTCTTCACGGACTTGATCTTTCGCACGTTCTGGAGGGCGCGCTCGGATCGCTGCGCCCCCATGGCGCCCAGCAGCCGCTCGATGCCATCGAAGCTCTTTAGGTAGATGGCGTACGAGCCGCGCCGATGGTTCAGCCTGGCCTCGACCCCCAGGGATTCCAGAAGCTCGACCAGGTCGTTCGCGAACTCCTCCCCCGTGACCGCGATCTCCAGGTGGAAGTCTCCGCGCGGGTCTGCGATGAAGCCGCCGGCGAGGAAAGCCCCGCGCACGAAGGCCTCCTTGCAGCAGCGCCTCTGCACAAGGTCGCGGGGCACGCCGGACGCCAGGCCCCTTCCCGGCACCAGGATGCCCAGGCGCACCAGGTCGTCGTACAGGCGCTCCTGCTCGGGTATCTCGATGAGGTAGTTGCGGGTCTTGTGCAGGACGGAGCGCCTGACCGTGAGCTGGGTGTCCAGGTCAAGCAGCTTGTGCGCGTACTTGATGACCGTGCGCGCCACGGCTCCGGTCTCGGTGGCTATGCGGATGGAGTAGCGGCCGCTGCCGCGAAACGACAGCGTGCCGCACACGCGCATGAGCGCCGACAGCTCGGCCACCGCGCACTCGGGGCACTGGCCGTCTACGCGCGACAGCTCGTCCTTTACCTCCGCGGTGAACGACATGCTAGTTCGTCCTGACGTTGGCCAGCGCGAGGTCGCGGTGGGATGCGGTCACGCGGTAGTGCTCCTGTGCCAGGTGGCGCGCCGTGGCGTTGGCTATGGCCACGCTGCGGTGCTGACCGCCCGTGCAGCCAATGGCTATGCTGAGGTGCGACTTCCCCTCCTTTATGTAGCCAGGCATGACCACGTCCAGAAGGTGGAACCACGCCTTCAGGAACTCCTTCGTGATGGGATGCTCCAGGACGTAGTCGCGCACCTTCGGGTCGTTGCCGGTGAGGTGCCGCATGGTGGGGTCGTAGAACGGGTTGGGCAAGAAGCGCACGTCTATCAGCAGGTCGGCCTCGTTGGGCATGCCGTGCTTGAAGCCGAAGGAGAACACGTGCACGTCCATCAGCTGCTGGTCGTCCAGCTCGGAGAAAGCCCTGCGGATGCGGCCGCGCAGCTCGTTCGAGCGCATGTGCGAGGTGTCAATGACCAGGTCTGCCTGGTCCTTTATGGTCTGCAGCTGCGCGCGCTCGCGGCCGATGGCGTGCTCCAGGGTCTCGCCGGGGCGGGCCAGGGGGTGGCGGCGGCGGTTCTCGTTGTAGCGGCGCACCAGCTCGTCGTTCGAGCAGTCCAAGAAGAGCACCTTGTAGGTGAGCTCGTGCTCGGACAGCTCGTGCAGGGAGTCGCGTATCTCGTCGAAGAGGCCCTGCGACCTGATGTCGCACGTGACGGCAAGATGTCTGCCGACGGAGGTGTTGATGCCGACCAGCTGCGATATCTGCAGTATGAGGCGAGGCGGCAGGTTGTCGATGCAGTAGTAGCCCATGTCCTCGAACACGTGCATGGCCTGGGTCCTGCCGCTGCCCGACATCCCCGTGATGACCACGATGTCGGGTACGCGGTCGCGTCGGGCGGCGCTGCGCATTTGGTTGTCGGATTCAGCCATAGCATCTCCTCACAAGTGAAGCGACGGCTTCGATTTTCTGCCCCTAGCATACGCGATGTGCGGGACGCCTTTCCACGCCGCACGGATTCGTATGGGACCGTGCGGATTCGGACAGCCGACGCACGGGTGTCACAGCGCGGCGCAGAACCACTTCGTGAGGCTGGTGGGATGCGTGATGGCCGTGCCCACGACCACCGACCACGCGCCCGCCTCCAGCGCCGCGGCTGCGTCCGCCGGCGTGTGGACGTGCCCCTCGCACACCACGGGGACATCGGGGAACTCCCCCACCGCCTGGCGAACCAAGCCCAGGTCAGGGCCCTCGTCCAGCGTGGTCTGAATCGCCGGCTTGTTGTGGCTCAGCGTTGTGGACACCAGGTCCGCCCCGCAGTCCACAGCCCGGCGGATGTCGTCCATGGTCATGCAGTCGGCCATCACGAGGGTCTGGCAGCGCCGGCGCAGCTGGCCCACTGTCTGCCGGAACGTGAGTCCGTCGGGGCGCGGGCGGTCGGTGGCGTCGATGGCCACCACGTCCGCCCCCGCGTTCACGCAGGCGATGGCATGGCGCAGCGTCGGAGTGATGTATACCCCGTCCTGCCCTTCTTTCCATAGGCCGATGACGGGGACCTGAACGCGGCCCTTTATGGCCGCGATGTCACTGAGGCCCTGGCAGCGGATGGCGGCGGCTCCGCCCTGCTGGCAAGCCTCGGCCATCTGGGCCATGGTCTCGGGGTGGCGCAGCGGCTCGCCGGGGTATGCCTGCACGCTGACGATGAGCCTGCCCTTGAGGGAGGCCACGAGGGGATTCACCTGCATGCGATTCCTTTCTGGGCCCCGGCATGCCGGGGCCCGAGCTTCGAGTGCTATGCGCTGACGGTGGTAACGTCCAGCAGGCTGAGGCCCGTGGTGCCGATGCCCTGGAAGCCCTTCAGCTTGGTCCCGCTGGGGCTGGGGTTGTCGCGCCACGAGGCGGTCGTGGTCGGGACGTGCAGCACCGGGTACAGGACCGCGTTGTCTGCCAGGATGTCGAAGCACGCGTTCCACGTCTGCTGCTGTTGGTCGCCGCTTTGGGCCAGCGCCTGGTCCATGAGGGCGCGCAGCTGCTGGCACTCGGCGGAGCTCCCCCACGGGCAGCGCTTCTGCATCCACACGTCGTCGCCGTACCACCAGCGCATCAGCAGGTCGGGGTCGTTGCCGAAGCACGATGGGTCGCCTGGCGCCAGCAGGAGGTCGTAGTCGCCGCCGCCGTCGATGCCGTCGTAGATGGACGTCGCCACGTCCGTGGTCACGCTGACGCTGAAGCCCAGCGACTCCAGGTCGGTCTTCACCTGCGACGCCATGGCCATGACCTGCTCGTTGTCGGTGGTCAGAAGCAAGACGTCCCCCGGAGTGATGCCGGACTGGGCCAGCAGGTCCTGTGCCTTCTGGGCGTCGTGCTGGTAGACCGTCGAGGCCTGGTGGAAGTTCGGGTGCGCCTGGGGCAGAAAGCCCAGCGGCACCTCCGCCAGCCCCGCGAAGTCGTCGCTGACCATGCTGTCCGTGTCCAGGGCGTACATGACCGCCTGGCGAACCAGCTTGTTGTCCCAGGGCGACTTGCGGACGTTGAACATGATGAAGCGCGTGGCAAAGCCCCACACCGTGTCGATGGAGCAGCCGGAGTTCTCCAGCTGCGAGATGGCATCGCCCGTGACCATCTCCATCACCAAGGTGTTGCCCTCCTGCTGGGCGGTGGCGCGCGAGGACGCGTCCTTCAGGATCTCGTAGTGGATCTTTTGGTCGTTGGCGGGGTGTCCCCCGTTGTAGTTGGGGTTCGGCACCAGGTCGATGGAGGCATCGCTGATGGAGTCGTACATCCAGGGACCCGACCCCACGGGCTTCTGCGACATGTCGTCGGCGGAGGCGTCGGCCGGCGTCACGCGCACGATGGACAGGCGCTCCTTCAGGAGCGAGAAGTTCGGCACGGTGGTGGTGACGACCACGGTGGCGTCGTCCTTCTTTTGCACGGAGGCGATGGGCGCCAGCATGGGAGCGTACAGGCCGCCCTGCGCCGCGGCGCGCTCGAAGGAGCTCACGACGTCGTCTGCCACCACCGAGCCGCCGTCCGAGAACTTGGCGTCCTCGCGCAGCGACACATCGTACGTGGTCTCCGTCGTCTGCACCGGGTCGCTGGCAGCCAGCTCGTAGAACGTGGAGTAGTCGTGTCGGTCCAGGCCGTACAGCCCCTCTACGACCTGCCAGTTCGTGCCCAACGCCAGGGCCGACGAGGTCGTGGCGGGGTCGAAGTCCTGGCCGGAGTAGGCGACGCCGGCCGTGATGGTGCCACCGCCCTCGGTGCCGCCCTTCACGTTCGTGGAGGTGGGCGTGGTGCCCGAGCTGCTGCCGCAGCCCGCAAGCGCCAGCGCAGCCAGGGCCGCCTCGCCTGCCATGCCAACAAACGAACGACGAGACAGGCCAGGACCCCTCATAGTGCTCCCCCATTCATCGCCATGTCCGCCCCGAGCGCCCAGGGGGGGGCCAGGCGGACAGTCCTCGAGAAAAACGTTCTTCTTCGAATAGTAGAGAAGGGCGCGCCGGGCGGCAACGCCTGGCCGCTAGTCAGCGGAACCTTCGGCGTCGTGGGCGGCAGACTTGGCGTCAGGGGCCACGCCGGCCGGCGCGTCAGCGGGCTCGGGGAGCTTTGGGGCCTGCGGTGAGGCCACCACGTCGGCTGCAGCAGGGTCGCCGTCCTGCTGGGGCTCCACCAGCCTGCCCACCGCCTGGCGCTCGTCGTCCCAGGCGCGCAGGGCCTCCCAGATGGCCTGCGCGACGGCGTGCGGCACTCCCTTCACCTGCTCGATGTCCTCGGGGCTGGCTGCGCGCAGGCGCTTCATGGAGCCGAAGTGGCGCATGATGGCGCGCTTGCGCTTGGGGCCCACGCCCTCGATCTCGTCCAGGATGGACACGGTCATCGCCTTGTCGCGCAGCTCGCGGTGGAACGTGATGGCGAAGCGGTGCGACTCGTCGCGCACCTGCTTGATGAGGTAGAGCGACGCCGAGCCCGACGGCAGCACGATGGGCGTGTCGTCCCAGGGGACGAACACCTCCTCGTCGGACTTGGCCAGGCCGCAGCACGGGATGTCCAGGCCCAGGCGGTCCAGCTGCTCCATGGCGGCCGTCAGCTGCGGCTTGCCGCCGTCCAGCACCAGAAGGTCGGGCCGGGACCCGAAGCGCTCGTCGGCCATGGTCTTGGGCCCGTAGCGCCGCGCCAGCACCTCGCCCATGGACACGAAGTCGTTCGCCTCCGTGAGGGGCGTCTGAATCTTGAACCGGCGGTACTGACCCTTGTCGGGGCGGCCGTTCGTGAAGACCACCATTGAGGCAACCGTGAAGTGCCCGTGCAGGGTCGAGATGTCGAAGCACTCGATGCGCATCGGGGGCGCGTCCAGTGCCAGGGCGCTCTCCAGCTGCATGAGGGCCTTGTTCGTGCGGTCGTCGGCGTAACCGGTGCGCACCATGTAGCGGTTCAGGGCATGGTGCGCGTTCTGTGCGGCCATGTCCAGCAGCTTGCGCTTCTCGCCACGCTGGGGACGGTGCAGGCGGCAGGGGTGGCCGCGCTTCTGCGCCAGCCACTCGGCTATGACGTCGGCGTCGGGCAGCTCGATGGTGAGGTCCACCTCGGCGGGGATGTCGGCGGTCTCGTCGTAGTAGCGCTTCAGGAAGCCCTCCTGCAGCTCGACCTCGTCGACGTCGTTGCCCTTGTCGAGGATGAACTCCACCGTACGGATGGTAATGCCCTCGCGCACCACGAACACGCAGGCGGCCGAGATGGTCTCCTCGCGGTAGAAGCCAATGAGGTCCAGGCTGACCGGCGTCTGGAACACCACCTGCTGGCGGTCCTCCAGGCCGTTGATGGCGTCCAGCCGCTGCTTCAGGCGACCCGCGCGCTCGAACTCCAGGTTCGCGGCGGCCTCCTGCATCTGCTGGTTCAGGTCGTCTATGACCTCGGAGCGCTTGCCCGAGAGGAAGCGCTCCACCTGCTGCACGTGGCGCGCGTACTCCACCGTGTCGATGGCGCCCACGCACACGCCGGGCCCGCGCCCCACGTGGTAGTCGAAGCAGGGCCTGCCGTTTTGCGCCAGCATGATGTTGGCGACGGCCGCGTCGTCGGGGTTCTTGTCCATCAGGCGCTTCACGCGGCGCCACTCGGCACACGTGCCTATGCAGATGGGGATGACCTTGCGCAGGGTGTCTATGGTCTCCCGCGCGGCGTGCGCGTCGGTGTAGGGACCAAAGTAGCGCGTGCCCTTGCGGTGCTTCTCGCGCGTGTACTTGATGCAGGGGAACACGTCAGACTCGGTCACGGCGATGAACGGGTAGGACTTGTCGTCGCGGAAGTCCACGTTGAAGTACGGGTGGTACTGGGCTATGAGGTTTCGCTCGAGCACGAGGGCCTCGTGCTCGTTCTCGACCACCACGTAGTCGAAGCTGCGGACTACCTGCATCATCAGGGGAATCTTCTGGCGGTCGTCCTGCAGGGTGGTGTACTGGCGCATGCGGGCGCGCAGGTTCTTGGCCTTGCCGACGTAGATGACCTCGCCCTTGGCGTCCTTCCACAGGTAGCATCCGGGCTGCGTGGGCACGCGGTCGACCTGCTGCGCTATGGAGAGCTGCCCCTCGTCCTCCGGGCGAGGGGCAGTGGGATGCAGGTCGGGTATGTATCCGGGGTCTCGGATGCTCATGGCCTACTCGACGTCCGCCTGCTTGCCGTTCGTGTCCCAGACGTACTTCTTGAACTTCGAGACCTGGCGGTCCCACATCAGGCGCGCCCAGATCTGATGCTTCAGGGTGTCCTTGCTGCAGAACAGCGGCGAGTGGGCCTGGCCCGAGGAGTACATGGACAGCACCTGGTTGCGCAGGGCCTCGTCGGCCACCGTGCGCTGGACGATCTTCTTTGGGATGAGCGTGTAGACGTAGGGGTCGTACGCCTCCTGGTAGGGCAGCTCGCGGTGCAGGACCCAGTCCTCCACGATGGGCCTCACGAAGTTCACGCCGCCCAGCGTGACGTAGTAGGTGTTGGCGCCGGGGCGCGTGTTCACCTCAAAGAAGCGGTACGAGCCGTCGCGCGAGTCGTACTTTATGTCAAAGTTGGCGTAGCCGTGGTAGCCCACGTGCTTCACGAACTTCGTGGCGTCGTCCACGATCTTCTGGACCTTCTCGCTGAGGATGCACACGGGGTTGCCCAGCGCCAGGGGCGAGTGGTCCTGCAGCACCACCCTGCCGCCGGCCACCACGCGCACGTTGCCCTGCGCGTCGGAGAACGTGGTCAGCGAGCGGATGGCGTCGTCGTCGCCGGGCACGAAGTCCTGGACGATGAGCTTGTGGTCGTAGCCCGAGGAGCGCACGGCGTCGAAGGCGCGCTGCAGCTCGTCGGGGGTCTCTATCTCGTAGATCTTTTTCTTCCCGGGGAACTCCAGGAGATCGTAGGCGGCAGAGTTCGAGGGCTTGGCGATCAGCGGGTACGGGAACTGGGAGGTGTCCAGCTGATAGTCCTTGTCCGAGCAGTCCAGGTACCACGTGCGCGGGTAGGCGATGCCCAGCTGGTCGCAGATGCGGTAGAACTCCTCCTTCTGGGTGATGCGGTCCAGGAGGTCAAAGTCGATGTAGGGCACCACGAACCACTGGGAGAGCTCCTCCTTGTGGGCCGAGATGATGCGCGCGTTCCAGTCGACCGAGCCCTGCAGCAGGCCGCACTTGCCCTGCTGCTCCAGCTGGCGGCCCAGGTTGCACAGGTACGGCACGAGGACCGACTCGTCCTCGATGCCCGGCACCAGGCGATACTCGCAGAAGCGGCTGGACGAGGTCACCTTGACGTCGATGCCCGAGATCAGGATGGGCTTGATGCCGTAGGCCTCGACGAAGCAGCGCGCGTACGAGTACCCCAGGATGGAGGCGCCCACGCACACGGGCTGCAGGTGTTCGCGAAGGTCGCCCTCGTCGTGAATCAGGGAAAGCGCCTGGGGTTGAGTGCTCATGTATGGCTCCTAACTAGCAGGGAAAGTGGTCAAGAAGAGCATCCGCAGCAGCGGCTAGGCCTGGCCGGCGAGCTTCAGGACCGCCTGCGCGATGCCGGCGGTCTGCTCGTCGGAGAGGTCGGTGGGCAGGCAGACGATGCCCTCCGAGATGCGCTGGGTCTGCGGCCACGCATCGGACGTGGGGTCGTAGCTGAAGGCCGCGGGGTCCAGGGCGCCGGGCAGAAGCAGCGGCCGGTACCACCTGACGGCATAGAAGCCCAGGCGAGCGATGGCCTGCACCGCCTGGTCGGCCAGCTGGGACGAGCCCAGCACGACGGGATAGCGCAGCAGCGGCTGCTGCGCGCCCAGAACGGCCGAGGGGACCTCGAGCGCGGGCTGGCCTGCGAAGGCCTGGTTGTACTGGCCCACCCTGGCACGGCGACGCTCCTCGTTCGCGTCCAGGCCCTGCAGCGCCTGAAGCGCCTCCTGGGCCACCCAGTGCCCTATCTGCTGGGCGGGATGGGGCAGGCGCGCCCGGCGCTCGTCGTCGCTGACGGCGGGCTCGAAGGAGCCGGACCTCGTCATCCTGGCGCTGAGCGCGCGCGACATGCCGTGCGGCAGGTGCGCCAGCACGCGAATCTGGTTGCGGTAGCGCTGAGCCGCCGCCTCCAGGGCTGGGTCCAGCGGAGGCAGGGCCTCGAGGGCGTCTGTAAGCGCCTGGCGCAGCCGTGCGTCCTCCATCCCGGGGTTCACCCAGACGGCACCGCCGAAGCGCGAGTCGGGCAGCATCTTCTCGATGCCGAACGAGTGCACCGAGACGTCGGCCACCGGCTGGCCCTGGGCGTCGCGCGCCAGGTGCGCCACGCAGTGGGCGTTGTCCTCCATCACGATGGCGCCCGCGGCGTGCGCCGCGTCGCGCACGGCCTCGTCGTGTGCCACGTCCTGGATGCCGAAGGTATGCTGCAGCATGACGCAGGCGGCACCGTCCAGGGGCAGCTCCCGGGCACCGCACGAGAGGTTCTGGGGGTCTATGTCGGCATAGACGGGCTGGAGCCCCGCGGTGACGATGGGGTCCACCGCCGTGCAGCAGGTGAACAGCTGCGTCACCACGCGGGTGCGGTCGGGCCGCGCCTGACGCAGGGCGTCGAAGGCCGCCTTCATGCCGTAGCGGGCCTTGAACGCCAGGTGCCAGTCCTCGGCGCTCGTGCCGCTGCGGCGCGCCAGCTCTTCCCTCAGGCGCCACTCGGCGCCGTTCTGGTCGTTGCTCATGCGCTCTTCTCCTCCCCTATGCCGCGCGACGGCTGCCCGGCTTCAGGCGAGCCAGCATGACGCGAACCATGGACGACTCGGGCACCTTCAGAAGCACTGCCAGGCCGAAGGTCACCACCAGGGCGGGGATGCCCGCCACCACCACGTACACGAGCGCGTGCAGGGCAGAGCCCGAGGGAGCCCCACCGAACGCGCACAGCGCACGGTAGATGCCATAGCCCACGACGGAGCCGGCGGCCCCCAGCGCCAGCGAGCGGATGCAGCTGACGACGACGGCGCGCAGGCCCAGGTGGCCGAACTTGTGCCTGATGTGCGCGAAGGCGACCACGTCCACGGTCAGAAACACCAGGACGGAGGACAGCGGCACCACCATGAGGCCGAACACCGGAGTCAGGAACAGGCAGGCCAGCACCTGCAGCGCACCGCCCACGACGTTGGCCGCGGCATACACGTACATGTGGCGCAGCGCCGAGCAGGCCTTCTGCAGGTAGGTGCACACGCCGTAGATGGGCAGCGAGATGGCCAGCGCGCGCAGGTAGTTTGCGGTCAGCGCGATCTCGTCGGACGAGAACTTGCCCACGGCCATCAGGGTGATGAGCGGCGTGGCGAACACGATGAGGTACAGCGCGCACGGGTTCAGGAAGAAGAATATCTGCGACGTGCCGCGCGAGACGCCGTTCACGAAGCCCTCGTTGTCCTTCTTTGACATCATGTCGGACAGCTCGGTGAACATGGCCGTCGTGATGGGGATGGCCAGGATGGCGTAGGGCAGCGTGTACCACAGGCGCGAGTAGTATGCGATCGAGGAGCCGGCGGGCGTCACCGACAGGGCGCTCGACGTCTGGACCGAGGTGGTGACGAACGAGACCACCGTGGTGATGAGGGTCGGAGCGCCGATGGCCAAGGTCTCCATGAGCGCGTGGTCGTGCAGGTCTATGTGGAACCGCAGCTTGATGCCGTGCTTCTTGAGCGAGGGCACCTGCAGGACCACCTGCACCAGGACGCCCAGCGGGTTGCCGATGGCCAGCGCCAGGACGCCCAGTGCGGGGTTCGTGTCGGCCACCAGGACATAGATGAAGAACGACGCCGTGCAGATGACGTTGTTGAAGATCGGGGCGGCGTTGCTCCAGAAGTAGTCGCGCTCGGCGTTCAGGACGCCCGAGAGGATGGACGACAGCGCGTAGAACATGATCTCGATGACAAAGAAGCGGAAGAAGTACACCGCCAGGTTGAAGTCGAAGTCAGAGTTCGCGCTGAACGACTGCGTCCACACGACCGGTCCGGCAAATATGAAGCCCAGCACCGTGAGCACGCCCATGAGCAGCATCACGATGGACAGCAGGTTCGACACGTAGTCGTTGGCGCCCTTGCGTCCCAGGCGCTGCTTTACCCCCAGGTAGACGGGCAGGAACGCCGTCACCAGCAGACCGCCCATGACCAGCTCGTACAGCTGGTTGGGCAGGTTGTTCGCCACGGTGTAGCAGCTGGACATGACCGTGACGCCCAGAGCGAACGCCTGGCCCCACGTGCGGAAGAAGCCCGTTATGCGGCTGACGATGACCAGCACGCTCATGAGGGCGGCGGAGCGCCCAACGTTCTGCTGGGTCTGGGCCTCGCTCTGGGTCTCCTGGGAGTCGTCGGGCTTGCCGGGCGCCTGTTGAACGATGGGCCCGTCCTCGCCCTGGGGGCCGTCCGACAGCTGCATGGCGGTCGTGGCCTCGGCCGTGGTCAGTCCCTCGTCCTCCGGCTGCGCCTGCGCTGGACCAGCCGCCTTTGCTGCATCGGAGCTACGCCCCTGAACCTGGGCGCTTCCCGTAGAACCCTTGCGGTCTCGCAAATGACGCGGCTGATATCTGCTCAACGTCGCCCTCCCCTTGTAGATTTGAGAACCGAACCATTATACGGTCAGGCGGTCAGGGGTCGGCGAACCCCCATATGGTCTGCGAATAAGCCGAACGCGAACTCCACGAACCCTACCCCGGCCCACAAGAGTCGGTATGAAAAAGGTGGAGGAGACGCAGGTCTCCCCCACCATATAGGTCGCGCTTTGAACGCTGGCGCCTAGTAGAAGGTGCCGCCACCCATGAAGCCATCCACGTAGTACATGTCGTGCACGGTGACGCCCAGGCCAGGCAGGGCGTCGACAACCTGGCCGCCGCCAACGTAGATGGCGACGTGGCCGGGATAGCGGCCGGCGTAGGAGTAATACACCAGGTCGCCGTAGGCCAGCTGGCTGGCAGACTTGCTGTTGCCGGTGATGGCCATGAAGCTCTCGGGCCAGTGGCTGCGGGCGGAGTAGCCCAGCGCATAGTCCACCAGGCCGGAGCAGGTGAATGAGGAGGTGCTGGTGCTGCCAGTCCAGGTGTAGCCGCTCCACACGTAGCCGGAACCCACCACGCTGAGGGCCCTTGCCACCATGGCGGCTCCACGGGCAGAGCCGCTGGAGCTGCTAGAGCTAGAAGACTTGCTGCTGGAGCTGGAGTTGCTGGACTTGCCGCTGTTGGAGCTCGAGGACTTGCCGCTGTTCGAACTGCTAGCGCCGCCGTTGCTGGAGCTGTTGCTCTTGGACGAGTTGCTCGACGAGGAGCTGCCCGAGTTGGAGGAGGAGCCGCCGTTGCTGGAGCTGTTGCTGTTCGACGAGCTGTTGGAAGAAGAGCCACCATTGCTGGCGCTAGAGCCGTTGTCGGAAGAGCTCGAGGAGCTGGATCCGCCCTGGTCAGACGACTGAGCCGAGCTGTCAGACGAGCTGGAGCCGTTGTCGGACGAGGAGTCCGTGGCGGCGGCGGAGCCATCGGAGCTGTCAGAGGAGCCCTCCTCCGCAGCCTTCTGCTGCGCCTCCTGTGCGGCCTGCTGAGCTGCCTGCTGTGCCGCAGCTGCCTCAGCTGCCTCCTGTGCGGCAATCTGATCCTTCAGCTCCTGCGACAGGCTGTTGTAGTAGTCCTCGGCGGACTGCTCGGCGGCCTTGGCGCTAGCCTCCTTGTCGGCCTTCTCCTGCAGCTCCTGGGCCTGCTGGGCCTGCTGGGTCTGAAGGTCGCTCTGCTGGGTCTTCAGCGTGGACTGAAGGTCCTTCACCTGGTTCACGACACCGGTCTGATACTCGGAGACCTTGTTGGAGTACTCGATCTTCGAGACGAAGTCCTCGATGTCCTTCGAGCCCAGCATCAGGGACACCAGGCTGGTGCCGCCGGTCTTGTACTGGTCGGCGACGATGGCCTTCAGCTGCGGGGTTAGCTCGTCCAGCTGGCCCTGCGTGTCCTCGATCTGCGACTGCAGGTCGCTGATCTGCTGCGTGGTGTCATCGTAGCGCGCCTGGGCATCCTGGTACTCGTAGGTCGCCTGCTCGGCCTCAGAACCGCGCTGTGCATACTCCTGACGCGCGTTATCGACATCCTCCTGAGAAACCTCGGCGAATGCGGGCCGTGCGACACCCAGGCTCACCGTGATGGCGAGCGTTCCCGCTACGACAGCCATCATCGGCCTGCCAAAGTGCATTCTGCGCATGCATTCCTCCTTGGGTACGTTGTTCGATCGGGGCGGCTTGTGCCTGCCCTCTACCGAATATCGCTCATGGGTTCGCCATTTACGTTAACATGCATCCCGCCGCGAAAGTCAAGTCTGCGCAATGTCACCAAAACTCTAACCATTCACAAAGCGACGCTTCACTTTCTGATCCAAAAGTGCATACCCTGTGGCTCCATTGGGACTCACAACACCTGGGCAGTCACACATCCGCAGGTAAACCCATGTTTAAACTAGTGCATGCGAGCGTTCAGCTCACCGGCCAGCTCGGGCAGCGTGACGCCGTAGCGCTCCGCCGTCACCATCAAATGGTAAAGCACATCCCCCATCTCGTAACGGATGTGGTCGTGATCGCGGTCCTTGCAGGCCATGATGACCTCGCTGGACTCCTCGGCCAGCTTCTTCAGCAGCTCGTCCTCCTCACCGTTCAGAAGCTTCGAAGTGTAGGACTGCGCGGGGTCGTGGTCCCAGCGCCCGTGAATCGTGGCAGCCAGCGACTCCAGCGTCTGTCCGATGTCCCCGTCCTTCACGTTTGCGGTGCGAACGCCCATGCGTGCCTCCCTTTCGTGTGGTGCCAGGCAGGCGAACCTGCCAGGGCACGTCTAATTCCTGCGACTCGTACTCTGGCTTTCGGGTTTGCCCTCGGGCGCACCCTCAGCGTCTCCCTCCAGCACGCGGTAGAAGCAGCTGCGATGACCCGTGTGGCAGGCGGGCCCGGGAGAGTCGACCTCGTACACCAGGGTGTCCGCGTCGCAATCCACGAGCACGCGCTTCACCTGCTGCATGTTTCCGCTGGTAGCTCCCTTGTTCCACAGCTCCTGGCGCGAGCGGGACCAAAACCAGCTGGTATGCGTGCTAAACGTCAGTCGGATGGCCTCCGCGTTGGCCCACGCCACCATGAGCACCTCGCCGGTACCCTGCTGCTGCACAACCACGGGAATCAGCCCGCGGCTGTCGAACCGAAGCCCCGCCTGGTCCAGCCCGACCTTGCCCAGGGACTCACCCGCATACGTCTGGGTCATCGCACAACACCTCGCCTCGGACGCCAAGAGGCGCCAAACAAAACTGCGGGCAGAGCCCGCCCGAAATCTTCAAATCAGGGTAACCCAGCGCTCACTCACAAGACCACCTATGCCGGTCGTCCGATACAGGCTTGTCACATGCGGATAAATCCGCCTTGAATGGGAACATGCATGCTATTGGAGCTATACATATGAGGCATGGCAAGGAGAGAGCTGTCGATGGCTGAGCTGAGCGGTGTTCTGCAGGAGGACGTGGCGTCACCGGAGGTGACAGCTGTCGCAAACGATTCCGACGATCTGCAGAAGGTGGACCGTCATGGAAGGACGCGCCTGGCGTTCGAGGACGAGCTGTGCCCCGGGGCCCGCTACGACTGCGTAGACCGCGAGCTTCTGGACGACTACCGCGCCCACGTGGGAGCCGAGCTTGGCGGGGCCAGTCTGCTGGCCCAGCACCAGTTCATGCGAGAAGGGCAGCTGACGAACGCCGGAGTGCTCCTCTTTGCCGAAAACCCCACCGACTACCTGCCGAACGCGCGCGTGCACCTGTCGAAGTTCAAGGAGTTCCAGATGCATGGCCAACGTGAGGCCGTCTGCGTGAAGGACCTCATCCTGGATGGCCCCCTCCCCCGGCTGGTGACCAAGGTCGAGGCCAGCATCCTGCAGCTGTCCGACGACATGACCGTGCGCGACACCGACGGCAGCATCCACCGCGTGGAGGACTATCCACGGCCGGCTTGGCTGGATGGCCTTCTGGGCGCGCTCATGCACCGGTCGTACCGCTCCGAAAGCTACATCCACATCACCATCGACGAGGACCAGATGCAGATCCTCTCGCCCGGCACGCCCTCCGTGCTGGAGGAGGGCGGGCGCCGCGGGGCCGAGAACGGCACCAGGAACCCTCGCATCACGCAGGCGCTCGTAGGGATGGGGCTTTCGCTGGAGGGCATGCGAAGCGGCACCAGCCAGGTCGAGCGTGCAACCACGCTGGAGGAGCCCTGCTACGAACCCATGGACGTGTTGGACGGCAAGTCCGTGCGCCTGACCCTGCGCAGCAACCTCGATGCGTGGAACCAGCTGCTGGAGGACAACGAGGTCGACGGTCGTATGCTCCTCTCGCCAATCTATTCGCTGTAGGGACGCGCACCTACAGGCGAAGACGAGCACAGGCTGCTGCGAGTGCCAGCTAACCAGACGAAAAAGGGGCCGCCCGAGGATTCGGACGGCCCCTTCGTTGTCTGGGCGGCTCCTGTCATGTAGCTAAAGTCAGCCTGAACAATGTCTATATATAAGTAAGGCAGCTTATATACGTTCCCAGCGGCTAAGACGCCTTGAGCTAGCCGCGGCGGATGACCTTGCGGGCCTTCTGCAGAACCGTGTACTCCAGCTTGTGCAGCGGCAGGTCGCGGTCGGGCGCTATCTGGACGGTCTGCTTCGAGAACTTGCACTTGAACTCGTTCAGGCCCTTCAGCGTGGGGGCAAAGTCGTTGCCGATGCCCATCATGTCGTAGTCGACCATGCCCTTGTGCTTTGCCAGGTCGCAGCACTCGAAGTACACGAGGGCGTCCGTAACGTGTGCGCGCTTGGTCTCGGTGCGCGATGCGCCGTAGTAGCGTACGGCTCGCGTGCCGTTCATGGTGACGATGGACCACGTGACCACGCGGCCGTCCACGCGGCCTGCGTACACGCGGCAGTGCTCGGGACCCAGGATGCGAATCATGTCCTCGTAGTCGGACTTCGGAGCCGGAACGAAGCCGTCGCGCTGGCCCGTCTCGACGATGACGTCGTAGAAGTCGGAGAAGTCCTTCGTGGCGAGGTCGGTCTCGTCGGCATAGGTGGCAGGGCTCTCGCGCAGGGCCTTGCGCACGTCGCGACGACCGCGGGGCTTGAAGCGCGACAGGATGTCCTCGTCGGAACCCGAGAGGTCAATGATGACGGTCTCGCTGTAGGGAATCGTCGACAGGACGGGGCGCGTCTGCTCCAGCTCGGCCTTGACGGCCAGGCGGCAGAACACCTGCTTGTGGTCCTTCTGGCTCACATAGCTGGCGATGGCATCCAAACCCTCGGACTCCTGCTGGGGCGTGGGCTCCTTTACCCACACGGGGGCGTGGTTGGCGCGCAGGTAGTGGTAGCCGTGCGTCTCGTAGTCATAGAAGCGGATGAACGCCCGCACCTCGTCGCCGTCCACGAGCTCATAGGTGCCCCAGTCCGAGCGACCGGGGATGGTGTTCTCGTAGGTGGCCCACTCCTGCGTCTGCTCGATGGGCAGGTTTATTCCTAGCTCCGTCGCCTTCTGCTGGAACTCCTGGGGCTGGACCTCAATCAGGTTCATCTGCAATCCTTCCCAAACGAATCGTCTGTAGCGAATCTATGCTCCAGACCATCCTACGAGAAGAACGCGTCCTCACCCGATGCCATCTGGCAGATACCATCAAGGCGGCACGTAAACAGCTGGCTCAGAAGTCCAGCCTGACCGGGATGCCCTGTGAGGCCATGTACTCCTTTACCTGGCGGACCGAGAACGTGCCAAAGTGGAAGACGCTGGCAGCCAGCACCGCGTCGGCCTCGCCCTCGATGATGCCCTCGGCAAAGTGCTCCAGCGTGCCGACGCCGCCCGACGCAATGACGGGAATGGGCACGGCACGGGCAACGGCACGGGTCAGCGCCAGGTCGAAGCCCTCCTTCGTGCCGTCGCGGTCCATGCTGGTCAGCAGAATCTCGCCCGCTCCCCTGCGCGCGGCCTCCTCAGCCCACTGCACGGCATCGATGCCGGTGGCGTGACGGCCGCCCGCCGTGTAGACCTCCCACTTGTCGGCATGTCCGACGCGCTTCGCGTCGATGGCGCACACCACCGCCTGACTGCCGAAGGCATTCGCTGCGGAGGTGATGAGACTGGGGTCCTTCACGGCCGCCGAGTTCAGGGACACCTTGTCGGCGCCGGCCGAGACCATGCGCACCATGTCGGCGATGGTCCTGAAGCCACCGCCCACCGTGTAGGGGATGCGCAGCTGCGCTGAGGCGCGACTGGCCAGATCCACGGTGGTCTTCCTGCGATCGGACGTTGCCGTGATGTCCAGGAACACCACCTCGTCCGCACCCTCGTGATCGTAGGCACGAGCCAGCTCGACGGGATCGCCCGCGTCTCGCAGGTCGACGAAGTTCACACCCTTCACCACGCGCCCGTCCTTCACGTCCAGGCACGGTATGACTCGTTTCGTAAGCATGGCATTCCTTCCATAGGTAGGGCTGGCGTTCCGATTAGGTGACTTAAGACTAAAGCTCTACTTTAGGCTTAGACTCTCTAGGCCTCCCCGTGCGCCACCCTCAAGGCATCCGACAGCCGGAAGTTCCCCTCGTACAGGGCACGACCTGTGATGGCTCCCTCGATTACGTCGGGGCCCAGCGCAGCCAGGGCACGCAGGTCGTCCAAGGAGGCGATGCCACCCGACGCCACCACGGGAAACCCCGCCAGCTGCGCCACGTGTGCATACGCGTTGGCGTCGATGCCCGTCTGCATGCCGTCGCGCGCTATGTCGGTAAAGACCAGGTGGCGATAGCCCAGCGACGCCAGCTGCGGCACCAGCTGGTCGGCCTTCAGGCCCTCTGCCTCGCGCCAGCCGTTGACCTTCACGACGCCGTCCTTTGCGGCGACGTCGGCCACCACCAAGTCCGCATAGCGCGTAGCCGCCTCGCGGGCAAAGGCAGGGTCACGCACCAGGGCGGTCCCGATGGCGATGCGGCTGGCACCCGCGCGGCGCAGGCGCTCGATGGCCTCAAGGCTCCTGACACCGCCGCCCGCGTCGACCCGTATGCCCGGCACCTGGCAGATGGCCCTGATGGCAAGCTCGTTCTGGCGCAGGGCGTCCTCGCCCTCCTCGAAGGTGGCCGAGAGGTCCACCACGTGCACCCAATGTGCGCCTGCGGCCACGAAGTCGCGGGCAACGGATGCGGGATCGTCCGAGTAGACCTTCACGCGGCTGCGGTCACCACGCTCAAGGCGCACCACCTTGCCAGCTATCAGGTCAATCGCGGGAAAGAGGATCATGCGTCCTCACCGCCCGCCTCCACACGAAGCGGACTTACGTCTGCCGTCTGGACCATGCGCACGTAGTTGCGCAGGATGCCCAGGCCCGTCCGCGAGGACTTCTCGGGGTGGAACTGCACGCCAAAGACGTTGTCCTGCCACACGCCCGACGGGAAGCTGCGTGCGTAGTGGGTGCGCGTGGCCACGATGGCGGGGTCAACGTCGTCCGCCACGGCGTAGGAGTGCGTGAAGTACACGTTCGCGCCCTCCGACACCCCTGCCAGAAGCGGGCACTCCCTGCCATGCGGGGTCAGGTGAATCTGGTCCCAGCCCACGTGAGGCACCTTCAGGCGAGTGGACTCCAGGCGCGTGACGCTGCCCTTCAAAATGCCCAGGCCACGGGCCCACTTGTCATCCCCCACATGGTTCGACCCCAGCTCGTCGCCGCGCTCGAACAGCAGATGCAGACCCAGGCAGATGCCCAGGAAGGGCACCCCCCTGCCAACGGCATCCCGGATGGCGTCGCCCTCGCCAGACGACTCCACGTATGCCATGGCGTCCTCGAACGCGCCCACCCCCGGCACGATGACTCCGTCGGCGGAGCGGATGGCCGCCGGGTCGTCCGAGATAACGGCGTCTCCACCGGCCTCGGTCACGCTGCGGGCCACGCTGAGGAGGTTTCCCTTGTGGTAGTCCACCACCACGATGCGCCCAGACATTTACAGCACCCCCTTCGTCGAGGGGATGCCCTCGACACGCGGGTCGGACTCCACCGCCTGGCGCAGCGCACGAGCACAGGCCTTGAACGTGGCCTCGATGATGTGATGCGCGTTCATGCCGCACTCCTTGCGCAGGTGCAGCGTGATGCCCGCATTGCGCGCAAAGCCGATGAAGAACTCCTGCGCCAGCTCGGTGTCGAACGTGCCGACCTTCGCAGGCTCTATGTCCACGTTCCAGTACAGCTCCCCGCGGCCCGAGATGTCCACCGCCGCCAGCACAAGCGCCTCGTCCAGGGGAACCGCCACGCTGCCGAAGCGGCGAATGCCACGCTTTGAGCCCAAGGCCTCGCGCAGCGCGTCGCCCAGGGCGATGCCCGTGTCCTCCACGGTGTGGTGGTCGTCCACCCACGTGTCGCCCTTCACCTGGACGTCCATGTCGATGAGCGAGTGGCGCGACAGCGCCGTCAGCATGTGGTCAAAGAAGCCGACACCCGTGTGGATGTTCGAGGCTCCCGTCCCATCGAGGTTCACCGACAGCGTGATGTCCGTCTCGCCGGTCTTCCTGGAAACCTGTGCGGTTCTTGGCATGCTAGCCCTCCTGAAGTATGGTCCGCAGGGCAGCCAGCACGCGGTCGTTCTCTGCCGGGGTACCCACGGTGATCCTGAGGCAATTGTGCAGCCCCGGTGTTGCGGAGAAGTTGCGAACAAGAATCGAGTGGTCGTCGCGCAGGCTGGTCCAGGCGTGCGGCGCGTCGGGCACGCGGACGCACACGAAGTTGGAACAGCTGGGCCAAGCCTTCACGCCCAAATCCGCAAGCTGGCCCAGCCCCTCCAGCAGGCGCTCCCTCTCGGACTTGATCTGGCCGATGGTCGGGAGGAAGTCATGGCGGTGGTCCACGATGACCTCAGCGGCAGCCTGGACCAGCACGTCGACGGTGTAGGGCTGGCGAACCGCCGCCAGCGCGCCCACGACCGAGGGGTCGGTCAGCACGTATCCCAGCCTGCCTCCCGCGAAGGCGAACGCCTTCGAGAGGGTGTGCAGCACCACGAGGTTGGGGTGGGTCGCCAGCAGCGGCTCGCAGGTAGAGCCGGTGGGGGCAAACTCGCCGTACGCCTCGTCCAGAAGCACGATGCCGGGGCACGCCTGGCACAGCCGGTCGACGAAGTCCCTGCCAACGACGTCACCGGTGGGGTTGTTCGGCGAGGTCAGCACGACGATGTTCGCCTGCGGAGCCAGGCGCAGCAGCTCGTCCTGGTTGGGCGCGAAGGTCTCGGGATCGCGCTCCACGTTTACGATGGGCGTGTCGACGAGCCCCGCATAGATCGAGTAGACCGAGAAGGTCGGCGTGCTGTTCAGCAGCATGTGACCGGGCCCGCCGAACGCCAGGAACAGGTTGAACAGCAGCTCGTCGCCACCGTTTCCCACGCACACCTGCGACGGGTCCACCCCGTGCCAGTCAGCTAGCTTCTGGCGCAGCCTGTCCGCCAGGGGAACCGGATAGCGGTTCAGCACCGTCTGGCTCAGGACATCGTTCACCGCCTGGCGCACGGCGTCGGGCATTCCGTACGTGTTCTCGTTTGCCGAGAGGTTCACCTCTACCGGCGAGAACCCGGGGTCGTAGGGCTCCAGCTCGGCCGCGCTCCGGCGCATGATGGCCCGCACCTCGGGCGATATCCGCAATGCCATGTGGTCTCCCTACGCGCGCTTGAACGACAGGTTCGGCTTTCCGGGCTGGTCCAGCTGGCGGGGCCATGCGCACGTCATGGCATCGTCGGTCGCCGCGACGGGGTCGTCGAAGCGCTCCCCGCCCTGCTGCAGCAGCTTGCGGCGCATGCCCACCGAGAGCGCGTGCGCCCACAGGCCCTCGGCCTGCGCCAGCGCCTGCACGGCTGGTCCGTCCTTCTGCAGGCCCTCCGGAGAGTAGGCGATGACGCTGGAGCGCTTCGTGAAGTCGTACACGCCGAGCGGGTTCGAGAACACGGCGGTTCCGCCGGTAGGCAGCGTGTGGTTGGGGCCGGCAACGTAGTCGCCCAGCGGCTCGGAGCTCCAGGGACCGACGAAGATGGCGCCGGCGTTCTGGACCTTGCCCAGGAGATGGAATGCATCCTGGCAGTGCAGCTCCAGGTGCTCGGGAGCGATGGTGTTCACCGCATCGATGGCTGCGTCCAGGGAGTCCGTGGAGACGATGACGCCGCGGTTGTCCAGCGACGCGCGCGTGATGTCCTGGCGCGGGCTCTGGCTGACCAGGCGCTCGATGGCGTCGAGCACCTGCTGGGGTAGCTGCGGGGCATCGGTCACCAGGTAACAGGCGGCCATGGGGTCGTGCTCCGCCTGCGCCATGAGATCGGCCGCCACGACGACCGGATCGGCCGAGGCGTCGGCCAGCACGCACACCTCAGAGGGACCGGCGACCATGTCGATGCCCACGTCGCCCGAGACGTAGCGCTTTGCGGCAGCCACGTAGGCATTGCCGGGACCCACGATCTTCGCAACCTTGGGGATGCTCTGCGTGCCGTAGGCGACGGCGCCGATGGCCTGGGCGCCTCCGACCGCATAGACCTCGTCCACGCCGGCGATGGCAGCAGCCGCCAGGGTGTAGGCGGAAAGCGACCCATCGCGCTGCGGAGGCGTCACCATGATGACCTTGGGGACGCCGGCCACCTTGGCGGGAATGGTGTCCATGAGGACCGTGGAGGGGTACTGCGCACGGCCGCCGGGCACGTAGACCGCCACGCTGGGAACGGGGGTCACCTTGACACCCAGAACCGTTCCGTCGGGCTTCGTGGTGAACCAGCTCTGCTCGACCTCGCGCTCGTGGAAGTCGCGGATCTGGCGGTATGCCAGGCGAAGCGAGCTCAGGAACTCGGGGTCCACCATGTCCAGCGACGACTTCACGACCTCGTCGGGCACGCGGAAGTCCTCCGGGCAGGCTCCGTCGAACTTCATGCAGTAGCTGCGGACGGCCTCGTCGCCGCCCTCGCGCACGCTGTCCACGATTGCCTGGGCGGACTCCATGACGTCACGCGGCAGCGCGCCCGCCCTCTTGAGGTCCGCCGTCGTAAGCCTCTGTGCTCCGGAAAGCCTAATGGTCCTCATGAGACACCTCTTCCTTGGAATGCTAGCGATTCAGTTTGGCGGACGCCTCCGCCAGTCGCGACGAGAGGTCGCGGATGCGCGCGTCGCAGCGATACGCCGCGGGACCGGCAAAGAAGCGCGCCGTGCACTCGAGGACGTCGTCCACAACCACGAGGTCGTTCTCCCTCAGGGTGGTTCCCGTGGCGGTGATGTCCACGATGCGGTCGGTCATGCCCACGATGGGGCCCAGCTCGATGTTTCCGTGCAGCTGCACGATGTCGACCTGCTGGCCCAGGGAGTCGTAGTAGTTCTGCGTGATGCGCGGGTACTTCGTGGCTACGCGCACCGTTCCCCTCCACAGGTAGTCCTGCTCGGCCTTGCCCGCCTTCGAGCGCGGCTCGGCAACCACGAACCTGCAGGCGCCGTACGAGAGGTCCACCAGCTGCAGCAGGTCGATGCCCGCCTCGATCAGGGAGTCGCGGCCGCAGATGCCGCAGTCGGCACCGCCGTACCCCACGAAGGCCGGGGCGTCCTGCGCACGCACGATGATGTAGTCGACGCCATCCTCGTGCACGATGAGCTTCCTGCCAGGGTCGCGCAGCCCCTCCACGGGCAGCCCCGCCGCCTCCAGCAGTGCAACCGTGTCCTTGAACAAAGATCCCTTGGGAACCGCGATGCGCACGGGACGCTCGTCCACCGTGGACTCGGACGTGACGACGCCGGCGGCGCCCTGCGCCCCCAGCACCTCCTGCAGCCGCTCTAGCGAGAGGGCAAAGCCACACGCGGCAACGCCCGGGAGCCCCAGGTTCGCCAAGACCGCGTCGTAGCGGCCACCGGATGCCAGGGCAGCCGTGATTCCGTCGGAGTACGCCTTGAACACGATGCCCGTGTAGTAGTCGAAGGAGTTGATGATGGAGAAGTCGAACCGCAGCCTGCCCTGGCGCACCAGCGGCGCGCAGCTGTTGACCAGCGAGCGCAGCTCGTCGGTGCCGCGCTTCTGCTGGGGCACGCCGGCGGCGGCCAGAAGCTCGTCTATCTGGTCGACAACGCGCGCGTCACCAGAGATTCTGGCCACACCGTGCAGGGCGCGCGCCGCCTCCGGCGTGAGGTCCTCCTGCTTGTCGACCAGCTCGTCCAAGCTCACGAGGTCGGACTCGTGCACCAGCTCCAGCACCTTGCGAGAGAACTCCTCGCTGGGCGAGCACTCCTTCAGAAGGGCGGTCAGCGGCATGACTGAGCCGCACACGATGCGCCACCCCGGCACGCCCAGGCGCGCCAGCGCGTCTGCCAGCAGCTTCACGACCTCAGCCTCGGATGCGGTGCCGTCGTCGCCCACCAGCTCGACGCCCAGCTGCGTGAACTGGCGCGGCTGGCCCATGAGGGAGGCCTCCTCGCGCACCACCGGCGCCTCGTAGCGCAGACGGCAGGGCAGCTTTCCGGCACCCAGCCTGCCCGCCACCATGCGGGCGATGGGCAGGGTGAGGTCGGGCCTCATCACCAGAAGGCCGCCGTCGGAGTCGAACAGCTGGAACGGGGTGTCCTGAATGGTGCCGCCCCGCTCGAGCACCGACCGGTTCTCCAGAAGCGGCGTCTCCACGGGAAGGTAGCCATGGGCCGAGAAGCACTCTCGCACGGTGCTGGTGATGCGCTCTCTGGCAAGGGCCTCCTCAGGTAGGATGTCTCTGAAGCCCCTGGGCGTTCCTGCTATCACGACGATTCCCCCTCTAACGAAGGTCGGGTATTCCTGTTTGTCTTGCGCGCTACTTTAGCATACTAAAGTGCCCTGGCGTCCAACCCCTCGCCTTCCAGGCGTCCCTCGTAATAAGAAAGAAACCCAGCCGCAATGGCCGGGTTTCCCGTTCCTAGATCTGGGTGATGTCCGCGAACTTGGCGCCGATGAAGTTCGCCAGCGCCTCGGGGTTCACGCGCAGGGCAAGACCCCTGCGCCCGCCCGAGATTCCTATCTCGTCAAACAGCTGCGCGGTCTCGTCTATGAGCGTGGGGAACTGCTTCTTCATGCCGACGGGCGTCGTGCCTCCCCGGACGTAGCCCGTCAGGGGCTCCAGCTCCTTTGTCGGCAGCATGGACAGGCTCTTCTGGCCTGCCGCCGCGGCGGCCTTCTTGAAGTCGAGCTCCTCCCCCACGGGCAGGCAGCACACCACGTGTTCGCCCGACGGCGACACGGTCACCAGCGTCTTGAACGAGGAGGCGGGGTCCACGCCGTCCTCCTGCGCCATCCTGAGCCCGAGTCCCCTCGACAGGTCCTCCTCGCCCTCGTGCATGTGGTACGTGTACGCGACGCCGCCGCGCTCCAGCTCGCGCATGGCGTTCGTCTTTTTGATCTTTTCCTTGTGGGCCACGCTACTTTCCTCCCTTGGCATCCGCGGCTGCGGCCTCCGCCATCCTGCGGCGGTCGCGCTCCAGGATGGGCTTCAGGTACTTGCCCGTGTAGCTGGCCTCGACCTGCGCCACCTGCTCGGGCGTGCCGTACGCCACCAGCGTGCCGCCGCCGACGCCGCCCTCGGGCCCCAGGTCGATGATGCGGTCCGCCACCTTGATGACGTCCAGGTTGTGCTCGATCACCAGGACCGTGTTCCCGGCGTCCACCAGCTTCTGCAGCACCACGATGAGCTGGCGCACGTCCTCGAAGTGCAGGCCCGTTGTGGGCTCGTCCAGGATGTAGAAGGTCTTTCCCGTCTGCTGGCGGTGCAGCTCCTTTGCCAGCTTGACGCGCTGCGCCTCGCCGCCCGACAGCGTGGTGGCGGGCTGTCCCAGGTGCACGTAGCCCAGGCCCACGTCGTACAGCGTCTGGAGCTTGCGCTTGATGCGGGGAATGTTCGAGAAGAACGCCAGGGCCTCGGTCACGGTCATGTCCAGGACGTCGCTGATGGACTTCCCGTTGTACTCGACCTCCAGCGTCTCGCGGTTGTAGCGCTTGCCATGGCAGGCCTCGCACGGGACGTACACGTCGGGCAGGAAGTTCATCTCGATCTTTATCTGGCCATCGCCCTTGCAGGCCTCGCAGCGGCCTCCGGGGACGTTGAACGAGAAGCGCCCGGCCGAGTAGCCGCGCGCGCGGCTCTCGGGAAGCGAGGCAAAGAGGTTACGCAGGTCATCCCACAGGCCAATGTAGGTGGCGGGGTTCGAGCGCGGGGTGCGTCCGATGGGGCTCTGGTCGATGTCGATGACCTTGTCGATGGTCTTTCGACCCTCGGAGTCCACGAGGCCCTCCAGCTTCCTATAGGGGCCCACGGGCCGCTGCGAGTGGTGCACGACGTTCGTGAGGGCAGGGGCCAGCGTGTTCGTGACGAGCGATGACTTGCCCGATCCCGAGACACCCGTGACCACCGTGAAGGTGCCCAGCTCGACCTTTACCGTGATGTTCTTTAGGTTGTTCGCGCGCGCTCCGTACAGCTTGATGGAGCCGCGACGCGGGTTGCGCCGCTTTTGCGGCAGCTCGATCATGCGCCTGCCGGTGAGGTATGCGCCGGTAAGGGAGTTCTTGTCGGCCATGATCTCGGCGGGAGTGCCGGCGGCCACGACCCTGCCGCCCAGCTCGCCCGCGCCAAGACCCATGTCGACCACGTAGTCGGCGGCGCGGATGGTGTCCTCGTCGTGCTCCACGACCACGACGGTGTTCCCCTGGTCACGCAGGCGCTTCAGCGTGGCGATCAGGCGGTCGTTGTCGCGCTGGTGGAGTCCGATGGAGGGCTCGTCCAGGATGTAGAGCACGCCCATGAGGCCGGCACCGATCTGCGTGGCCAGCCTGATGCGCTGGGCCTCGCCGCCTGACAGCGTGGTCGCCGCACGCGAGAGGGTCAGGTAGTCCAGTCCCACGTTCACCATGAACTGCAGGCGGGCGACGACCTCCTTCACGATGCGGGCGCCGATGAGGTGCTGGCGCTCGGTCAGCTGGAGGCCCTGGAAGAACTCGAGGGCCTCGCGGCACGACATCTGGCAGACCTCCCAGATGTTCTTCCCGCCCACGGTGACCGCCAGGTACTCGGGCTTCAGCCTGGCTCCGTGGCACGTCGGGCAGGGCACCTCGCGGATGAACTGCTCGTAGTGCTTCTTCATCGTCTCGGACGTTGTCTCCTGGTACTTCTCGAACAGTATCTTTCGAACGCCGGAGAACGTGGTGAACCAGTAGGTGTCCCTGCCGTCGCGCGTGTGGTAGTCCACGCGGACCTTCTGGTCGCCCAGGCCGTTCAGGAGGGCGTCCTGGGTCTTTGACGAGAGGTCGCACCAGGGTGTGGCAGGGTCCTCGCCCAACGAGCGAACCACGGCAGCGAGCACCTGCGGATAGTAGTTGGAGCGCGTCCCAAAGATGCCGCCGAACACACCCGACTCGACCGAGAGCTCGGGGTCCTCTATGAGCGCAGCCGCGTCCACGATGCGCTGCGAGCCCAGGCCGTCGCAGTCGGGGCAGGCACCGTACGGGGCGTTGAACGAGAAGTCGCGCGGCTGCAGGTCGTCGATTGAGTGCCCATGCTCGGGACAGGCCAGCGCCAGGGAGTACTGCAGCAGCTGGCCGGGTATGCCCTCGGGGTCCTCTCGATCGGGCAGCAGGTAGATGCCCACGCGACCGGAGGCCAGCTTCGTGGCCTGCTCCACGGCCTCGGCGATGCGGCCCAGGGAGCTCTCACGCACGACGATGCGGTCCACGACCACCTCGATGGAGTGCTTGAGCTTTTTGTTCAGATGTATCTCCTCGTCGAGCTGGTGCACCTCCCCATCGACACGCACGCGAGAGTAGCCCTCGGTCCGCAGCTCCTCGAAGAGCTTCGCGTACTCGCCCTTGCGGCCCAGCACCACGGGTGCCAGCACGAGGGCACGACGGCCCTGCGCGGCAGCCAGAACCTTGTCGGCCACCTGGTCGGTCGTCTGGCGCTCGATGACGCGGCCGCACTCCGGGCAGTGCGGCACGCCAATCCTGGCGTACAGCAGCCTGAGGTAGTCATATATCTCGGTGACGGTGCCCACCGTGGAGCGTGGGTTTCTGGACGTGGTCTTCTGGTCGATCGAGACGGCGGGCGAAAGGCCGTCGATTGAGTCGACGTCGGGCTTGTCCATCTGGCCCAGGAACATGCGCGCATAGCTGCTGAGCGACTCGACGTAGCGACGCTGGCCCTCGGCGTATATGGTGTCGAAGGCAAGGCTGGACTTGCCTGATCCGGAAAGCCCCGTGATGACCACGAGCTTGTTTCGCGGAAGGGTAACGTCCACGTTCTGAAGGTTGTGCTCTCGGGCGCCACGAATAACGATGGACTCCGTAGCCATAGACTGAACCCCGCTCTGTATTTATGGAAGGCGCACAGGCCGCTGGCCCGCATGCCATCCCTACCTCTACTTCTCTTTAGGCGAGTCTAACGCTCAAGAAGGACCACTTCCATCGTTCAGGCTACCTTCACAGGGAACACACGTTCGCAGATTTCTGTTCGGGTGACCGCGCGGATGCGGGTAGAATGGCCCTCAAGAACACATACGGCATGCGGGCGCCACCCGGCACGAGCGCATCGTGCCACGGAGTCGCTCCCTCACGAAGGGCAATGTAATGGACCAGCAAGAGCAGGACCAGATCCGTCAGGAGATGGAGGGCAGCATGCATCCCCAGCAGCCCTCCTTCGACCTGGCACAGGGCACTACCGTAAAGCACGTCATCGGCGTGGTCTCCGGCAAGGGAGGCGTGGGAAAGTCCCTGGTCACGGGCATCCTGGCCACGGAGCTTCACCGCGCGGGCGCAAAGGTGGGCATCCTGGACGCCGACATCACCGGCCCCTCCATCCCAAAGATGTTCGGCCTCTCGCACACCCGCGCCATGGCGCAGGACAACCTCATCATCCCCGCACAAAGCCCCACCGGCATCAAGGTCATGAGCACGAACCTGGTACTCGAGCACGACGATGACCCCGTCCTGTGGCGCGGCCCCCTGCTCTCTGGCGTGCTTCGCCAGTTCTGGGCCGAGACCAACTGGGGACAGATCGACTTCATGCTGGTGGACATGCCTCCCGGAACGGGCGACGTGGCCCTGACCGTGTTCCAGTCGCTGCCCATCGAGGGCGTGGTCATCGTGACCTCGCCGCAGGACCTCGTGCAGGTCATCGTGGGCAAGGCGGTCAACATGGCCTCCATGATGAAGATTCCCGTGCTCGGCCTGGTAGAAAACATGAGCTACGTCGAGTGCCCCCACTGTGGCCAGAAGATATATCCCTACGGCCCGAGCCACCTCGACGAGACGGCAAAGAACTACGACCTGGACGTCCTGGGTCGCCTTCCCATAGACCCCGCCCTGGCCGCCTGCTGCGACAAGGGCACCGTGGACACCGAGCTGCCCGCCGGCCTGATTCCCGACGCGGTGCGGACCGTCCAGGAGGTCGCCGCCATCGACGAGGCGAAGGGGCGCTAGTGTCCAGGCAGAGGGCCCCCAAGTCCAGGACGTCTGCCAAGCACCAACAGCTGGCACAGGCCGCGCAGGTACGTCTGCCGTGCACCTGCGACGTGGCCATCGCAGGTGGCGGAGCCGCCGGGTTGGTGGCAGCCATCTGCGCTGCCGAGGATGGCGCGTCCGTGGTTGTCCTGGAAAGGGCACCCGAGTGCGGACGCACCATCCTTGCCACCGGCAACGGCAGGTGCAACTTCTGCAACGCCGACCTGGCACCCTCTCACTACAACGACCCGCCGTTCGTGAAGCGCGTTTGCGGCGCCAGCCACCTGGATGACGTGTTGGGCTTCTTTGCGCAGTGCGGCATGGCCTGGACGCAGGAGGACGGGCGGCTGTACCCCATCAGCAGGCAGGCGTCCTCCGTGCGCGACGTCCTTCTGGCCAGGGCGCGCCGTGCTGGCGCCATCCTGGCTCCAGCACGGCAGGTCAGGCATGTCGCTCGCATGCCACGGGGCTTTCGGGTGGACATGCTCGGGCTCTACTCCGAGGACCAGCCCCACGAGTCGCTGGGCGCAGGCGCAGTCATACTGGCCTGCGGCGGCGGCGAGTTTCCGGGTGTGCAGGACCTTGGCCTTCGGCTCTCCGCCTGCAGGCCAGTCCTGTGCTCGCTGGCCTGCGAGGACGGGCCCCTTCACGTGCTTGACGGTCGCCGTGCCCACGCCGAGCTCACCCTATGGAGAAAGGGCAGCCCACTTTGCCGTCAGCGTGGCGAGGTGCTCTTTCGTGACTACGGCCTGTCTGGCATCGTCGTGTTCGACCTGTCCAGGACCGCCCAGCCCGGTGACGAGATCACGGTGGACCTCCTGCCCGGCATGGCACAGCCAGAGGCCGAACGACTGGCGAAGGCTGCCGGATTCCTGGACGGGCTGGTGGACCCTGTCATCTCACAGGTCATCACGCCGTTGGCCAGCATGTGCTGGTGGCCCTCGCACATGCAGGCAAAGGCCCCCTACACCGGCACAGGGCAGCTTCCGCATGCCCTCCAGCTGGCGCGTAGGCTCCCCTTCCGCGTGACGGGCCTGGCTGACCCAAAGCGGGCGCAGGTCACGCGCGGGGGTCTGGCGACCTCCCAGTTCGACCCCTCCACACTGGAGTGCACGTCCGCCACGGGGGTGTTCGCCTGCGGAGAGTCACTGGACGTGGACGGCGCCTGCGGAGGCTACAACCTGGCCTGGGCATGGAAGAGCGGCATGGTGGCAGGCCACGCTGCCGCACGCCGATCCAGGGGAAAGGACCCACACTCATGCTAGAGGTATCAAACCTGCGGGTGCCGCTGGACCGCCTGGACGGCACCGAGCAGTCAGACCTGGCGGCATGCCGGCACGAGCTGACCCGTCGCCTGGGCGTCAAGCCGACCGCACTGGGCAAGGTCGAGCTTCGCCGCCGTTCCATCGACGCGCGCAAGAAGAGCTCCATCGTCCTTCTGTACACCGTGCGCGTAGGCCTGGCACAGGGACGCGAGGCTGAGGACCGAGTCCTTGCCCGTGCAAAGAAGCGCCGCGACAAGCACGTCGTACGCGTGCACGACACCCCGTATGCCCTTCCTGCGCAGACGACGTCCACCCTGGAGCACCGTCCGGTGGTGGTCGGGGCGGGCTGCGCCGGCCTCTTCTGCGCGTTGGCACTGGCCAGCGCAGGGCTGGAGCCCCTCCTCATCGAACAGGGAGACGACGCCGCCAGACGCTCGAAGGCCATCCAGACGTTCAACCAGACAGGCGTCCTCGACCCGCTCAGCAACATCCAGTTCGGGTTGGGTGGCGCGGGAACCTTCTCGGACGGCAAACTCTCCACCGGCACAAAGAGCCCCGCTCACCGTCTGATTCTGCAGACCTTCGTGGACGCCGGAGCTCCCAGAAACATCCTGTGGGACGCAAAGCCGCACGTGGGCTCTGACATCCTGCCGACGGTGGTCACAAACATCTGCCAGCAGATACGCCAGCTGGGCGGCGTGGTGTGGATGCGCTCGCGCCTGGTCGGCATAACGCTGTCCAGCGCACACGTCCAATCCGTCACGATAGAGCGCGCCAGCCCCGACGGCGACGCCAGCACGCAGGAGGTCGCCACCTCGGACGTCGTCCTGGCCTGCGGGCACTCTGCCCGCGACGTGTTCGCGCTTCTGAAGCGCCTGGGCGTGCATATGGACAGGAAGACCTTCGCCATGGGCGTCCGCATTGAGCACCTGCAGGCAACCATAGACCGGGCGCAGTACGGCCCCAGCGCGGGCAACCCCGCCCTGGGTGCCGCCCCGTACAAGCTGGTCGCACACCTGCCCCAAGGCAGAAACGCCTTCTCGTTCTGCATGTGTCCCGGCGGCTACGTGGTGGCTGCCGCCAGTGAGGCAGGGGGTGTCGTCACCAACGGCATGAGCCTCAGCGATCGAGCGGGCACCAATGCAAACTCGGGGCTTCTGGCAAACGTGTTCCCCACCGACCTGCCCGGTGACGACGTGCTGGCGGGCGTAGAGCTGCAGCGCAGCTGCGAGCAACGCGCATTCCAACTGGGCGGAGGCCAGTACAGGGCTCCGGCGCAACTGGTGGGCGACTTCCTCCAGAACGTGCCGTCATCGGATTCGGGAAAGGTACTCCCCACCTACCCCCGTGGCGTCAGCTGGGGAAAGGTCGACGACTGCCTGCCGCCCTACATAGCCGACACGCTGCGAGTCGCCATTCCCGTTCTGGGAAGGCACCTCAGGGGCTTCGACGATGCGGACGCCGTGCTGACCGCACCCGAGACGCGCTCCAGCTCCCCCGTCAGGGTGACGCGTGGGTCGGACGGCCAGTCAGTCAGCACACAGGGGCTGTGGCCCTGCGGCGAGGGTGCCGGATACGCCGGCGGCATCATGAGCGCCGCGACCGACGGCCTCGACATCGCGGAGGCCATCCTGCGCAAGGCAGAATCTAGGGCATAAGTTCTTCTGTAACGCAAAGCTAGAATCGAAAAAGGGGCGACCTCGAAGGAGGCCGCCCCTTTGGCGTAACTCAAACAAACACTCTAAGCACCGCTTCAAGAAGAATCGTACAGCCGCAGCAAACGCGCGACATGAGCGACAGCCACGCAATGCACCAGGCGCTGTCCTACTTGTCCTTGATGCAGGCGATGAGCTTCTCGAGCTCCTCTTCCTCGCCCATGCCAGTGAGGAATGCGACGCCGTTGAACGTCGGGATGTCGAAGTCCTCGTCGGTCTTTACGACGGCGACGTAGGCGTCGGCGGTCTTCACCTTCTGGGGCAGGGACTTCACGTCCACAGCCTCGACGTCCGCGTCGATGGCGCGCTGCGACAGCAGCTTGGCAATCTTCGTAGCGACCATCTGCGAGGTTGCCACACCCGAACCACACGCGACGATAACCTTTGCTGACATGAGCTCCTCCTAGTAAGCCTTCGCCCACAACAACACGCGAATCTCGCGTGGGGGCACTAACCATATTAGCTGAAGTACTTCATTACGGTCGACACCATTCCCTGCGGCGTGGTCTGCCGCATGATGCCTGCCACCGCTTCGTCGTCCATGAACACGTTCATCAGGTTCTGAAGCGCCTCGACCTGGCCGCCGGCACGCATGATGCCCAGGTTCACGATCAGGCTGGCGTCCACAGGACCACCCACCCCCGCCATGGCGTCGAAGCGCACGGGGTGGACTGGCTTCACGATGGAGATGTAGGGCTTCGTGACGCACCCGTCGGCATGCGGGATGGCGATGCCGATGGTGGGCGTCTGAAGTCCCGTGGCGTAGTGGTCCTCCCGGTCAGAGATCTTCTGAAGCCAGTCGGGGGTAATGACCCCCAGCGGCCGCAGCCTCTGCTCCAGCTGCCGGAACAAATCGTGCCGGTCACCGGCATCGATGTCAAAGAACACGAAATCTGGACTGAACAGCTGACTGTCCGTACCTGCCATGCGCTCTCCATCCTCGGGACCTGGCCGCATCAACACATGCGGTCGCGACTATCTATATTACCCTGCATCTGCGCTGGAACCGGGCGCAATCTGTGGTCCCCTAGTGCTTGCGAGGCCTGTAGCGCCTGCGCGTGGCGTGCGTGCTGCCCTTTCGGGCGCCCTTCTTTAGGTTGTCGATGACGTCCTGGGCGCTCATGCCCTCAAGGCTGCCGCGCAACTCGACTATCTGGTCGCGCAGCTGTGCCGCCTTCTCGTAGTCCATCTGGGCGGATGCGTCGGCCATCTGCTGCTGCATGGACTGCAGGATGCGCTCGACCTCCTCCTTCGGCAGCGACGACAGCTCGTCCGCCACCGACTCCGCCGTGCTGCGCTGGGGCTGTCCGTCCTTCGACGCGCCTTCCGTGCCCGCACCGGTGTAGAAGACGCCGTCCTTGCGCTGACGCTTGCCCAGGTTCTCGTCGGCCTCCTGGATGAAGCTGGAGATGTCGTTTATGGACTTGTGCACGGTCTTCGGCACGATGCCGTGGGCCTGGTTGTACTCCTCCTGGATCTTTCGACGGCGGCGCGTCTCGTCGATGGCCTCGCGCATGGAGTCGGTCACGGTGTCGGCGTACATGATGACCTTTCCCTGCGCGTTGCGCGCGGCACGTCCCATGGTCTGGATGAGCGAGCGGCGGTTGCGCAGGAAGCCCTCCTTGTCGGCGTCCAGGATGGCTACGAGCGACACCTCGGGGATGTCCAGGCCCTCGCGCAGCAGGTTGATGCCCACCAGCACGTCGATCTTTCCCTCGCGCAGGGTGCGGATGATCTCCACGCGGTCCAGGGTCGCGGTGTCGGAGTGCATGTAGTTCACGCGGATGCCCTCGTCCAGCAGGTGGTCGGTCAGGTCCTCGGCCATGCGCTTCGTCAGGGTGGTCACCAGCACGCGCTCGTGGCGTGCGGCGCGCTCCTTTATCTCGCCGATGAGGTCGTCTATCTGGCCGCGCACGGGCCTCAGCTCGATCAGCGGGTCCAGAAGCCCCGTGGGGCGAATGATCTGCTCGACCGTCTGCTGCGACACCGTCTCCTCGTAGTCGCCCGGAGTGGCCGAAACATAGATGAACTGCGGGATGCGCGCCTCGAACTCGTCGAAGCGCAGGGGGCGGTTGTCCAGCGCCGACGGCAGGCGGAAGCCATGCTCCACCAGGGTGACCTTGCGCGAGCGGTCGCCCTCGTGCATGCCGCGGATCTGCGGAACGGTGACGTGGCTCTCGTCTATGATGCACAGCATGTCGCTGGGGAAGTAGTCGATCAGCGTGTACGGCGGCTCGCCGGGCTTGCGGCCGTCCAGGTGCCTGGAGTAGTTCTCGATGCCGTTGCAGTAGCCCATGGTCTCCAGCATCTCGAGGTCGTAGCTGGTACGCTGGGCCAGGCGCTGCGCCTCCAGCAGCATGTTGTTGGCCTTCAGCTCGGCCACGCGCTGCTCGAGCTCCTCGTTTATGGTCTGGATGGCGTGCGTGACCTTCGGACGCTCCGTCACGTAGTGCGAGGCGGGCCAGATGGGTATGGCGTCATACTCGCGGATGACCTCGCCGCTGACGTTGTCTATCTCGCCGATGAACTCGACCTCGTCGCCAAAGAACGAGATGCGCAGCGGGTTCTCCGCATACGGGGGGAACACGTCCACGGTGTCGCCGCGCACGCGAAACGTCCCGCGCGACAGGTCGTAGTCGTTGCGGTCGTACTGGATATCGATGAGGTTCTTTATGAGGTCGTCGCGTTCCAGCGGGACCTCCTTGTCCACGTTGGGCGCCAGGCCGGCGTAGTCCTGCGGGCTGCCGATGCCATAGATGCAGCTGACGGATGCCACCACAATGACGTCGCGGCGGGACAGCAGGCTGGACGTGGCCTGGTGACGCAGCTTCTCGACCTCCTCGTTTATGGAGGAGTCCTTCTCGATGTAGGTGTCGGTCTGGGGCACGTAGGCCTCGGGCTGGTAGTAGTCGTAGTACGAGACGAAGTAGACGACGGCGTTGTTCGGGAAGAACTCCTTCATCTCGCTGGCGACCTGGGCGGCGAGGGTCTTGTTTGGCTCCATGATGAGCGTGGGGCGGTTCAGGGCCTCGATGGTCTTTGCCATGGTGAAGGTCTTTCCCGAGCCGGTGACGCCCATGAGCGTCTGGTAGCGGAGCCCCTTACGTACGCCATCCGCCAGCTTTTGGATGGCCTTCGGCTGGTCGCCGGCGGGCTCGTAGGGCGCCACGACCTTCAGGTGCGCATCCCCCTTCGAGAGGCCAAAGCGCTTGAGCTCTGCGCCCACGCGCTGGCGCGCCTCCGGAGTGCCCGCCAGGGGCTCGTACGAGATGCCATCCACCTGGCGACCTGCAGAATCAGTCATGTGCGCTCCCTCCCACCGGGTGCGACTGTAGAGAAGAACATTGTACGTACAGATGTTCCCTATTTCCAGCACGGTCATTCGTAGCTCTTCTTGCACACACAAGCTACAGACCGCGTTCAGACGCAAGAAGGGCATCCGGAATATCCCCTCCGGATGCCCTACAGAATACACTGGCTCGACCCTATGGCCCCACGCTATATGTCGCTGAGTCCCTCAGGATACAGCTGCTGGTAGTGCTGATATGCGTCGTCCACGCGCTGCACGTACAGTTTTGTCTCGGGGTACTTGATCAGGCTCGAGAAGTCCGCCTGCACGCTTTGGGTGGACTGACCCGAGCTCCACGACTGCACGGCACCCAGCCCCGCGTTGTACGCAGCTATGACCTCGTCCGTGGTGGAGAGCTGGGACTGCAGGTATGCCAGGTAGGCCGTACCGTACTCGATGTTGTTCGTGGGGTCGGTCAGATCCGTGGGGTCATAGGCCGACGTGTCCACCAGGCCCATCCGAGCCACCTCCTGGGCGGTCTGCGGCATCAGCTGCATGAGGCCCACCGCACCAGCGGCCGACTCAGCCGACGCGTCCCAGTTCGACTCGGACCTGATGACGGCCGCCACCAGGTAGGGGTCGACGCCATGGCGCGCGGCGGCGCCGTTTATCTGCACGGAGTGAGACACCGGAAACAAAATCCGGCGCACCACCTTCGAGGGAACGAGCGAGAGCCCCAAAGACAGCACCAGCATCGCCGCCATGCAGAAAATCGGCAGGCTGCGATACCAGCGCCAAAAACGCACCGGCTTGTCCATCAGGCCTGCCTCCGCGACCAGGACCAGCCCGATGCCGACCTGGCATCCCACCATTGCCGCACCTTCTGAGCCAGCTCCGTGGGCGTGCCGTCGTTCTCCAGAACGGTGTCCGCATGGCTGCGCAGGTAGTCGTCGGTGGGCTGGTTTGCCACGCGGGCGTCGAAGTCCTCGGGGTCCATGCCGCGGCGCACGGCGCGCATGCGGCGCACGCCCATGGGACACGTCACGCAGACGACCTCGCTGACCAGGGGAATCAGCTCCTCTATGCGGTCCAGCAGCTGCACCTCGATTACCAGGACACGCGAAGGCCCGTCCGTGCAGTCGTCGTCGGTCAAAAGGCGCACCAGCACCTCCCGGATGGCGGGAAGCTCTATGCGCTCCAGCTGCCGGGCGCCCTCGGCCGTGGCGAACGCGCGGCTGGCCAGAAGCCTGCGCCGCAGCTCGCCGGTATCGGGGTCCACCACGTCGTCGCCGAACTCCTGCGCCAGCTTTGTCAGCACGGGAGATCCCGGACGCGTGACCTGCCTGGAGACCTGGTCCAGGTCAACCAGGGAAGCGCCCAGCCGCGAGAGCTCTGCAGCAACGCTGGACTTGCCCGACGCGATGCCGCCGCAAAGAAACACCGTGTACATGCGCCTCGACCTAGGCCTTGGCGTCGAACTTCGTGTGGCACTTCGGGCACGTGACGCGCACGTTACCCTTGCCGCGGGGAACGCGGACCTTCTGCCCGCAGTTGGGGCACTGGAAGTGCTTGTAGGTCCTGGCCTCGGTCCAGGCTCCCTTGGGATTGCGCAGCCAGCCACCTAGCGGACCCACGATGCTGAGGAAGTGCTGGTTCTCGTCGGCACGATCGGAGACCTTCTTCGACGACATCCTGAACCAGGCATAGGCCAGAAAGGCGATGGCAATCAGCGACACGACCATGTTCCTGGCAAAGATGTTGATCACGATGAAGATGAGCGCCAGCCACAGCGAGCAGGTAGTCAGCTCGTCCACGCCGTTGCGACCGCGCATCCAGTCGGACATCTTTCGGTTGAAGTCGCCCTGTGCCACGTCAAAACCTCCGTTCGCAGGACTGCGCGTCCCGCCATAGTCCTTCTTGTCTATAAAAGGCTACCCCAAACGGGTCGTGGCGGAAGCGTCGCCCGACATAGCCCACGCGCGTTTCACACCCCCGCCCCTCACCTTTGCCAACGGCGCACCGTCGGGACGACCGCCCCCACAGCTCGTCCACAAGTTCCGGCAAATGCTGCCGTGTGAGTAGCTTTCGAACGAAAACCGTGTAATATCTACCATACTGGTAGGATTACCATGACGCACGCACGGCTCCAGGGGGATCCGCGCGCAGCCAACACAGAAGGGGAACCCATGAGCCTACTGAGCAACAACCTCTCGCGCCGCTCTTTCGTGCGCGGGAGCCTGGGAGCGGCCATCGCGGCAGCCAGCGCGGCCGGTCTGACCGCCTGCGGCGGCACCGGTGACGACTCCTCGTCCAAGAAGGTCCTCCGCTTTGGCACCACGAACCCGAAGGTGTCCTTCGACACGCAGCTGACCTCCGGCAGCGTGGGCGTGTCCGAGGCCATCGCCGAGAGCCTGGTGGCCCTGGATCCTGACACGAAGGAGATCTACCCCGTCCTGCTGACCGACCTGCCCACCGTGTCGGACGACGGCCTGACCTACACCTTCCAGCTGAAGGACGGCGTGAAGTTCCACGACGGAACCACGCTGAAGGCGTCCGACGTGAAGTACACCTTCACGCGCATGTTCCTGCCCGACACCAAGGCCACGTCCATCGACTCCTACATCTACATCCAGGGAGCCCAGGACATCGTGGACGGCAAGACCACCGAGCTCACGGGCCTCACCGTACAGGATGACACCCACTTCACCATCCAGCTGACGCAGCCCTACTCCACGTTCCTGGCCATGCTGGCCCAGTTCTATGCCGTCATCTACCCCGAGCAGGCCTGCAGCGCCGCCGGCACCAGCTGGGGTTCCGGCACCACGTTCGTGGGCACCGGCCCGTTCAAGCTGACAAGCAACGACGACTCCACCGAGGTCGTGCTGGAGGCCTTCGACGACTACCACGAGGGCAGGCCCGACCTGGACGAGGTCGACTTCGTCTATGTGGACGACGCCAACACCCGCATGATGAACTACAAGAACGACGACATCGACCTGGCGTTCATCGACCGCACCCTCATGAGCCAGTACAGCAACGACGACCAGGTGAAGGACCAGATCGTCGAGTACACGCCCGGCTCCTGCCAGTTCGTGAACCTGAACCTGAAGACAAACCAGTACCTGGCCGACGTCCGCGTGCGCCAGGCGCTGTCCTTGGCCATCAACCGCGACGAGATCTGCTCCACCATCCTGTCCGGCGCGGCACAGCCGGCTTCCGCCTTCCTGCCGCCCTCGTGCACGGGCTACAAGCAGCGCGACGTCCTGGAGTACGACCCCGACAAGGCCCAGCAGCTGCTGGCCGAGGCCGGCGCCTCCAACATCACGCTGAACGCCCAGGTGCGCTCGCAGGACCAGAACCTCATGGTGGCCCTGCAGGACGCCTGGAGCAAGATCGGAGTCACCACCAACGTCACGGTCATCGACTCGGGCGTGTGGTCCGACTCGCGCAAGAACGGAGACCTCGAGGTCACGCTGGTCACCTGGTCCACGCTGTCGTTCCAGGGCATCGAGCACATGGCCTCCTACTTCCGCAGCGACCGCGCGGCGCTGAAGAGCTCGTTCTATGACAGCACCGAGTTCGACTCGCTGGTGGACCAGGCGCGCCAGACCGTGAACGACAACGACAAGGTCCTGGACCTCACCCAGCAGGCCGACGAGCAGCTGGTGCTGAAGGACTACGCCTGCATCCCCGTGGACTGGCCGCAGATGCCGTACGCCCTGAAGCCCAAGTTCACCGGCCTGAAGGTCCTGGTGAACCCGCTGTTCAAGGACGTGAAGGAGAACGCGTAGGCGCTTCTTGCCCCGCCACTGATCTGCCATTCAAGAAGGACCCCCGGGCCAGCATCCTGGCCGGGGGTCCTTTCGTACAAGAAGAACGCTGCAAAGGAGAAGGGCGCCGCCACTTGCGACGCCCTTCTTGCCATATATCGATTGCGACGTGCTGGGGACTTGTCAGGCCAACCGGACGAGGGTCCGTGGCCAGTGGCCCCGGGCACGTGAGCTCGCTACGCCTGCTGGGCCGAGATGCCCACCAGCTGACGCTCGGCAGCGCTCAGGGCCTCGTCGTACAGGTGGCAGGCGCACAGGTGGTCGGGCTGCACCTCGCGCAGCTGCGGGGCCTTCTGCTGGCACACCTTCATGCACTTCGAGCAGCGCGTGTGGAACACGCAGCCCGACGGCGGGTTCGTGGGGCTGGGAACGTCTCCGTGCAGGATTTTCTTGTCGCGGATGCGCTCGTGGCTGATGCGAGGGATCACGTCCAGCAACGCCTGCGTGTACGGGTGCAGTGGGTGGTCAAACAGCAGGTCGGTGGGCGCCTGCTCCATCTGGTGGCCCAGGTACATGACCATGACCGTGTCCGAGATGTGCTTCACGACTGAGAGGTCGTGGCTGATGAAGAGGTACGACAGCCCCATGCTGTGCTGGAGCTCCTCCAGCAGGTTGATGACCTTTGCCTGCACGCTGACGTCCAGGGCGCTCACCGGCTCGTCGCACACCACGATCTCGGGCTCCAGCACGATGGCGCGGGCAATGCCGATGCGCTGGCGCTGGCCGCCGCTGAACTCGTGCGGGTAGCGGTACTTGTACGAGAGGTCCAGACCCACCTCCTGCATGACCTCCTCCACGCGACGGTCGCGCTCCGCGCGCGTGGCGTAGGTCTTTGCGATGTCTATGGGCTCGGCGATGATGTCCGCCACGGTCATGCGCGGGTTGAGCGAGCTGTACGGGTCCTGGAATATGAGCTTCATGCGCTGGCGCGCCTTCGTGAGGTCGTCGCCCTTCAGCGCCAGGAAGTCCTGGCCGTCCAGGGTCACGCTGCCCGACGTGGGCTCGGTCAGGCGCAGCACGCACTTGCCCGTGGTGGACTTGCCGCAGCCCGACTCGCCCACGATGGCGAAGGTCTCGCCGCGATGCAGGTCGAAGGACACGCCCTCCAGGGCATGCACGCTGCCCTTCTGCCTGCCGAAGACGCCGGACTTCACGGGGTAGTGCTTCGTCAGGTCGCGCACGCTCAGCACGACGTCTGTGGTGTCGAAGTCTTTCTGCATGGGCTAGTCTCCCCACTCGTTCGTGTACTTCCAGCAGGCCACCAGGTGGTTGGGGTCGCCCTGCGCGGCAACCGACTGCGGCACGCGCTGGCGGCAGATGTCGCGCGCGAACGGGCAGCGCGGATGGAACGGGCAGCCCTTGGGCATCTGCGACAGCATGGGCACGTTGCCGGGGATGGCATACAGCTGGTCCACACGCGAGTCCAAGGACGGGATGGAGTCAATGAGGCCACGCGAGTACGGGTGCAGCGGGTTCGTGAACAGCTCGGGCGCCAGCGTGTACTCCACCTTGTGGCCGGCATACATCACCAGGACCCAGTCGGCCATCTCGGACACCACGCCCATGTCGTGCGTGATCAGCATGACGGCGGTGTGCAGCTCCTCTCGCATGCGGTCGATCAGCTGCAGGATCTGGGCCTGGATGGTGACATCCAGGGCCGTCGTGGGCTCGTCGCATATAAGAAGGGCAGGCTGGCAGGCCAGCGCCATGGCTATCATGATGCGCTGGCGCATGCCGCCCGACAGCTCGTGCGGGTAGCTGCGGTACACCTTCCGCGGCGCGGGGATGCCCACCAGCTCGATCATGTGCAGCGCGCGCTGGGAGGCCTCCTCCTTCGACATGCCGGGGTTGTGCACCAGGATGCCCTCGCGGATCTGGTTGCCGGCCGTCATGACCGGGTTCAGCGAGGTCATGGGCTCCTGGAAGATCATGCCGATCTTTGACCCGCGGTACTGGCGCATCTGCTCGGCGGACAGCTGCACCAGGTCGGTGCCCTCCAGAAGGATGGAGCCGCCGGTGACCTTTGCGGGAGGCTGGGGCAAAAGCCCCATGATGGACAGCGCCGTCATGGACTTGCCGCAGCCGGACTCGCCCACCACGGCCAGCGTCTCGTCGCGGCGCATGTCAAAGCTGAGGTCCGTAATGGCGGGCAGGGCGCCGTCCTCCGTGAACAGCGTGACGTCCAGTCCCTGCACCTGCAGCAGCACCTCGTGGCCAGCCTCCTGGCCCACAAGCTCGCGCTCCAGCCGCTTTCCCTCCTGGCGCTCCTCTTTGGTGAGGGTCTGCGTCGTGGTTCTGTTGGTCTGCATTCGCATCTCCTCCTAGGCGCGCATCTTTGGGTCGAGGGCGTCGCGTAGGGCGTCGCCCAGCAGGTTGAACGCCATGACCGTGATGATGATGGCCACGCCGGGGATGATCGAGTAGTACGTGTTCGTCTGGATGTAGGGCTGCGAGGCCGAGATCATCTGGCCCCAGCTGGACATGGGCGGCTGCACGCCCAGGCCCAGGAAGGACAGCGAGGCCTCCGACAGGATGGCGTTGGGGATGCCCAGGGTCGACACCACGATCAGCGTGGACACGCAGTTGGGCAAAAGGTGCCTCATGATGATGCGCCAGCTCTTGCCGCCCGAGAGGATGCAGCTCTGGATGTACTCGGAGCCCTTCAGGCGCATGACGTCACCGCGCACCAGCCTGGCCGTCGAGCACCACATCAGAAGGCCCAGAGCCACGTACAGGTTGATGAGGCCGGGCCCCAGCACGTACATGACAACGATGGCGAACAGCAAAAACGGGAAGGACGAGAAGACCTGGATAATGAACGAGATGACCGCGTCGACCTTGCCGCCGAAGTAGCCGGCGCACACGCCGGCCAGAAAGCCGATCACCAGCGCTATGAGCTGCGAGACCACGCCTACCGACAGCGACACGCGGCAGCCGTACAGCGTGCGCGAGAGAATGTCGCGCCCGAACTCGTCCGTGCCAAAGAGGTGCTGCGCGCTGGGCGCCTGCAGCATGTTCGTCAGAGACTGCGAGTCGGGGTCGTAGGGTGCCAGCACCGGCGCCAGGATGGCGATGAGCACCAGAGCGCATACGATGACCAGGCAGGTCATGCCCAGGCGGTTCTTGCGGAATATCTGCCAGCTGACGGCCCAGTAGCTGGACGCGCGCTTCTTGCCCGAGGACAGGTTCTGCTCGCGCTCGCTCTGGATGGCGGCGGAGGCGTCAGCGGCCACCCGCTCGGCGCGCTTCGTGCGATTGTCGTGCTTGTCGGAATGAAGGAGTGCCATTACTCCTGCGCCTCCCCACCCAGTCGAATGCGCGGATCCACGACGGCGTACAGGATGTCCACCACCAGGTAGACAACGACGCAGATCAGCGCTATGTACATGACGCCGCCCTCGACCAGCGGCAGGTCGCGGGCATTGATGGCATCCAGCAAGAGCTTGCCCATGCCCGGCATGGCGAAAACCGACTCAATCAGGATGGAGCCGGTAAAGATGTCGCCCAGCTGCGTTCCCACGATGGTGATGATGGGTATGAGGGCGTTGCGCAGGCCGTGCACCATGACGATGGTCCACTCCTTCAGGCCCTTGGCCTCGGCGGTGCGCATGTAGTCCTGGTGCAGCACGTCCAGCATGCTTGTGCGCGTGACGCGCGCGATGGACGCCGAGTAGCGCATGCCCAGGGCTATGACCGGCAGCACGAAGCTGGCCACGGTCTTCGTCCCCGATACGGGGAACCACTTCAGGTTCAAGGCAAAGATGATCTGCAGGATGATGGCCACCCAGAACGCCGGTGCCGAGATGCCGAATATGGCCAAGGACATCAGCGTGCGGTCAATCCACCTGCCGTGGAACACCGCCGACACGATGCCTATGACCAGGCCCGTCACCAGTGCCAGCAGGAAGGCGAATCCCGCCAGCCGCACCGTGACGCCGAAGGCGTTGGCCATCAGCGTGGCCACGGGCTTGTTTTGCGTGTAAGAAGTGCCGAAGTTGCCCTGCAGCATGTTCGTGAACCAGTTCAGGTACTGCTCGGGCACCGGCTTGTCCAGGCCCATGCTGTGCCGGACCTGCTGCACGGTGGTCTCGTCGGCCATGTCGCCCAACATCACGCGGACGGGGTCGCCCGGGATGACGTTGAGGATGAAGAACGTGATTGCAGAGATGCATATGACCACGCCTATGGCCTGAAGCACTCGCTTTATGAGGTAGTCCCTCATGCGGCTTCCTCTCCCCTAGTATTTTGGTGGGGTTTATTCTAGCCCGTCATGGTTGCCTTGCCGTTACCGATGCGTCATTTGGTCCAAGTCTTCTCACGGTTCCACTTTCACGATAAAAAACGAGGCCACCAGACGGTGGCCTCGCTAGAAAGTGCTATGCGCTCAAAGAGCGGAGGTGCTACTCGGCGGCCTTCTCGGCGGCGGCAGCGGCAGCCTTCTTTGCGGCTGCGGGGTCGACCTCCTCCAGAGGCTTCACGACGACGTCGACGCCCAGCGTCTCGGCCGCGGCCTTCATGGACAGGGAGATACGACGACGGTCGAGGTCGATCTCCATGACCTTGACCTGCACCTTGTCGCCCACGGAGCAAACCTGCGCGGGGGCGTCAACGTGGCTCTTTGCCATCTCGGAGATGTGGACCAGGCCCTCAACGCCGTCGCCCAGGTCGACGAACGCGCCGAAGGAGACGAGCTTCGTGACCGTGCCCTCGACGATGGCGCCCACGGGGTACTTCTTGACCAGGGTGCGCCAAGGATCCTCGGTGGTCTGCTTCAGGCCCAGCGAGATGCGCTCGCGGTTGAGGTCGACGTCCAGGACCTGCACCTCGACCTCCTGGCCGACCTTGACGACCTCGGAGGGGTGGTTGACGTGGTTCCAGGACAGCTCGGAGATGTGGACCAGGCCGTCGATGCCGCCCAGGTCGACGAAGGCGCCGAAGTCCACGATGGACGAGACGGTGCCCTTGAGGCGCATGCCGACCTTGAGCTTGGACAGAATCTCCTGGCGCTCGGCCTTGCGGGCCTCCTCCAGGACCACACGACGAGACAGCACGACGTTGTTGCGGTTGCGGTCCATCTCGATGACGCGGGCCTCGATGCGGGTGCCCAGATAGGCGTTGAGGTCCTTGACACGGCGGAGGTCAACCAGCGAGGCGGGCAGGAAGCCGCGCAGGCCGATGTCCAGGATGAGGCCGCCCTTGACGACCTCGATGACCTCGCCCTCGACGTTCTCGCCCTTCTGGAACTTCTCCTCGACACTGTTCCAGGCACGCTCGTACTCGGCGCGCTTCTTGGACAGGATCAGACGGCCCTCCTTGTCCTCCTTCTGGAGAACCAGAGCCTCGATGGTGTCGCCCAGGTGCACGACCTCGGAGGGATCCACGTCCTTGCGGATGGAGAGCTCGCGGGCGGGAATGACACCCTCGGACTTGTAGCCAATGTCAAGCAGGACCTCGTCATGCTCGATCTTGACGACCGTACCGGTAACAAGATCACCCTCGTCGAAGTCGGTGATCGTGCCATCGATAAGGTTGTTCATCTCCTCGTCGGACACGTCATCCAGGGAGAAAATGGACGAGTTTTGAATCTCACTCAAAGGTGGACCCCTTTCGAAAACGGGGCCCCGGTCGTCATGGTCGCTGCCGTCGGCGAATCGTGCGTTCCCGCCGCTTGGAAACTACATGTCTCGGGGGCCGATAGATACGTTTGCATGACCGTCCCAGTCATGCACGATACAGAATACCTTTGCCGCACACCCTATTTCAAGCATCGGTTGGTGCAAATACAAAAATCTCCTATGCCAGCAGACGATAGCCAGCCTGGTCCACCACGCGCTCGTAGGCGGCGCGATCCAGGGGGTTCTTGCTCAGGACGTGGGCCGTGCGGCTGTCCAGGTCCACCCTGGCCCAGGTGCCGTCCACGGAGTCCAGCGCGTTCGTGACGTTGTTGGCGCAGTTCTGGCAGTGCATGCCCGCAATCTTGTAGTCGGCGCTGTAGGGATAGTCGGCCTCGTTCGTGTCCTCGATCTTCCTGGCACGAAACTGCTTGCCGCCCTTTGCCGCACCAGAGCAGCAGTCCCTCTTGCCCGTGGCAGAACCCCACGCACGACGGGCGCCAAAGAACACGCCCACAGCCACCACCGCGATGATGATTATGTTTGCTATCATGCCGAGCCTCCTTGCGACTTGTGTGCCCTTCTCGGTCCACTGTATACCCCATAAGGGTATTTGTAAACCTTATCTAACTAAAAAGGACAGAAGGCTCGAAACCTCAGAAACGCCGACGGCGACCATGCCTCTACTGGGCATGCACGAAGCCCTCATCCACCAGCTGGTGGGCGTGGTCGTCGGCAGCCGTGGTGGCCAGCTGGTCGCAGCGCTCGTTGTACTGGTGGCCGGCGTGGCCCTTCACCCACACGAACTGCACTTGGTGCGGCTGCGTCGCCGCCACCAGGCGCTTCCACAGATCGGGGTTCTTCACGGGCTTCTTTGCCGACGTCTTCCAGCCGTTGCGCTGCCAGCCGCGTATCCAGTGCTTGTTCATGGCGTTCACCAGGTACTGGGAGTCGCTGTGCAGCTCGACCTCGCAGGGCCGCTTCAGGGCCTCCAGCGCCGCGATGGCGCCCATGATCTCCATCCGGTTGTTCGTGGTGTTGCGATAGCCAGCGCTGAGCTCCTTCGTGTGGAGCACGCCGGAGGGGTCGGTGTACAGGAGCACGGCCCCGTAGCCGCCGGGTCCAGGGTTTCCCCTGGAGGATCCGTCGGTGTATGCCACTACGCGCATGTGTCTCCTTACTTTGCCTGTGCCCAGTCGTCGCCGTAGGACACCTCGGCGATGAGGGGCACGCGCAGCTGCGCCACCCCCTGCATGGCGTCCTTCACCAGCTGCGTCAGGGGCTCTATCTCGTCCTTCGGCACCTCGAAGTCCAGTTCGTCGTGAATCTGCAGCACCAACTTGGAGCGTAGCCCCTCCTTGCGCAGTAGGCCCGGCACCTGGACCATAGCCATCTTTATGATGTCGGCGGCGGTGCCCTGCACCGGGTGGTTCATGGCCGTGCGTTCGGCGAAGGAGCGCAGCTGGTAGTTGCGCGAGTCGATGTCCTTCGTGTGGCGCTTCCTGCCGTACATGGTCTGCACGTACTTGTTCTTGTGCGCGAAGGCAATCTGGGCGTCCAGGAACTTGCGCACGCCGGGGTAGGCCTCGAAGTAGCGGTCGATCATCTCCTGCGCCTCGGCGCGCGGAATCTTCAGCGACGTGGCCAGGCCGTAGGCCTGCTGGCCGTACACGATGCCGAAGTTCACCGCCTTGGCGCGGCTGCGCATCTGCGGCGTCACCTCATCGAAGGGCACGCCGAACACGCGTGCCGCCGTCGAGCGATGGAAGTCCTCGCCCTTGCAGAACGCCTCGATCAGGTGCTCGTCGCCCGACAGGTGCGCCAGCAGGCGCAGCTCTATCTGCGAGTAGTCGCAGGCCAGAAAGACCGAGCCCTCGGGCACCGTAAACGCCGTGCGCACGCGATGGCCCAGCTGGGAGCGGGTCGGGATGTTCTGCAGGTTGGGGTCGGAGCTCGAGAGGCGCCCCGTGGCAGCAACCGTCTGGTTGAACGTGGTGTGGATGCGCCCGTCCTTGCGAATGAGCTCAGGCAGGGCGTCCAGGTACGTGCTCTTTATCTTTGCGCGCTCGCGATAGTCCAGCACTTCTTGCACGCGCTGGTCTGCGGCGGCCAGGTCACCTAGGGTCTTTGCGTTCGTGGAGTAGAAGCCCTTGCGGGTCTTCTTTAGCCCGGCCGTCGGCAGCTTCCACACGTCAAAGAGCACGTGGGACAGCTGCTGCGGGGAGTCCAGGTTGAACTCCTCCCCCGCCTCCTCGTGGATGTGGGCCACCATCTGGTCGATCTCGGCACCCAGCTCGGAAGACTGCTGCTCCAGCTTTGCGGGGTCGGCGTACAGGCCCGTGCGCTCCATCTGCAGAAGCACCGGCAGAAGGCCCATCTCGAGCTTGTGGAACAAATCCAGCGTGCCGTCGGCCTTCAGCAGGTCTTCCATGGTGGGCATCAGCACCAGCGCGGCGACCGCGTCCAGCGCCGCCTGCGGCACGTCGTCGGTGGGCTCGGGCAGCACCGTGTGCGGGCAGCGCGTGGCCACAAGGTCCACCGGCTCGAAGCCCGAGCGGTCCGACTCCAGCAGGTAGTCGGCCACGGCCACGTCGTAGATGCGGGCCGGGTCCACGTCCTTCTCGTCGAAGGCGGCGGGGTCGGCCGAGTCCATGGGGTAGGCCACGTGCAGCACCAGCTTCACGTCGCCGGATGCGACCTTGCCCTGGCGCACGAGCGCGGCGACGGCGGCCACGGCGTCGTCACCCTCGACGCGCAGCAGGTCGTCGCCGGTGTACAGCCACACCGTCTGCTTCGGGCCCTCGTCGAACAGCGACTGCTGGCCCTTGTGCTGCTGGGGGTCCTGGAAGGCGGCGCCCACCCACTTTCCGGCAGTGATGGCGGCGTCCAGAGCGTCCATGGCCTCGGTACCCGTCAGCGGGTCGGGCAGCTTCATGGCGCCCACCGCGGGCGTGGCCACGGGCTCCTCGCCCGACAGCGCCACCAGGCGGCCGACCACCGTGGTGAAGCCCAGGTCACCAAAGGCCTTCGTCACCGTGGCGGGGTCGAAGGTCGGGAACTTGGCGTCCGCCAGGTTCACGTCGATGGGGGCGTCCGTGCGGATGGTGGCCACCTTGCGGCTGAGGAGCGCATCGTCCACGTGGGCGCGCAGGTTCTCGCCCATCTTGCCCTTGACCTCGTCGGCGTGGGCAATCACGTTGTCCAGGTTTCCGTACTTCACTATGAGGGCGGCAGCCTTCTTTGGGCCGATGCCGGGCACGCCGGGGATGTTGTCCGAGGTGTCGCCCTTCAGGCCGTAGAAGTCGGGCACCAGCTCTGGCGTGATGCCGTGGTACAGGTCGTCCACGCTCTCGGGCGTCATGATGGACACGTCCGAGACGCCCTTCTTTGTCGAGACGATCTTCACGTGGTCTGTCGCCAGCTGGTACATGTCACGGTCGCCGGTAAAGAGGAGCATCTCGTAGCCGGCCTTCTCGCCTTGGCGAGCAAGGGTACCCAGGATGTCATCGCCCTCCCAGCCCTGGCACTCCACCACGGGCACGTCCAGGGCGCGCAGCAGGTCCTTCACCATGGGGAACTGCTCGTGCAGGGCGGGGTCCATGGGCGGGCGCTGGGCCTTGTACTGGGGCAGCATGTCGATGCGCACCTGGGGCTTGCCCTTGTCGAACGCGCAGATGATGCCGTCGGGTCGGAACGACTCGTCCAGCTTTATGAACATGTTGAAGAAGCCGAACAGCGCGTTCGTGGCACGGCCGTCCGGGGCGCTCATGGGCTGGCGAATCGCGTGGAACGCGCGGTGCATGAGCGAGTTGCCATCGATGACGGCTATGGTGCGACGGGGCTTTTCTGCGCTATCTGGCATGTTCTTCTCCTTCGGCTGATTCATCGCACCAATTGTACCGAGTGGGCGGACATCATGGCCACCGGCACACCCCCTCGCCACACAAACGTGGTCTCCTTCGCGCGCCCTCTCCCCTCCTCGGCTGCCTGGTGGTTCCTCACCCGCCGTGCTCTGACCTGGGGTTTTGTGGTGGTGGCCCGATCCGGCTTCCCTGGGCTGCGCAAACCTGCCGGGTGCGGGTACCCGCGGCGGCCACGTTTGCACACGGGCCCTTGCCCACCTGACGCGCCGCCCGCGGACAAGCCTCCTACCTGGGCCTTTGCAGAGGCTCCCCAACCCGGCCCCTACGCCCTGCGCAAACCTGGCTGGGGTGGGTACCCGCGGCGGCGACCTTTGCGCACAGGCCCGCCCCCACCCGCCTACCCCGCTTACGCACAGACCTCCTACCTGGGCTTTTGTGAAGGCGCCACGATCTGTGCTTCCGGCTCTGTGCAAACCTGTCGGGTGCGGGTACCCGAAGCGGCCACGTCTGCGCACGGGACTGCAGAAGTGGCAGGTGTGGGCGCCCACGGGTCCGACTTCTGCATTCAGGAATCAGCGCCTCGGGATGGGCGAGTCTTCTACCTGGGCTTTTGTGAGAAGGGCAAACAGCGCCCCTGCAAAACCCGGAGGTGTGGGCGCCCGCAGGTCCGACTTCTGCAGAAGCGGCTGCAGAAGTGGCAGGTGTGGGCGCTCGCAGGTCCGACTTTTGCAGAAGCGGCTGTAGAAGTGGCAGGTGTAGGCGCCCATACCAGGGACTTTCGCAGATAGGCTGCTCAATTTTCAAGATTGCCCACTCATTTTCAAGGTAGCCCACTCAAATTGGGGACAGGCCGCCCAAATAAGAGTTGGAAAGCAGCTTAAGAAGGCCGCTGGCAATCCACAGCCCTAACAATGAGCGCATTCGGATATCGTCGGGGACAAACTCGGATGTGCCAGCAGCGGTTCCCGTCGCCGTAGCACCAGCGTCGCCGTAGCGCCAGCGGCACCGTAGCGCTAGCGGCACCGTAGCGCCAACGCCACCCGAAGCCGTGCCGGCAGTCAACCCCGCCCCGCGGCACCGAACCCACACCCATCCGTGCTCGAATTGCAACCCAAAACTGCAAGTTCGTACGCACCGTAACACTCCCATAACAATTGAGCACAAATTTTGCAATCAAATGCCAGCGGGCCGTATACTGCGCATTAATTCGTGCGAAACATAAGATATCTAAGGTAGTTGCTGTTCCGCACGGATGCCGTTCACCCGCGCAGGCACGAGGTGTTCGCCCTGTACCAGCGCGTTCGTTCGGCACCAAGCCCTACCGCAAGGGCATCAAGCGCGGTTGTCCAACGTCTGAAGAAAGGCGGGCACATGGCAAAAGACAAGGTAACGGAGGAGTTCGGCAGTCTAGTCTTCACCGACGCAGACATGCGCGAGCGTCTCCCCAAGCCGACGTACAAGGAGCTGCGGCGCGTCATTGACGAAGGCAAGTCCATCGACCTGCAGATCGCCAATGAGGTTGCCCACGCCATGAAGGAGTGGGCGCTCGAGCACGGCGCCACGCACTTCACGCACTGGTTCCAGCCTCTGACCGGCATCACCTCCGAGAAGCACGACAGCTTCATCACCCCCAACGGCGATGGCACCATCCTGATGGCCTTCTCGGGCAAGGAGCTCGTAAAGGGCGAGCCCGACGCCTCCAGCTTCCCCTCCGGCGGCCTGCGCGCCACCTTCGAGGCTCGCGGCTACACCGTCTGGGACCCCATGAGCCCCGCATTCATCAAGGACGAGGTCCTGTGCATCCCGACCGCCTTCATCAGCTACACCGGTGAGGCCCTCGACAAGAAGACCCCGCTGCTGCGCTCCGAGGTGGCTCTGGAGAACCAGGCCAAGCGCGTTCTGAAGCTGTTCGGCAAGGATGCCAAGCGCGTCGTCACCACCTGCGGCCCCGAGCAGGAGTACTTCCTCATCAAGGAGGACGACTACGCTGCCCGTCCCGACCTGGTGCTGACCGGCCGCACCCTGTTTGGTGCCGCCCCCGCCAAGGGCCAGGAGCTCGAGGAGCACTACTTCGGCGCCATCCGCCCCACGGTGAACAACTTCATGAAGGAGGTCGACGACGAGCTGTGGAAGCTCGGCGTCCCCGCAAAGACCAAGCACAACGAGGTCGCTCCTTCCCAGCATGAGCTGGCCCCCATCTTTGAGCAGGGCTCCCTCGCCATCGACGACAACCTGCTGACCATGGAGAAGCTCAAGCTGCTGGCAACCCACCACGGTCTGGCCTGCCTCGAGCACGAGAAGCCCTTCGAGTACGTGAACGGCTCGGGGAAGCACGACAACTGGTCGCTGTCCTACGACGGCCACAACCTGCTGAACCCCGGCAAGCAGCCCGAGGAGAACCTGCAGTTCCTCGTCGTTCTGACCTGCCTCATCGCAGCCGTCGACGAGCACGCCGACCTCATGCGCGTGACCGTGGCCACCGCCGGCAACGATCACCGTCTGGGCGCGAACGAGGCGCCTCCCGCAATCGTGTCCATCTTCCTGGGCGACCAGCTGACCCCGATCGTTGACGCCCTGATGAACAACACCGAGTACAAGGCCCACGAGGCTGGCCAGCTGAACCTGGGCGTCCCGGCACTGCCCGACATCATCCGCGACAACACCGACCGTAACCGCACGAGCCCGTTCGCCTTCACCGGCAACAAGTTCGAGTTCCGTATGTGCGGCAGCCAGCAGAACCTCTCCGACGCCAACACGGTGCTGAACACCGCCGTCGCTGAGCAGTTCGACACCTTCGCCAACGAGCTCGAGTACGTGCCGAAGGAGAACTTCGTCGAGCAGGCTCTGGCCTGGGTCAAGCGCACCCTGAAGGCCCACGAGCGCATCCTGTTTGACGGCAACGGCTACTCCCCCGAGTGGGAGGCCGAGGCCGAGCGCCGTGGCCTGCCGAACATGAAGACCACCCCCGATGCACTCCCCTGCCTCATCAAGCAGAAGAACATCGACCTGTTCGCCAAGTACGGCGTCCTGTCCGAGAGCGAGACCCGCGCTCGCTACGTCGCCAAGGCCGAGCAGTACGGCAAGCTCCTGAACATCGAGGCCAACACGATGGTCGAGATGGCGCGCACCATGTACGTCCCCGCCATCATCGACTACTCCGACAACGTCGCCACCGGCGCCGCCACGAAGCTGGAGCTGGGCATCGACGCCCCCGCCGAGAAGAAGCTGGTCCAGGACTTGACCGACGGCGTCCGCGCCATCATCGCCGCCGCCGACGACCTGGAGGCCAAGAACAAGGTCGCCACCTCCAAGGACGACCCGCAGGCCGAGGACGACGAGTACCGCGACTCCGTGATTCCCGCCATGCAGACCCTGCGCAATGCAGTCGACAGCATGGAGGTCATCACCAGCGACGACTACTGGCCTGTTCCCAGCTACAACAAGATGCTGTTCTGGGTCTAAGCCCCAAGCTCGCAGTACTTCTTGCAACAACGAGGGGACCTCGCAGATGCGGGGTCCCCTCGTTTTATGCGCGCGTTCTTCTTGCGTTCGTTCTGTTCGTACGGTATCTGCTACGAAGCCTGCTCGCCGAACCTACTCGTCGAAGTCGGTGCCCTTGTCGGGGTCGGTCAGGCGGATGCCGCTGATCAGCTCGGTGATGCCGTCCAGCAGAAGCGCCACCGCCGCCACCAGCATGCCCAGCGTGTGCGAGGCATACGTCGCCAGGAACACCAGCACGCCCAGCACCATGGTAAAGATGGCTACGGCCATGCGCCACGTCCAGTGGTGGTTGCGCGCACCGCGCAGGTCAAAGGCCTCGAACGCGTCGTCCACGCCCGTGAGCACGATGTAGAGTCCCACGAAGCCCCACAGCCACTGCGTGAATAGCGAGGGATTCATCACCATGATGAAGCCGGGCACGATCTCGACGCCGGCAATGATCAGGTCGGCCTGGTCGCTCAGGACGTCGCCGGGACGCACGAAGGCCGTCACGATGGTGATGCCTCCACCCACGATGAGGGCCCATCCCACCACGGTGCAGGCCAGCTCGGTGGCGGTCAGGGGCAGTGCCGCAGCGATGACCCCCAGCGCCAGCAGCAGAATTCCCGACAGGATGATGGTAGCGCGCGTGCGCTTGAACAGCTTTCCCATAGCGGCCTCCTTCGTATGGCGCCATCGGTCCCAGCGTTGGCGGCCGCCAATCCGGGATGCCTGCATGGCACCATGGGCGTATGCACTTTGGCTAGGTTAGCAGACCCAGGCACTAGAGGTTATACCCGCAGGCGCCTGACGAGCAAAGCGGCACCCTCGGCGAAGTGCGCATGCGGTCAAGAAGGGCAAATCCAGCAGCGAAGGCCAGCTCCGGGCCTGTCCGCTACGCGATGAACGCACGCAGGCCGATGATTACCAGGACGACGCCACCCACGACCTCGGCCCGGTCGCCCAGAAGGTCGCCCAGCTTGTGCCCCACGAACAGGGCGATGGTGCAGCAGATGGCAGTCGTCAGCGCGATGATGGACGCCGAGGACACGATGGGCACACCCATGGCGCGCAGCGACACGCCCACGGCAAAGGCATCGATGGCGGTGGCGACGGCCTGGAACGTCAGGGTAGCCATCGTGAGCCGCTGCTTCGGGGCGCCGTTCCCGTTTGAGGTATCCCCCTGGTCCTGGCCCTCGTCGGACTCCGTGGAGGCCTCGCGCAGCGCGGCGACCCCCTCGCGAATCATGTTTCCGCCGATGATGCCCAAGATCACCAGGGTCACGATGCCGGCGTAGCGCTCAATCAGGTCGGCAGCCAGGCCGCCCAGGAAGTAGCCCAAAAGCGGCATGAGCCCCTGGAACAGGCCGAACATCACGGGCATCATGGCCTTGCGCGCCATGGTCTCGTGTGAGTACGCGAACGAGTTGCTCACCGTGACGGCGAATGCATCGGCCGAGAGGGCCACACCCAGGATGATGACGTCCAGAAGACCCATGCGCTTCTCGCTTTCAAAGTCGGGGCCCGTTTGTTGGCCCGTGTCCGCATAGCGTTCGATGGCTCACTGACCAAATCAGTCCGAATGGGCTGCATGACCAATTCACAAACGCCTAACTCTATCCTGGAAATAGGTTATTTTCCACCGGCTCGCCACAAATGCGCTAATCTATATCGGACGTACACGTCACCGCAACAGAACACACACAATTCGCCACACTGGAGCACTTGTATGCCCGCACTCATAACACACCACCTGTTCGGAGAGAACGCCGTAGCAAAGCTGCCAGAGGGTATCGTGAACGGCCAGGAGGAGCTCTTGGCGTTCCTGCTGGGAAACCAGGGTCCTGACCCGCTGTTTGCCCGCTTCCGTACCGTTCCCCAAAAGATGGCCTTCTGCCACCAGCTGGCCGAGGACATGCACCGGCGCAGGACGCTGGCCACGTTCGAGTGCCTGCGCGACTCGGTGTCCCACCTGTGCGAGGCCGACAAGAACGTGGGCAGGGCATTCGCCCTGGGCATGGTGGGCCACTACATACTGGACAGCACATCTCACCCCATGATCTACGCTCAGCAGTACGCGCTGTGCGACGCGGGTGTCGGCCTAGAGAACGCCCCTACCGAGGTGCACGCCGTCATCGAGAGCGACATCGACGTGTGGATGCTGTGGCAGGAGCGCCACGTCACGGTGCTGGAATCGCCCGCCAGCGCGGACCTCGTGCGGACCGACCGCATCAGCCGCGTGGGAGGCGCGCTGTTCTCGCAGGTTGCGTCGCAGGTCTATGGCGTGGCCTTGGGAGCCGACGAGTACGGCCGCTCCGTTGCCGACTACCAGCGCATGTACTATCTGCTGGACCCCGCGGGACGCCGCATGCAAAAGGTCGCCACACGGGTCGAGCGGCTGTTCAGGGCTCATTCTCAGTTGCAGGCGATGGCGCACCACGTGGTGGAGTCCGACGAGTGCCCCTCGGCAAACCTGGACCACCGCACGTGGGTGGACCCCGCCACCCAAAGGCGGCGCAGCGAGAGCTTTGCTGACTTGTTCAACGACGCCCTGGACAAGTGGCCCAAGGTGGCCGAGGCAGTCGTCAGGGGCGACATCAGTGGCTTCAGGGCCCTCTCGAGCGACCTCAACTACAACGGCATGCCTGACCAGGAGCCCGCTGCCAACGCGGCCACGCTCTAGAGCACAGGCCAAGCTCCATCATCAACGCGTCGACAAATTGATTCACACAAGAAGGGCACCCCGTTTGGGACGCCCTTTCTTCGTGTCTATGTGTGCTCGAATTGGCTGAGCCTAGCGCCCGGTCCTGGACGACCCGCCGGCAGAGCCGCGGCGCCGGGTCGGCTGAGGCCTGGAAGCACCCGTGCGCTTCGTGGGGCGCTGCGTCGCGTGCGAGGACGTCGTGGGGCGCTGGCCGCGCACGACGGGTCGCGTCTGATGCGACCTCTGGGGCACCACGGGCCTGGATGGCGCAGAATGCCTGGTAGGGGCCGTGCCATGGCGCTGCGAGCGCTGGGTCCTCGACCCGGAAGCAGTGCGCTGGCCTACCGATGCGTGTCGGTTCGACGCAGGTCGCTGATTTGAGGCGGGGTGCTGGCTTGTCGGCGTGTTCTGGACGGGAGAACCGGGCCTCGTCTGCTGCCTGGGAGCTGTGGCCGTTTCGGGCCTGTATTCGGCAGTCGCGCTGCGCATGGAGCCGGCGTAGGACCTAGAAGGTTGCCTTGATGCCGTGCCGCTGGATGTGCGCCCACCCTTGTGTGCCGACTTTGCTGCCTTCTGCTGAGTTGAGCCGCTGCGACCGAACAGACCAGTGATTCCGGACATGGCGGCACCAAACTTGCCACGCGAGCCCGTGGGGGCTCCGGCGCTTCTGGAGGAGGAGGCGGCAGCCCTGGAAGCGGTGCGATTCGACGCCTTGCCAGCGGTGCCGGCCGAGGGCCTAACGTTCGCAGGCCTGTTGTTCGGCTGGCCGTTCGATGGCCTGGCGCCAGAGCCAGCCGCAGGACGGCTGCCGGCAGGACGCCTGTTGGCGGAATGCACGGTCTGGGCGGAAGCGGCCCTGGCTGCCCCTGCCCTGAGCTCAGCGTCCGCAGGCGCATGAGCGACGCCCTGCGAAGCGCGTACGGGCTGCGGCCTGGAAGTGCCCTGTGCAACCTGCGCACCCTGGCGAGCAGGTCCCCTTTGCGCAGCTGCGCCGGTCGACGCGACCGTCGGGCGCCCCTGCGTTCCAGAACGACGCCGTAGGCTGCCCGCCAACGAGATGGGCCCGTTGCTCAGGCTCCCAGGCCTTTGCGCCGTCCGCCCTTCGGCCTGCCTCGTCGTCACAGAGTTCCTGGCGCCGCGCAGCTTTGCCTCCTGGCGCCTCTTTGCGCGCTCGGCGCGCTGAAGCATCTGCTGGGTCGCGCTCTTTCTGGAGCTGCGATGGGACGCGCCGTCGCTTTCGGGCCGAAGCTCGTGGCCCTCCTGGTCCAGGGGAACCACAGAGACCTGCCAAACGGGTAGCACGTACATGGCAACGAGTGACAGGATGGCGCACACCAGCTCGCCCAGGTGGATGCCGTGGTACAAGATGACGCAGCCCAGCAGCATGATGGCTATCAGCAGGGCTCCCAGTGCCACGCCAAACAGGTTCCTGCTTTCATGCCGCGCGGTCCATGCCAGGCACACAAAGACGACGCCGGCCAGCGCCGCGACGCCAAAGGGCACCATCAACGACCTGGACACGTTCTCAAACGAGAAGGACGTGCTCAGAAGATACGATTCCAGCAAGCCGATGTTAAAGAAGACGGACCACCATGCGGCGCGACCGCGGTTCTTCACGTGCACGGCAAACAGGACATCCACGAAGACCCATGCGGCAAAGCGCGAGAAGATTGCGACGCCCCCCACGACGGCGACGTCGAAGGTGGTGCAGAGCACGCCCAATACCGTGCCCAAGAGGAGCATTGATATAGCTTCCGCGATCCGCAAGCTCTCCCCAACCTTGGTCCCGTAGTGTCGTATGCGCACGATGTGCACATCTATAGCTTTCCTAAGGTATCACATGCGCCGCCCGTGACCCCACGGCAAGCCGGTCGTTCCATGTGGTCTGCGCACCACCAAAGAAGGCGCCCCTCCCAAGGTCGGAAGGGGCGCCTCCAGTACATAAATCTATTCGCGCTCTACTTCAGCAGCTCCTGCGCCACCTCGGCCGCGCACTGCAGTCCGTCGGACAGCGCGGAGACCACGATGGAAGAGCCGGTGCGGGCGTCGCCGGCCACGAACACCTGGGCCTTGCCGGTGGCGTCGGGAGTTCGCTGGGCCTTGTGGCCCTGGGCCAGCTGGGGACGCGTGCGGGGACCGTCCTGCAGCTCGACGCCCAGCGCGTCAAACACGGAGCGCTGCGGGCCCAGGAAGCCCATGGCCAGAAGGACCATCTGGCAGTCGATCGTGCGCTCGGTGTCCTCCATGCGCTCGGGCTTGCCGTTGCTCCAGTCCAGCGTGACCACTCGCAGGCCGCGGACGTTGCCGTCCTCGTCGCCCAGGACCTCTAGGGTGTCGGTGGCCCAGGTGCGCGGGTCCTCGCCCTGCATGGCTATGGCCTCGACCTGGCCGTAGTCGGCCTTCTTTACGTTGGGCCACTCGGGCCACTGGTTCTGCGGGGTGCGCTTGTCGGGAGGCGCGGGCATGAACTCCAGCTGGTGCACGCTCTTTGCGCCCTGGCGCAGTGCGGTCGCAACGCAGTCCGTGCCGGTGTCGCCGCCGCCGATGACGATGACGTCCTTGCCCTTTGCCGAGATGGTGGTGTCGGTGTGGGCCAGAAGCGCCTTCGTCTGCGCGGTCAGGTAGTCCACCGCCAGGTGCACGCCGTTGAGGTCGGCGCCGGGCACGCGCAGCGTGCGGGCGTCGCCCGCACCTGCTGCGACCACGACGGCGTCGAAGGTGTCCAGCAGCTTCTTTGCGTTGCTCTTGCGCGTGGCGTCCACGCCGCAGGCGAACTCGATGCCGCTCTGGCGCATGAGCTCGCAGCGACGCTCGACGACGTCCTTCGGAAGCTTCATGTTCGGTATGCCGTACATCAGCAGGCCGCCGGGACGATCGTGCTTCTCGATGACCGTGACCTTGAGGCCGCGGCGGGCCAGCTCCCAGGCGCAGCCCAGGCCGGACGGGCCGGAGCCCACCACGGCGACGCGCGGCGCGCCGGCGGGTGCGGGCTTCAGCGGCTTCACGAGGCCATGCTCCCACTCGTGGTCGGAGATGGCCCTCTCGTTGTCGCGGATGGTCGTGGGCTCCTCGTGCAGGCCCAGGTTGCAGGAGGCCTCGCACAGGGCGGGGCACACGCGGCCCGTGAACTCGGGGAACGGGTTCGTGAGGGCCAGCCTCTGGGCGGCGTCATCCCACTGGCCGCGCCACAGCAGGTCGTTCCACTCGGGAATCAGGTTGTGCAGCGGGCACCCGGAGGTGCGTGCCTTGCCGAACGAGACGCCGGCCTGGCAGAACGCCACGCCGCAGTACATGCAGCGACTGGCCTGCACGCGCTGCTCGCTCTCGCCCAGGGGAATGGCAAACTCCTCGAAGTCCTTCACGGTCTTCTTGACCGCACGCTCGAAGTGGGACCTGCGCCCCTCTACTAGATATGCGCCGGGCTTGCCCATGGCTACATCCCCTTCCTCATGGTTTCGAAGGCCTTCTCGACAGCCTGCTCGTGGTCGAGGCCGTCATGCTCGGCCTGCTTCGTCAGCTCGAGGGCGCGCTTGTACTCGGTCGGGATGACCTTGACGAAGTAGCGCGACAGGTCGCTGAACTGGTAGAGCATCTTTATGCCACGCGGGCTCTTCGTGCGACGCACGTGCTCCTCGATGAGGCTGTGGATCAGCTGCAGCTCCTCCTCGTCGGGGCGCTCCAGCTGGACCATGTCGTGGTTGCAGCGCGAGTCCAGCGTGCGCGTCTCGTCGTAGACGTAGGCCACGCCGCCGCTCATGCCGGCTGCGAAGTTGTAGCCAACCTCGCCCAGGATCAGGGCCACGCCGCCCGTCATGTACTCGCAGCCGTGGTTGCCCACGCCCTCGCACACGATGGTGGCGCCGGAGTTGCGCACGCCGAAGCGCTGGCCGGCCAGGCCGTTGACGAAGCCCTTGCCGGCGGTGGCGCCGTAGAAGGCCACGTTGCCGATGGACATGTTCTCGTCGAACTTGTACGTGGCGCCCTTGCCGGGAGCCACCGTAAGGATGCCGCCCGACAGGCCCTTGCCGAAGTAGTCGTTGGCGTCACCGCTGATGTTCAGCGTGATGCCTGCAGGCAGGAAGGCGCCGAAGCTCTGGCCGCCGGAACCCTCGCAGTCGATGGTGATGGAACCCTCGGGCAGGCCGTCCGGGTGCGCCTTCGTGACCACGGAGCCCAGCATGGTGCCCACGCAGCGGTTCACGTTCGCGATGTCGGCGTGGAAATGGATGGGCGTCAGCTTGTGGCGCGCGTGCTCGGTGTAGGGCACGAACAGCGTGGCGTCCAGCGCTTGGTCCAGGCCGTCCTCGGCTGCCATCTCGGGCAGGTAGTGCGCCACGGAGGCACCGGGCAGGCTGCGGCCGTACTCGTTGGTGACCTTCGTCAGCAGCGGCTGCAGGTCCAGGGTGTTGGCCTTCCAGTTGCCGGGGACCTCGACTTGGCGCAGGCACTCCACGTGGCCCACCATCTCCTGGATGGAGCGGAAGCCCAGCTGTGCCATGGTCTCGCGGACCTCGCGGGCGACGTAGGTCATGAAATTGACCACGTGCTCGGGCTTGCCGGCGAAGTGCGCCCTCAGGCGGCAGTTCTGCGTGGCGATGCCCACGGGGCAGGTGTCCTGCTGGCAGTCGCGCTGCATGAGGCAGCCCATGCTGATGCAGGCCGCGGTGGCAAATCCGAACTCCTCGGCGCCCAGCAGGCAGGCCACGACGACGTCGCGACCGTCCATAAGCTTGCCGTCGGCCTCCAGCGCCACGCGGGAGCGCAGGCCGTTGCGCATCAGCGTCTGCTGCGTCTCGGCCAGGCCCAGCTCCAGAGGCAGGCCGGTGTGGTAGATGGAGTCACGCGGTGCGGCACCGGTGCCGCCGTTGGCGCCGGAGATCGTGATCTTGTTTGCGCCGCCCTTGGCAACGCCGGTGGCGATGGTGCCCACGCCCGCCTCGGAGACCAGCTTCACCGAGATGCGAGCGCCGGGATTGGCGTTCTTCAGGTCGAAGATCAGCTCGGCCAGGTCCTCGATGGAGTAGATGTCGTGGTGAGGCGGAGGCGAGATCAGGCCGACGCCAGGAGTGGAGTTGCGGATCCTGGCGACCCACGGCCACACCTTGCGGCCGGGCAGGTGTCCGCCCTCGCCGGGCTTTGCGCCCTGCGCCAGCTTGATCTGGATCTCCTTCGCGCTGACCAGGTAGCGGCTCGTGACGCCGAAACGCGCGGAGGCCACCTGCTTGATGGCGGAGTTCTTCGAGTCGCCGTTCGGCAGCGTGGTCTCGCGCGCCGGGTCCTCGCCGCCCTCGCCGGTGTTGGACTTTGCGCCCAGGCGGTTCATGGCGATGGCCAGGCACTCGTGGGCCTCCTCGGAGATGGCTCCGTAGCTCATGGCGCCGGTGGTGAAGTGACGCACGATGCTCTCGACGGGCTCGACCTCGTCCAGGGGCACCGGGCCGTTGGCGCTGGGCACCAGCTCCAGCAGGTCGCGCAGCACGATGGCGCGGCCCTTGGGGTGCAGCGCTCGGCTGTACTCCTGGAACAGCTGGTAGTCGCCCTCGCGCACGGCGCGCTGCAGCAGGTAGATGACCTGCGGGGTGATGATGTGCTCCTCGCCGCCGACGGGGCGCCACTTCGTGATGCCCGAGCTGGGCAGCTGGTCGGGGGCGGGGCTGGCCAGCATGGCGGCAGCGGCGTCGTAGCGCTCGTCGCACTCGCGCTGCACGTCGTCCACGCCCATGCCGCCCAGGCGGCTCTGGGTGTTCGCGAAGTTCTCGTCCACGAACTCCTGCGAGAAGCCCACGATCTCGAAGATCTGCGCGGAGTGGTAGCCCTGCATCGTCGAGATGCCCATCTTGGACATGACCGAGACGATGCCCTTGGTGACGGCGGCGTTGTAGTTCTTTATGCCCTCCTCGGCGCTGACGCTGATCTTGCCCTTCTGCGCCAGGTCGCGGATGCAGTCATGCGCCATGTAGGGGTAGATGGCCGAGGCGGAGTAGCCCACCAGGGCGGCGTAGTCGTGCGGGGTCATGGCGTCGCCGCACTCCACGACCAGGTCGGCCTTCGTGCGCAGGCCCTGACGCATCAGGTGGTTGTGCACGCGGCCCACGGCCAGAAGCGACGGGATGGAGACCTCGCCCTCGCCGGCGCGGTCGCTGATGGCGATGATGCTGGCGCCGTTGCGCACGGCACGCTCGGCCTCGGAGGCCAGCTTTGCCAGGGCGTCGCGCAGGGCGTGCGGGCCGTCCTCGCGGTTGTACACGGCGCGCAGCTTCGCGCAGGAGAAGCCCTGCAGGTTCACGGCGCAGATGCGCTGGAACTCGTCGCCGTTGATGATGGGGCCGTCCAGCTTTATGAGGCGGCACGAGCGGCGGTAGTCCTCCAGGAGGTTGCCGTGGTTGCCCAGGTACAGCACCGTGGAGGTGACGAAGGACTCGCGCAGCGCGTCGATGGGCGGGTTCGTCACCTGGGCGAACAGCTGGTTGAAGTAGTCAAAGAACGAGCGGGGCTTCTTCGACAGGACCGCCAGGGGGATGTCGGCGCCCATGGATGCCAGGGGTGCTGCGCCCTTCTGGGCCATGGGCTCGATGGCCTCCTCGACGTCGTCGAAGTGGTAGCCGTGGCGCGACAGGCGCACGGGCAGGTCCACCTGGGCGTCGGGCTCGGGAACGGCCGGCCCCTCGGGGGCGTTCAGGTCGTCCAGGGACAGCGTCTCGGCGTCGATCCAGTCGCGGTAGGGCTTCTCGGAGGCGAACTTGTCCTTTATCTCGTCGTCCCACAGGATGCGGCCCTGCGAGGGGTCCACGACCAGCATCTGGCCGGGGCCCAGCGAGCCTGCCTGCAGGATGTCCTCGGGCTCGATGCCCAGGGCGCCAACCTCGGACGCCAGGACCAGCCTGTCGTCACGGGTGACATAGTAGCGGGCGGGACGCAGGCCGTTGCGGTCCAGGGCGGCGCCGGTGATGCGGCCGTCCGTGAAGGCGATGGCCGCGGGGCCGTCCCACGACTCCATCAGCATGGACTGGTACTCGTCGTAGGCGCGACGCTTCTGGGACAGCTGGGGGTTCTTGTCCCACGGCTCGGGCAGCAGCATGGACACCGCGCGCGGCAGCGAGCGGCCGTTCATGACCAGGAACTCCAGCACGTTGTCCAGGGTGGCGGAGTCGGATCCCGACGAGCGGATGATGGGCATGACGTCCTTCAGCTCGTCACCCATGATGGGCGAGTACAGGTTCGGCTCGCGGGCACGTATCCAGTTGACGTTGCCCTTCAGGGTGTTGATCTCGCCGTTGTGGATGATGTAGCGGTTGGGGTGCGCGCGCTCCCACGAGGGGGTGGTGTTGGTGGAGTAGCGCGAGTGCACCAGTGCCATGGCGGTCTCGGCGGACGCCTCGGCCAGGTCGTGGTAGAAGGTGCGCAGCTGCGTCGCCACCAGCATGCCCTTGTAGACCACGGTGCGGCAGCTCATGGAGCAGATGTAGAAGATCTTCCCGTTGAGGGCGGACTCCTTCGCGGCGCGCTTCTCGATGATGCGACGGCACACGTACAGCTCGCGCTCGAAGTCGTCACCGCGCTCCACGCCCTCGGGACGGCCCACGAACGCCTGCAGGATGGTGGGCATGCAGGCACGGGCGGTCTCGCCCAGATCGTGCGGGTCCACCGGGACCTCGCGCCAGAACAGCAGGGGGATGCCACGCTGGGCGCAGCCGTCCTCGAACACGCGACGGGCGTCACGCACGCCCTCCGCGTCCTGGGGGAAGAACAGCATGGCCACGCCGTAGTCCCCCTCGTCGGGCAGCAGGTGGCCCCAACGCTGGGCCTCCTTGCGGTACAGGCGGTGGGGAATCTGGAACAGGATGCCCGCGCCATCGCCGGTGTTGGGCTCCAGGCCCTTGCCGCCGCGGTGGTCCAGGTTGATGAGCACCGAGAGCGCGTCGTCCAGCATCTGATGCGAGCGCACGCCCTTCAGGTTTGCGAGCGCGCCGATGCCGCAGGCGTCATGCTCGAACTCGGGCCGGTACAGCCCCTCGCACGATTCCGTGGTTTTGACTTGGCTTTGCGCCATGGTTTCCCCTCTCCGAATATGTCTCCGCTCTGCCAATGAGCACCAGGTAGCAGCCGCGAACCCCCTCGCGGGCAGGCCAGGCGGACAATGGCAGCAGATCGGCCGATTGGGTGGATGATTATTCTAAGCTCACAAGCGAGATCAAAAAGTCGGCCGTTCTGCGATTGTTCGGAACTCGAAAGTTCCCGGTCACTTCCGGAACACATGCAAGAATTGCATACGAATCCCGATGGAAATATTTAAGAAATTTATTCGAAATACGCGCTGGTAGTTCGCGTGCATTCTGCGCCTGAACATGCCAGAGGGCCCCGGCCTTTTGTTCCGGGACCCTCTGGCTGCCTTCACAGAAGCTACACGTGACCTGCGTGCCTATTTCGCATCGGGCGCCTGCCCCGTGCGCAGAATCTGCTCCAGGGCAGCCTCGTCCAGAACGGGCACACCCAGCTGCTGCGCCTTCGTCAGCTTCGAGCCGGGGGCCTCGCCTGCCACGACGTAGCTGGTGCGCTTCGAGACCGAGCCGGACACCTTTGCGCCCAGCTCCTTCAGCTGGTTGCCCGCCTGGGTGCGCGTGTAGTTCTGCAGCGTGCCCGTGAGCACGAAGGTCAGGCCCGCCAGCGTCTGCGGACGCTCAGGCTCCTGGCCGAAGCCCTCCTGCTGCATGCTGACGCCCGCCTGGCGCAGGCGCTCCAGCACGCGCACGTTCTCGGGAACCTCGAAGAACTGTCGGACGCTGTGGGCGATCTTTGGCCCGATGCCGTCTATCTGCGAGATGTCCTCCTCGCTGGCTGCCATCAGGTTCTGCATCGTGCCGAAGTGGTTGGCCAGGAGCCCCGCCACGTTGGCACCCACGTGCCGGATGCCCAGGCCGAACAGCACCCTGGAGAGGCCAGCCTTCTTTGAGTTCTCGATCTGCTCCATGATCTTTCGCGCGATGGTGTGGCCCACCTGGATGGAGTCGCCCTCCGCGTGGTCGTCGGTGGCCGTCTCGTACGCGCGGCCGGTGTCCACCTGCGCCAGCTGGTCCTCGGTCAGGCGGTCGTAGTAGTCGGCCACGTCGCTCAGGATGCCCTGCTGCACCATGCGCGTCACGATCTCGTCGCCCAGGCCATCGATGTCGAGGGCGTTGCGGCTGCCCCAGTGAATCAGGCGCTCCACGGCCTGCGCGGGGCAGTCTATGGAGACGCAGCGGTAGGCCACCTCCCCCTCCTCGCGCACCACGGGGCTGCCGCAGCTGGGGCACACCGTGGGCATGTTCCACAGCGGCCTGCGCTCGTGCTCCAGCCCCAGCTCCCCCTCGGTCACGGGCCCCACGACCTCGGGAATCACGTCGCCGGCCTTGTGCACCACGATGGTGTCGCCCTCGCGCACATCGCGGCGGCGCACCTCGTCTATGTTGTGCAGCGTGGCGCGGGCAATGGTGGAGCCCGCCACCGTGACGGGGTCGAACTCGGCCACGGGCGTCAGCACGCCGGTGCGCCCCACCTGCACGCGAATCTGCCGCAGCACGGTGCGCTTCTCCTCCGGGGGAAACTTGAAGGCGATGGACCAGCGCGGCGCACGTGCCGTGAAGCCAAGGGCACCCTGGCTGGCGAAGGAGTCCACCTTCACGACGACGCCGTCGATGTCGTAGTCCAGCTCCTCGCGGTGCGCCAGGGCGTCGGCGCAGTACTGGTGCACGGCCTGCGAGTCGGTGACCCTGCGGGCGTGCGGGTTCACCGAGAAGCCGCAGTCGCGCAGCCATTGCAGGAAGGCATGCTGGGTCGTCACCGCCAGCGGGTCCTCGTCGGCCACCGCATAGATAAAGGTCTCAAGGTCGCGCGCACGCGTGACGTTGGGGTCCTTCTGGCGCAGGCTGCCTGCCGCGGCGTTGCGCGGGTTGGCGAAGGGCGGACGGCCCGCCGCGTCGTTCTGCTCGTTCAGGCGCACGAAGGAGTGCTTGGGCATGTAGACCTCGCCACGCACCTCGATGGAGTGGCCAAAGCCGCCGTCCGCCACGCGCGCCAGGCCCTTCTGCCCCAGCGTCCTGGGCACGTCGCGGATGGTGAGCACGTTGGCGGTCACGTCCTCGCCCGTGGTGCCGTCGCCGCGGGTGGCGGCACGCACCAGGCGCCCGTCGCGATACGTCAGGGCGATGCCCAGGCCGTCGATTTTCAGCTCGCACGTGTAGGCCACGGGATGCTCGGGGGTCGAGCCCAGGGCCTCGTCGGTGCGCGTCAGCCACTCGTCCAGCTCGTCCAGGTTCATGGCGTCGTCGATGGAGTACATGCGCTGCGCGTGGCGCACGGGGGCAAACTGCGAGCTTACGTAGCCGCCAATGCGCTGGGTGTAGCTGTCGGGCGTCACGAGCTCGGGATGCGTGGCCTCGATGGCCTGCAGCTCGCTCAGGTAGCGGTCGAACTGCGCATCCGTGATCTCGGGGTCGTCCAGGGCGTAGTAGCGGTAGGCATGGTAGTCCAAGAGCCTGCGCAGCTCCTGGGCGCGCGCGGCCGGGTCCTTCGCGTGCGTGTCGACGGGTCGCTGGGGTGCGGCGGGCGCATCGGGCTGAGTCGGCGCGTCTCCAGCCGTCGGTGCGACGTCGTTCGCAGCGGAGTCCTCCCCCGCCGCCCCAAACAACGACATCTGGCTCTCCTGGTTCGGCGTCTGCTCCGACATGTGCGACTCCTTTGCGCTCTGCGTTCCGTCTTCCGCTGACAGGGTACCGCAGCCAGCCAAAGTCCGTCTCTTCTTGGGTGGCAAAAAGCGGGAGTCCACTACGCCTCGGGGCCCTCTCCCAGTCTCACGATCTTCGTCCCATGAAGCTCGGCGGCGCCCGTCGCGGCGGCCACCTCGCCTCGGTTCTGCCACGTGATTCCGCCGCCCGGAAGGACTATAAGGACACCCTGCGCCGCCTCGACCAGACGCCTCAGGCGTGGCATGTTGTCCATGATGGGCGTACCAGCCGGTCCGCCGTGCGTGAGCACGCGCGTCACGCCGAGCGACGCCAGAAGCGGCAGTGCGGCCATCTGCCGCCCCTCGTCCAGCTGGTCGAAGGCCATGTGGAACGTGACCTCGAGTTTGCGGGTGCCCGCAGCCTTCTGGGCAGCCTCTATGATGCGAGCCGTCGCTGCGGCATCCACCTCGTAGCTTTCGGGGACCCCCTTCAGACAGCCGAGGACTATCCCGTCTGCCCCGCGCTCCGCCGCCAGCACAGCGTCCTCCGTCATGATGGAGAGCTCGTCCGCGCCATAGACGAAGTCCCCTCCGCGCGGTCGCACCATGCACATGACGGACGCCCCATGCACATGCGCGAAGGCAAGCGTATGGTCAAGCACGCCCAGCGAGGGGGTCGTCCCGCCGCGCGCCAGGTTGTCGCAGAGCTCGACCCTGCCCGCCCCGTGAGCTATGGCCGCCGGCACCAGCGTGAAGTTCTCCGCACAGAACTCGTACAGCATGAGCCATCCCTTCCAAAGGCATCGATATCAGTCGACGTAGGGCCAGCCGTCCCACCGGACGGCCGGACGCCGACTACTCGGTCGTGAAGCGGTCGTCGCCGCCGCCGAGGGCGTTCATGACGTCGGCCACGTACTGCTCCGTGTGCTCCTTCGCGTCCTCGAAGTCATAGTCCATGACGTTGTTCGGGTCGAGACCGTACTGGGTCGCGATCTCGGGCTGGGTGGCGTCGTCGATGACCAGGAACTGGTACGAGCCGTTCTGCTGGCCCAGGTTCACGCACTCGGGCGACAGGGCGTGCTCGACCCACAGCTTTGCCGCGTTCTCGTGCTTGCAACCCTTGAAGATGGCCGTGGCGCCCACCTCGTACGATGCGCCGGAGCTGGGAATCACCAGGCCCACGTTGTCATAGCCCTGGTCCACGATCTGGTAGATGCCGTCGTGCAGCATGCCCAGGCCGATGGTGCACTCGCCGATGCCGATGGACTTCGACGGGCCCGAGCCGGACTTCGTGTACCGTGCCACGTTCTTGTCCAGGTTCACCAGGTACTGGATGCCCTCGTCGTGGCCGTATTTCTGTATGACGGTGTTGATGATCAGCTTTGCCGTGCCCGAGGTGTTGTAGTTCGACGACCAGATGAGACCCTGGTACTTCGAGTCGATGAGGTCAGGGTAGTCGGCGGGCGGGTCCAGCTGCAGGCGGTCCAGCTCGTCCTTGTTGTACATGAAGCCCAGGATGCCCTTGTAGATGCCGTACCAGTCGTTGTTCGTGCTCTTGAACTTCGTGTCGATGAGGTGGCTGGCGTTGTTGGCCTCGTACACCTCAAGCAGGCCCTTGCCTGAAGCGACGTTGTAGGGGTCGGTCGTTCCACCGAACCACACGTCGCCGGAGGGGTTGCCGTTCTCCTCCTCGATCTTTGCCTCGACCTCGTCGGTCGAGAGACGCTGGTAGCTGGTCTGGATGCCAAACAGGTCCTGGAAGTGCGACGTGACCGCTGCCAGGTACTCCTCCTCGCAGGAGCCGTAGACCACGAGTTCGCCGTCGTTCTTTCCGGCGTCGATCATGTCCTGGCTGGCGACCCTGTCCAGGGAGTCCGAGCTCGAGCTGGTGGTCGAGCTGGAGTCGTTGGACCCCGATCCGCCGCATCCGGCCAGGCCCAGTGCCGCGGCGCCCACCGTCGTGGCCCCTACGAAGTCCCTGCGCGTCAGGTTCCACATGTCATTTCCTTTCCTCAAGGTAAAGCCCCGCTACCTTAACCTAGCACCGCACGCGTCGACGCCCCCTTTGCAATTTGATAACAAGAAGGGCACCCTACCTGCGGCGATTTCGCCCCAGCAGCAATCGCCATCATCCCGGCAGGCTTAATGCCCCGGCAAGCGTGATGCCCGTGGCACCAACGCGGGCGCCGCATTGGCGGTATCATTGGAACGTTTTGACCGTCTTCGCACAGAGAGGCCGCGACACATGCCCATGCTTGACCAGAGGCAGTCGTTGGACGTGACGAAGGGTGTCATATGGCGCCAGCTGCTGCAGCTGGGCGTACCGATCTTCTTCTCCTCGTTCTTCCAGCAGTCGTACTCGCTCATAAACACCTACGTCGTGGGCCAGTTCGGCGGAAAGCTGGCACTGGGCGGCATCGAGGCCACCGCGGTGCTGGTGGATTTGCTGGTGGGCTTCTCGGTGGGCATGGGCTCGGGCTGCGCCGTCGTCAGCGGGCAGTACTTCGGGGCGCACGACCAGAGGCGCCTTAGCGCCTCCATGCACACGGCACTTGGCCTGGCGCTGGTGGGCGGGCTGGCCTTCAGCGCCCTGGGGCTGGTGCTTTTGGAGCCCCTGCTGCGTCTGATGGACACTCCTCAGGAGCTCATGGGCGAGTCTCTGGCGTACGGCCGCTGCTACATGGGCGCCATGGTCTTCTCGCTGGTGTACAACATGGGCTCTGCCCTGCAGCGCGCCGTGGGCGACACGCGCTCCCCCTCCATCATCGTGGCGTCCACCTGCGTGGTGAACGTGTGCCTGGACCTGTTGCTGGTGGCCGGCCTTCACCTGGAGGCGCTGGGCTGCGGCATCGCCACGGCGGGTGCGCTGCTGTTTGGCATGGTGGTCACGCTGTGGAGGCTGTGCCACGTGGACGAGCCCTGGCGCGTGCACGTGAGCCAGATACATATAGACGGGCGCATCTGCAAAAGGATGCTGTCGACCGGCCTTCCGCTGGGGCTGCAGTCGGCCTGCTACTCTTTGTCCAACATGATCGTGCAGCACGCCATCAACGGCTTCGGCGCCGACGCGACCACCGGCTGGGGCCTCTCGTCCAGACTGGACGCCGTGGTGTGGATGCTGTCGGACGCCCTGGGCGTATCCGTGACCACCTTCGCGGCGCAGAACTTCGGCGCGCGCAACTACGCACGCATGCGCAGCAGCCTGAAGGTGTCACTGGTACTGACGACCATCGTGGTCGGCGGCACCTCCGCACTCATATATGCGTTCTCGGCCCCGCTGGCGCGCTTCTTTATGAACGACGACGACGTGGTGGCCGACACCACCCTGATGCTGCACTACATTGCCCCGTTCTACGTGCTGTTCTCGCTGAGCGACAACGTGGCGGGCATCATACGCGGCTCCGGCGAGAGCTTCAGGCCCATGCTGATGACGCTTGTGGGCACGGTGGTGTTCCGCGTGGTGTGGCTGCTGTGGGTGCTGCCCCTGAACACCACGCTGGACATGGTGCTGGTGGTGTACCCCGTCACGTGGGCGCTGACCGGTGCCATGTTCGTGGTGTACTACCGCCACGGCCACTGGCTGCAACACGCACGCCAGAGCGAGCAGTCCAACCTGGCTGCGTAGCTGCGCAATCTCGCTACGGAAACGCCAGCTATCGGCTGAAGCGATATCTAGCCAACGCAATTATCAATTTGAGCTGTAACTGGGTCCTAGCTAGTATTGAACCCTGATGTTTACCTTTAGCCGACATACCACGTTTGCGCAGATGTGCATGCAGATGCCCCAGCCCGGGCACCCTCTGCCCCTGCGGCCGCTCCGCCCGTAGCCCGGGCGGCAGGTCCGCTACGGCGAGGGACCGGGCGCCTTCGGCGCGGCCGCCGCAAGCCGTCGCGCACGCGTCGCGGGCCCGTTTGGCCCGCCGCAGTCGGCCCCAGCATCGAGCGGAGCACACTTTGATTTCACTAGAGCACCTGACAAAGACCTTCGAGGGGAAAAGCGACGTCCACGCTCTGCGCGACGTCAGCCTGACCATCCCGGACGGCGACGTATTCGGCATCATCGGCATCTCCGGCGCGGGCAAGTCCACGCTGGTGCGCTGCATCAACCTCCTGGAGCGCCCCACCACGGGAAAGATCGTGGTGGACGGCACGAACGTCACGAACCTGCAGGGTTCCGCCCTGCGCGAGTACCGCAGGCACGTGGCCATGATCTTCCAGGGGTTCGGCCTGCTGCAGCAGAAGACCGCCCTCCAGAACGTGTGCTTCCCCTACCTCGCCAGCAAGGGCAAGGTCACGGACGAGGACCGCAAGGAGGCCCTGGGGTTCCTGCGCCAGGTGGGGCTGGAAGACCGCGCGGGGTCGTATCCCTCGCAGCTGTCCGGCGGCCAGAAGCAGCGCGTCGCCATCGCCCGCGCGCTGGCCTGCCACCCGGACTACATCCTGTGCGACGAGGCCACGTCGGCCTTGGACCCCGCCAGCACCGCGTCGGTGCTGCGCCTGCTGCGCCAGATCAACGAGCAGACGGGCGTCACCATCATCGTGATCACCCACTCGATGCAGGTGGTCCAGGACATCTGCAAGGACGTGGCGGTGCTGGTCAGCGGCCAGGTTGTCGAGAAGGGCAGCGTCGCCGAGGTGTTCGCGAACCCGCAGCACGAGGTCACGCGCCAGCTGCTGGGAAGGGAGAGCTGGGATGAGTAGTCTTTCGTCCTTCTTTGCGCAGTTCGGCAGCCTCCTGACGGAGGGCCTGCTGGACACGCTGATCATGCTGTTCGTCTCGACCGCCATCTCGTACGTCATCGGCATCGTGCTGGGCGTCATCCTGTACGTCACCGCGCCGCGCGGCATGCACCCCATGCGGGTGCTGAACGCAGTGCTGGGCTGGGTGGTGAACATCGGGCGCTCCATCCCGTTCATCATCCTGCTGGTCTCGATGTTCCCGGTGACGCGCGCCCTGGTGGGCACCACGACCGGCGTCGTGGGCGTCATCCCTCCCCTGGTGCTCTCCACCAGCCCGTTCGTGGCGCGCATGGTCGAGCAGTCCCTGGCCGAGGTGCCGCGCGACGCCATCGAGGCCGCCGAGGCCTGCGGCGCGTCCGTCCCGCGCGTCGTGGTGTCAGCGCTTCTGCCCGAGGCTCTGCCCTCCATCGTGCGCGGCGTGTCCATCACGCTAATCGCGGTCCTGGGCTACACGGCCATCGCAGGCGCGGTGGGCGCCGGCGGACTGGGCGACATCGCCATCCGCTACGGCTACTACCGCTACCAGGACAACGTGATGATCGCCACCCTGGTGCTGATCATCATCCTGGTGCAGCTGATCCAGAGCATCTGCGACGCCATCGCAAAGGGCATCGACCACCGTTAATCGCTTCTTGCACCACACGACATCGTTTATCAGCCACGCGAGTGCGCTCGCGCGACACACGAAAGGAACCACCATGATCACCAGAAGGAACTTCATCGGAGCCAGCGCAGCAGTCTTCGCAGCCACCGCCCTGGCGGCCTGCGGCAACTCCAGCGACGGCAGCAGCTCCTCCTCACAGACCCAAACCCTGACCGTGGCGGCGTCGCCCTCTCCCCACGCCGAGATCCTGAACAACTTCGCCGCGCCAAAGCTGAAGGACCAGAATATCGACCTGCAGGTGAAGGAGTACACCGACTACATCATCCCGAACCAGGTCACGTCCTCGGGCGAGGTCGACGCCAACTACTTCCAGCACATCAACTACCTCAACAACTACAACCAGGAGAACAACACCGACCTGGTGGGCGTCGCCGCCATCCACTACGAGCCGTTCGGCATCTACGCCGGCAAGTCGAAGGACCTGGCAAACATCGCCGACGGCGCGCAGATCGCCGTCCCCAACGACCCCACGAACGAGGGCCGCGCGCTCCTGCTGCTGCAGCAGGAGAACCTCATTACGCTGAAGGACCCCGACAACCTGCAGGCCACCCCGGTCGACATCGCCGAGAACCCCCACAACCTGCAGTTCAGCGAGGTCGAGGCCGCGGCCGTGCCGCGCCAGCTGGAGGACGTGGACTTCGCGGTCATCAACGGCAACTACGCCATCGAGGCCGGCATGCACGTCAGCGACGCCCTGGCCGTCGAGTCGAAGGAGGGCAAGGCCGTCGAGCAGTACGCCAACTACATCGTGACCACGCCGGACAAGAAAGACGACGCGCGCATCCAGGCGCTGGTGTCGGTACTGACGAGCGACGACTTCAAGCAGTACCTCTCGGACACGTACGGCCAGGACGTGCTCCCCGCGTTCTAACCCACGCGTAGACGCACTCCCCAGCCTCAAAGCCGCATCACAGAGCAAGAAGAACGGGCGGGCCTCCGGAATCTCTCCGGGGGCCCGCCCGTTTGTTGTCGGCTCGCATGCTCACGGTCGGCTGTCTCGCCCCGCGTCCTTCGCGCTTCCAACACCTGAGACTCGCAGATGCGGACGCTAGATCTCCAGCAACCTGCCCAGACTCTGGCGCACGAAGCGCTGCGCCAGCGAGCCCGGCAGCATGGCCTCCACCAGCTGGTCCACGTCCACCCAGCGCCAGGCGTCCACCTCGCGGTCGGGTCGGACCTCCGCGTTGGCGGCGTGACACACGAAGTTCACCATCAGCGTGTTCGACGGCGCATAGAAGCTGCTGGCGTTGAACTGCACCGAGCTCAGCTGGAGCCCAACCTCCTCGCCGACCTCGCGGCGCACGGTCTGCTCCAGGTCCTCGCCCTGGCTGACGTAGCCTGCCACCAGGATGCCCTTCTTGCCATACTGGTCTATCAGAAGGACGTGCTGGCCGTCGGGGTGCACCACGATCATGGAGCAGGCGGTCGAGAAGGACGGGTAGCGCCAGGTCTGGCAGGTGGGGCACCAAGGCCTGGGACCGTCCTCGGGCTGCTCCCTCAGGACCAGACGCGTCCCACAGCGCGGGCAAAACTCCTGGCTGAAGCGCTCGGGGATGGGGCTCGTACCCGGGGTCTGGCCCTTGGTCTTCTGGTCGTTCATCTGTGCCAAGCCTCCTTGGATGTCTGCGGCAGATGGCCTGCGTGGAATCTCATGAAAAGGGACGCCGCGCACCTGCGCGACGCCCCTCAATATTAGGCGCATGAATGCGAGTTGTGCTATGCCTCGACGGTAGCCTTGTAGCCGGCGTCCTCGACGGCCTTCACCAGGGCGTCGTTCTTCACCAGCAGGCCCGCGTCCAGCGTGGCCTCGCCCTTGTCCAGGGAGACCTTCACGTTCTTCACGCCCTTCACGCCCTCCAGGGCCTGCGTCACATGGGCGACGCAGTGGTCGCACATCATACCCTCTACCTTGAGCTTCTTTTCCTTCATCTGGGAATCCTCCTCCTTTGTCCGTGCGCCGTCAGACGCACCGTTAACAGATTCTATAGATGCATCCTCGACCACGGGAGCGGCCTTCGGTGCCACGTAGCCGCGCCTCTGCGTGCTGGGCTTCCAGGTCCTCAGACGCAGGGCGTTGCTGACCACGAACACGCTCGAGAAGCCCATCGCGGCCGCGCCGATCATCGGGTTCAGCGTGACGCCCAGCGGCGTCAGCACGCCCATGGCCACGGGGATGCAGATGACGTTGTAGAACAGCGCCCAGAACAGGTTCTGCTTGATGTTTCGCATGGTGGCGCGGGACAGCTCGATGGCGGTGGCCACGTCGGCGGGGTCGGAGTGCATCAGCACGATGTCTGCCGAGCCGATGGCGACGTCGGTGCCGGCACCGATAGCGATGCCCACGTTTGCCCTGGCCAGGGCAGGTGCGTCGTTGATGCCGTCGCCCACCATGGCCACTCGCTCGCCGGCGTCCTGCAGCTGGCGGACCTTCTGCTCCTTCTGGTCGGGGAGCACGCCGGCGATGACCTGGTCCACGCCCACCTGGCGGCCGACCGCCTGCGCGGTCTTTGCCTGGTCGCCGGTCAGCAGCAACGTCTTCACGCCCAGGGCTTGCAGGCGGGCGACCGCCTCGGCGCTGGTGGGCTTCACGACGTCGGCCACGCCCAGAAGGCCTGCCACGCGACCGTCCACGCTGAAGTACAGGGGCGTCTTTGCCTGGCCGGCCAGCTGGTCGGCCTCGCCCTGGAAGGCGCTCACGTCCACGCTATGCTGTCCCATCAGGCGGGCGTTGCCTGCCAGCACCCGATGCCCGGACACCACGCCCGAAAGGCCGCCGCCAGCGATCTGCTGGAAGTCATCCACCGCGCGGTCCGCGTTGGCGCCCTTGTCCTGGGCGTAGTCGCACACAGCCTGGGCCAGCGGGTGCTCGCTCTTCTGCTCCAGGACGTTAGCCAGCTCCAGGAACTCGTCCGCGTCGACGCCGGATGCCAGCTTGACGTCGGTCACGCGGGGCTTGCCCTCGGTGACGGTGCCGGTCTTGTCCATGACAACGGTGGTGATGCCGCACGCGGTCTCCAGCGACTCGGCGTCCTTGATCAGGATGCCGTTGGCGGCACCGCGGCCCGTGCCCACCATGATAGCGGTGGGGGTTGCCAGGCCAAGGGCGCACGGGCAGCTGATCACGAGCACGCTGATGGCGTGCGTCAGGGCGGTTGCCACGTCGCCCTGCGCCAGAAACGCCAGCCATGCCACCAGGGTTGCGGCAGCTATGGCCAGGACCACCGGCACGAATACGCCAGCGATGCGGTCTGCCTGGCGCTCGATGGGCGCCTTCGAGCTGGTGGCCTCGTCCACCAGCTTGATGATGCGGGCCAGGGCGGTGTCGTCGCCGACGGCCTTGGCCTCCATGGCGAACCAGCCGCGGTTCGAGATGGTGGCGCCGGTAACGGTGTCACCCGCCACCTTCTGCACGGGCACGGGCTCGCCGGTGATGGCGGACTCGTCCACCAGGGCCTCGCCGTCCACGACGACGCCGTCCACGGGCACGGACTCGCCGGCACGCACGATGACGCGGTC
>JBJEKW010000095.1:78054-79663 GCA_051878835.1 Atopobiaceae bacterium
ATGAGCGAGTCCATGTTTGGCGCGCGGTGCCACAGCGTCTTGAAGCCGCTGATGAAGTAGTGACGGTTCACAAAGAGCACGGGAATGCACAGCAGCAGCTCGGTCAGCGCCAGGGCCATCATGCCCTGCATGCCGTCCAGGGCGGCCGGGAGGGGCCAGCCGAACATTGGCCCCATGGCCAGGTAGAACAGCGGCACGCTGAATACTATGGAAGCGATAAGCTGGCGCTTCTTTTGCTCAATCTGCGCATTCGCGTTCTTCTGGGCTGCGTTCTCGGCGTCGGCGATGCTGTGAGTGCTGCCTCCCGCCGTGGCCGCCGCCGGGGTGCGCGGCTGTGCGCCGTAGCCCGCGCGGTCGATGGCCTTGCAGACGGCGTCCACCGTCTGGGGCTTTCCGTCAAACTCGAGCTCCATCGAATTCTTCAGCAGGTTCACGTTCGCCGACGTGACGCCGGCGACGCCTGCCGCAGCCTTCTGCACGTGCGCCTGGCAGGCTGCGCAGGTCATGCCCGTGATATCGAAGGTCTCCTTCACTTGAATCCCCTTCCTCCTGGGTGCCAGAGTGGTACCGGTGGTGCTGGTATTACAGATGGCTTCGCCTTCGCGAAACCCGTCATGCCGCCTACATGAACTTCTTGAACAGGCGCATGACCTCGTCGATGATCTCGGTGTCGCCCTTCTGGATCTCCTCGACGACGCAGGTCTCCAGGTGGTTCTGCATGACCTCGCGCGAGATGGCCTTCACGGCGCTCTCGACGGCGGCCAGCTGCGTCAGCACGTCGCCGCAGTAGCGGCCCTGCTCGATCATGGACTTGACGCCGTTCAGCTGCCCGATGGCGCGGTTGCAGCGCGTGATGAGCGCCTTCTGCAGCTGCGGCGAGCGCGGCGTGTTCTTCTCCTTGCCGGAGAGCCCGTCGGTGTAGACGGCCGTATCAGAAGCCGCCGTATCGCAAGAAGGGCAGGCCTGCTTCTGCTGAGCCGTGGCTTTCGTGGCCGTGGCTGTGGCTTTCGTGGCCGTGGCTGTGGCTTTCGTGGCCGTGGTTCCCGAAGCCTCAGCGGTGGTTTTCGAATTCTTCTGTGCCATAGCAGTCCCCTTTCGAAGTCATCCACGCGATGCCGGTGGCGCGTTGAGCAGGCACCCGCAGTGAGCTGCGCGAGAGCATCGGCATGCCGGCAGTGCGCCGTCCCGGCAGCGCGGTACGCTGGAGGCGCGCCATCCCGCCTATCGCGGCTAACCAGGCGCATCGCTTCCTCATCGACGCAGTAACCATATACCCCCTATAGGTATTGGTCAATCAATAAATTGCTGTTGTCATACCTATGTGGGGTATCTTCACATCTGCGTGCCAGCAGAAGCGGGCCATCGGTCCAGCAGGCCATCGCCCGAGCATGCCCCTTTCGTAGCTCCGACAAGGCGGGGCGGAATGTGCGGACTACGACCTGCCGCAGGAGCGGGCGTCCCAATCAGACGCAGACGCCCCAATCGATGTTTTAGCCACGGCATACTTGCGAAAATGCACCGATTGAGGCGTCCGCTGCACGTTAATGTCTCCAGATCAGGGCGTCAGACGCCCCGATCGGTCAATATCCGCACCCCAAACGCCCCAATC
>JBJEKW010000095.1:79763-95080 GCA_051878835.1 Atopobiaceae bacterium
CGCCCCAATCCGGGTTTTCCCGAGCTCTGAGGAGCCAGCTGTAATGGGGCAAGCCTCTGACCTGCGGCTTTGTTAGAGGCACTCGATATAAATATCTAAATCGCACAGATTGGGGCGCCCCAATCTGTCGAAAAGCTCTGGTTATAGAAGGCTAACTCCAGATTGGGGCGCCGGCTTTGCCAGGTCGGGGCGATGACCGGCTCCGCAAAACCCCTGGAGGGTATAGCAAGCCAGTCAGGGAGGTCCAATCTGTTAAGACGTCCTGTCCATCGGAACGTCCAACCTGTTGAGATGTCCTGTCAATCGGAACGCCCAACCTGTTAAGACGCCCTGCCGATTGGAACGTCCAACTTGTCGGGAACGTCCTGTCCGCCGAGACGTCCCTTCCATCGGGAATCTCGGGCCTGGCGGCGGATGGGTACGCCAGGCCCGACGTCCATTCCCCTACTCCGCCACCAGCGTGGCGGTGCTGCCCTCGGGGCTGCTGGCAACCTCGATCCTGCGATCGATGCGCTTCTCGAGCTCCTCAACGTGGCTGATGATGCCCACCAGGCAGTCGCCGGACGCCAGCTCGGACAGCACGCGCATGACAAGCTCCAACGACTCAGGGTCCAGCGTGCCGAATCCCTCGTCGATGAACACCGTGTCCAGGTGCATGCCGCCAGCCTGCTGCTGCGCGTAGTCCGAAAGACCCAGCGCCAGCGACAGGGAAGCCTCGAACGTCTCGCCACCCGAGAGCGACGAGACGGGACGGCGCTTCCCCGTGGCATAGTCCATCACGTCCAGCGAGAGGCCCTGCTTGCCGGCACCGCCACCCTCGGAGTTGCGCAGAAGCGTGTAGTGCCCGTTGCTCATGACCGACAGGCGCTTGTTCGCGCAGGTGATGACCTGGTCGAAGTAGAAGCCCAGCACGTAGCGCTCGAACGAGACGCGGTTCGTGCCCACGGTGGTGCCCCGCGCGATGCGCGCCACCGAGTTGGCTGCCTCGCACGCGCGCTCCAGCGCGGGCAGCTTCTTTGCGCTTTGGGCCATCTGCTCGCGAGTGGTCGCGTTCTTCTCGACCAGGAGGTCGGCATGGCGTTGGGCCTTCTGGGCCTCGGCCAGCTGGGACTGGGCAATCATCAGGCTCTTCCTGGCCTTTTTCGGATCGGGGTCAGGGCCGTCCTCGGCAACGCCCAGCTGCTGCAGCCGCGCCTGACGCTCTTCCAGGGTAGAGCTGCACGACGCCACCGCCGCCACGGCCGCGTCATGGGCCGAATGGGCCTTGTCCAGGGCAGCCTCCAGCTCCTGCCGCTGGGAGCGCGCCTGCTCGACGGCCTCGGACGCCTCCTGCTTTGACGAGAAGTGCAGGGACTCTCGCAGCGCGTCCAGGTGCGCCTGCGCGGCAGCCAGGTCCTTTGCGGCAGATTGAGCCTCCAGCACGAGGGACTCCTTCCGCTGCTGCAGCTGCTGCAGGGTCTGCTGCGCCTGATCGACCTCCTTCTGCAGCTGGGCGCACTCGTCCAGCATCTGCTGCAGGGTCTGGATGCGCGTGCGGTGGCGCTGGATCTGCAGGTCAAGCCCCTCGGTCAGCTTCTGCAGGCGCGATGCCAAGGCCAGGAGCGCATGCTTGCCGGTGCCTTCTGCGGCGGCTTCAGCGACGTCCGCGGCCTGCGCACCGCCCGCGGACGTCGCATCGGAGCTGCCGACACCCGACCCCAGGTTCAAGGCCACGTCCTCGCCCAGAGCCTGGGCGGCGCTTTCTGCCAGCGCCTTTGAGCGCTGCCCCAGCTGGGCCGATATGCTCTCGTAGCGACGTTCGCATGCGCGCTGCTGGCGCTCGGCCTCGGACTGCATCTGTCGATTCTTCTCCAGCTGGTCCGGGTCCACCTTCACGGTGGCGGCGGGCGCCGGATGCGGGTGCAAGGTGGATCCGCACACGGGGCAGGGCTCGCCGTCGCGCAGCCGGGCCGACAGGAACCCCGCGTCGTTTGCCACCAGGGCATCAAAGACCAGGTCGGCTGCCTCGCGCGCGCTCTGCGCCGCAGCGCGGGCCTTCAGCGCCACCTGCGCCGCGTCGTCCAGCTGGTCGCACGCGGCGGCCAGCTCCTGGGCCTCGCTCGTAAGTCCGGCGGATTCCTCGCGACGCTCCTCCAGCTGGCGCAGCTCGGACTTTGCGCGCTCCAAAAGCACCGGCGTGGTGCTGGCGGAGTCTATGCGCGCGGTCTTCTGGGCCACATCGTGCTCCAGCTGGTCGCAGCGCTGCTGGACCTTCTGCTGCTGCGCCTCGGCCTGCGTCTGCCTGCCTTGGGCGTCGCCGGCCTTGCGCTGCCAGGAGTCCAGCTCGTCGTAGCGCTCCAGCGAGCGCGACAGCTGGTCCTCGCGCGCCACGAGCGCGCTGTGGCGCTCCTGGTACGCGGCGTCCGCCTGCGTCAGCGAATCCTCGGCCTCCGACTGCGTGCGCTGCGCCTGCCCCAGTGCGGAGCGCGCCTGACGCAGCTGCTCCAGCGCCTGGGCGGCCTCGGTCAGTCGCGACAGCTCGGCCTGCGCCGTGTCGAGCGACTCCTTCGCCTGGGACACGCGCTCGTCTGCGTCGCTGCGCTGGGCGCGCTGCGTCTGCAGCAGCGAGTCCACGGCCTTCAGGCAGTCGTCCGCCGCCAGCGCGGGCTCCGGCGCGGACAGCGCCTCGAACTCGTGCAGGCCGTCCGCACCAGACAGGTCCAGCCTCTGGACAGCCGCCTGGAACTCGTGCCGCTCGGAGTCCAGCTGTGCCTGGGCATCGCGGGAGCGCTCCGCGAGCACGTCAGCAAAGCGCTGCAAGTCCTGCGTGCCAAAGATTTTCCGCAGGACCTCCTCGCGCATGCCGGGCTCCGCGCACAGAAGGTCGCGAAACGCGCCCTGGGCAATCATGGTGACCTGCCTGAACTGCGGGTACGTCAGTCCCAGCAAATCCCCCACGCACTCGTTCACCTGGTTGGTGTTCGATGCCAGGACCTCGTCTCCGCAGCTGAGCACAGCCGACGCCGCATGCCTGGACAGGGCGGAGGAACCCGCCGCCCCCTTGCGCTTGCGCGCCAGGTCCTGCTGCGGCTCGCGCTGCACCACGTACGTGCGGCCCGCGTGTTCGAAGGTCAGCGTGACCTGCGTCGGCACGTCGGGCGTGGCGAAGTCGCTGCGAAGCGTGCGCACGTCTCGGTCGCCCGACGCGCGGCCAAACAGCGCGTAGGCGATGGCATCGAACAGCATGGTCTTTCCCGAGCCCGTGTCGCCATAGATGAGGTACAGGCCGTGGTCGCCGAAGCGACTGAAGTCCAAGTCGACCTCACCCGCATACGGGCCGAACGCCGTCATCTGTAGTCGCAGTGGCCTCATGCCTGGGCCTCCTCGTCAGTCTGGTCTCCCCGCTGGGCCTTCTCGAAGGCGTCAAGCGCCAGCGCCCTTTCGTCGTCCGCCAGCGACCGGCCCGCTTGTTGCTGGAAGAACTCCGCAAACAGCTGGGCCAGGTCCTTCTGCGCCGGCTCCTGGCTCAGCACCTGGTCGGCGCCCGCCGCACGCGTGAGGGCGTTGTCGAACACGACCTCCTCCAGGTTGGGCCACACGTTGCGCAGTCTGGATACCACGTCCATGGCGTCGTCGTCCGTAACGACGGCCTGGATGTAGTCCTGCCTGCGCTCGGGGTCCTCCTGCTGGCCGCGGGCCACCAGCTCCTGCACGCTGCCCTTCTGGCGCCTGAAGTCGTGCAGGGGCTTCACGGGCACCAGCTCGTACGAGACATCACCGTCGTCGTTCACGTCCACCAGGCAGTACGACTTGGCGTAGTCGATCTCGGACGCCGACAGCTTCAGGGGGCTACCCGCATAGCGCACCGAGTCGCGGCCGATGCGCTGCGGCCGGTGCACGTGCCCCAGCGCCACGCACGCAAAGCCGTCGAAGGCGCGATAGTCCACGTTGTCCAGGGAGCCCAGCGACACCTGCTCGGACTGGCTGCGTTCGGGCAAGCTGCCGCCCGCCGTCACGAACTGGTGGGCCACCAGCACGTTGGGTCCCTCTGCGAAGTCATCCAGCGAACGGATGTGGTCGCACACCAGGCGCAGTGCGGCATCGTAGCTGTTGACCGCGGTGACTGCATTTTCGTCCATGCCCAGCCCACGCGCCCACGAGCGCACCTCGGCGGGCCGAACGAACGGTAGCAGCCAGAAGGTGACGCCGTCCTTGCGCACGTGCGTGACCTCCTCGCGCAGCTCGCCCGCAATCACGATGCCTGTGTGAGCAATCAGCGTCGACCCCATGCCCAGGCGTGCGCCCGAGTCGTGGTTGCCACTGACCACAAAAGCAGAAATTCCGGCGTCGGCAAGCCTGTTCAGGAACGCGTCCCACTGGCGCACGGACGCCTCCGACGGATTCGGGCTGTCAAAGACGTCGCCCGCGATCACCAACGCATCGGCGTCCTTCTGCTGCACCAGCTCCACCAGCTGATCCAGTATGACGCCAAGGTCCTCCTCCAGGGGCATCTGAGCCAAACGCCGCCCCAAGTGCAAGTCGGCAGTGTGCAAGAAGCGCATGAGCCACCTCCGTATGTCTCCCCCAACGCAGTCCCCCAACGCAGCGCGTCCACAACCTGCGGCTACCCAACGGTTGAAGCTCGCGACGAGCCCGTGCGAGTGCGCGAGCCGTCCGTCAGCCGAAGCTAACCGCGAGCAACCCGTCAACTGACGCGAGGCGCACCGCAAGCCATGGACTGCAGTTCGTTCCGCAGATGTTCCGCGCAGTCAGGGCTGCAGTAGATAAACTGTACTCCCCCGGCGGGACATCATCCGCCGTCGCAGACAAATCGCGTTTCTCCTGCGTATGGCACCCGTTTGCTTCAAGCTTCCGGTGCAGAGTCGCTAGTTGTGGGTACCCCATCCCGGTGGCTCTGCACCCAGTGATACATAGTGCAAGGCCGTGGGTACCCATACCCGTCGACTTTGCACTAGCGGGTGCACACTGCACAGCTGTGGGTACCCAGACCTGGTGACTCTGCACTGAGAAGTGCAGACCAACCGGGTGCGGGTACCCAGACCCGTCGCCTTTGCACTTCTTGCCCATCAGCTTAATAAGCTTCATCCCGTCTACCTGGTATTTTGCGAGAAGGGCAATTTCAGTCAGTGCAGACTACGCGGTTTTGGGTACCCAGACCCGTCGACTTTGCACCTGCTAGTGCAGACTGCACGGGTGTGGGTACCCAGATCCGGCTAGTTCGCACCTCTCAGCTGCGTTCCTGAATGATGGGACACCATCTGCCCGCTCTTTTATAGAAAACCGAGTTCGGGTCTGTGCAGACCACACGGTTCCAGGTGAATCGTACGGCTTTGGGCGCATTTGCCCAAACTCACTGCACACATCCGCGCAAACCTGGCTGGTGCGGGTACCCGCGACGGCCACGTTTGCGCATTGGCCGCACAGCCGGATCTCTAGACTTCTGCGGTCGGGCTTCCTACCTGGGCTCTTGCGACCTCGCTCCAATCCGGCTTCCGCTGCCCGCACAAACCTGTCGGGGGGACTGCGGCATTCCGTGACAGGCCTTCTACCTGGCATTTTGTGGCGACGCCCAGACCCGGCGATCCTGGCCCGCGCAAACCCTGGTGTGGGTACCCGCAGTGGCCACGTTTGCGCATGAGACACCTGGCCGGCCAGTAAGACACCTTGCTGGCCGGCGAGGCAACGGGACAGGCCAGTTCAGCCAGAAAAAACGGCGCCACCCGTTAGGATGACGCCGCCTGCCAGTCATTTCCCTGCCCCTGGCTTTGTACCCATAGTCTTTAGAGCAGCAGTTAGTGCCCGTAGTCATGGGAGCAGCCGTTAGCCCTCGTAGCCTTTGGAGCAGCCGTTAGTACCCGTAGCCGTTGGAGTAGCCGTTCGAGCTACCGGAGGAGCCAGACCCGCCGTTGCCGAACAGGTCGCCCAGACCGGGATAGCTGAATCCGTAATCATTCGTGCTGGACCCGTTGGAGCTGGAGCCGCCGGAGCTGCTCTGGCTCTTCTCCTCCTTCTGCAGCTCCTCGTCGGAGCCCAGCGTCACGCTGACGGTGTTCGTCTGGCCGTCGCGGACGTAGGTCACATCCACGGTGTCGCCCACGGAGTGCGAGCGCACGGCCAGCGTCAGGTCGTCTGCGGAGGTGACGGTGGTGTCGCCGAACTTCGTGATGATGTCGCCTGCCTGGATGCCCGCGTTCGCTGCGGCCTGACCGTCGCTGACCGCGGCAACGTAGGCGCCGGAGTCAGTGGACAGGTGGTAGCGCTGCGCCAGCTGCGAGGACACGGTCTGCGTGGACACGCCCAGATAGGCGTGGGTGATGGGCTCGCCGGCGATGATCTTGTTTGCGATCTCGACCGCGTAGTTGCCAGGAATGGCCAGGCCGATGCCCGAGAAGGACTCGGTCTCAGACGCCAGCAGCGTGTTGATGCCCACAAGCTGGCCCTGGCTGTTCACGAGGGCGCCACCGGAGTTGCCCTGGTTGATGGCGGCGTCGGTCTGGATCAGGTTCGTGTAGATGGTGGTGCCCGTGCTGGAGGTGGTCAGCGTGTTGCGGTACAGGGCGCTGACGATGCCCGTCGAGACGGACTGCTCCAGGCCCAGCGGCGAGCCCGCGGTCATGACCCAGTCGCCCACCTGCAGCGACGAGGAATCGCCGACCTCGATGGGGGTCACCTGGGTGTCGCCGAACTCGGCCTTGATGACCGCGATGTCCGAAGACTCGTCCGATCCCACGACCGTGGCGTCGTAGGTCTGGTCGTTCAGGGTCACCGTGATGGTGGTGGCACCCTCGACCACGTGGTAGTTCGTGATGATGTCGCCGCTGGTGTCCAGGATGACGCCGGAGCCCAGGCCGGACTCGGAGGCGGAGGACACGTTGACCGTCACGACCGAGGGAAGCACCTTTGCCGCCACGGCAGTTGCCAGCGACGTGTCCTCGCCGTCAGCGTTGATGGTGATGTTCTGGCTCGAGCCAGAGGCCGACGAGCCCGACGTGGTGTTCGTCTTCAGCACGCCCGTGCCCACCAGACAGGCTACCAATGCCGCGGATACCACTGCGCCGCCCACGACTCCTGCGATGGCGCCCTTTCCGACCGCACCCAGGTGATGTTTCGGCTTCTGGTTGTCGGGCGAGCCTCCCTGCTGCTGGTCGTTCTGGGGCCTCTGCATATGCTGCGTAGGCTGCGTCCCGTCGTAGGTATTCGGGCTGGGAGGGGTTTGGTTATTGCTTCCAAATGCCATGATGTCGCCTTTCGCATGTATGACGGCAGAATGAAGCCGCCTACGTACCATGTCCGGCCGCGCGGCGATAGCCGCGTCGTCGACCATAAATCTACCCAAGCAGCGCGGTCCATCACACACCGGCCGCGCCGCGTTCCACATCGCTCAAACAAGGTTATTAGGTTTCTGAATATGCAAGAAGCGCACCCCAGCCGCAAGGCAATGGGACACGCTTCGTCACATACCGCAAACGCCCAGCTACGACGCCCAAACCGCGTCGTACACAAGGCTAGAGCTTGAACAGGTACCCGACACCACGCACGGTGATGATGTGGGCTGCGACCTGCGGGCCCACCTTCGAGCGCACGCGACGGATGTGCACGTCCACCGTGCGCGTGCCGCCGCAGTACTCGAAGCCCCACACGCGGTGCAGCAGGGTCTCGCGCGAGTAAGCGCGCGAGGGATGCGTTGCCAGGAAGCTCAGCAGCGAGTACTCCATCAGCGTCAGGTCCACGGGCTCGCCATCGATGTACACCTGGTAGGTGGCCAGGTTGATGGTCATGTTGTCCACCGTGACGATGTCGGCGGGAGCGCTCTCCTCGCCCGGCCACAGCAGGAGCGAGCAGCGGACCTCGAACTCCGCCTCGCCAGCGGTCGACAGGATGAAGTCGTTGCGGCCCTGGATGGGCATGCGCAGGTTCGACAGCTTGTCCTCGTCCTGGACGATCAACACGGGGATGAAGCCGTTCTCGGCCACATAGGAGTCCACCTCGTTCGTGGTGTCCTCGTCCATGCCAGCCGAGTCAAATATGACCAGGTCAAAGTCATGCCCAGACGAAATGGCCTGAGAGAACGTGTCGGGCGTTGCCAGGGCAATAGAGACGTCCAGCGCGTGCGACAACTCGCGCATACGCTCGTGATGCCTAGAAGTGCGAGAAATGAGGAGGATGTTCTTGTGGTGCATCCATGCCCTCCTAGTTAAATAAATGCGTAGTATGTGTGACTCTGCGTAAGAATACTAGCACACCGATTGGGACACAGACGCACACAGAGGTCCGCAGATGTGCAGACCTCTGTGCCAAATTGCAGCTTTTAACTGCGGATTCAGTTATTCCGATAGGCGGCTATCGCCTCAGGCGGTAACGCCCGAACCCCGTGGGTTGCACCATCCGAACCCAAGGCGCGGCCCTCTCCCCTAGTCGATGCTGCCCAGGAACTGAGCCGTACGCGGGTTCTTCGGATGGTCGAAGACCTGCTCGGGCAGGCCCTGCTCCACCACGACGCCGCCCTCCATGAACACGCAGCGGTCGGCAACCTCGCGAGCGAAGCCCATCTCGTGCGTGACCACGATCATGGTCATGCCACTGTTCTCGGCCAGGTTGCGAATGACGTCCAGGACGCCGCGGACCAGCTCGGGGTCCAGGGCGCTGGTGGGCTCGTCGAACAGCAGGATGTCGGGATGCATGGCGACTGCGCGGGCTATGGCCACGCGCTGCTGCTGGCCGCCGGACAGCTGGGCGGGCTTGAAGTCAGCGCGGTCAGCCAGGCCGACGGCCTCCAGCTGCTTCATGGCCTCGGCCTCGGCCTCCTCCTTGCTCTTCTTTAGCACCTTCGTCTGGCCAATCATGACGTTCTCCTTGGCCGTGAGGTGCGGGAAGAGGTTGAACTGCTGGAACACCATGCCCAGGTTGCGGCGCAGCTTGTTCACGTCGGTCTTTGCGGATCCCGTAATCTCGTGGTCCTCGATCAGGATGTGGCCGGCCGTGGGGGTCTCCAGCAGGTTGATGCAGCGCAGCATGGTGGACTTGCCCGAGCCGGAGGGGCCCAGCACGACAACGACCTCGCCGTTCCACACGGTCAGGTTCACGTCGCGCAAGACCTGCGTCACGCCGTCAAACGACTTGTTCAGGTGCTCGATGCGCACGGCGGGGTGCTCGTTGGGCTCGAAGTGGTGCCTGGTCAGGGGCTTGTCGCGCTCGTAGGCCTCGCGGGCTGCCGTCTGGGGGTCCAGCGCGGGCGGGACCTGTACCTCGGCTACGTTGTGCGTGTGCTTATTCGGCATGGCTCATACCTCCCATGGACGTGCTGCCTGCGCGAAACGGTGCCAGAAGGGCCATGAGCACGCCGCCCTGGTCGTCCGTGGACTCCAGTCCGCTGGCCATCTGCGCCTTGGGCTCGGCGCCTTCCTGGGCGTCAGCCGCAGGCTTGGCATCCTTTGCGCTCTTGGCCTTCGGGCGAGGACCGCCGCCGCGCTCGGAGCGGGCCAGGTTCTTCTCGACTATGCCGACGACCTTGATCAGAGGCAGCGTCACGATCAGGTAGAAGATGGCGGCCGTCACGTACGGGGTGATGTTGCCCGTCACGGTGGTCAGGTTCTTCGAGTACATCATCAGCTCCATGACGCCCACGGAGGACAGAAGCGAGGTGTCCTTGTAGGACGTGATGAAGTCGCTGGTCACGGTGGGGATCACGCGACGCACGGTCTGCGGGATGATGACCCACGTCATGGTCTGCATGCGGGTCATGCCCAGCGAGGACGCGGCCTCGTACTGGCCCACCGGGATGGACTCGATGCCGGCGCGGAAGATCTCGGCCAGGTAGGCGGACGAGTTCACGGCCATCACTATGACGCCCAGCACGTTGTTGTCTATGTTGATGCCCACCATGGGCAGGCCGAAGAACATGATGTAGATCTGCAGGAACAGGGGCGTTCCGCGCAGGATGTTGATGTAGACGATGGCGATGGCACGCAGCACCTTGTGCTTCGAGATCTTCATCAGCGAGAAGAGCATGCCCAGCAGGATGGCGAAGGGATACGCCACGATCACGATGACCAGGCACAGCACCCAGCCCGGGAACAGCGAGGCGAACGACGTCAGCAGCAGCTGTGGCTTGAAGAACATGCCCAGGAACGGGTTGGAGTTCCATGCCTGGACCCAGGCCTGCTCGTCCAGCCAGTTCACCGCCGCCTGCAGCGGGGTGTTGGCGATTACCGTGATGGAGGGCGAGGCGGCCAGCTGCTGCGTGCCCTCGTCGTTCGTGTAGGTGCCGGTGACCTGGTAGTCACCGCCCGCGCTGGGGAACGACATGTTCGTGATCTCCAGGCGCAAAAGCGACCCCGAGCTTAGCGGGCTGGCGAAGTCGATGGTGATGGAGTCGCCGTTCGTGGTGACGTTGCTGTCGACGCTGATGCGAGAGAGCCCGTCGAGCACGGTCACGCGGGTCGTGGACCCGTCGAACGAGGAGCCCTCGGGCAGCTGCAGCGTGATGGACGAGACCTCCTCGCCGTCATCCACTGTGCCCTCCCAGGTCAGGCGCGTCTGAATGCCGCCGATGACCGAGTCGCCGCCGTCCTCGTTCGGCCGGGCCGTCGCCTTGTTTGTGGTCATGGCCTGCGCCGTGGTGGCGGGGGCTGCGAAGACCACCCCCAGCGCCAGGACCAGAGCCGCCGCGAGGGTCACCAGGAGGCGGATTGGCCGCGCCTTGCCCTCATTCATGCCAATGCTCATATGGACTCCCTACTGAATTGCCAAGGGCGGAACCCCACGTATGGAATCCCGCCCACCAAAAGCCTCGTGCCGCCCGCGTCAGAGGCGGGCGGCACGTCAGAACCCGTTACAGGGTGGTACCGAACCACTTCGTCTCGATCTGGTCCATGGTGCCGTCGCCCTTCATCTCCTGGAGCGCCTTGTTGATGGCGTCCTTGAGGGCGGGGTTGTCCTTGGACACGACAATGCCGTACTGCTCGCCGGTCGGGATCTCCTTCGCGACCTTGAGGTCGGTGAAGGACTCCTTCAGCTGGTTGTCAGCCACGGGCAGGTCGATGACGAAGCCGTCGTACAGGCCGGTCTCGACGCCGGTCATGGCAGCGGTGACGTCGTCCAGGGCCACCAGCTGGGCGTTGGGCAGGTTCTCCTTGATCCACTCCTCGCCGGTGGTGCCAGCCTGGCAGGCCACCTTCTTCGAGGAGTCGTTCAGCGTGGTGTCATCGTCGCTGCTGGAGGACTTCACGACCAGGGCCTGGTTGGAGTCCAGGTAGGGGTCGGAGAAGTCCACTTCCTCCTCGCGCTCGTCGGTGATGGTGATGCCGGCGATGGCCACGTCGGCCTTGCCGCCCTCCTTGATGGTGGGCACCAGGGTGTCGAACTTCTGGTTCGGCAGGTAGTTGACCTCCAGGCCCATCTTCTGCGCCAGGGCGGTGGCCATGTCGACGTCGAAGCCGGTGGGCTGGTTCGTGTTCGTGTCGATGTACTCGAACGGCGCGAAGCCCAGCTCGGCGGCAACGGTCAGCTTGCCGTCGTTCACGAGGTTCAGGGATGCCTCGCTGGACGAGCTGTCAGAGCTGGAGGACGAGCTGCTGGAGCTCGTGGAGCTGGACGAGCCGCCGCACGCCGCCAGGGAGAACGCCAGCGCGCACGTGGCCAGCGCCGCGACTCCCCCAGTCAAAATCTTGCTGATCTTCTTCATCTGCAGATATCTCCCCTCATAGAGACCCAAGGCGCCGCAGGGCGGCGCCCACATATCGGCAAAGGTTTGGAGCCGGCCTGCCCACCAGAGGCGGGCCGGCCAAGGATGCTACAGGGTGGTACCGAACCACTTCTGCTCGAGCGAGTCCATGGTGCCGTCGTCCCTCAGCTCCTGCAGGGCCTGGTTGATGGCGGCGGTCAGGCCGGGGTTGTCCTTCGACACGACGATGCCATACTGCTCGCCGGTCGGGATCTGGATGGCCACCTTGCAGTCGGTGTAGGACTGCTTGCACAGGTAGCTGACCACGGGGAGGTCGGCCACGCAGGCGTCGTACAGGCCGGTCTGAACGCCGGTCATGGCCTGGATGGCGTCGTCCAGCGGGACGACGGTGGCGTTCGGGAGGTTCTCCTCGATCCACGCCTCGCCGGTGGTGCCCGACTGGCAGGCGATCTTCTTGCCCGCCACGTTCAGGGACTCCTCGGTCGTGTTGGCGGAGTCGGCCTTGGTGACCAGGCCCTGGTTGGAGTCGAGGTAGGAGTCGGTGAAGTCTATCTCGTCCTTGCGCTCGTCGGTGATGGTGAAGGCGGACACGCCCACGTCGGCCTTTCCGCCCTGCTTTATCAGCGGGATGATGGTGTCAAACTTCGTGGGCTCCAGCCACTCCATCTGCAGGCCCAGCTTCTGGGCGACGGCGTCCATCATGTCGACCTCGAAGCCCTCGGGCTGGTTCGTGCTGTCCGAGATGGACTCCAGGGGCGGGTACGCCATGTCGGACACGCCGATCAGCTTGCCGTCCTCGACGGTGGTGTATGACGTGGCAGAGGTATTGGAGCTGTCAGAGCCCCCGGACGAGCTCTGGCTCGTGGAGGATGACGATCCTCCGCACGCGCCAAGCGAGAGCGCGAGCGCCGCAGCGCACGCAATTGCACCTAGCTTCTTGACGTTGAACATGATGTTCTCCTTCATCTCAGGGAAGGCGGCACCGGTGGAGTGCCTCGACCTGTTGTGCTTGCTGCCCATCTTCAGACACGAAGGTGCGCAAATGCTCGCGAGCGGCAATCCTTTAACAGGGTTGCTATAAATGTCAAAACCATTTCTGGACATTTTCCAGTCGCGGACGCCCGTCTGCACGGGCAACTCAGCATACAGCAAAAAATGCGGACCCCCAGCAAGGAAGCCCGCATTCGTTCAACTGCTTATGGGTCAATCCTAGAAGCCCGCGTAGTAGTGGCACTTCTCCCAGTCGGTGACCGACGTGCAGAAGTTGGTCCACTCGCGCTCCTTGTTCTCCAGCAGGAAGTTGTAGATGTGATCGCCCAGGACCTCATGCATGAGCTCGCTGTTGCGGAAGGTCTCGATGGCCTCGCCCAGCGTGCGAGGCAGGCGGGCGTAGCCCTTCGCCGCCAGCTCGGCCTCCGTGAAGGTGCCTGCTCCGGCGGGAAGCTCCGGCGGCAGCTCCAGCTTCTGGTCGATGCCGGCGATGCCGGCGGCCAGCGTGACCGCACAGGCCAGGTACGGGTTGGCCGTAGGGTCGGCGTTGCGCAGCTCGATGCGCATGGAGGTCTGCTTGCCCGGCTTGTTCGTGGGGACGCGCACCAGGGCAGAGCGGCTGCGCTCGCCCCACGTGGCATACACGGGTACCTCGCCGTTCAGCTGCAGGCGCTTGTAGCTGTTGACGGTGGGGTTCGTGACGAGCGCGAACTCGGGAGCGTACTTCAGGATGCCGGCGATGTAGTGCTGGGCCAGCTCCGAGAGGTGGTTGCCCTCGGGCACCCAGAACAGGTTCTCGCCCGCGTGGTCCATCAGTGACTCATACAGGAACATGCCCGATCCCGAGGCATCGGCCAGTGGCTTCGGCATGAACGAGGCAAACAGGTCCGACTCGGCCGCCGTTTGCTTGATGACCAGGCGCGCTGTCATGATGTTGTCGGCGCAGCTGAGTGCCTCGGAGTAGCGCAGCTCGATGCCGTTCTGCGACGGGGCGTTCGTGTGGTAGCTGTACTGGACGGGAATGGACATCTTCTCCAGCATCAGCGTGGTCGAGCGTCGCAGGTCGCGCGCCGAGTCGTACGGCGTCAGGTCGAAGTAGCCAGCATCGTCCACGATGACGGGCTCGGGGCCCTCGTCGGCAAAGTAGAAGTACTCGATCTTCGGACCGACGTTCATGACGTAGCCGCGCTGGTCGGCGTCGGCAAACACGCGCTCCAGCCTGGAGCGGGGGTCGCCCTCGAACGGCTGCCCGTCGGGGGTGCGCAGGTCGCAGAACACGCGGGCCACGCCGGAGTCGTTCGGCCTCCACGGCAGGATCTGGAAGGTCTCGGGGTCGGGGAAGGCCAGGATGTCAGTCTCCTCCAGCGGGGTGAAGCCGTCCACCGCCGACCCGTCAAAGCCGATGCCCTCGTCGAAGGCCTCCTCCAGCTCCTCGGGAGATATCGAGAAGGACTTGAGGTTGCCCAGGATGTCTGTGAACCACAGACGAATGAAGCGGATGTCGCGCTTCTCGACCGTACGCAGGACGAAGTCCACGTTCCTGTCGTTGCTCATGTTTCTCCTTCTGCGCTCGCACCCGCCGACGCGGTGCGCAGCCAAGTTCCTACGGCCACGCCACGGCGAGACCGACCTATTTATCAACCTACGCAGCGTAACACTGTGCCACACGGTTGTTAACTGGCGGTTTCATCCTCCCCAGCGGACCGGCGCGCGCAGCATCTGGAAGGACGGCACCGCAATCTCCAGGACCACAATCCCGGCGCGGTCCCCTACCGCTTTGCGGCCGTCGTGCCGCTGCCGGGCTTCTGGTCGAAGGCGGCATCCACGCGGCGCAGCATGTCGTCGGCAGCCACGCAGTGTCCCCGCGCACGCGCCGCGGCGCTGCACGCGCTGGCGTGCGTGCAGTCAGTGCAGTCCTCGTTGTGGCGGGAAAGATAACGAATGCACATCACGAACGCAACGGCGATGGCCGCGATGATTATGAGGTCAAGGGCACTCATGGCGCTCCTCTCGTTCACGCGCGATTAGGCGCATTTCAAAGTGTTAACCGCAACAAACTATACCCACTTGCGTCATACTAGGGACACGTAGGTAGGCGATTCTGCCTAAAATGTTCGCATGTGTTTCGGCTATGGCGAGAAAGGACAACCTCAATGGCCAACGAAGATCAGTACATGCACCTCGTAATCATCCGTCACGGCGAGTCGGAGTGGAACCTGAAGAACCTCTTCACCGGCTGGACCGACGTCGACCTGACCGACACCGGCCGCGCCGAGGCTGCTGCCGGCGGCAAGGCTCTGAAGGAGCAGGGCTATGACTTCGACGTGTGCTACACCTCGCTGCTGAAGCGCGCCATCCACACGCTGAACATCGTCCTGGACCAGATGGACCGCGCTTGGCTGCCCGTCCACAAGACCTGGCGCCTGAACGAGCGTCACTACGGCGCGCTGCAGGGCCTGAACAAGGCCAAGGCCGCCGAGGAGCACGGCGAGGAGCAGGTCCTCATCTGGCGTCGTTCCTTCGACGTCCAGCCGCCCGCACTGAAGCCCGGCGACGAGCGCGACCCGCACATCCAGCCCATGTTCCGCGACGTGCCGCAGGAGGACCTCCCCTACACCGAGTGCCTGAAGGACACCATCGCCCG
>JBJEKW010000096.1:0-28167 GCA_051878835.1 Atopobiaceae bacterium
TAAACGTCTCTGGGCACCCACACCCGGTTAGTCTGCACCGTTCGGTGCAAAGCCGGCGGGTCTGGGTACCCGCTCCTGTGTGGTCTGCACTGGGTAAAATCGCACCTATCGCAAAAGGCCAGGTAAAAGCCCTACCACTAATTGAGTCGAGAATTTGGCGGTGCAGAGTCGACAGTTCTGGGTACCCGCTCCCGTGTAGTCTGCACCAAACGGTGCAAAGCCGGCGGGTCTGGGTACCCGCTCCTGTGTGGTCTGCACCTCGGGATCTAGAGACGCTGGGCCTGGGCACCCATAGCGGGGTAGTCTGCACCGTCCAGTGCGAAGCAAGCGAGTCTGGGTGCCCACTTGCGATGAGTTGGCACCGCTGCTCGGGAAAGACCCTCGATTTCGGCCCGCGAACGCCTCGAGGGGAGCCCTGCTGGAGCGTTCGAAAGTCCTTGCGCAACGCAATGCACGAAATTACGTAGCAAGTGGCAAGAAAAATTTTTCGAAGTCGTAGGCGGAAATTGACGAAACATCGGGGAAATGAGTGGCAAACCACCTACTCTGACCTGGTGTTATGCAGAAATCATGAGGGGATACGCCCGGGTGGGTGGAATACGTTGACACGAGGGGTTGCTCGACGTAATATTCTTTCCGCTCAAGGGGGCCGCGTGAGAAACGCGGAACCACAGAGTGCTTGAAAACAGTATGGGGATGTGGCACAGCGGCAACTGCGGCGGACTGTAAATCCGCTCCCTCTGGGTTCCTTGGTTCGAGTCCAAGCATCCCCACCACGTGCCCGTGTAGCTCAGTCGGTAGAGCACTTCGTTGGTAACGAAGAGGTCACCAGTTCGAATCTGGTCGCGGGCTCCATTTCAAGCCTATACACCATGCCGGTGTAGCTCAGCTGGTTAGAGCACGCGGCTCATACCCGCGATGTCATTGGTTCGAGTCCAATCACCGGTACCAGATTCTTACGGCAGAAATGCCGAAGATATATAGCATGTTGGTTTTGAAGCGGCCGCAGTGGCCGCTTCGTGTAAGGAGGACGGCAATGGCCAAGGAGAAGTTTGATCGTTCCAAGCCGCACGTAAACATCGGTACGATTGGTCACGTTGACCACGGCAAGACTACCCTTACCGCTGCAATCACCAAGGTTCTCTCCGAGACCGAGGGCTGCAAGGCTAAGTTCGAGGCCTTCGATCAGATCGACAAGGCTCCCGAGGAGCGCCAGCGCGGCATTACCATTTCCGTTGCTCACGTCGAGTACGAGACCTGGGAGCGCCACTACGCTCACGTTGACTGCCCCGGCCACGCCGACTACGTCAAGAACATGATTTCGGGCGCTGCTCAGATGGACGGCGCTATCCTGGTCATCGCTGCTACCGACGGCCCTATGGCTCAGACTCGTGAGCACATCCTGCTGGCCCGTCAGGTCGGCGTTAAGTACATCGTCGTCTTCCTGAACAAGTGCGACATGGTCGACGACGAGGAGCTCATCGACCTGGTCGAGATGGAGACCCGCGACCTGCTGAGCGAGTACGGCTATCCCGGAGACGACATCCCCATCATCCGTGGCTCCGCTCTGAAGGCCCTCGAGGGCGACCAGGGCAAGTGGCGCGACGCCATCCTGGAGCTCATGCACACCGTCGATCACTACATCCCCACGCCTGCTCGTGACAACGAGAAGCCCTTCCTGATGGCCATCGAGGACGTTATGACCATCTCCGGCCGCGGTACCGTTGCTACCGGCCGTGTCGAGCGTGGCGAGCTGAAGCTGAACGACCCCGTCGAGATCGTGGGCATCAAGCCGACGCAGAAGTCCACCGCCACCGGCATTGAGATGTTCCGCAAGACCCTCGACTTCTGCGAGGCTGGCGACAACGTGGGCATCCTGCTCCGTGGCATCAAGCGCGAGGACATCCAGCGTGGTCAGGTCCTCTGCAAGCCCGGTTCGGTTACCCCTCACACCAAGTTTACCGGCGAGATCTACGTTCTGACCAAGGAGGAGGGCGGCCGTCACACCCCGTTCTTCTCTGGCTATCGTCCCCAGTTCTACTTCCGCACCACTGACGTGACTGGCGACATCACCGAGCTCACCGACAAGGACGGCAACAAGGTCGAGATGGCTATGCCCGGCGACCACGTGACCATCACTTGCGAGCTCATTCACCCCATCGCCATGGAGGAGGGCCTGCGCTTCGCTATTCGCGAGGGCGGCCACACCGTGGGCGACGGCCGTGTTTCCACCATCATCGAGTAGTCTCTACTAGAGGATGTGTAGGCCCGGCACCTTTGGGTGTCGGGCCTTTTTCTTGCGAACGAGTTTTGATGGTTTTGTCGAGGCAAAGTTTTCCACGCCCATAGGTTGACACGACCCGCCATTGCAGCGTAGAGTTATCCATCGCGCCACGTAATGACGGACTTGGACGTGGCAAGGTATTCAGGAGGATTCATGCGTACACTGGTTACTCTTGCATGCACCGAGTGCAAGCGTCGCAATTACACTATCACGAAGAACAAGAGCAACAATCCCGAGCGTCTCGAGATGAAGAAGTATTGCCCGTGGTGCCGTAAGCACACTCTTCACAAGGAAACGCGCTAAACTAGTTTCCATTACAGGCCAGTAGCTCCAATGGTAGAGCGGCGGTCTCCAAAACCGTTTGTTGAGGGTTCGAGTCCTTCCTGGCCTGCCAGCTAACACCACCGGCTATCCTTCACGGGGTAGCCGGTTTCTATGAAAAGGGGTTTTGCCCCAGGAGGTTTCAGGATGGCGAAGAGGGAACGGAACAAGAGGTCTGCCCGCAAGGCGCGCCAGAAGGAGCGTGCCGAGCTTGAGGCAAAGCATGCCGCATCCGGCATGACTACCGCCGCTGCTGATTCGGCGTCCCAAAAGAGCGTAAAGAAGGCCGAGGCCTCCAAGCCCTCAAAGAAGGCAAAGGACAAGAAGCCTGGTCTGGGCGCGCGCATCTCCAACTACTTCAAGCTGGTGCGCACCGAGATGCACAAGGTCGTCTGGCCCTCAAAGCTGGAGCTGCGCAACTGGTCCATCGCCGTCATCGTGATGCTGGTGGTCTTTGGCGTATGCGTCTGGGCCATCGACACCGGCTTCGTTGCCTTGCTCGTTGGCTACACGGGCCTGAGGGGGTAGTTCATGGCAAAGCGTTGGTTTGTCCTTCACACGTGGTCGGGTTACGAGAACAAGGTAAAGACCGACCTTGAGCACCGCATCGAGACCTACGGCCTCGAGAACGAGGTGGACGACATCCAGATCCCGACCGAGGAGGTCACCGAGATCAAGGATGGCGGCGAGCGCAAGACCAAGGAGGCCAAGGTCTTCCCGGGCTACGTTCTGGTGCACGTGCAGTGCATCAACCGCAAGGTCGACGACAACACCTGGTCGGTCATCTCTAACACCCCCGGCGTCACAGGCTTCGTTGGCACCGACGGCCAGCCCGTGCCCCTGCGCCGCGAGGAGTATAACAAGATCATGCGACGCACCACTGGCCACAAGCCCGGCAAGGTGCAGCGGCCCAAGCGCACGGCCACGAACCTGGAGGTCGGGCAGTCCGTCAAGGTACTGTCTGGTCCCCTGGCAGACTTCGACGGCCAGATCTCCGAGGTCAACGCCGAGTCCGGCAAGGTCAAGGTCATGCTGACCATCTTTGGCCGCGAGACCCCGGTCGAGCTGACGATGGACCAGATCTCCGTCATAGGCTAGCTAATCAATGTCAGCCCCTGATTCGGTGAGGAATGCTTCTCGGGGACTGATGAGGATATAGGAAGATATACACACGAGTGCTCAGGAGGCACGCATGCCCGCCAAGAAGGTTACCCACTTCATTAAGCTCCAGATTCCTGCCGGTCAGGCCAACCCGGCTCCTCCCGTTGGCCCTGCACTGGGTGCCGCGCAGGTCAACATCATGCAGTTCTGCAAGGCCTTCAACGACAAGACGAAGGACCAGGCAGGCGACATCATCCCCGTCGAGATTACGGTCTACGAGGACCGCACCTTCGACTTCATCACCAAGACTCCTCCCGCAGCCCAGCTGATCAAGAAGGAGCTTGGCCTGAAGAGCGGCTCCGCCGTTCCCCAGCGTGACAAGGTGGGCCAGCTGACGCAGGAGCAGCTGACCAAGATTGCCCAGATCAAGATGCCGGACCTCAACGCCAACGATATCGAGGCTGCCAAGAAGATCGTCGCCGGCACCGCCCGCTCCATGGGCGTCACCGTCGCCGAGGCTTAGTAGAAATTCTTGCCAAACTCGGGCCTCGCCAAGGGGCGGGGCTCGTTCTATGTGGGAGGGCACAAGCCCGTTGACCACAGGAGGAATCCCAATATGGCAAAGCACGGAAAGAACTACCGCGGCGCTTCCCAGAAGGTCGAGGCCAAGCTGTACACCCCCAAGGCTGCCCTGGCCCTGGTGAAGGAGCTGGCCACCGCCAAGTTCGACGAGACCGTCGAGGCTTCCATCCGCCTGGGTGTCGACACCCGCAAGGCCGACCAGAACATCCGTGGCTCCATCTCGCTGCCTAACGGCACCGGCAAGAAGGTCCGCGTTGCCGTCTTCGCCGAGGGTGCCAAGGCCGACGAGGCCAAGGCCGCTGGCGCAGACCTGGTGGGCTCCGACGACCTGGTCGCTCAGGTCCAGGCTGGCAACATCGACTTCGACGCCGCCATCGCCACGCCCAACATGATGAGCAAGGTCGGCCGTCTGGGTCGCGTCCTGGGCCCCCGTGGCCTGATGCCCAACCCCAAGCTGGGCACCGTGACCATGGACGTCGAGAAGATGGTCAAGGAGCTCAAGGCCGGCCGCGTCGAGTATCGCGCTGACCGCTACGGCATCTGCCACGTGCCCCTGGGCAAGGTCTCCTTCGAGCCCCAGGCTCTGCTGGAGAACTACGCCGCCCTGGTCACCGAGATCGTGCGCGTGAAGCCCTCCAGCGCAAAGGGCAAGTACATCAAGTCCATCACCGTGTCCTCCACCATGGGCCCTGGCGTCAAGGTGGATCCCACGATCGTTCGTGACTTCATGGAGGAGTAGCTCGTAGAGCTAGCCGCCAAAGCTTGACCAACATGTGTGGGCGTCGTGGGGAAGCACCCCGCGGCGCCCGTTTTTTCTTGACTCGAGCCTGTGGGGATGGCACAATAACCTACGCTCGAAAGGGCAACTACTGAACACAGCACGTCCGCTGCCAAAGACAGCCGGTGCCGCAAGGCTCAATGGGGAAACCCGCCTGCCGAGGTGGTCCAAAGGTTTACGACCTCTGACCCCGCTTAGGCTGCGCCAAGCGGGGTCTTGCTTTTACGGCTCGCCCGCGTCGGCGGCTCGTGCCCGAAAGCACTACAAGGAGGTGTACTACATGCCAGCACAGTCCAAGGTCGATATGCTCGCCAAGGTTACCGAGTCTGTCCAGGCGTCCAAGGGCGTCTTTGTGATTGACTACCGTGGCCTCTCCGTCAAGGAGACCCAGGAGCTCCGTCGCGCCCTTCGCGAGGCCAACTCCTTCATGAAGGTGTACAAGAACAACATCGCCAGGATCGCGTTCCAGCAGGCAGGCCTGCCCGACGTGGGCGATTCCCTCAAGGGAACCTGCGCCTATGTCTTCTTTGAGAACGATCCCGTCGACGCTGCCAAGGTCATCAAGAAGAAGGCCGAGGAGTTCAATAAGATCACGTGGGTTGCCGGTATCGCCGACGGCAAGGCTCTCTCTGCGGAGGATGCCAAGGCCTACGCCGATCTGCCGACTCACGACGAGCTCATTGCTCAGCTCGTGTACGTCATGGCGAGCCCGCTTCGCGGTATCGCTTCGGTTTGCGCCGGTCCTGCCCGCGGCCTCGTTACCGCGCTCAAGGCCATCGCCGACCAAAAGGAGGCTGCATAAGCAGCTTTCTGCTAGTCAGAAATTTCGCGTAAGGCATCGCAGGGCGATGCCCCACACAAAGGAGAATTACCATGGCTGTTACCAAGGATGAGATTGTTGAGGCTCTGAAGAGCATGTCCGCCCTCGAGCTCTCTGAGCTCGTTCACGAGCTGGAGGACGTCTTTGGCGTCTCCGCTGCTGCACCCGTCGCTGCTGTCGCCGCTCCCGCTGCTGGCGCTGCTGCTCCCGCCGAGGAGGAGAAGACCAACTTCGACGTCGTCCTCGACGACTTCGGCAGCCAGAAGATCGCCGTCATCAAGGTTGTCCGTAAGCTCACCAGCCTGGGCCTGAAGGAGGCCAAGGACCTCGTCGAGAAGAAGGGCACCATCCTCGAGGGCGCAAAGAAGGAGGACGCCGAGGCCGCCAAGAAGGAGCTCGAGGAGGCCGGCGCCACCGTCACCCTGAAGTAACTTCGCGTTACACAGGATCGACCATTGCCGAGGGGGCCAGACGCTTGTCTGGCCCCTTTTTTGCCCAAAACGTGCCAGATACTCTGGCATGGGCGCGATGGCATGGAGAGGCCGACAAAGATACAAACATTTGGGTACGAACGTGTTGGTAGCGTGACGCGGCGGCCGGCGGCAGGCGAGAGCCCAGCTGGCAAGCCCACGGGACCTCCACAAATCGACAAAGCATTTCCCCAGGTAGAAGGCCTAAACGAAAGAGCTACTTTATTGGACCCCTCATGTCAAGGGTTTACATTGACGAGGGGATGCACTTTCGGTAACTTATTAGATTGCGACAAATGCCGCTTTTTCATTTTTTTGAAGGAGGAAATGCCTGGTGACTACCGCAAAGTATTCCCTTGACGCACGGCAGGAGAAGCGCGAGCGCGTAAGCTTTAGCAAGATACCCCCCGCGATGGAGCTTCCAAACCTCATCTCTGTGCAGAAGGAGTCATTCGAGCGTTTTATGACCGAGGGGCTCGCTGAGTCCTTCTCGGAGTTCTCTCCCATCGAGAACTCAGCAGGCACCATGGAGGTCACCTTTGGCGACCACCAGTTTGGCGACCCGGCCCACACCATCGCCGAGTGCCGTGCCAAGGACATCTCGTACCAGGCGCCTCTTTTCGTTGATGTGCGGTTCATCAACAAGGAAACCGGCGAGATCAAGGAGCAGCTGGTGTTCATGGGCGACTTCCCGCTCATGACGCAGCGCGGCACCTTCATCATCAACGGCACCGAGCGCGTGGTTGTCTCGCAGCTGGTCCGCTCTCCTGGCGTGTACTTCTCGAAGGAGATGGACAACGGCGTCGAGGTCCAGCACGTCCAGTTCATTCCCGCGCGTGGCGCGTGGCTGGAGTTCGAGGTCGACAAGCGCGGCCACCTGGTGGTCTCCATCGACCGCAAGCGTCGCCAGAGCGCCACGGTGCTGCTGCGTGCCCTGGGCATCGCAGAGACCGACGACGACATCATGAACCTGCTGGGCGACTCCGACGTGGTCCGTTCCACGCTGGAGCGCGACGTTGCCACCACGCGTGACGACGCCCTGCTGGAGATCTACCGTCGCCAGCGCCCGGGCGAGCCTCCCACCGTGGATGCCGCTCGTTCGCTGCTGGACGGCCTGTACTTCAACAACCAGCGCTACGACCTGGCCCGCGTTGGTCGCTACAAGATCAATAAGAAGCTGGGCTTCGAGGGCGAGGGCGGCGAGCGCGTCCTGACCGCCGACGACATCATCGCGGCGCTGCGCTACCTGCTGGCCCTGCACGAGGGCGACGACACAAAGAGCTACGACGACATCGACCACTTCGGCAACCGCCGCGTGCGCACCGTGGGCGAGCTGGTTCAGAACCAGTTCCGCATCGGCATGAGCCGCATGGAGCGCGTCGTGCGCGAGCGTATGGCCTCCCAGGACGCCGACGACATCACGCCCCAGAGCCTGATCAACATCCGCCCCATCGTGGCCGCCATCAAGGAGTTCTTCGGCTCCTCGCAGCTGTCCCAGTTCATGGACCAGAACAACCCGCTGTCCGGCCTGACGCACAAGCGTCGTCTGTCGGCACTGGGCCCTGGCGGCCTGGCCGGCCACAAGTCCGGCTCCAGCCGTCGTACGAACGTGCCTACCGCCGTCCGCGACGTCCACAACTCGCACTACTCCCGCATGTGCCCCATCGAGACTCCCGAAGGTCCCAACATCGGCCTGATCGGCTCGCTGGCGCTGTATGCGCATGTGAACGACTACGGCTTCATCGAGGCTCCGTACCGCAAGGTCGTCGACGGCAAGGTCACCGACGACATCGTGTGGATGACCGCTGACGAGGAGGAAAAGCACAACATCGCTCCCGCCAACACGCCGTTCGACCACAAGACCGGCGAGTTCATCACCGTGGGCTCCGACGGCTCCATCGAGCATCCCGACCGCGTTATCGCCCGTACCACCGACTTCGACGGCTCCTTCGGCGCCCCCGCGCAGGTGGACGTTGCCGACGTCGACTACATGGACGTGTCGCCTCGCCAGATGCTGTCCGTGGCTGCCAACCTGATTCCGTTCCTGGAGCACGACGACGCCAAGCGTACCCTCATGGGCGCAAACATGCAGCGTCAGGCCGTGCCCCTGATCCGTCCGAACGCTCCGTACGTGGGCACCGGCATGGAGGCTCGCGCCGCCCTGGACTCCGGCGAGCTCATCGTGGCCGAGCACGAGGGTACCGTGTCCGAGGTCGACGCCGCGCACGTCGTCGTGGACACCGAGAAGGGCCCCGAGCGCTACGACCTGCCGAAGTACCAGCGCTCGAACCAGAGCACCTGCATCAACCACCGTCCCATCGTGCACGCCGGACAGCACGTCGAGGCAGGTCAGCCCCTGGCCGACGGCACGTCCATCGACCACTCCGAGCTGGCCCTGGGCCAGAACCTCACCGTGGCCTACATGCCGTGGGAGGGCTACAACTACGAGGACGGCATCGTCGTGTCGGACCGCGTGGTCCAGCAGGACCTGCTGACCTCCGTCAACATCTCCCGTCACGAGATCGACGCCCGTGACACCAAGCTGGGTCCCGAGGAGATCACCCGCGAGATTCCGAACCTGGGCGAGGACATGCTGGCAAACCTCGACGATGACGGCATCATCCGCATCGGCGCCGAGGTCGGCCCTGGCGACATCCTGGTGGGCAAGGTCACGCCCAAGGGCGAGACCGCTCTGACCGCCGAGGAGCGCCTGCTGCGTGCCATCTTTGGCGCGAAGGCACACGACGTGCGCGACACCTCGCTAAAGATGCCCCACGGCTCCTACGGCCGTGTCGTCGACGTGGTGCGCTTCAGCCGAGAGGCCGGCGACGACCTGCCGCCTGGAGTCAACGAGCTCGTCCGCGTGTTCGTGGCTCAGCGCAGGAAGATCCAGCAGGGCGACAAGATCTCCGGTCGCCACGGCAACAAGGGCGTCGTCTGCAAGGTGCTGCCCATCGAGGACATGCCCTACATGGCCGACGGTACCCCCATCGACGTCATGCTGGACCCCCTGGGCGTTCCTTCCCGTATGAACGTGGGCCAGCTGCTGGAGTGCCACCTCGGCTGGGCTGCCAGCCACGGCTGGGACATCAACGACCCCGACTCCAAGAAGTACATCCCTGGCCCCGTGCGCGTCTCGACGCCCGTCTTTGACGGCGCCACCGACGTCGAGGTGGCCGAGGCCATCCGCCGCACCAACATCAACCTCATGAACAAGGCCATGCGCGACTATGGCGAGCACATGGACGCGGACTTCGTCCCGCAGCTGAACGAGCGCGGCAAGACCACGCTGTACGACGGCCGCACGGGCGAGCCCTTCAAGAGCAAGATCGCGGTGGGCACCTCCTACATCCTGAAGCTGGGTCACATGGTCGACGACAAGATCCACGCGCGTTCGACCGGCCCGTACAGCCTCGTCACGCAGCAGCCCCTGGGCGGCAAGGCCCAGTTCGGCGGCCAGCGCTTCGGCGAGATGGAGGTCTGGGCCCTGTACGCCTACGGCGCGGCAAACGTGCTGCAGGAGATCCTCACGGTCAAGTCCGACGACACCAACGGCCGTGTGAAGACCTACGAGGCCATCGTCAAGGGCGAGAACGTGCCGGCACCTGGCATCCCCGAGTCCTTCAAGGTCCTGGTCAAGGAGATTCGCTCCCTGGCGCTGGACATCGAGCCCCTGCAGTACCGCAAGGCGCACAAGAAGTCCGACGCCGCGGCACCCGCTTCCGAGGAGAACCCCGTCGAGGTGTTCGCCGGTGCAAAGAGCGCCGATGACCTCATCGACAACCTCCCCAAGGACGCCAATGGCGAGGTCGTCTTGGGTAACGCAACAACGTCTAGCAAGGAGTAGCGAACGTGGCTGATTTCGATACCACTGATTTCGACGCAATAAAGATCTCGCTCGCCTCCGCCGATCAGATCCGCAGCTGGTCTCATGGCGAGGTGAAGAAGCCCGAGACCATCAACTACCGCACCCTGAAGCCCGAGAAGGACGGCCTGTTCTGCGAGAAGATCTTCGGTCCTGTGAAGGACTGGGAGTGCTCCTGCGGAAAGTACAAGGGCATCCGCTTCAAGGGCATCGTGTGCGAGCGCTGCGGCGTCGAGGTCACCAGCGCCAAGGTGCGCCGCGAGCGCATGGGCCACATCGAGCTGGCCGCGCCCGTCTCGCACATCTGGTACTTCAAGAGCCCCAACAGCTTCCCGCTGGCGCGCCTGCTCGACATAAAGAGCAAGGACCTCGAGAAGGTCCTGTACTTCGCCAGCTACATCATCACCTCCGTCGACACCGAGGCCCGCGAGGCTGACGCCGCCGACCTGAAGGAGGAGCTGTCCGCCGACCTCGAGGAGCTGGACGCCGAGCGCGACGATGAGATCGCCCGCCTGAAGGAGCAGGGCCAGCAGCCCGAGGGCGAGGAGTTCTCCGACATGGAGGTCCTCTCCCAGGATGACATCCGTGCCGGCATCGCCGACCTCGAGGAGGAGTACGCCGAGGAGAAGCAGCTGCGCCAGGACGCCTACGACAAGTTCATGTCGCTGGAGGAGCGCGAGCTCATCTCCGACGAGGCCCTGTTCTCCGAGATGAAGCGCTACTACTCCATCTACTTCAAGGGCGGCATGGGCGCCGAGGCCGTGCGCGAGCTTCTGCGCGGCATCGACCTGCCCAAGGAGGCCGAGGAGCTGCGCGCCGTCATCGCCTCCGAGGACTCCCAGAAGCAGAAGCGCGAGAAGGCCGTCAAGCGCCTGGAGGTCGTGGACGCCTTCCTGAAGGGCGGCAACGACCCGGCCAACATGATCCTGGACGTCATCCCCGTGATCCCGCCCGACCTGCGCCCCATGGTGCAGCTGGACGGCGGTCGCTTCGCGGCGTCCGACCTGAACGACCTGTACCGCCGCGTCATCAACCGCAACAACCGCCTGAAGCGCCTGCTGGACCTGGACGCCCCCGCCATCATCGTGAACAACGAGAAGCGCATGCTGCAGGAGTCCGTCGACGCCCTGTTTGACAACGGCCGTCGTGGCCGTCCCGTCACGGGCCGTGGCGGCAGGCCTCTGAAGTCCCTGGCCGAGTCCCTGAAGGGCAAGCAGGGCCGCTTCCGTCAGAACCTGCTGGGCAAGCGTGTCGACTACTCTGGCCGTTCGGTCATCGTCACCGACCCGCACCTGAAGCTGCACCAGTGCGGCCTGCCCTCCACCATGGCGTTGGAGCTGTTCAAGCCCTTCGTCATGCGTCGACTGGTCGAGCTGGGCAAGGTCGAGAACATCAAGGGCGCCAAGCGTGCCATCGACCGCGGCGCACCCGCGGTGTGGGACGTGCTCGAGGAGGTCATCAAGAACCGTCTGGTTCTGCTGAACCGTGCACCTACCCTGCACCGCCTGTCCATCCAGGCCTTCGAGCCCGTGCTGACCGAGGGCAAGGCCATCCACCTGCACCCGCTGGTGTGCGCACCGTTCAACGCAGACTTCGACGGCGACCAGATGTCCGTGCACGTGCCGCTGTCCACGCAGGCCCAGACCGAGGCCCGCGTGCTGATGCTGTCCACGAACAACCTGCGCAAGCCCGCCTCGGGCGAGGTCGTCACCGTGCCTTCGCAGGACATGGTCTTTGGCACCTACTTCCTGACGACGGCCAAGGACGGCGTCGAGGGCGAGGGCCGCGTGTTCGCCGACTTCGACGACGCCATCCTGGCCTACGACAACCGTGACCACCTGGACATCCAGGCCGAGATCAAGGTGCGCGTCAGCGCCGCCAACGCCAACTACACCGAGGGCGACCGCAAGTTCTTCCGCACCTACGACAAGTGGGGCCACGCCGTCGACTTCGATGTGACCGAGCACCCCGTGCGCATCGACACCACCGTGGGCCGCGTTATCTTCAACAAGCAGTGCCTGCCCGCCGACTACCCCTTCATCAACTACAAGATGAACAAGGGCGACATCAAGAAGCTGGTCAACGACGCGTGCGACCGCTACTCGACCTCCGAGGTCGAGCCGATCCTGGACGCCATCAAGGCCACGGGCTTCCACTACGCCACCCGCGCCGGCCTGACCGTGTCGGTGTGGGACGCCATCATCCCCGACGAGAAGCCGCAGATGCTGGACGAGGCCCAGAGCAAGGTCGACGAGATCAACGAGTACTACGAGGACGGCTTCCTGTCGGAGCGCGAGCGCCACGCCGAGGTCGTCAACGCGTGGAACGAGTGCACCGACGAGCTGGGCACAAAGATGCTGGAGGGCTTCGCCGAGGACAACCCCATCTACATGATGGCTGACTCCGGCGCCCGTGGCTCCAAGACCCAGCTGCGTCAGCTGGCCGGCATGCGTGGCCTGATGGCCGATATGTCGGGCGACACCATCGACCTGCCCATCAAGGCTAACTTCCGCGAGGGCCTGCTGCCCCTGGAGTACTTCATCTCGACGTACGGCGCCCGTAAGGGCCTGGTAGACACGGCATCGCACACGTCCGACTCCGGCTACCTGACCCGTCGTCTGGTCGACGTGGCCCAGGACGTCATCGTGCGCGAGGAGGACTGCGGCACCGACGAGGGCGTGACCTACGACCTCATCAAGCCGGGCGAGTCCGACGTGGACACCGACCTCATCGGCCGCTGCGCCCTGAACGACATCTGCGCTCCCGACGGCACCGTGCTCATCCCGAAGGACGGCTACATCGAGTCGAAGCAGGACCTGCAGAAGCTCGTGGACGCCGGCCTGAAGAAGGTCGAGCTGCGCGCGCTGCTGACCTGCAAGAGCAAGTACGGCGTGTGCCAGAAGTGCTACGGCTGGGACCTGGCCACCCGCAGGCCGGTCAACATCGGCACCGCGGTCGGCATCATCGCCGCCCAGTCCATCGGCGAGCCCGGTACGCAGCTGACCATGCGTACCATTCACTCCGGTGGCGTCGCCGGCGCCGAGGACATCACGCAGGGCCTGCCTACGGTCGCGCGTATGTTCGACGTCGTCGGAAACGTGAACGAGAAGATCCTGGGCCGCGCCGCCGACCTGGCCTCCGTGTCTGGCATTCTGCGCATCAAGCCCGAGCAGACCGAGTACGTGCTGCAGATTCTGGACCAAGATGACCCCACGCGTGTGCTGGTCGAGAAGCGCGTCCCGGCCTCCGTCCGCTTCATGCCTGGTATCGACGACAAGGTGCAGGTGCGTGCTGGCGACCAGATCACCAGCGGCTTCGTGAACTTCCGCAAGCTGCGCAAGCTGACGGACATCGAGTCCACGATGCACACCTTCGTGAAGTCGGTCAAGGACGTCTACACGTCCCAGGGCGTCGACCTGAACGACAAGCACATCGAGGTCATAGCACGTCAGATGCTGCGTCGCGTCCAGGTGACGAACCCCGGCGACTCCACGTACCTGCTGGGCCAGTACGTCGACCGCTACGTGTTTGCCGACACCGTGCGCAACATCACGCTGGCCGGCGGCCAGCCGCCTGAGGCCGAGCCCGTCATCCTGGGCACGCTGAAGGTGGCCAGCTCTATCGACTCCTGGCTGTCCAGTGCCTCGTTCATCCGCACCGCTGGCGTCCTGACCGAGGCCGCCATCGAGGGCGACGTCGACCACCTGCTGGACCTGAAGTCCAACGTCATCGTTGGAAAGAAGATTCCCGCAGGCACCGGCCTGAAGGCGTACGACAACGTCGAGCTGACCTACCACGGCAAGAAAATCGACGGTCCCACCTCGCCCATGGCCAAGAGCCTGCCCGAGTGGGCTCCCGACGAGCTCAAGAAGATCGAGGAGCAGCTGCCCAAGCAGCTCGACTGGGTTGGCGACGACTACGGCTACGGCGGCGTGTACTCCAAGAACGGCCGCACGCTCTCCAGCGAGGACGCAAAGCTGTACCTGTACGACGACCTGGGCGTCTCGCAGCGCTGGACCAACAAGTTCAGCGAGGTGGGCATCGAGACCGTGGGCGACCTCATCGGCAAGACCGAGGACGACCTGCTGCGCATCGACGGCATCGGAGCGAAGGCTATCGAGGAGCTTCGCGACGGTCTGGAGGCGCACGGCCTGCTATACATCCTCGAGCCCGACGACGAGGCGGACAGCGAGGACCTGTCGCAGCTGCTGAACATGGTCTTCTCGCCTGACTCTGACGACGTCATGCTGGGCACCGCCGCACCGTCGACGCACCACTACGACGACGATGAGCTCATCGGCGGGTCGGACTCCTCCGACAACTCCAGCTCCGACGTCATCAACGAGGACCTGGGATCCCTGGACGACCTGCTCTCGCAGGTGGTCCGCCACGAGAACGAGGGCGACTCGAAGGATTCCCACAAGGACGGCTCCCACGAGGACTCGTCCCACAAGGACGACATCCTGAAGTAGTCGCTTGCTGTGGCGCTTGACGCGCCGCAACGCTCAAAGAACAGCCCCCGCCGGCACCTTCTGGGTTGCCGACGGGGGCTTTGCTATGTGCAAGGATTTCGCCGAAGTGGCGCTGACGTCCAAACGAGCACCCAAATGCGTTGACGTTAGCCACCGACAACGCACAATGGTGCTCAAACACCCGCTAAGAGGCACCTTAGCGGGTGTTTGAGCACCATTACGTGAACATTGGGCGCGATGCGATTGTCGGGGCGCGCTGCGCGCTACACCGTGGATATCGAGAAGAACTTGTAGCCCCGGACGTGGCGCGAGATGGAGTGCTCGAAGGCCGTGCCGTCATCCAGGAATCCCACCTGGGACACCTGCAGGGCGGGGGAGTTGGGCTCCACCTGCAGGCGCTGCGCCTCCTCGTCGGTCACGAGCACGGCCTCCAGCATGCGGTGGGCGCTGGCAATCTTTAGCCCCAGGTCGTTCTGGATGTAGCTATAGATGGACGTCTGCACGTTGTGCTCGCGCAGGTCGGGAATCACCTTGATGGGCATGTAGGTGTACTCGATGACGTTTGGCGTGCCGTCCAAAAGCCTGGTACGGCATACGTGGTAGCAGAACTCGTCGGGCTGTATGCCCAGCTCGTCGGCGACGTCCTCGGGAGGGCGCACGACCGAGAAGTCGTACACGTGGCTGCCGACCTCGTGGCCCGGGTGGTCCTTCGTGTAGCCGCCCATCTGGGACGACATGCTCCATCCCTGTGGGGCGTTCTCCAGCTGCTGGGAGCCAAGACCCTTTACGTAGGTGCCGGAGCCGCGCCTGCGCGCTATGAGGCCGCCCAGCTCCAGCTCGTCCATGGCCTTCTTTATTGTGATCTTGCTGACCTGGTACTGCTCGCACAGCTCGGGCGTGGTGGGCAGGCGGTCATTGGGCAGGTATTCGCCCTGCGTGATCTTTTGGACGATGTCCTGAGCGACGGCCTTGTACTTCAGCATGGGGACCTCATTTCGTTTGTTGACCTCGATTATCCCCCTTTTGCGGCGCATTTGTACCGTTCGCAGGAATTAAAAAAATAGCTCTTGCAATGTGCAATACATTGTGTGATTTTATTACTGGACATGGACAAAGCAAACAAAAGACATGTCCTATATAAAACAAAGAGAACTAAAGAATAGCGCACGAACGATATCCTGAGGTTCTCCAACAACGCAAAGGGCATGTGCAGAACCTCGCGGAACGAAAGGAAGGTCAGATGGGCAACTACAAGCTCCCCAAGGACTTCTTCTTTGGGGCAGCAATGTCGGGTCCCCAGACGGAGGGCGCCTGGCAGGACTACGGAAAGCTTCCGAACCTGTGGGACCTGTGGTCCAACCTCAAGATCACGGACTTCTACAACCTGGTGGGCTCCTACGGCGGAAATGACTTCACTCGTCGCCGCGACGAGGACCTGGCCATCTTTAAGGACCTGGGCCTGGACTCCGTGCGCACCTCCATCCAGTGGAGCCGCTTGATGGACGCCGACGGACACCTGAACCCGCAGGGCGCCCAGTACTATCACGAGCTGTTCGCCGCCTTCAAGCGCGCCGGCATCGTGCCGTTCGTGAACCTGTACCACTTTGACATGCCCGCGTACCTCTTTGCCCGTGGCGGCTGGGAGAACCGCGAGGTCATCGAGGCCTACGCCAACTACGCGGCCGCGGCGTTCCAGGAGTTCGGCCACGAGGTGGACTACTGGTTCACGTTCAACGAGCCCATCGTGGAGCCCCAGCAGCGCTTCACCAACGCGGTGTGGTACCCCTTCCATCACGACTTTGCCGAGGCTCGTCGCGTGCAGTACGGCATCACGCTGGCGCACTCTCTGGCGGTGGAGAACTTCCGCAGCGCCCAAGCGGCCGGCCAGCTGAACGACGGGGCAAAGATTGGCCTCATCAACTGCTTCACCCCGCCCTACACGAAGGAGAACCCCTCCAAGGCCGACCTCGAGGCCGTGCGCGTGGTGGACGGCATAGACAACCGCTGGTGGCTTGACCTGGTGACCAAGGGCACCCTGCCCCAGGACATCCTGAACGACCTCGACGCCAACGGCTACCAGCTGCCCGTCCGTGCAGGTGACCAGCAGGTCATTGCCCAGGGCAAGGTGGACTGGCTGGGCTTCAACTACTACCACCCCGCCCGCGTGCAGGCTCCCTCGCGCAAGGTCGATCAGTACGGCAACCCGGTCTTCGCCGAGGAGTATGTGTGGCCCGAGGCCCGCATGAACAAGTCGCGCGGCTGGGAGATCTACCCCAAGGGCATCTACGACTTCGCCATGACGATGCATCGCGACTACCCCGACCTCGAGTGGTTCGTGTCCGAGAACGGCATCGGCATCCAGGGCGAGGACGCGTTCAAGAAGGATGGCGTCATCCAGGACGACTACCGCGTGGAGTTCGTGCGCGACCACCTGAAGTGGGTGGCGAAGGCCATCGAAGACGGTGCGAAGTGCCGCGGCTACCACTACTGGGCTGTCATTGACAACTGGTCCTGGTCGAACGCGTTCAAGAACCGCTACGGCTTCGTCGAGGTGAACCTGAACGACAACTACAGCCGTCACCTAAAGAAGTCGGCTGACTGGCTGCGCAGGGTCGCCACCACGCACGAGATATTCGAGCAGTAGCGACCGGCACAAACGCGCGGCAAGCACCAAATCGTGGAATCTGGCGGTGGGAAGGCCGCCTTAGGGTATGGGGTTGCGGCCCCAAAACGGAAGGAAGATCAATGGCAAAAGACGCAACGCAAGCAGAGGATGGCGCGTCCTTCCTCGACAAGTTCGCGGAGTTCTCCGCGAAGGTAGGAAACCAGGTGCACCTGCGCTCCCTGCGTGACGCGTTCGCTACCGTGATGCCCATCTACATCCTGTCGGGCCTTGCGGTCCTGGTGAACAACGTCGTGTTCCCGCTGTTCTGGGCAAAGGACAGCGTGGAGCTGGCGAACGTGCAGGCCTGGGGCAACGCGCTGACCCAGGGCACGCTCAGCATTGCCGCCATCATCCTGGCCGGCATCATCGGCTACTGCTTCGCAAAGAACAAGCGCTTCGAGAACCCCCTGTCCTGCGTCATCGTGGGCATCTCGTCTTTGGTCATCATGATGCCGCAGACCGTCACCGGCACTCTGGGCAAGCTGCTGTACGCCACGAACGCCAACGACAAGACCGCCCAGACGCTGAGCTACCAGCTGACCGACATCGCCACGAAGCTGGACCTGCCCAAGGGCTACACGCTGACCGGCGCCGACACCACCAGCGTCCTGTCCTTCACCAACACCGGCACCAACGGCCTGTTTGGCGCCATCATCATCGGCCTTCTGGCCACCACCCTGTTCATCAAGATCTCCAACAACAAGAAGCTCAAGGTGAACCTGGGCGAGGGTGTGCCCCCTGCGGTCGCCGACTCCTTCAACGTCATGATCCCCATGCTGCTGACCATGGCAATCTTTGGCCTGGGTGCCGCCGTCCTGAAGGGCTTCTGGTCCACCGACCTCATGACCCTCATCGCTCTGGGCGTCGCTACTCCTCTGAAGGGCGTCATGAACGCCGGCCCCTGGGCAGTCATCATCATCTACACCTTCGCAAACCTGCTGTTCTGCCTCGGCATTCACCAGTCCACGATCTCCGGCGTGCTTGCTGAGCCTATCCTGACCGTCCTGATCACCGAGAACATGGCCATGTTCGCCGCTGGCCAGCCCATCCCTGCGGACCACTACATGAACATGCAGATCATCAACACCTTCGCCCTCATCGGCGGCTCGGGCTGCACGCTGATGCTGCTGCTGGACACGTTCCTCTTCTCAAAGAGCAAGGCGTCCAAGGAGGTCGCAAAGCTGGCCATCCTGCCTGGCATCTTTAACATCAACGAGCCTGTCATCTACGGCTACCCCGTCGTGTACAACCTGCCCCTGATGATTCCGTTCGTGCTCGTGCCTGACCTGTTCATCGGCCTGACCTATGCGCTCACCTGCGCCGGCGTCCTGGCTCCCTGCGTGGTCATGGTTCCCTGGACCACCCCCGTGTTCGTGAGCGGCTTCCTGGCCGTCGGCGGCGGCACCGCTGGCATCGTGGCCGTCATCTGGCAGGTCATCGAGGTTGCCGCTGGCATGGCCATCTACCTGCCCTTCATGAAGGTCTCCGAGAGGGTCCAGGCCAAGGCCGCCGCAGCCGCCGCTGCCGAGGACGCCGAGTAGTCCCACCTAGTTGCCTCCCCCTTCCCTGTGGGCGGTTCGGGTGCGGCCCGAGCCGCCCGCCTTACAGGGAACGTCGGATCGAGCGTGCGCCCCGCGCACGGGCGTCTGCTCGAGTGTCGGCGCCGGTACGGCCGTCTGCCTGAATGCGCCCGCTGGCGTAACTATCGGTGCGCTGGTCCGGAAGCTGGCCGACCCCAACGCCTGCGGGGCACAAGCTTTACGTTTGGAACGCTTCACTCAAGTTTTGGGCAAGAAGGGCGAAGTTCTTCTTGCAAAGGTATTTGCACTGGTTTTGAAGTTTGGTTTTGAAATGGCGGGTCGCACGGGCGGCCCGCGGGCGGGCGCCCACGCGCCCACACGGAAGGGAAGTCACCATGAAGATCCTGCTTGCTTGCAACGCCGGCATGTCCACCAGCCTGTTGGTGCAAAAGATGCGCAAGGAGGCCGCGGCTCAGGGCTTGGACGCCACCATCGACGCGGTGCCCCTGGGCAAGGCCATCGACAAGGCCAAGGAGTACGACGTAGTCATGCTGGGCCCCCAGATCTCCTATGCAAAGAACGACGTCGTCGACGCGGTCGATGGCAAGGTGCCCGTGCGCGTCATCGCCATGGCTGACTACGGCCGCATGAACGCAAAGAAGATCATTGCCGATGCCCAGAAGGCCGTTCAGGAGGGGTAAGCACCATGGCAGACGAGAACGTTACGAGCGAGGAGACGGCCGAGCCCGACATGGAGGAGGCCTGCTTCCAGATCATCTCGACGGTGGGCTGCGCCAAGTCCAACTACATCGAGGCCATCAACAAGGCCAAGGAGTTCAAGTTCGACGAGGCGGCTGACCTCATCAAGCAGGGCAACGAGACGTACCTCCAGGGTCACAACGTGCACATGGGCCTGCTGCAGGAGGACGCCGAAAAGATGGGCTCTACCAAGGTGCCGCTGCTGTTGGTGCACGCCGAGGACCAGCTGATGCAGGCGGAGACCTTCCGCGTGTTCGCAGAGGACATGCTGGACGTCTACCAGAAGCTCCAGCAGAAGTAGGAAGCGCGCCATGCACTACGTAGGTATTGACATTGGTGGTACCCAGTTGCGCGTGGCGGCCTTTGATCAGAACGGGAAGCTGACGCAGCGCGCCAGCTTCCCGAACGACCACAACCAGGGGCCCAGCCAGAATCTGGACCGCCTGGTTGCTGCTATCAAGGGCTGGAACGTGGACTACGAGGGCATCGGAGTGGGGTGCCCGGGGCCGCTGGACTTCAAGGCAGGGCGGATTCTGACCCCGCCGAACCTGCCGGGCTGGCAGGGATTTCCCATTGTGGAGTACCTGCAGGACGCGACCGACCATGCCCGGGTCGTGCTGAACAACGACGCCAACGTGGCCGGACTGGCCGAGGCGCTGGTGGGCGCAGGCAAGGGCATGGAGTCGGTGTTCTACTTCACCGTGTCCACAGGGGTCGGTGGTGCGTACATCTACCAGGGTCGCATCGTGGGTGGAGCGCACTCTTGCGCGGCCGAGGTGTTCAACATGGTGGTGTGCGACGCGCCCAGCGTGCGAGAGGGGATGAACCCCGGCGCGCTGGAGGACCAGAGCTCGGGCACGGCCATCGGGCGGATGGCATCGCAGAGGCTGGGCCGCATGATTCAGGCGCCGGAGGTGTTTCGACTGGCGCACGAGGGGGCGGCCGCGGCCAGCAGGGTCGTGGACTACGCGGCGGAGTGCCTGGCCAAGGGCATGGCCAACGTGAACGCGGTCGTGGACCCGGACGTGTTCGTGCTGGGCGGCTCGGTGGCGCTGAAGAACCCCGACTTCGTGGAGCTGGTGCACCGCAAGGTGGTGCGCTATACGGTCAACGGCATCGACCCGCGCATCGAGCTGGCGCAATGCGGCGGCGACGCGGGCCTGGTTGGAGCCGCGCTGCTGGTGCGGGGGTAGGTTCCTTGTAGGAGATTTCTGCAAGGGTCGGAGATTCGGGTACCCACAGGTGGGGAGTCTGCACCGGATGGCGCACGCTCGACGCGTCCGGGCACCCACGTCCGGGTGGTATGCACCGGCGGATGCCAGACAGGCGGCTCCGGGTGCCCACAACTGGTTAGTCCACACTTGGAAGGTGCAGAGTGGACGGGTCTGGGCGCCCACTCCTGGTTAGTCTGCATCAGCCGGTGCAAAGTCACCGGGTCTGGGCGCCCACTCCTGGTCAGTCTGCACCGGGCTAAATTGCCCTTCTCGCAAAAGGCCTGGTAGCGGGCCCGACACTTGGAAGCCTAGAGGTCCAGCGGTGCAAAGTACCTGGGTCTGGGTACCCAGAAGTGGCTACTCTGCACCGGTCGGTGCAGAGTAACTGGGTCTGTGTACCCGCTCCTGGCTAGTCTGCACTCGTCCTGTGCAAAGAGGGCGGGTGTGGGTGCCACATGTGTTGTACGGGGCCATCGTCGGTGCAAAGAGGCTAGATGCGGGTGTCGTGCGTCCCCAATCGGCGTTTCTGCTTGGAGGAGCCCTGTTGTCTCGAGTAATGCTCCCTCGAGTACTGCTGTCTCGACCGCTGCCGCCCTGAGCGCTGCCGCCTGGATCGTTACCGTATGGGGCTGGATCCGGCTTGTCGATGCCGGCCTGGTAGAAGCCAAGGTAGAGGCCATGACAGAGACCATGACGCCCCAACCAGGAATTCATGCATGAAAAAGCCCGACCGGGGTTTCCCGATCGGGCTTCGCTATCGTGGCGATGGCTCCGCTGTGATTAATGACGCCGCGATGTCGGCAGCGCGGTGGCCGCGCAGCCGTCCAATCGCCTTACCGCCCCTTGGTCAGCATGGCCACGTGGTGCGGCACGCCGCCCACGTACAGCGGGGTCACCTCGCCGGTCACCAGGGGACGCACGTAGCGCACGAAGTCCTCGGTCACGCCCATGCCGTCCTCGCGGATCCACTCGGCGGGGACCTTGCGCTCCTTGTTTGCCACGTCGGCTATGTCTACCAGGCGATATTCGGTCACATAGGGCTGGTCGTACACGCGGTGGATCGCGGGCATCTTTCCGGTGAAGCCGACGTATGCCGCACGCACGCCCGCGCCGCCCAGGGCGTAGGCCTCGTCCAGGTCGACGGCGCTGGCCAGGTGGTTCGCGCAGCGCTGCAGTGTGCTGAACTCGACGGCGCGCGTCTTTACGCCCAGGCGGTCGGCGGTCAGGCTGGCCAGATAGCGGCTCGTTCCCGAAAGCGCGGCCTCGTGACCAAAGGCGTCCTTCTTGACCGCGCCGGTGGGCCGCTCGCACATCAGGGTGCCGTCGGGCCTGCGCGCGCCCTCGCTGACGGCCACGACCACGGACTTCATCTGGTCCAGCAGCTCGCAGATGCGCTGCGTCAGTGCGTCCTCGCTCACGGGCGACTCGGGCAGCAGGATCAGGTCGGGGCAGATGGCATTTCTCTGCGACGCGAGGCAAGACGAGCCCGCCAGCCAGCCGGTGTTGCGGCCCATGATCTCGATGAACGTCACGTTCTTCAGGTCGTACACGCTGGAGTCGCGGCCAATCTCGGCCACGGAGGTGGCGATGAACTTCGCCGCGCTGCCGTAGCCGGGCGTGTGGTCTGTGCCCTCGAGGTCGTTGTCGATGGTCTTGGGGATGCCGATAAAGCGAATCGGGCTGTTCTCGCGCGCTCCGTATGCCGACAGCTTGGCAATGGTGTCCATGGAGTCGTTGCCGCCAATATAAAAAACGGCACCAATCTTGCGCTCGCGGAACAGCTTGAACAGCTTCTGGTAGGGCTCCTCGTCCTGGTCGGGGGAGGGCAGCTTGTAGCGGCAGCTGCCCAGGTAGCTGGACGGCGTCTGGCGCAACAGCTGCACGTTTACGGGGTCGCCCAGCTCGCTGTCCAGGTCGATCAGCTTGTCCTCAAAGAGGCCCTCGATGCCGTAGCGCATGCCCAGCACTCCGGCGCCCAGGGACCTGGCGGTGTCGAATACCCCGGCCAGGCTCGAGTTGATGGCGGCCGTGGGCCCGCCCGACTGACCCACCAGTACGTTCGTGTTCCAAGACATGGCATCCTCCAAAAGCGCAGGTAGAGCTTGCATACGCCCTAAAGTGTACGCCACCTGGACGCCTGCGCCGCCAACGCATGGACCTCAACTTGTCGCGAGGCGGCGGAAGGGCAAGAAGGACTTGCCCTTCTTGCCAAAAGAAAACGGGCGCGCCGTGGAGGATGCGGCGCGCCCGCGAAGGAGGGGGCAATGTTGGGGCCACGCGGCCCGGCTGGGGTCTCTGTCGGGAGCACCCGCCCGGAGCCAGCCGGAGCCCGCCGGGGCCAGCCCGGATCTAGCCCGAAACCGCCCGGGGCTATCCCGGAGCCTGCCGAAGCCAGCCCGGAGCTAGCCTGGGGCCTACTCGCTCATCAGCAGCGACTCGACCTCGGGGCGCGGGGGCATCGAGGGGATGCCGCCGCGGCCGCGCACGCACAGAGACGCCACGGCGTTGCCGATGCGCGCGAAGTGGCGCAGGTCGTCGACGTTCAGCTCGTCGGGGTTCTTTGCGCTCTCGCAGTAGCCGCACAGGAAGCCGCCCCAGAACGAGTCGCCGGCGCCGGTGGTGTCGACCACAGTGGTCTTGAAGCTGGGCACGACGGCCTCGCCGTCACGCGAGCGCACGTAGGCGCCCTTGCTGCCCAGGGTTACCACGACCGCCTTGGCGCCCTGCTCGATGAGGGCCGCAGCCGCGTCCGCGGGGGCGTGCTCGCCGGTCATGAGGTCGGTCTCCTCGTCGGAGATCTTGATGAGGTCCATGTACTTGATGACGGAGCGCATCTGCTCGGCCGCGGCCTCGGGGGAGGTCCACAGCGTGTCGCGGTAGTTGGGGTCGTACGACATGGTGCAGCCGGCGTCCTTCGCCATCTGGAGCGCAGCCAGGGTGGCGCTGCGGGCGGGCTCGTCGGTTAGCGAAAGCGAGCCCACGTGGAACACGCGAGACTGGCTGATGACGTCCTTGTTCAGCTCCTCGGGGCGCAGCTGGGTGTCGGCACCGGGCTTGCGCGCAAACGCGAACGTGCGCTCGCCGCGCTCGTCCAGAGCGACGAAGGCCAGCGTGGTGAAGTAGTCGGGGTCGCTGATGAGGCCGTCGCAGTTCACGCCGTTGGCCATCAGCGTGCCGCGCAGGAAGTCGCCGTGCATGTCCTTGCCCACCTTGCCGATGAAGGCGGTCGACAGGCCCAGGCGCTCCAGCGCCACCAGCACGTTTGCGGGGGCGCCACCGGGGTTGCGCTCGAACAGCTTCATGCCGTTTGCGGACACGCCGGCGTCGGTGAAGTCAATCAGCACCTCGCCCAGAGCGGTTACGGAAATCATCGCAGTGTCCTTTCTTGCCCGCCGTCGCAGCGGCTAGGCCTCGTAGGTTTTGGTCATGCAGTCCTGCATGGTCCAGGCGTTGGCCTGGCAGTGGGAGTCCAGGGAGACGTCCAGGCGCTCCGCCTGGGGGAACCAGCGCGTGCTGAACGCCTCGCGGCCGCCGTTGGCGTACAGCTCCACCAGGGAGTTGTCCACCAGCACACGCAGGTCGTGCAGGTCGCAGTCGCACGAGCGGCTGTGGCGGCGAATGCCGACGGCGGGGTCGCTGAAGCTCAGCGTCAGCTTGCCGTCGCCCCAGGCCACGTGCAGCGCACCGTCCAGGCTCAGGCTGCCGGCGCCCTGGATGTCGTCCAGGCGCAGGTCCAGGCGGGGCTGGTCAAAGGCGATGGAGCCCTGCGCGGGCACGTACGCGTGGGCGCCGTGCAGCTGGTCCAGCTCGGGGATGGGGTTCTGCAGGATGCGGCCGTCCTCGGCGCGCGTCAGCACGCGCGGCACGGTGTAGGAGTGGATCCAGCTCATGCCGTCGGGCTGCCCGCAGAAGTCCTCGTCGGGCATGCCGACCCAGCCTATGAGCAGCGTGCGACCGGAGTCGTCCACGAACGTCTGGGGCGCATAGAAGTCAAAGCCGCGGTCCAGCTCGACGTAGGTGGAGGTGTCCACCGACTCCGCGTCGATCAGCTTCCCGTCCAGGGCGAACGTTCCGGACCAAGAAGTGCCCGAGCCGTCCGGATTCTTTGCGGGCATGCCCTGCGGGCAGCACGCCAGGTACTCGTGGCCGTCCAGCTCTATGCGGTCGGGGCACTCCCACATGAAGCCGAAGGGCTTCTGCGGGCGGATGGCGCGGCGCAGGCTCCAGGAGTCGCCGTCGTCCGAGTCGTACACCAGCACCAGCGCCTGCGAGTCGCGGTCGCGCGCGCCCAGCAGCATGTGGTAGCTGCCGTCCTGGCGCCACACCTTCGGGTCGCGCACGTGGCAGCTGCAGTAGCCGGGGTAGTCCGCGCTGCGCAGCAGGACCTTCTTGGGCGACAGCTGATAGCCGTCCTCGCTCGTGACCAGGATCTCGTTGGCCTCGCGACCTGCGTTGATGTAGTCGTAGTCGCCGGGGTGCTTCACGTTGCCGGTGTAGTACAGGCGCAGGAGGTCGCCGCCGTCGGACGCGGCGCCCGGCACCACCAGTGCCGAGCCCGAGTAGGCGCCGTTGGCGTCGTCGGGGGTGTCCTGGTGGATGACCACGCCGTGGTGCTGCCAGTGGATCAGGTCAGGGCTCGAGAAGTGCCCCCACGCGCGCTCGCCCTTCTGGGGCCAGTCGGGGCTGTACTGGTGGAACACGTGATACGTGCCACGAAACTGGCACAGGCCGTTGGGGTCGTTGCCCCAGCCGGTGGGAGGCATTAGGTGGAAGCCCATTCTCCAGATGTCGCGACTCATGTTGCTCCTTCGATGGTTTTGCTGCCAAAAAAGGCGCGGGGACAACCCTCTTGGATTGCCCCCGCGCTCCACGCCCGCTTGGGGGGTGGTACGAACGAACGCTACTTGACGTCGATCAGCGCGTCACCGGGCTTGACGTTGCCGGTGTGGCCCTCGACGCTGGCGTACGCGTCGGTGTTGGTGATGACGACCATGGTGGTGGTGGCCAGGCCGGCTGCCTTGATGGCATCCAGGTCGACGTCCATCAGAGGATCGCCCTTGTGCACCTTTGCGCCGCTCTTTACCAGGGCGTTGAAGGGCTCGCCCTTCAGGTTCACGGTGTCGATGCCGATGTGGATCAGCACCTCGGCGCCGTTGTCGGACAGCAGGCCGACTGCGTGGCCGGTCTCGGCCAGGACGGTGATGGTGCCGTCCACGGGCGAGAAGACCCTGCCCTCGGTGGGCTCGACTGCGGCGCCCTTGCCCATGGCCTCAGAGGCGAACACGGGGTCGGAGACGTCCTTCAGAGCGACGGCCTTGCCGGCGATGGGGGCCACGATGGTCTCGGCCTTGGCGGCGGTGGCAGCGGCGCCCTTGACCTCGGCAGCCTCCTCGGTGGCCAGAGCGGCCTGCTCGTCAGCGGCAGCCTTGGACTCGGCGGCGGTCTTCACGGCGTTGCCCTTCTTGTCCTCGTCCTTGTAGATCGAGGAGGTCAGGCCGAAGGCCACGCCAAAGGCGACGGCGAACATGATGATGTACTGCAGGGGCTGCTGGATGCACAGCAGGATGCCAAAGATGCCGGTGACGCCGGTGCCGGAGGCAGCCAGGTGGAAGATGAAGCAGCACAGGGCGCCGCAGGCGGAGCCGATCATGCCGCAGACGAACGGCTTCAGCTTGGGCAGGTTGACGCCGAAGATAGCGGGCTCAGTGATGCCCAGCAGGCAGGAGATGCCAGAGGGGACTGCCAGGGACTTGGTCTTCTCGGACTTGGTGCGAGCGGCCACGGCCAGGCAGGCGCCGCCCTGAGCGATGTTGGCGGCAGAGGCGATGGGCAGCCAGTAGGTGACGCTGTACTGGGCCAGCATCTGCACGTCGATGGCGGTGTACATCTGGTGCAGGCCGGTGACGACGGACGGGGAGTAGATCAGGCCGATGATGATGTAGCCAATGCCCAGAGGCACGGAGAGCAGCCACATCAGAAGACCCAGGATGTTGTTCTCAAGCCAGACGAAGATGGGGCCGACGAACAGAATGGTGATGTAGGCGGCCAGCGAGACGGACAGCAGGGGCGTCAGGAACAGGTCGAACATCTCGGGAACCACCTTGTGCAGGCGCTTCTCAAAGAAGCACAGGATCCAGACGCCAACCAGGATGGGGATGACGTGGCCCTGGTAGCCGACCCAGTCGATGCTGTAGACGCCGGGGATGACGTCCAGGGTGATCATGGTGCCGTTGGCGATGGCCGTGGAGGCCTGGTAAGCGTTGATGAAGTCGGAGCTAATCAGCAGCGCGCCCAGCGAGGCACCCAGGTAGGGGTTGCCGCCAAACACGGTGGCTGCCGAGAAGCCCAGCAGAATCTGCAGGTTGCCCAGTGCGCAGGCGTTAATCAGCGCGGCGATGCGCCACCACACGGTGCCGGTGTCCAGGGCAAAGAAGCCTGCGCCGCCGTCAGCCACGGGCGTGCCCATGTACTGGATGGCGCTCATGATGCCCATCAGCATACCGGAGGCCACGATGGCGGGGATGATGGGGACGAACACGTCGGACAGGACCTTGATGGCACGCTGGAACGCGTTGCCCTTTGCCGCCGCGGCGGCCTTGGCCTCGGACTTCGAGGCGGCAGATGCGCCAGACAGGGCGATGAACTGGTCGTACACCTTGTCCACGGTGCCGGTGCCAAAGATCACCTGCAGCTGGCCGGAGGCCTGGAAGTTGCCCTTCGCGCCTACGACGTCGTCCAGCTTTGCCTTGTCGATCTTGGAGTCGTCGGCAATGACCAGACGCAGGCGCGTCGCGCAGTGAGCTGCGGACACGATGTTGTCCTTGCCGCCAATCGCCTCCAATACCTCCTGGGCTGCCTGCCTGTAGTCAAGAGCCATGTGTTCCTCCTTTGCTTTTGGCCTCGCGTTTGCGGGACCTGCCCTCGCGCAGGCGAGGGCCCCTCCTCCTAGATGCGACAGAGCCATGACTGCAGGGTTTAGCCCTGTCGCAGCACTGCCGGGACTGCGGCGCGGAGAGCAGACAAGTGCCGCGCCGCAGCGCGACGCCCCACGTGGCTCTGTGTGGGACGTCCGTGTGAAATCGTTCTCACATAGCAAATAATACTTGTGAAGAATCCGTTGTGGGGCTTCAACGCCGTTTATCTGCGAATGGATGATTTAAGCGGGCGAACGGTACAAAACTATGAGTTCTGCAACATAAGTCCTGCATGGCTATGCTGAGAACGTTCTCATAGTATTTGTTCGAACAAGAACAAAAGTGCGATATGCGGGCGGCGCCTAGCGCGTGGACGTCCTGACGCGAATCTCGTAGCCCATG
>JBJEKW010000097.1:0-5063 GCA_051878835.1 Atopobiaceae bacterium
GCGTCGTCCTCCACGACCAACCTGAGCGAACCGGGGTGCACCGGGCCGTCCTGCGTCGCGTCCGGCGTGGGGTCCCCCTGGCTGGGAGCCTCCTGCAAGCCGGGCCGCTGGTCCTTGGGCTGGCCCACGGTCCACGAGTCGGCCTGGGCATCGGCCTGCACCTCGGCCAGCTCCTCCTCGGGGCTCTCCTGGTAGGACCACTCGTTCACCTTTGCGCGAAGGTCCAGCTGGTCGCTTATGGGCTGATAGGCGTCCGCCCACGTTTGGGGTGAGTCGACCACCTCGTCGAAGGCGGGCACCAGGGCGTCCGAGTAGGAGTCGCCCAGGCCCGCCAGCCAACTGCGGCAGAAGTCCAGGGCCTCTGCGGCGGTGCTGCGATGAGACGCGAAGTGGTTCAGGAACGCCTGCTCGAAGTCGTCGTGAACCGAGGGGTCGGCCGAGCTATGACCGTCCCATACGAAGGGGTTGGCATCGCGGCAGAACCTCTGGACGCCGGCATCGGGCCTCAGGCCCTGCAGGCTCTTCTCCTCCATGGATTCCTGCACGGCGTAGTAGGTGTTCACGTAGCTGACGAACTCGTCCCACAGCCGGGCGTCCGTGTCGAGCATGCCTTCGATCAGCGTCTTTGTCCCTGCCATCTACAGCTCCAGCATGATGCCGCTGAAGGGCGCTAGGCTGCACGTGACCGTGCCCGCCCGTTCGTCCAGGTGCACGTCGGCGCTGCCGTCGGGCGTGTGCCCCGAGAAGCGGTCCCAGTCCGTGTACAGCAGCACATCGGCATGGCCGGTGTTCGGCACTTCCAGCTGGTAGTCGTCGCGCTTTTGGTCGGACAGGTTCAGCACCACCAGGATGCGCTCCTGCGCCGAGTCGCGCCGCTCGTAGGCGTACACGACGCTTTCGGTGTCGTCGACCTGGCGCCACTCGAAGCCCTGCTGCTTGTAGTCCTGCTGCCACAGCGAGGGGTGCTTCAGGTACAGACTGTTCAGCTCCTGGCAGTAGCGATAGAACGAGTCGTGCTGCGGGTACTTGCGCAGGAACCAGTCCTGCTCGCGCTTCTCGTCCCACTCGCGCAGCTGGGCTATCTCGGAGCCCATGAAGTTCAGCTTTTTGCCGGGGTGGGTCATCATGTACAGGTACAGGCAGCGGGCTTGCGGGAACTTCAGCTCGTAGTCGCCCCACATCTTCTGTGCGATGGTGGCCTTGCCGTGCACGACCTCGTCGTGCGACAGGGGCAGCAGGTAGCGCTCGTTGTGGTAGTACATCATGCTGAACGAAAGCTTGTGGTAGTTCTGCGGGCGATACTCCGGTCCCGTGCGGAAGAAGTCCAGCGTGTCGTGCATCCAGCCCATGTCCCACTTGTAGTCGAAGCCCAGGCCGCCTTGGCTGGTGGGGGCCGTGGTGCCCTTGAAGTCGGTGGAGTCCTCGGCCACGGTGAAGGTGCCCGGGTTCAGCGACTTCACGCCGTCGTTCAGGCGACGCACGAAGTCGACCGCGTTGCCGTTGACGCCGCGGTTCTCGTCGCCCTGCCAGTAGATGATGCGGCTGATGGCGTCCATGCGCAGGCCGTCGAAGTGGTAGGCACCCAGCCAATAGTTGGCCGAGGACTGCATGAAGCTGCAGCTCTCGCCACGGGAGTACATGAAGTTGCGGCTGCCCCACTCCGACACGCCCACCGCGTCGTTGGGGTACTCGAACAGCGCCGTGCCGTCGTAGTTCGCCAGGCCGTACGAGTCGGTGGCAAAGTGCACGGGCACGATGTCCAGGATGCAGCCGATGCCCGCCTGGTGCAGGGTGTCCACCAGCTCCATCAGCTGCTCCGGCGTGCCAAAGCGGCTGGTGGGCGAGAAGAACCCCGTGGGCTGGTAGCCCCACGACCCGTCGAAGGGGTACTCGTTCAAAGGCATGAACTCGACGTAGTTGTAGCCGGTCTGCTTCAGGTAGTCCGCCAGGGGCCCTGCGATCTCGGCGTAGCTGTACCAGTCGGCGGGGTCGTCCGTGGCCTTCTCATGCGTGCGCTTGCGCCAGGAGCCCAGGTTCAGCTCGTAGATGTTCATGGGCTCGGACTCGGTGTGGCGGGTGCGTCGCGCCTCCATCCATGCCTGGTCGGCGAACTGGTGGTGCGAGAGGTCGCACACGATGGAACGGTGCGCCGGGCGCAGCTCCATGCTGTAGCCGTAGGGGTCCGCGTGGTCCACGTACTGGCCGTCGTGGTGGATGCGGTACTCGTAGCGGTCGCCCTCATGGGCGCCCTTGACCTCAAGCTCCCAGAAGTTGCCGTCCTGCACCTTGTGCATGGGCTGGGGTTGCCCGTTCAGCAAGAGCTCTATCTGCTGGGCCGCCGGGGCGAAGGTGCGAAACACCACGCCGTCCTGCGTCAGATGGGCGCCCAGGTACAAGTGGGCAAAGAACTCCTTGCCGGTATAAAAATTGTAGGTTTCCATGCCTCTCCCTTCAGCGTCTTTACACAGGATAGCGCCTGGGGCGCATGGCGGGCGGCGGCTTCGGGCCAGGGGTTTGGCCGTCGCCACGAACGAGGGGCGTCGTGCGGCACGGATGCTAGCGCAGGTGACCGCGCACGCCGCCCTTGGGCTTCTGCTCCTCGGCCTTGCGCTCGGCCTTTCCCGCCTTGTGCTGGTTCTTGTTCGTCTTCTTGTAGAGGTCGTTGCGCTGCTGCACCAGGATGGTGCACAGCTGCAGGCACTCCACGGCCATGTCCTTCTCGCCGTTCTGCACGCGCACGCCCAGCTCGCCGATGAGGCCCGCCAGCTGGTGGTCGACCTCGTCCATGCTCTGGTACGAGTTGGCGGGGCTCTTTTGCAGGGCAGCAAGAACCTGGTCGATGAGCTGGCGGATCTGGGGGTCGTTGGTGTTCTGGCGCGTGGAGCGCAGCTCCTTCATCATGAGGTCGCGCCTGTTGGTGCTGATGATGGCGCCTGCGCCGGCGCTGCCCTGGGTCGGGGTCTTGCCGTTGACGGTGGTTGCGCTGCGCTCAGCGGGGTGCTGCGCCAGGAAGGCGAGCATGGACATGTAGACCACCATGAGGGCCGCCTGGATGTACATGGCGCCCGTCAGGGGAGAGTAGTTCACCGCTATGAGGACGGCGGCCGCTGCGATCTCCAGGATGAAGTACAGGGTACCCAGGTTGGTGATGACCGTGCCAAATATGTGCGAGGTCGTGGGGGTCTTCTCGTCGTACGTCGTGAACTGCACGGGGCACAGGCGGGGCATGACCATCATCAGGGTGAAGGCGCCGATAACGAACTCCAGGCACAGGTAGTGGATGGTGGCCCATCCCATGGTGACGGCCAGTAGGTACAGCGCTATGAGGCCCAGCAGGATGGCGATGCCTACGGTCATGTAGCGGTTCTCTTTGTTGAACATGGGTCCCCCTTGAAATCAGCAACGCTCATAAGGTTAGCGCATGGGAAGGCGGGCTTTGGCGACTTCGGGCGGGTGGGCCCGATTTTGCCCAGCGCCTGGCGGCGCCGTGGGACGGACCCGCGACGAGGTGGCGCAATAGGACGAGTTGATGCAATGAATTTTGAACGACGCTTGACCGGATACGTGTAGGGCTGTATAGTACTCATTAATCCTAGTAGCTAGGTAGGAATAAAGAGGCAACCAGCCACGGTGCCGGCGGTGCGCATCCTCTCCCGCGCTCGCCACAGCGCTTTCGCGCAGGCACAATCCCCTCGTGGCCGCTTGCCTCTTTTTCTGTACGCAGGTTTGATGCTGCGCCACAATGAGGCTGCGGCGAGGCGGGGACAAGGGCGCGGCATCAGTCGTGTGGCTCCGCCGTCTATTGGCCTCCGCCGGTACCCGGCATTCGTGCCAGGCGAAATGCCCTTCTTGCCAGCTGATATCTAAGGAGTGCCGTCATGCTTTCAATAGTGCATGGTTCCGTGGTCAACCAGCACGTAGACGCTATCGTGAACGCCGCCAACAGCGGGCTCATGGGCGGCGGGGGAGTGGACGGCGCCATTCATCGCGCCGCGGGCCCGGGGCTTGACCGGGAGTGCCGCCGGCTGCACGATCAGGGCGGGTGTCCCACGGGGGAGGCTAGGCTGACTGGCGCGTACGACATCACGTGGGCGCGCCACATCGTGCACACGGTGGGGCCGGTGTACTCCGTGCGCCGGGCGGCTGAGTGCGCTCGCGACCTTGCCAACTGTTACGTCAACTCGTGCGAGTTGGCGCTGCAGGCTGGTGACGCATCCATCGCATTTCCCGCCATCTCGTGCGGGGTGTACGGATATCCCTTCGACGAGGCGCTTCCCGTGGCGCTTCGCGCGCTGGAGCCGTATGTGGGGAAGTTTCAGCGCATGGTCCTGGCAATGTTTACATTGCAGCAGTTCGACGAGGCGTGCCAGATAGCACCGGAGATTGCTCGCTGCCAGCGAAAGGGCGACGAGCTTGAGGTGCTGCTGTAGAGGTGGGGCAAGGCTCGGGTGCTTGTGACGGTGGCGTCTGAAGCTGGAGACCTGGAGCTGCGTGCCTCTGGCCTCGATGAATCGACGCCCAAATCGGGCTAACTGGGCGCCCACACCTAGGTACTCTGCACCTTCCGGTGCACACTCGACGGATGTGGGTGCCCACACCTGGTTACTCTGCACCTGCCAACCAGCACCCTGCGGAGCATCGGCTCATCTACCTGGCCTTTTGCGAGAGGTGCTATTTCGTCCAGTGCAGACTCCACGGGTGTGGGTGCCCAGACCTGGCTGCTTTGCACCGACTCGTGCACACTCGACGGATGTGGGTGCCCAGACTCGCTGGCACTGCACCTCTCTGCGCAAACATGGCGGGTTCGGGTACCCATCGGGTACCCATAGTCGACAGCTTCGCGCGTGAACGATGCCCGATTTCCGGATTTGGACGAGCCGTGCACGGTAACGGTCGGGTTGTGACGACCGTGCTCGAGCGGGCCACCACCGACGTAGCGTTACTGCCCCGTCAGCCCTTCTCACTCGTTCCTACAAGTCAATACAAAAGGAACAAATTCAGCAAAATAGCCTGGTAAACCACCGTGGCATAGGGTTGCGATTGCGATATAATGACCAATTTGC
>JBJEKW010000098.1:0-27355 GCA_051878835.1 Atopobiaceae bacterium
GAGGTTGGTGTACACGCCTCGCATGGTATTGGGCATAGCGACCTCTCCTTCGCTTGGGCCGAAGTCAGTGCTGCAGAGTCAATCGTGGCGTCGCGGCGACCGCCATCCCCCAACGGCAGGCGCCCTGGACACGTTTGTTTCCATTATGAATCAAGCGCACCAGAAGGACGCAACAAAGCGCAATTTCAGAAAGCGCGGTCGAAGTCCGGCAGCAGCCCACCCGGCAGGTCCCCCTGGCTGAAGTACGCGTCGAACCTGCTGGGCCACGGGGCCTGCACCTCCACCGCCTCGCCGGTGACGGGATGAACGAACCGCAGGTAGGCGGCGTGCAGCATGAGGCCGCCAGTGCGCTCGGCTCCACCGGGCCCATGTGCGCCCGCGCCTCGGCCGCCAGCGGAACGCTTCTGCGCACTGGCCGCCCCACCGTACAGGACGTCCCCCACGATGGGATGCCCGTTGGCGCTCAGGTGCACGCGAATCTGGTGCTTGCGACCCGTGCCCAGCTGGCACTCCACCAGGCTGAGGCCCCGCCGGCTGGCGAGCCCGCGCACCCACGTGACGGCGGGCTTTCCCGAGGGGCTCACGCGCATGCGCCGCGCGTCGTGCCGGTCGCGCCCCAGGGGCTGGTCCAGCCGCTGCACCCTGCCGTCCACCCGTCCGCGCACGACGGCCAGGTAACGCTTGGTCATCCCTCCGACCCCGTGCTCCGCCACCAGGGCGTCCAGCGCCGGCTGGAACTCCTTGGACTTCGAGAAGAGCACCACGCCCGAGGTGTCCACGTCCAGCCGCTGCACCGCCTGCACGTCGCCCGCTGCGGCGCTGCCCTCCTGCAGCAGGTGCTGGCGCACCAGGTCGGTCAGCGTGGCGACTCCCGTGCCGTCGCCGTGCACCAGGATGCCCGCCGGCTTGTCCACCGCCAGCAGTATGGGATCCTCGTACAGCACCCTGACGTCGCAGGGCAAGAAGGGCCGTGCGGCCGCGGCTCTGGCCGAGCCCTTCGCCGCACCCGCTACCGATGCCCTAGGCGAAGTCTCTGCCTGTGCCGTAGGCTCACCGTTCCGAGCGAACCGCAGGCGCACGACGGTGCCCTCTACCAGCACGTCATTGGGCAGAAGCGTCCGCCACCCACCCTGCGCGGCGAATCCCATATCCGATTCGCGACCGGTCTCCTGCACGTCGGGCGCCTCCTCCGCACGCGCCTCCAGCTGCCCCGCCGCCAGCACGCGGGAAGCCTCGGCCTTCGAGTGCAGGAGCTCGCGCGCCAGCGCAACGGCGAACGTGCGTCGGCCCACACGCAACATGACGCCCTCGTCGTCTAGAAGCGTCACGGCATATGGCTGCTTCGAGACAGGCTCACCGGCGTTCGCGCCAACGGTCTTGCCCAGCGCAGTGTCCTCCCCAGCAGCACGTCCTTCTTGCCCGCCCTTGGCGCTACACATAGACGACCTCCCCCACGGGTCCCTGGTCGCCGTCGTCGTTGCCGTCCACCTGCGCGCCCAGCCAGTGGGCGTCTCCCAGCTGGTCGCGCAGCACCTCCCAGAACGCAATGATGATGGACCAGGGGTGCTGCGTGGCCCTCCAGGCAACCGAGATGTCGTAGTGCGCACGCGGCCCCAGATGCACCACGCGCATGCCGGCGTCCTCCGGGTTCGCGAAGGTGGTGGCCACCAGCTCGGCCGGGCAGAAGCACGCGCCCACGCCTCGCAGGGCCAGCGCCACCAGGGTCTCGGTGTTCTTCGAGACGACCTTGATGTCGGGGTGTATGCCCGCGCGCTCGAAGGCATCGCGCGCCACCGTGCCGGGGGTGTCCTTCTTGCCCACCAGGAGGAAGGGGACGTTGCCCATGCCGCCCAGGTCACCCGAGCTCTGGGCGCGCTGTATGGCGGAGTCCTGGCCGGCTCCCAGCGTGCGGTCCAGAAGCGACTGCGCAGCCAGCAGCACGACCTCCTCGCGGAACAGCCTGTGCACCGTCAGCTGCGGGTTCGTGTCCTGCAGGGTGGCCACCACCATGTCCAGGCGGCCCTCGCGCAGGGTCTGCACCAGCTCCTCGTTCTCGCCCTCGTTCAGCACCACGCGGATGCCGGGGTGCTGGCGCTGGAAGGCGGCGATGGAGCTGGGCATGATGATGTGGCCACGCGTGCTGGTGACACCTATGCGCAGGACGCCCTGCTCGTCTCCGGCGATGTCCTGGAACTCGCGCACCATGGTGCGGCGCTCGCGCTGGAAGCGGCGGGCGTAGCGCAGGAACTCCTCGCCCGCGTAGGTCAGATCCAGCGGATTCCTGCGCACCAGCAGCTTTACGCCCAGCTCCCGCTCGGCGGCGGCGATGTTTGCCGACAGCGTCTGCTGCGTCACGGCCAGGCGTTGCGCCGCCTTTGTGAAGCTGCGCTCCTCGGCCACCGCCACGAAGTAGTCCATGGTCTGAAAGTTCATCCGTCACGCTTCCCCGCCGTCTGTGGTGCGACACCGATCTATCCCGTGACGCAACCACTCACGGCGCCTCCACAGGGCCTGCAGATACATAAAACCTCGTAGGTACGCCCCTTGGCAGCGAAATCCCCATCTAGGTGCACACACAATATTTGTTTGTGGACACATCCGAATATAACAGTTGGACTTTGCTGTTGCACCCTCATATCGTAACGATTCGGAAATCAGAGGGCCCCTAGGGCCAACGCTTTGGAAGGAAACCGTTCATGGAGTTCGCGGTCATACTGGGTTTTGTGGCACTTCTGGCACTGGGCATGGTGGCGTCCATCCCCCTGCCCGTGACGCTGACCGCCGGGTTCGCGCTGTTCTTCCTGTACGGCATCGCACGTGGGAAGCACGCCAAGGACCTGCTGCGCCTGAGCCTGGAGGGCGTGCGCAAGGTGGGTGGCATCCTGGTGCTCTTTGTCATCGTGGGCGCCATCACCGCCACCTGGCGCGCGGCCGGCACCATCCCCATGATCGTGACGCTGGCGACCCACGTGGTGGGGCCGTCCACCATCGTGCTGGCCAGCTTCCTGCTGTGCTGCCTCATGAGCATGCTCATGGGCACGGCGTTCGGCACCGCCGCCACGATGGGCGTCATCTGCATGACCATCGGCAACGCCCTGGGCGCCAACCCCGCGCTTCTGGGTGGAGCCATCCTGGCAGGCGCGTACTTCGGCGACCGCTGCTCCCCCGTCAGCTCCAGCGCCGCGCTGGTGGCCACGCTGACGAAGACCAGCCTGTTCGACAACGTGTCGCGCATGCTGCGCACCGCCTCGGTGCCCTTCGCCCTGGCCTGCGCGGCATACCTGGTGGCCGGCCTTGTGGGCGCCAACGGAGGCAGCATGCCCGACGTGCAGGCGCTGTTCCAGCAGTCGTTCCAGCTGAGCCCGCTGTGCGTGCTGCCCGCCGTCGTGGTGGTGGCGCTGTCTTTGGCGCGCGTGGACGTGAAGCTGACCATGCTGGCCAGCCTGGCCTGCGCCGTCGTGGTGTGCGTGGGCGTACAGGGCGTCGACCCCGCCAGCCTGCCCGCCCTGGTGATGTTTGGCTACGCCAGCCACAACGCGGCCATCGCTCACATGGTGGACGGCGGAGGCATCCTCTCGATGGCCAACGTGGTGTTGGTCATCTGCATCTCGTCCACGTACTCCGGCCTGTTCGAGGGAACCGGCCTTCTGGATGGCCTTCGTGCCCAGGTGCTGCGCATGGGCCACGCCAGCACGCCCTTCACCAGCGTCCTGGCCACCAGCCTGGCCGCCAGCTGCGTGTCGTGCAACCAGACCCTGGCCATCATGCTGACCGACCAGCTGTGCGACGGCATCGACCAACCCAACGGCGAGCTGGCCATCGAGCTGGAGAACAGCGTCGTGACCTGCGCCGCGCTGATGCCCTGGTCCATCGCGGCCACCGCCACGCTGTCGTTCGTGGGCGCCCCGTCCATCAGCATCCTGGCGGCGTGCTTCCTGTACCTGCTGCCCCTGTGGACGCTGGCGCTGTCCGTGGTGGAGCACGTGCGCCCCGGCGTCGTGCGCACCCGCTCCGCCCGCGCGCTTGGCCTGGCGGCGTAGGGCTTGATCCGTCGACGACGGCCGCGGCCCCATCGCCGACGACTCGTAGGTCCCATCTCGACGACGACTCGTAGGTCCCATCGACGAAGGCACCGTTTGGTACGTTAAGCCGCACGCTAGCGTACCGGATGGTGCCTTCGTCAGCTCGTTCTTGTAAGAAGGGCATCCGCGCCCGCGCCGCCCAACTGGAGTAGAGTCAAGGCACGCCAACCGGAAGAGAGCGAGGAAGCATGCCAGAGTCGAAGCCCAACATCATCGCCAGCACGCTAGCGGGCATGGCGGCGCACAAGGTGTCCTCGCTCATCGCCTCCGCCTTCGAGGAGCCGAAGCGCCAGACGCCGGACGAGTCCCGTGCCTGGGGTGCACAGCTGCGCCAGCAGTTCCCTCCCGAGGCCCAGGCCATGTGGCCGCCAAAGGACGGGTCCCGCCCCGACCCGCTGGAGCTGTTGGAAAGCCAGGCCCCCGACCGCGTGCCCGAGCTTTTGCCCATACGCTACGAGCGCATGGCGCAGGGCCCCTTTGCGTTCTATCGCGGCTGCGCGCTGCCCATGGCGGGCGACCTCAGCACCACGCCGACCACGCCCATCCGCGCGCAGGCATCGGGCGACGCCCACATTGCGAACTTCGGCATCTTTGGCACGCCGGAGCGCAGGCAGGTGTTCGACCTGAACGACTTCGACGAGACCACGCGCGGCCCCTGGGAGTGGGACCTCAAGCGCCTGGCCGCATCGGTGGCCGTGTGCGCACGCGAGCGCGGCCTCAGCCAGTCGAAGTCGGAGAACGCCGTGCGCGCCTGCGTCCAGAGCTACCACCAGTCCATGGCCAGGTTCGCCCAGATGGGAAACCTGGAGGTCTGGTACGCGCAGGCCGACACCGAGCGCATAGCCGAGCTGGCGCAGGAGGCCGGCGGCAAGTCCGAGCGCAAGGCGTTCCAGAAGACCCTCGCCAAGGCCGAGCGCAAGAACAGCGCCCGCGCCGTGTCGAAGTTCACCGAGGTCGTGGACGGCCAGCTGCGCATCGTCAGCGACCCGCCCATCATCGTGCCCCTACGCGACATCGCAGCGCAGAAGGCGCAGGACGCCAACGTCAGGAGCTCATGGGCGTCGCACTTCTCGCACGAGGACGCCACCGCAAGGCTGATCCGCCTGATCATGAAGGGCTACCGGGAGTCCTTGCCCGAGAGCAGGCGGGCGCTGCTGGATTCCTATCGCGGCATCGACATCGCGCGCAAGGTCGTGGGCGTGGGCTCCGTGGGACTGCGCGCCTGGATCTGCGTGTTCCAGGGCGCCAGCGCGGACGACCCGCTGGTGCTGCAGATAAAGGAGGCCGTGCCGTCGGTGCTGGAGCGCTACGTCGGGCGGAGCGGCTTCTCCGAGCAGGGCAAGCGCGTGGTCGAGGGCCAGCACGCCATACAGGTCGCGTCAGACCCGCTGCTGGGGTGGACCCGTCTGCCCGGCGAGGACGGCCACCTGCACGACTACTACGTGCGCCAGCTGTGGGACGGCAAGGGCTCGCCCGACCTGACGCAGATAGACGCGCACAGGCTGACCCATCTGGCGGCGCTGTGCGGATGGACCCTGGCCCGCGCCCACGCGCGCACCGGCGACCGCTTTGCCATCGCCGCGTACCTGGGCACCGACACCCAGATGGACGACGCCTTCTGCCAGTTCGCGCAGGCCTACGCCGACCAGACCGAGAAGGACTACCAGGCCTTCATCGACGCCCGCAAGCAGGGCCGCTTCTGCTGACGCGGCGCTTCTCGCAGGCGGCGCTTCTCGCAGGTCAGGGGCACAGTTTGCCTCGTTTTCACTGCCGAATTCGAGGCAAACTGTGACACGCCAAGCGCTCACGTAACAAGGCGTTCTTCTCAACAGGCGCTTTTTAGGCCCTACCAGGCGCCGCCGGGAGTCGGAACCTTCTTTGGGTCGGTCGCCACGGTCATGCGGTAGCCCGCCGAGACGCAGCCGGCATCGCACAGCACGTCGGTGCCCATGAGGTAGCCGCAGCGCGGGTCCGACAGGCTGCAGATCAGAAACGCCAGCTCGTCGGGGGTGGCTCCCCTACCTGGGCCCGAGTAGCCCAGCAGGATGTCGGTGGCCTTGCCCTTCTCGGCCTCGGTCATGGGCGTCTGCACGAAGCCTGGGCTCACGGACAGCACGCGGATGAAGCGGGTGCGCATGTACTTGAAGGCACAGTTGGCGCTGTACCAGCGCGCGAAGTTCTTGCTGATCATGTAGGCCATCTGTGGGTCGACGTCCTTGCGGTGGAACACGCCGGCACGTCGAGCCAGCACACGAACGAAGGCGTCCTCGTCCGTCAGTGCCAGAGGATAGCTGCGCTGCGGCACCAGGATGCCGGGCAGCATGTATCCCGAGTTCGACGCCACGTCCAAGATGCAGCCACCATGCATGACCTGGTAGAACTCTTGGTTCACGTAGACCGTGCCCAGGGCGTTTATGCGAATGATCTTCTGCGGGTCGCCCATGGAGCCCGAGATGCCCGCCGCGTGAACGACCCTGCGTATGGGACCCAGGCTCGCCGCGAACCGTGCCAGCTCGCGTACCTGGTCGCGACTCGACACATCGCACACGTGCGGGACCACATGGTGGCCCTGAGCGTTCAGCTGGTCGGCCACGGTCTGCAGCTTCGACAGGTGTCTGCCAGTGATCACAACCGTGTTGCTGGCCGGAAGCTGTGCGACGACGGCCCTTCCGATGCCCGAGCCTCCGCCCGTGACCACAAACACGCCACCGCGCTCGCCGAACTCGCCGCCGCCTTTCGGGCAGCTCTTCTCGCCGAACTTCTCGCCGTCCGTTAAGCCAGTCTTCGGCTGGCCTTTCACCTGTGGTTCCGTCATGTCGACCACCCTTCTGTCCCCAGCGCGTTCGCCGGCTTTGCACTGCCTGCCAGCCAGCGACACGTCATATTTCCGCATTCAGCTGCAGGGTAAAGAAGGGCCACGGCAGCGGTCTATCACATGCGTAATGGTTTTGAGAGATATGTACTCGACGCTAGCCACAGGGACGTTATCCCTGGTCGTAGCCGCCTTTTTCAATGAGCGCATTGACGTGCTGAGCGAGCGTGGCCCGAACAAATAGGCATTGTCCGCTCAGCGAACATTGCCCTTGCGAATAGTTGCGTTACACTCACGCAAATCGATGTTGAGATGCCTCAGGGAGGCATTCCGGCTGACCGAGCAAGGGAGCTTCGTATGAGCAGCACCATGGTGGGATGCGTGACTTGTCTGCTGGTGGGAGGCCTCATTGTGGGGCTGGCAGCCTGGCAGATTCGCAACAGAAGCGTCCGGCTGCTGCACAGCTATCACTACGTGCACGTCAGCGCCAGCGACCAACCCGCGCTGGCCATCGAGAGTGGCAGGTGGCTGGCCGCCATCGGCGTGATCGTGATGCTTTTGGGGTTCGCGCTCGCCCTGCCGCAGGGCATCGCCGATGTTGCCGGATTCGTGCTGGTAGTGGCGCTGGTCGTCTGCATTTGGAATACATGCGGCTCCATCGTGAAGTACAACGGGTCGCTGTTCGGTTAGCTCGGTCTTCTGCAGCCCCAGCGCCTGGACAACGTAATCGCAAGCGTGCAGGCATCGCTTGCCCAGATGGATGGAGGCAAAACCATGAGCGATACCCAGAAGTTCGAGGCGTTCAAGAAGGACCTCGTGCAGAAAAACGAGCAGGAATACGGCGCCGAAGTGCGCAAACGCTGGGGAGACGACGTCGCGGACGCCACAAACCAGCAGGTGATGGGCCTGAGCAAAGCGGATTACGAGCGAGCCCAGCATCTGGAGCAGCAAGTGAAGTCCGAGGTGCTGGCCGGCCTATCCGACGGCGACCCGAACGGGACGCATGCCGAGCGCGCTGCACAGGCGCACGCGGAGTGGCTGCGGCTGTTCTGGCCCAAGGGCCTGTACTCGCCCCAGGCCCACGCGTCCCTGGCACAGATGTACCTGGCGGACGAACGCTTCCGCCAGCACTACGAGGACTAGGCGCCCGGCGCGACGCAGTTCCTGGTCCGCGCGATCCAGACGTACGCCGACCACCTACAGTAAGAGGCACAGTTTGCCTCGATTTTCTTGCCGAAAACGAGGCAAACTGTGCCCTTGGTTGCCTGAAAGTCTTTCTACAGGCGCTCGCGGACGCGCTCGACCAGCTGGTCCATGGGGACCTGCGTCTGCTCGTGCGTGTCCATGTCGCGCAGGGTGGCGGCGTTGGCCGCGACCTCGTCGGGACCCAGCACCACGCACAGGCGCGCGTTGCGCTTGTCGGCCTGCTTGAACTGGCTCTTCAGCGAGCGGCCCTGGTAGTCGGCCTCGGTGCGGATGCCCGCCTGGCGCAGCAGCAGCGTGGTGCGGAAGGCCGCGTCGCGCTCGTCGGCGGAGGTGCAGGCCACGTACACGCAGCCGGGCTCCTCCCCCTCCATGCTGACGCCGACCGCCTGCAGGGCCAGGGCGATGCGCTCGAAGCCCACGGCAAAGCCGATGCCGGGCGTGGGCTTGCCGCCCTCCAGCTCGACCAGGCCGTCGTAGCGGCCGCCGCCACCGATGGCGCCGACGCCCGCCTGCGGCACGTCGACCTCGAACACGGTGCGGGTGTAGTAGTCCAGGCCGCGCACCAGCGTGGGGTCCTCCTCGTAGGCGATGCCTGCCTCGTCCAGGTACTTCTTGACCTGGGCATAGTGGGCGGCGCACTCGTCGCACAGGTTGTCGGTCACCAGCGGGGCGTTCTTCATGACCGCGCGGCAGTGCTCGTTCTTGCAGTCGAAGCTGCGCAGCGGGTTGATCTCGGCGCGCTCCAGGCAGTCCTCGCACATCTGGTCCTTGTGGTCATAGATGTACTGGCGCACGCTCTCGCGATACGCCGGACGGCACTTGGCGTCGCCCATGGAGTTGATGCACAGGTGCAGCTGCTCGGGCTTGAAGCCCAGGCGCTTGTAGAACTCCATCAGCATGATGATGCACTCGGCGTCCATGGCGGGGTCGGGGGCGCCCAGGCACTCCACGCCCACCTGGTGGAACTGGCGCAGGCGGCCCTTCTGGGGACGCTCGCCGCGGAACATGGCCTCGGCGTACCAAAGCTTCTTTGGCGCGCCTCCCTGCGGCACGAAGTTGTGCTCGACCGCGGCACGCACCACGCCGGCCGTGCCCTCGGGGCGCATGGCCAGGCGCTGCTTTGCCTTCAACCCGCTCTCGGAGCCGGCCTCCAGCAGGCGCTCCATCAGGGCGCCGGAGAACACGCGGAACATCTCCTTGCGCACGACGTCGGTGGACTCGCCGATGCCGTGGACGAAGGTCGCCACCTGCTCGATGGCGGGCGTCTCGATCATGTTGAAGCCGTACGACTCAAACAGATCGCGCGCCACGTCCTGCATGTGCTGCCACGCGCGCATGTAGCCGTCGTACAGATCCTCGGTTCCCTGAACCCTTTGTGCCACTGCAAATCTCCTTCGATTGGCCGGCGGGGGTCACCCGCGCGGCATCCCAACCGCGGCCACGAGCGGTCCGGCCAGCCGGCCCGCCTTCCACGGTGTTCGGTGCAGCAGTATACCGCGTGGCGTACAAGGGACGGAGGGTCGTTCGCCCGCGCAATGGCGTACCCCCGGCGCCGAGCATGTCAAGAAGAACGTGCTCGCCCCGGCGCATACGCACCACGCGGTACGTCCCGCGCCAATGCGCCCTTCTGTTCCATCGCGCCCTTATCGCTCGGTTCCGTCGACCAGGCCGGGCTTCCTGGTGTAGGGCAGCGAATCGCGCAGGAAGCGCATGCTGCTGTCCCACGTGCGCGAGAACACACAGCCGAACAGCGCGTCCAGCACGTACTGCACGGCCAGGTGAGAGGCGAACTGCGTGATGCGGTTCTGGTACCTCTCGGCATCGCTGATGCACAGGTAGACGTCCAGCCCGGGATTGCGGCGCATGGCAGCCGGCGTGCCCACCAGTATCATGGGCACCGAGCGCTCGGCCAGTATGGGCATGATGCGACCGTGGACCTCCGACACGCCGGAGTACGAGACGAACAACCCCACGTGCGAGTCGTCCGAGGCCAGCGCCGTGCGCGTCTGTCGCTCCATGCTCTCGAAGCACGTTGCGCAGCGGCCCGCCGACAGCATGCGGTCCACGAACATCTGGGCAGGGTACAGGTTGTGCGACTGCGTGTACACGTCTACCTGCGACGCATTGACCAACAGGTTGGCGGCGTGGTCCAGCGCGTCCATGTCCAGAAGCTCCAGCGTCTGCGAGAGGGTGGCCTCATACAGCGAGTCCAGACTGGACGCCACGCGTGACGCGTCCCACCCGGCGCCGAAGGGCATGTTTATGTCCACGTCGCCATGCAGCCGGCGGTGCTCCGACGCCTTGGCCAGCTGCACCTTGAGATCCTTGAAGCCCTCCAGGCCCAGCTTGCGGCACAACCGGTGCACCGTGGCCACCGAGCACGACGCGGCGCTGGCCAGCTCCTTTATGCCGCACGACTGCAGGCGGTCCCCCATCATCAGGATGGTGTTCGCCAGCTGCCGCTCGGCGGGGGTCAGGTCCTTCGCCTCGCGTATGCGCCCCTGGACATCCATGGTCCCGCCTCCTCCTGCAACCAACAAGCGGCTCCACGATAGCAGAGCCGCAGGCCAAGAAGAGCATCCGTTCTGGCGGCGGGGCGCGAACGGGGACACGCATTATGGTGCTCATCTGGACGCGAAGCTCCTCGCGGCGCACTCGTGGCAGACATGCGATGCACCGCGGCGCCCTCCCGGCGCCCCCGCGGCGCACCTCGCACCTGCGCCGAGCGCCTGTCGCGCTACAAGCGCCTGATTGGCCCCATGGAGTTTCTCGTGGACGAGAAGGACGGCACCCTCTCCGTGGAGATGACCTGCGGTGACGCGGACCTCGCGATGCCTAGCTTCCTCGTGCAGCTGGAGTTCGCCTTCCTCGTGAACCTCATCCGCACGGCCACGCGCGAGCTGCTGGCCAAGCACTACCTAAAGACCACGGCCATGGGCACGGACCAGATAGCCCACCTGCTGGGATACCTGGAACTCAACAGCTTCCTGCGCGCGTTCAACTCGTGGTGCGGCATGAGCCCCAGCGAGCGGCACCGTCGCAACGCGTAGGGCTAACAACGCTAAGTCATGACATAGCGCACGGGAAAACGAGCAGTTGGGTCCTTCTTGCCAGATGAACCCTTCTCCGTCCCCTGTTCACGCCCGCGTCCAAGGCTAAACTCTATGCGGCAAAAGAGACGGCATGTCAGGAGGACGCATGGACAAGGGCCGCATGGAGGCATTCAGCGATGGCGTCATCGCCATCATCATCACAATCACGGTGCTGGGAATCAGCGCACCCGAGGGCAGCAGCCTTTCGGACTTCGTGGGGCTCCTGCCCGCCATCGCCGCCTACGCCGTCAGCTTCATCGGCGTGGGCACCTACTGGAACAACCACCATCACCTGCTGAAGCTGGCGTGCGGCGTGAACGGGCGCACGCTTTGGTCCAACCTGGCTTTCCTCTTTGTCCTGTCGTTCTTTCCCGTGGCCACGGACTGGATGCAGAAGACCTCGTTCGCCGCGCTGCCGACCGTATGCTACGTGGTCCTGAACATGCTGGTCTCTCTGACCTACATGAACCTGGAGCGCGTCATCCGCCAGGACCTGGGAGAGGGTCAGGCTTCCTCGAAGCCGTCGACGCCCCAAGCCAGGCTGTGGCAGCGCATGAAGAAGCGCTCCCTTCTGAAGGAGCGCCTGACGCTGGCCTTCGAGGCCCTGGCCCTAGTTCTGGCACTTGTCATGCCGGCTTCGCACCTGGCAGTGATTGGCATCTTGCTGGCATTTGCCCTGTGGATAGTACCCGACCTGCGTATCGTCCGCCTGCTGGACTTCCTAGCCGAGGACGAGGCTGACGACCAGTGAACCGCCGGCTCCTCGCCTGACGTCCAGTCATGAAACGGCCCTTCGCGCAGTCGCTGTGGAACATGACGATTGAGGCGCGGGTGTTGGGGCGCACTACCGTCATGCAAAATAGTCACTGCGTGGAAAACGACTGTGATGGCGAGTTGGAGAGGGCGTTTTCCGACTGGTCGAGTATTTGACCCTTATTCTGAAAGCGTATGAAATACTTTAGTGATTTTGTCCGTAAGTTTTATCGGCTTGGATACTCAGGGGTGCGCTAAATACCCTCTCCAATTCGGATTCTCGGTCGTTTTTCATCGGGTGACTCTCGCAGGGGGCTGCGCGCGATCTACCCAACGTAGTCGATTTCCTGATTGGGGCGGCTGGCCAGCAGTAAATCCAGGTCGGGGCGGCCATATCGCCAGGTCGGGGCGGCTGGCCAGCAGTAACTCCAGGTCGGGGCGCCGGACCTACTCCAATTCCAAATCGTAGTAATCGGAGTAGCCGGCACGTGCCAACCAAATGAGACGGGACCTCCACCAGAGCGCTTCTCGTGAGCAACCAGAAATTGTAGAAACAGGGACTTTTGAAAACCGATGCGCCGCATCCGTCGGGCACTTGTGCTGGAAATCGTTCCGAGGCTCATGCCGGTCGGTTTGTAGATTTCAGCAATCCAGTGCATCTACCTGCGAAGATATTTCGACATTCCCAGTTGGCAAGTCCATTGAGCAGTCAGCCAAAAGCATGGAGGGCAAGAAGAAGTGCGCAAGTCGGCAGGGGTAAGAAACCAGGGCCGCAAGGCGAATCGCGCGGCTGCAAGGCGAATCGCAGGACAGTAGTCAGTCGCCACAAAGAGAAGCCCCCGGGCAGCCCACTGTAGGGTGGGAAGCACGGGGGCTCATGCTTTGACGCGCCTGCAGCTCATGCTATGCGGCAGCGCCTGTCTGCAATGCAAACTATGTGGCAGCGCCTGCCTGCGCTGCAACGGAAACCATCGCATCGCAATGGCATCTACCTGCGGCGCGTTGCCGTCAAACGGCTGGCTGGAACCTACTCCACGTCGATCTTGTGGACCCAGCCAAACTTGTCCTCGATCTCGCCGGACTGAATGCCGGTCAGGGTCTCGCGGAGCTTCTTCATGACGGGGCCGACGTTCTCCATGCCGCTCTTGAAGACGTAATGGACGTCGTCGTTGTCGACCTCGCCGACGGGCGAGATGACCGCGGCGGTGCCGCACATGCCCGCCTCAACGAACTCGTCGTCGAGAATCTCCTGGAACTTGACGGGGCGCTGCTCGACCTTCATGCCCAGCATCTTCTGGGCCACGTCGACCAGCGAGCGGCGCGTGACGGAAGGAAGGATGGAGTCGGTGAAGGACTGCGGAACGACGAGGGTGCCGTCCTCCTTGACGAAGAGGATGTTTGCGCCGCCGGACTCCTCGACGTAGGTACGGGTCTTGGGGTCGAGGAACATGTTGTCGGCGTAGCCCTTGGAGTGCGCCTCGACGCTGGGGTAGAGGCTCATCGCGTAGTTGAGGCCAGCCTTGATGTTGCCGGTGCCGTGCGGCGCCGCGCGATCGTACTTGGAGACCTGCAGCTTGACGGGCTTGACGCCGCCCTTGTAGTACGGGCCGACCGGGGTCACGAGGATGCGGAACTGGTACTCGTCAGCAGGCTTCACGCCAATGACGTCACCGGTCGCGAACATGAGCGGGCGGATGTAGAGGGTAGCGCCGGAGCCGAAGGGAGGCACCCAGGCAGCGTTGGCCTTGACGACCTCCTCGACGGCCTTCACGAAGCGGTCCTTGGGGAACGGCGGCATGCAGATGCGCTTGGCGGAGTTGTACATGCGCTCTGCGTTCTGGTCAGGGCGGAAGCAAACGATGTCGCCCTTCCTGGTGGTGTAAGCCTTGAGGCCCTCGAAGACCTCCTGGCAGTAGTGCAGCAGGCCGGCGCACTCGGACAGCGTGACGGTGTGATCGGGCGTGAGCGTGCCCTCGTCCCAAGCGCCGTCCTTGTAGTTCGAGACGTAGCTGTAGTCGGTATGCATGTAGGCAAAGCCGAGGCTACCCCAGTCGATGTCCTTCTTTTGCATTGCAAGCTCCTTTTGACAGGTGCCCTTGCGCGCGACCGCACCCGCAAGCCCTAGGTTCCGTCAGGCAAGAAAGGCCACGACGACGCCGGAGTGGACACCGGCACAGCCGTGGCGATGCGGGAGTGGACGCCCGCACCATGGGCGACCGCGCCGGATCTGGGACAGAGGCGCCGGCAAAGGAGCCGGCATGGGCTGACCGTTGGAGACGCGGGTGCGCTTTCCTGCCAGAGGCTTGCGAACGACGACCCCGCGCGGGGGCATCGCTCAACTTGGTGTGCAGTGTACTCCCCTGCACCCAAACGGATTCCGCCCTCAACATTCCTGAGACATTCCCGAAACACAAGGTGCGAATTTTAATCCGTTGCTTGGCAAAGTCCCAGCTTCTGACTGCGAAAGGTACTATTTTCTATGCAAGCGAAGCGTTGCGAGCTCAACGCCCGCCACAGCAACTATCGAATTCCGACTCAACCGGGAGCAATTCCAATCGGAAGCGGCCCCTGCCACGCACGTCACACGAAAGGACGAAGCCATGCGCATGTTTCGCAACGACTACTCGGAGGGCGCCGCGCCCGCCATACTGCAGGCGCTGGTCCGCACGAACGAGCAGCAGATATCCGGCTACACCGAGGATGACCCGCACTGCGAGCGTGCACGCAGCCTGATCCGCGCCGAGGCGGGGCTCACCGCCGACGAGGCCGACGTGGAGTTCTGCACGGGCGGCACCAGCGCCAACATCATCGGCGTCACCGGCATGCTGCGCGACTGGGAGGGCGTCATCTGCACGAGGGACGGCCACATAAACGTGCACGAGACGGGCGCCATCGCCGCCTGCGGCCGCACGGTGCTGCCCACCGCGGACGACTCGGGCTTCCTGACCCCGGACGAGGCCGAGAAGGTCTGGCAGTTCCAGACCTCCACCGGCAGGCACATGACCAAGCCCGCCCTGGCCTACATCACCGACACGACCGAGCTGGGTGGCGTCTGGACCCGCGATCGCCTGGACGCCATCTGCGACTGGGCACGCAGCCACGACCTGAAGGTGTTCCTGGACGGGGCGCGCCTGGCCTCCGCGCTCACCTCGCCGGCGAACGACCTGACGCTGCCCTACATCGCGCAGAGCGTGGACGCCTTCTACCTGGGTGGCACAAAAAACGGCATGCTGTGCGGCGAGGCCATGGTCATGACGGACCCCCAGCTGCGCGAGGCCTTCCCCTTCCTGGTAAAGGAGCGCGGCGGCCTCATGGCGAAGGGGCGCGTGCTGGGCGTGCAGTTCGAGGCCGCCTTCGACCCGCTGAACTACGGCGAGGCGGACGAGGCGCTGTACTGGCAGCTGGCCCGCCACGCCAACGACTGCGCGCTGAACCTGCGCGACGGCCTTCTGGACCTGGGATACACGCCCTACCGCCCCAGCGACTCCAACCAGCAGTTCTTTGTGGTGACGCCCCAGCAGGAGCAGGCGTTCGTCGACGCCTGCGGGTGCGAGACGTTCTACACCCTGGACGACGGCAGCAAGGTCATCCGCTTCGTCACCAGCTGGGCCACCACCCAGCGCGACGTGCGCGAGCTTTTGGACCTGGCCACCACGCTGGCCTAGCTGGCAAGGACTGGCAAGAAGAACTTCTTTGCAGCCGCCATCACGAAACGTGGTGGCGGCTTTTCCATCCCATGCCTGCAACCAAGAGGCAGCCGCTGACGCCGCCTTCGGGCCTGCGGAAGCGCATCCAGTTGCAACGGCGCATGTTCTTCTTTACAGCTGCAGCCCCTCGAAGGTGCGGATGGTCTCGTCGGCCTGGCTGGTGTCCTGCACTATGCTGGCGCCGGCATATCCCAGCACGTAGAGCCCGGCACCCTTGGCCGAGCTGATGCCCGTGGGCGAGTCGTCCACGGCGATGCCCTCCGCGGCGCCAACACCCAAGGCCTCGATCGCACGCTGGTACGGCTCCGGATCGGGCTTGTGGTGTTGAACCATGTCGCCGCACACCACGACGTCGAAGCAGGCCATAAGCCCCAGGCGGTTCAGAGCGTACAGGATGGACTGCGCCGCCGTGGTCGAGACGAGCCCCGTGGGGATGCGGCGACTGCGCAGGTCGGCCAGCAGCGGGAGCAGGCCCGGCTGCACCTCCAGGGGGAAGTCGCGATAGATGGACACGTTGTCACGCCGCCTGGCAAAGAACTCCTGCGCCGACACGTCCATGCCGTACTCCCTGAACAGCGCGGGGATGCTCTCCAGCCCGGTGGTGCCCACCAGCGAGTGCAGCTGCTCCTGGGTGGGCTCGATGCCGAACTGCTGGTACACCTCGCGGTCCAGCTGCAGGCCGTACTTCTCGGTGTCGGCGCACACCCCGTCGAAGTCGAACAGCACGCAGGATGGCTTTGCGGGACGGGGCATTTCTCCTCCTAGGACGGGTTGGACTGTCCCATCATAGCAGCAGCAAATCCAGTCGCAGCACGTATCCGAACCATCTGCGTATCGTTGCAATTACAACAGCGGCATGGCGTTTCGGAGACTAGGATGAACACAGGTTGGCGCATGCCATCACGGGTAACTCTTCGACAGCCGGGCAAGCCGCAGTCACGACCAAGCCGTCGGCAAGAAGGGCAGACCGGCACGCGCCCGCATCAACACCGGCAGGACCCGAAGCCTCACCGCTCGGAAGCGCCGCGGACGACGCCGCAAGGCACCCGCGGAGCGCGCACCCACAAGGCCCCGCCACGACAGAATCGAGGGGCCATGGAAGTCCAGATAAAGCGTGTGTACGAGGAGCCTTCGGCTGACGACGTGTACCGCATCCTGGTGGACAGGCTGTGGCCGCGCGGCATCCGCAAGGAGGCACTGGCCATGGACGAGTGGGCCAAGTCGCTGGCACCCTCGACCGAGGCGCGCAAGGCCTTTGCCCACAAGGCGGAGAACTTCCCCTCCTTCAAGGGCCGCTACCTGCAGGAGCTGGACACCAGCGAGGACGCCGCCCAGGAGGTGGAGCACCTGCGCCAGCTGGACCCCGCAAAGATCACCCTGCTGTACGCCGCAAAGGACCCGCAGGTGAACCATGCCGTCATCCTGCGCTCGTGGCTCAGCGAAAGACTGGGCGCCACCCAGGCGTAGCGAGGGCGAGGCCCTGCCCCTACAGCGTGTCCAGAGCCAGCTGGCGCATGCGCACCTGGCCCAAGGGGCCGTGCTCCAGCACGTTCACATGCGTGAAGCCGCACTCGATGGCCTTGGCCACGGCCACGTCGAAGGCGCCGTTCAGAAGCTCCCTCTGGTGCGCGTCGGCGCTGATGAAGATCTGGCCGCCGAAGTCGTGCAGCGCGCGCAGGAGCTCGGTGCGCGGGTACAGCTCTTTCTTGCGCCCGCGGTTCACGGCGCCGCAGTTTATCTCGAACGGCACACCCTGGCTCACCAGGTGCTCCATGGCCTCCAGGGCGGGGTCCAGGTACGCACGGCTGGTCTCGTCCACGAAGTGCAGCTGGTCGTTGAAGCGCGTCACCAGGTCGAAGTGGCCCACGAACGTGCAGTGCGTGCGGTCGTACACCTGGGCCTCCAGCTGGTAGTACGCGCGGCACAGCGCCAGCCAGTCCCCGCCGTAGTACTCGCGGCACAGCTGCTGCATCATCTGGGGCGAGTTGTCCACGCTCATGGGCACGGGGGTCTGCACGTCCAGGAAGTGCGTGGAGCCGATGACGTACTCGGCGCCGGGGCAGCAGGCGGGGTCGTAGACGTTGTCCAGCTCGACGCCCATCAGGATGTCCAGCTGGTCGGCATACTTGCTGCGCAGGCGACCGATCTCGGCCACGTACGCATCCCAGTCCATGTGGATGTCGGGGTCCATGTGGCCCGAGAATCCCAGGTGGTAGAAGCCCAGTTTGATGGCCTGCTGGACCATCTCCTCGGCCGTGTTCGTGCCGTCGCACATCGTGGTGTGGGTGTGGTAGTTCGCGCGCAGCATGTTCTTCTCCCATAGCAAAAAGGCGGCCGGATGCCCGACCGCCCAGACGTTGCGGTATGCGTTAGCGCTTGCCCGTGTCGATCTTTCCGTTGCGTCGGTCGGCGCCCCAGAAGCACAAAGACATCATGCCCGGGCCCACGTGGCAGCCGATGGTGGGGCCGATGGTGTTCACCACGAAGCTGACGTTGGGGTCCGCCTGGCGCACCATCTCCTCCAGGCCGGGCTCCTCGTCGGCGCAGTCGGCATTGCCCAGGCACACGACCTCGCCTCCGTCGTCTCCGGCGACCTCGCTGCGATACACGCTGGAGTCGTGGTACTTCTTGAAGTAGGCAACCATCTTTTTGATGGACTTCCTGCGGCCGCGGGCCACGCCCAGGATGGTGAGCTCGCCCTCCAGGTCCCAGCTCAGAAGCGGCTTTGCGTCCAGGAGCGACGCCAGCTTGGCGGCCGCCGGGGGGATGCGCCCGCCGCGGCGCAGGGCGTCCAGGCTGTCCAGGGTGAACACCGTCTGCACGTGGTAGCGGGCGTCAGAGGCCCAGGCCACCATCTGGTCGGCCGTGAGCCCGCGGTCGCGCTGGCGGATGGCCTCGATGATCAGCAGCGTCTGCGACGTCGAGCCGATGCGCAGGTCCACGATCTGCAGCGGCACGTTGTCCGCCCCGTACTCCTCGCGCAGGCGGTCCAGCACGGCGCAGGCACCGTTGTAGCAGCCCGAGATGCCGCTGCTGAAGCACAGGTACACCGTGGGCTCCCCCGCCTGGATGATCTGGCGGAACGCCTTGTCGAACTCGCCCTGCGAGGGCTGGGAGGTCTTCGGGCTGGCGCCGTTGCGGATTCCCTCGTAGAACTCGTGGGCCGAGCGGCTCTGGAACAGGTCGTCCACGCCATGCAGCCCACCATCCGGCTTTCCGGCCTCGGTGTACGAGAAGGGCAGGTACTTCACGTCGTGTTCGGCGAGGTACTCCGCGGTGAGGTCGCACGGGGAGTCGGTGATGATCTGGCAGTTGCGCGTCATGGTGTCCTTCTGGCTTTTGGATGGTTCCTCTAGGCAGAGTCGATTATAAGCCGACCCCATCCACCGGGAAAACCACCATGTTCGTGCAGTCCACGAACGCGCAGAATCGATTGTCAGAAAGTTTTGGGTATATCCTGAATGCAACCTAATCACCGGTTTGACCAAAGGAGCCGCCATGTTCAACCGGACTCATGGCACCAACCGTCGCAGGCCAAATGGCATCGTCGCCGGAGCGGTCGTTGCGGCGCTGGCTCTGGGAGGCCTGGCCTGCGTCCCGCTGACGGGTTGTACGGGCGGCTCGGACGCCACAGCCTCCACGAGCAGCTCCCAGTCGTCCGACCAGACGCAGAGCGCCGCGACGGACCAGACGACCGGCAACGATCAGACCACCATCGTCCAGAACGAGGGCCAGGACAACGCCGTTGCCGTGCCCGACGTAACCGGCCAGAACCAGGACGACGCCACCAAGGCGCTGCAGGACGTGGGCCTGACGGCAAACGTCCAGTGGCAGGAGAGCGCTCAGCGCTACCCCCAGGTCGTCGCAACCGACCCCGTGGCCGGCACAAAGGTCATCCCCGGCCAGACCGTGACCGTGTACGTGGCCTCCCCCGGCGCCCGCAGCGAGCTGTACCTGAGCGACTACATGGTGGTGTCGCGCGACAGCCAGCAGAAGTACCTCAGCTGGAAGGGCTGGACGCAGGCGATGGACGCCGGCACATGGGTCGAATGGCACAAGGACGGCTGCGGCATCCTGGAGTTTGGAAAGGGCCGCATGCAGATAGACGAGGCACCCGACGACCCGCCCGCGCAGAGCTATGACTTCGTGGGCTTCCGTCCCTATGGCACGACGGCAGACGACGATCCCATAGGCTACTGGGTCACCGACTACCCCGGCGACCTCAGCGGCCCCACCGCCTCCCTCGCCTACCTGGCAAAGGCAGAGAAGTTCTGCGGCTTTTCTGACCCCATCGCCCACTACGACGTGGGAGAGGCGCCCAACATGGGAATGGAGGGCTACAGGTCCGTGTCGGAGATAGGCCGCGCCAGCGACCGGTCCTACTGGTTCGTGATGGAGGAGGACTCGCCGTACAAGGGCACGCACCGCGTGGTCATGCAGGTGGCGCGCAAGGACCTCGTGGGCAGCGACCCACAGGAGGCCCTGAAGAACTTCTACGTGAACGAGCACGTGGGCTAGCGCGCGTACCAGGTGCAGCCCGCCCGGCGTGAAGACCAATCCCGCCCAGCTAGCGACCACAATTGACGCCGTTGCCACGGTAGCTGGCGTCACCCAGGCACATCAGCCAGAGTCAACCTCCCTGCCCGTGCATTCAACCTGAATGCACGGGCGCTTCAATGTCGTGGGGTTATTCCACACGACGCTTCCTTGAAACAGCCTGACGAGACTAGCGGAGAAGAACACACGCAATCCGACGCATGTGTCGGAGGCGCACAGTCCTCGCACGCGGGCGTGCCGGCACGACCGCACAGTCGACGCAGGCATACGCTCAGCGCGCGGTCCAGACGCAGGGAGGGAACCATGTACGAGCGTCCTCAGCAGGGGTCCGGAAGAACCGACGAGCTGTTACGGAGAGTAGGCGTGGCGGTGGCCACGGGAGCGCTGGCTATGAGTCTGTGTCCCACATACGTCCTGGCGGACGATGGCTCCGCAAGCAGATCCGCTGGGCAGTCGGCGGAGAGTTCCGCGGGTTGCGCACCCAGCCAGCCTCCCTCGGGTGGCATGCCCGGAAGTTCGGGCTCCATGCCCGGCCAGGCTCCCGGAGAAGCGGGCGGCGGCGCCAACACGATGACCTATGACTACACGGGCACGCTCAATGGCGCTCTGACGGCAGACGGAACCCAGCAGTCAGCCGACGGGCAGTCCGTCAGCGCTACGGAGGCTGACCAGAACGCCGCCCTGGCCCAGAACGGCGGCACCCTGGAAATCACGAACTCCACGCTGCAGAAGTCGGGCGACGACACCAACGGCGACAACTGCAACTTCTATGGCGTGAACTCCATCCTGCTGGCCGTGGGCGACTCCACCACCGCGAAGGTGACGGGCAGCTCGCTCTGCGCGACGAGCGAGGGCTCGAACGCGATCTTCTCGACAGACGGAGCCACGGTGTTGGCCAACGACGTCAGCATCCAGACGAGCGCGGGCAACTCCCGCGGCCTGGACGCCACCTACGACGGCACCATCCTGGCAAACCAGGTGAGTGCCCAGACCCAGGGCGACCATAGTGCCACCGTGGCGACCGACCGCGGCGGAGGCTCGGTCAGCGTGACGAACTCGGACCTGAGCACCGCGGGCTCCGGCTCGCCCATCCTGTACTCCACGGGAGACATCCAGGTGGACAACGTCACGGGCACCTCGACGAACAGCCAGATAGCGGGCATGGAGGGGCTCAACGCCATCCTGATACACGACTCCACCCTTACCAGCACGAACACGTCAAAGACGGCGTCCGACCCCGTGGCAAACGCAGTCATCATCTACCAGTCGACCTCGGGCGACGCCGAGTCCACCACGGGCGAGGCCGCCACGTTCCAGGCGGTGGACTCCACGCTGTCCAGCTCCATCCAGTCGGGCTCGTTCTTCTACCTGACCAACACGACGGCCAACCTGTACCTGCAAAACACGACGCTGGGCTACGACTCCAGCGCCGCGAACCTGATCCAGGTGGAGGGCAACGACTCCAACAGCTGGGGCTCGGCTGGCTCCAACGGCGCCACCGCCACGCTGACCGCCAACGAGCAGCAGCTGGAGGGCAACGTCAGCGTGGACAGCATCTCGTCGCTGGCGCTGTACCTGACGGGCAACAGCACGTGGAAGGGCGCCGCCAGCATCACGCAGAACGCGTCGGCCACGTCGTCCTCCACCAGCGACTCCCCCATCAGCGTCAGCGTAGACGACGGCAGCGCGTGGGTCGTGACGGGCGACTCCACCGTGTCCAACCTCAGCGTGGCGTCGGGTGGCACCGTGCAGGACGACCAGGGTCGCACCGTGACCATCGTGGCGGGAGGGCAGACCGTGGTGCAAGGCGACTCCGACTACACCGTCACGGTCACAGGGACCTACTCCACCAGCTACGACGGCACGGGCTCCACCAGCGCATCGACCGACCTCATCGACCGCAGCGGCTTCGACGACGAGTACGCCACGCAGACCAGCTTCACCATGGACAGCGACGGGGTCAACGGCAGCTCGACGGACTCCGACAGCTCCGACTCCGGGAGCACGTCGAGCAGCTCCGACGGCAGCTCGACCTCGGACGGCAGCACCTCCCCCAGCTCGGCATCGAATCCCATCGCAGAGTTCTTCGGCATCGTGTGGTCGGGCATCGCCAGCGCGCTGGGGCTGTAGGCTCGCACTCAGGCTCACGGGCAACTCCCAGCAGAGCAACGACGCATGACAGAAGGGCATCGGGTCCCGAACCTCTGGTGATACGTGGTTCGGAATCCCGATGCCCCATTCGGTATCGCTTCTAGATCAGGCGGGCTACTTCGACGCCTTCTCTGGAAAGCGCATCTGGCATATCACGGTCACCACATATGTCGCGACCGCCAGCACGACGCTAAAGACCAGCATGCCCGTAGCGTCCAGGTCGCCCCTGCCGGAAGTGATGACAGACGGTGTGATGAGGGCAACGGCCCCAATGTAGACCATCGTTGCATACACCGCGATGCTGTTCCTCCACGCAGCATAGGAGACGATGGATCCTATGCCCAGAACGATGGCAAGCACGGGGATGACGGAGTACGCCTGGGACATCGACTCGGCCGAGCTGGAGCTGTAGTCCATCAGCTCGTCGTAGTTTGCCACGGTCTCGAAGAACTCGTGCAGGTTGGAAAGCGTGTACTCGCTGTGGAGCCGCAGCGAGTCGGAGTCGTATGAGCTGCCTCCGAGCGCGCTCGAGAAGTCACTGAGCCCGCCAACTACGCTTGCCGTGGCGTTCGAGGCGCGCAGGGTGTCTGACCCCGTCCGGAACCAGCCGGTGTTCAGCGAGACCAGCAGGGTGACGGCCACCATCGCGCACACGACCACGCGCGCGACGACGTCGCCTTGCATCCAGTCAGGCTTCGCCAGAGTCACGTGCACCACGGGAGCGGGGGCAGCCTGGGGCGCAAGGCCCGGCGCGGCAGAACTCGTGGGGTATGCGTTCGGCCCGGGCACGTCTGCGCCTTGCATGTTTGCAGCGGCAGGCCCCGCGCCAGGCATGGCAACGGCGGGACTTAGGGGCGCGCCGCATGCTCTGCAGAACTTCGCCCCGTCCGGGTTCTGTTGTCCACACTTCGTGCAAAACATGGTAGGTCCCTTCTCGTGCTTCTTACTCGTACTTCTGCATGACAAAGCCAACGTAGGATGCGGGGTACTCGGACGAGACGTCGTTCTTTTCGTCGTACATGTTGAACGTGTCGTGCGCGTACAGGATGGCCGCGCAGTTCTCCTGCCCGCCCTCGTTGTTGGGCTCGCCCGCAGCCCAGTGGATGTACTGGAAGTCGCTGCCGTCGACCCACGACCACGTGGAGCCGCTGCGCTTGGCGCCAATCCAGTACACGTTGTGGCCGTCGTCGTCCGCCAGCTTCGTCACCTGGTTCCACTCGTCTGCGCTCGCGATGCACGCCAGCGTGCCGCCCTGCGACTCGCAGTACTGCTCGGCCTGATCCCAGGTCACGTCCTTGTGGATGACCGAGAAGACCTTGTGCTTCTGGGCGGCGACCACCAGGTCGATGGACGACCCCTTGCTTGCCGAGCCCGTGACCGACTGGCTGATGACCGTGCCCGCGGCCTCGTCGCTCTTTTGCGTGGTCACGTTGCCCACCTGGAGGCCGGCGCTCTGCAGCTGCTGGGCTGCCTGGTCCTGGCTGAGGCCCGTGACCGCGGGCACGGTCACCGTAGCCGCGGTCGAGGAGGAGCCCGATGCAATGGAGGAGCCCTGCGAGGTCGAGGCGGTCGACTGCGTGGCAGACTGCGGCGTGCCCGACTGCACGGGCAGGAAGCTGAGGAAGTCGGGGCTGCCCAGCACGCCAAAGTAGCGCAGACCCACGACTGCGGCCAGCGCCACCGCCACGATGGCCACCGTGACGCAGGCTACCAGGGGAGCGTTGGACTGGCGCTGAGGTGCGGGCGCGGGCTGAGGCGTCATCGGCTGTGCGCCGTACTGCGGCTGGTTCGTGTAGGGTGGCTGGTCTGCGGCCGCGTAGGGTGCCTGACCGGCCGTGCCAAGTACCGAGGTGGCATCGGACTGGTCGGACGCGGTGGAGGGTTGGCTCGCGGGTGCCTCGTCGGCGGCATCTACGGGAGCCCCGCAGCTGGTGCAGAACTTCGAGCCATCCGGAATCTGGGCACCGCAGTGAGTGCAGTACACGGAAATCATCTCCAAATAGGACGTCCCCGACAGAGCCGGGGACGAGGGAAACGCAGGTGGTGGTGTTAGGCGGTCTTCGTGATGGTGTAGGTGTCAGTCACGCTCTCATGCTCGACAAACGTGCTCACTACCGTGACGTTGAAGCGCGTGACGTTGTCCGAGGAAGAGGTGTCAGGCGTCGCCTTGACCTCGAGCTTTGTATTTTCACCATCGGGCGTGTAGTTGAAGCTAAAACCCTGCTCCGGGTCAAAGGTCGTGGTGATGTCTCCCGTGGTCAGGTAGTTGTCGCCATCGCACGAGGCGGCGTCGTTCGTGAGATTGCTCATCTTGTGCCCGTGATACAGAACGCTGCACACGATTGTTGCCTGCCCCGACGAGGCGATGTTCTTGATCTGTATCGATATGGGATGGGTGGATGCCCCGTAACATTTGTAGGCAATCGTGTAGATGTTGTACGAGTCGGTCTCCTTCAAGTCGCCCGTCCAGGTGCCGACATAGCTCGAGTAGGCGGAGTAGTCCTGCGTCGTGGAGCCGGAGTTACTGACCGTGGAGCTGCCGGAGCCGGTGTCGTTGGAGGCTGCCGTGGTGCTGCCGGACGACTGCTGCGAGGAGGAGCTGTCCGAACTGCCGTTGCTGCCGGAGTTCGAGGGGCTGGACTGAGATGCGCTCTGCTCCTTTGACTGCAGGTCGCTGACCTGCTGGCGCAGCTGCGAAATCTCGGCGTCCTGCTTGTTTATGTACTGCCAGGCAAAGAAGCCAGCACCGAACAGGCCCAGAATCGCCACCAGCACCAAGACCACCACAGCCGCCGCACCGCCAGAATGGCGCTCGGACTTGGCATGGTCCTTCCGGCCCTGCTTTCGGCTGGAGCGCTTGGAATCCTGCGCATCGGGAGAGTCCACCGGCACGGCCGCCTGCAGGGTGGGAGGCACAGGCTGGACCACAGGGGCATTCTGCCCCGCCTGCGCCCCGTAGGCATCGGCGGAGACGTGCCGGGAGGCGGCGTCCATGGGCACCGTCGGCGCTGCCAGCGTCTGGCCGGCGTCAGGGTCTGCATAGGCGTCGTTACCAGTGGGGACCTCACCATACGAAAGGGTGCGCGGCACCGTGACGGGCGTCAGCTGGTCCGCCGGAATCTGGCTGGGGTCAAATGCGTCCGGCTGCTGGCTGGGCTGCTGCTGGCCTGCCGGCGGCTGCGGGGCCTGAGGCTCCTGCGGCTCCAGTTTCGTGCCGCAACGTGCGCAGAAGCGGTAGTTGGCGGGGTTCTCCGCCCCGCAGCTAGGACATTTCATGCTGGCCCTCCCCTTTGGCAGGCTTTCCCATTCGACAGGCACAAGCCTACGTCCAGGCACATACCAATTTGTTGCGCAACAAATCACAGAAATTCGGCGCATAAGATAGCAGCGACTGAAAGCGCTGACAGACTCCGGGGCCAAAGCATGACCACAACACCATCGCAGGACAGCCAGAAGCCGTCCGACATCCTTCGGCTGGACTCGTTCGAACCGGCCTTCGCCGTGGGCCCGGAGCTTCAGAACACGCAGCGCAAGTACAAGACGCTACTCGTCGAGAAGCCCTCCAACAAACAGTGCGGCGGCACCAGTTACGTCTGCCGTGCCACCACCACGGACGGCCTGGTCCTGGCCGTGAAGCGCGTGCTGCCTTCCGACCAGACGGACCCGCAGGCGCAACGTGACCACAAGGCCAAAGGACAGGCCGCCCTGTTCCAGGAGTACAAGGCCCTGCTGACCGTCTCGGGAAAGCCGGGCTTTCCTCTGGTGTACGGCTTTGGCTACGTGGGCGACGAGCCCCTCATACTGATGGAGTGGGTGCGCGGCCAGACGCTGCAGGAGGCGGCAAAGACGCTACCGCACGACGGCACCGGCGTGCGTGCCGACGTGGTCTGTGCCATAGGTGCCACCGTGCTGCGCGTGCTGCTGAACGCCGGAGGGCCTGGCGACGCGCTGGTGCACCGTGACATCTCGTCCAGGAACATCATGCTGCGCACCGACAACCGCAGCATCCAGCAGCAGGTGGACGACCTGTCGTTCGACGTGGTGCTCATAGACTTCGGTAGCTCCGTCCTGCCCGCGCCCGCGGACAGCGCTCTGACCGCATCAGGGGCGCCGCGCTTCGGCACCCCCGCATACGCCCCGCCCGAGATGCTGACGTCGGACGTGCCCGTATCGGAGGAGGTGCGCAAGTCTCCCCTGGTGGACGTGTACGCGCTGTGCAGCGTCCTGTACGAGCTGTACAGCGGACGCCCACCTTTCCACACCGATAAGTCGTACTCGTACTACCTGGAGAAGACCACAACGGCTCCGGCGCCCCTGGTGCCCCACCGCGGGGCCGACCGACAGCTGTGCACGGACATCCTTAGCGGCATCAGGCAGGATCCGCAGAACAGGCCCGACACGCGAGAGCTACTGGACCAGCTGGAGTCGTGGCTTCGCTCCCAGGGCCTCCCGGTGGCTGGCCACACGTCCTTCTTGCCCGCACAAGAGCCCCAAACGCCCTCCCCAAGCGCCGAAGGAGGCCAAGAAGAGCACGGGCAGCCCCGGAGTATAACGAGACGCGCGCTGCTGGCCGGCGTGGGTGCGGCATGCGCGGCGGGCGCATTCTTCGCGTGGCAGGCCCTTGCCAAGGCTGGACCGGCGGGTCTTCTAGGCGACACGGATGGCCAGCGGGGCACAAGCAACTCGGATACCACGGACGAGGACGGCCTGGTGCAGCAGGCGGACGACCAAACGTCCTCCTCCGAAGGCAGCAGCCAGGACGGTGCCTCGTCCGCCAGCGCCCTGGGAACCGTGGCCTTTGCCTGGCCCGCACTGGACGCCGGCACCAACCTGTGGGGCCTTGCGCAGGCGGACGGCTCGTGGCTGGTTGAGCCCAGGTTTGCACAGCAGCCCTGCAGTTGGTCCTCGCATGGCACACCAGCCCGCGACGAGTCCACCGGCCTGTGGGGCGTCTGCGCCGACGACGGCACGTGGGTGGTGCAGCCGCAGTTTGCA
>JBJEKW010000099.1:0-7444 GCA_051878835.1 Atopobiaceae bacterium
TGCCCACCACGCGTCCGTCGTCCAGGACCACTATCTGGTCGGCGTCGCGGATGGTGCTGACTCGCTGGGCAATGACCAGCACGGCCGCAGACCCCAGCTCGGAAGCCAGGCGCCTGCGCAGCGCGGCGTCTGTCCGGTAGTCCAAGGCCGAGAAGGAATCGTCGAACACGTAGAGGCTGGCCTGTCGCACGATCGCACGGGCTATTGCCAGGCGCTGGCGCTGGCCGCCGCTGAAGTTCTTTCCTCCCTGCTCCACCTGCGCCTGCAAGCCGTCGGGCAGGTCGCGCACGAAGTCCGCCTGCGCCACGTCGAGCGCGTGCCACAGGGTCTCGTCTGTCGCCTGGGGGTCCGCGTCGCGCAGGTTCTGCGCGACGGTCCCGCTGAACAGCCACGCCGTCTGCGGCACGTAGGCCAGCTGTCCGCGCAGCTGGTCCTGCGGCATGTCTCGCACGTCGCGCCCGCACACCAGCAGCTGACCCAAGGTCACGTCGTGGAAGCGCAGCAGCATCTTTGCCACGGTGGACTTGCCCGAGCCCGTGCCGCCAATGATGGCGCACGTCTGGCCGCGACGGATGTTAAAGCTGACGTCGTGCAGCGTGTCCTCGGACGCGTCGTCAAACCGGAAGCAGACGTCCCTGAACGAGGCGACCACGTCGTCGCCCTGCGCCGGGGTTGCGGCCACAGGCTTCTGCTCCACGGTCGCCGCCGAAGCCACCTGACCGGCAACGGCACCCGCCACCTGCGGGTCCTTGATCTGCGGCTCGATGCCAAACAGCTGGCAGGCTCGGCGCAGGCAGGCTATGGCACGCGGCAGCTGGATGATGGCGAACTGCGCCATCATCATGAAGAAAAGGATCAGCATGGCGTACTGCACCAGCGCGGTGATGGAGCCTATCTGCATGGCGTGCGCGCCCACGCGGTCGGCGCCCACCCACATGACGCCGAACTCAACCAGGTTCATCAGGCAGAAGCAGCTGCAGTCGGTGACGGCGAACACCAGGTTCACGCGGATGGCGCTTTGGGCGTACCCCTCGAAGGTGTCGTCCAGGCGCCGGCGCTGCTGGCGCTCCCTGCCAAACGCGCGGATCACGCGCACGCCGGTGATGGCCTCGCGCAGGCGGGCGTTCATGCGGTCCACCAGCTCCTGCATCCTCACGAAGATCGGAGCCGACTTGACCACGGCCACGGTGGAGATGGCCGCCATGGCCAGCGTGACCGCCAGCAGCAGCCTGCCCATCACGGGGTCGATGGAGTAGGCCAGCACCATGGACACCACGCAGATCACCGGCAGCGGCGCCAGCATCAGGAAGCTGGTCACCAGAGACTGCTGCACAACGTTGGCGTCGCCCAGCGTGCGCGTGATCATGGAGCCAGTGCCGATGCTCTGGAACTCCGAGCCGCCCAGCTGCAGCGACTTACGATACACCGCCACCCTGAGGTCACGACCCACCCGTGCCGCCAGGCGCGTCGCCAGCCAGTACGAGGCGATGCAGGCCCCGGAACCCACCAGCGATGCCACCAGCATGGCGACGGCATGCCCCGCCAGCACGTCGGTCGACGCGCCGTCGATGGCAGCGTTCAGCAGCGCCGACAGCTCGGTCGGTATCAGCAGCATGCCCGTGATGTCGGCCAGAAGGAGCACCAGGGTGCCCACCGCCATGCCGCCGTACGGCGCCAGCAGGCTGCCCAGAAGCTTCCACGGCCCCCGGGCGTCCAGCCCGCACCGAGCGTTCCGTTGTGTGCTCAATTCGATCCCCCCTGCGCGCGCATCACGTCCAGCTGTGCGCCGACCGCCTCCGAGTACTGCCCTATGAGCCTGACCAGGGTCCGTCGGTCCTCCAGGCTCAGCGTCTGGAACGCCCGCTGCTCCGCCTGCATGGCCGGGACCAGCCTCTGGTCGCAGAACTTCCGTCCCTCGTCGGTCAAGATGACCGCCTTGTTCTTTCGCGACCCCGCGCAGAACTCCAGACGCACGAGGCCCTTGCGCACCAAAGACCTCAGCGACGAGTTCACCGTCTGCTTCGACATGGAGTACGTCTGGCTGAGGTCACGCACTGCCGTGGTCCCACCGGCCACCACGATGTCGTACAGGATCCAGTACGCCGAGTCCGACAGCCCGCAGCCCCGCGCCAGCTCCGAGTACAGCCGGTCGGTCGCGTGGTACATGATGTCCATCTGGCGCACGTCGGGCTCCTCGACGTCCAAGCTGTCCTTCTTGCCCTTCTGGTCCTCGTCCATCCGGCCTCCCGTCGCTGCGTCCGAGTGATTTGTAGGCCCGCCCCGGAACGCGTCCGTCCGTTCGGGCCATGCCAGGTTAGTACGATTTCGGACATAAAACAACCCAAAAGAAGCCGCCGAGAAGATCTTTGCGATCTCCCGACGGCTTCTGCACAAAAGGTGCCCGTGAGGGGGCCTCCTGACGTGACAGATGCTTCTGTCCGACACATGGAGCGTCTCCACACAGAGCGAAGGGGGCGCCGCCTGGGAAACCCCGGGTGGCGCCCCCTCGCGTCGATGTGGCCTTTATTACACCACGCGGATGTCGCGGATGGTGACGTCCCTGCCCGTGACCAGGTAGGTGTCGTATCCGCCGCAGTACGGGCAGGCCTTGCCGTACTGGGTGGTGCGGTACGTGCGCCTGCAATCGCGGCAGTACGAGACGCCCTGCACCACCACGATGTTCAGCTGGCACTCCTGCATGTACTGCGTGCGCTTGATGGCCCACTTGAAGCAATCGCGGAAGTAGTCAGGCACCACGGTGCTGACCTCCCCCACCTCCAGGTCCAGGCCCACGACCTTGTGCGCGCCGTTCTCCTGGGCGGCCTTCTCCACCATGTCGATCACATGCACCACAATGCCCAGCTCATGCATCGACGGAGTTCCCCGTGTTCGGATGCGTCCTGTTGAACTCCTTGTGCGTGCGGTTGTACTCGCGGCGCTTCTGGCGCATGATGCGCGCCTCCTCGGAGCCGGCGTTCGCCACTATCTTCAGCGCGCGCTTGGCCTGGTAGGCCATGAGTCCGCCCACCTTGTCCTCGGCCCTGCGCATGTCCGTCATCTCGGGGTGGTCGCGGTACAGGTGGATGGCGTCGAACTGGCACCTGGTGGTGCAGATGCCGCAGCCTATGCACTTGTTGGGGTCCACGACGGACGCACCGCAGCTGAGGCAGCGCGACGTCTCCAGGTGCACCTGCTCGGGCGTCAGCGTCAGGTGCACGTCGCGGAAGCGGTCTGCACCCTCCGGGCCCATGCCCTCCTCCTGGCGGCCCGCCGTGTCGTAGGAGCCTATGAGCAGGTCGTCCTTGTCGAATTCCTGGTAGTCGTGGCGGTCGCGGCCAATGGTCATGGACGCGTTCTCGTGCACGTAGCGGTGCAGCGACTCGGCGGCGTAGTGGCCCTCGGCGATGGCGTCGATCACGAAGCGCGGTCCCGTCAGTACGTCGCCGCCGACAAAGATGTCGGGGTCTGCCGTCTGGTAGGTCAGGGCGTCGGCCTTGGGGTAGTTGCCGTGGTGGAACTCGACCTTGCGGCCGTCCAGCACATGGCCCCACTCGATAGCCTGGCCGATGGCGAACACGACGCGGTCGCACTCCACCGTGCGCGTCTGGCCCTCGTCGTACAGGGGGCTGAAGCGCCCGGTCTTGGGGTCGGTGACCTGCGTGCAGCACTTGAACGTGATGCCGCGCACGTGGCCCGCCTCGTCGGTCAGGACCTCCTTGGGACCCCAGCCGTTCTGCACGTCCACGCCGTCCTCCAGGGTCTCGGCGACCTCGGCGTTGGTGGCGGGCATCTCGTCGCGCTGCTCCAGCGACACCATGGTGACGGCCTTCGCGCCGCGCCTGGCCGCGTTGCGCGCGCAGTCAACGGCCACGTTGCCGCCGCCCACGACAACGACGCGGTCGGTCATGGCCGGGTTTTCGTGGGCCATGGAGTCCTGTAGGTAGTGCACGGCGATGTCGGTTCCCTGGGCGTCGTCGCCCGGCACACCGGGGCGCCTGCCGCCCTGGCATCCCACGGCCACGTAGAACGCCTGGAAGCCCTGCTGCCTCAGCTGCTCCAGCGTGACGTCTCGCCCGACCTCCACGCCGCAGCGGATCTCCACGCCCAGCTGGCGGATGACGTCGATCTCGGCCTGCAGCACGTCCTTCTCGAGCTTGTACGTGGGGATGCCGTACATCATCATGCCGCCGGGCTGCTGGTGCTTCTCGAACACCACGGGGCTGTAGCCCAGAAGCGCCAGGTAGTAGGCGCAGGACAGACCCGCCGGGCCGGCGCCTATGATGGCGATCTTCTGGTCGAAGTGGCCGGCGACGGAGGGCACGGCCTTGTGCGGCACGTAGGGGTGGCCGCTCTTCAGGTCGTAGTCGGCGACGAACTTCTTTACCGCGTCGATGCTGACGGGCTGGTCCACCGTGCCGCGCGTGCAGGCATCCTCGCAGCGCTTGTTGCAGATGCGACCGCACACCGCCGGGAAGGGGTTCATGGTCTTGATAAGGGTCAGGGCCTCCTCGTACTTGCCCTCCTTGGCCTTTTGCAGGTACGCCTGAACGGGCACGTGGGCGGGGCAGGCCGCCTTGCACGGTGCCGAGCCCGTGGGCCAGGTGTTGTGCATGCGCGCGGTGTCGCGGTAGTTCTCGTCCCAGGCGTACTTGCCCCAGCGGATGGCGTCGGGCAGTATGGCGCGCGGGTAGTCGGGCTGGCTGCCGTCCTTGCGGCACAGCTTCTGGCCCAGCTTCACGGCGCCGGCCGGGCAGGACTCCACGCACAGGCCGCACGCCACGCACTTCTCGGGCGTCACGCGCGCGGTGTAGGCGCTGCGCGAGAGGTTCGGCGTGTTGAACAGCATGCTGGTGCGCAGGGCGTTGCAGATCTTCACGTCGCAGTTGCAGATGTCGAAGATCTTGTTCTCTCCGTCGATGTTGGTGATCTGGTGCACGAAGCCGTTGTCCTCGGCCTTCTGCAGGATCTCAAGGGCCTCGTCGCTGGTGATGTAGTGGGCGCGGTGCGTCTCCACCGTGTAGTCGGCCATGTCGCCCACCTGGATGCACCAGTCCTCGCAGTCGTCCGCGCAGCCCTCGCCCAGCTTTGTGCGGGAGTAGCGGCACGAGCAGATGCCGGCGCTGATGTGGCCCTCGTACTTCTTGAGCCAGTACGAGATTCGCTCCAGGTCAACGGCCTCGTTCTGGAAGTCGACGGCCTTCTCGACGGGGATGACGTGCATGCCGATGCCGTCGCCTCCGGGAGGCACCATCTGCGTGATGCCCGCCAGCGGAACGAAGGTCATGCGCTCGAAGAACGACGCGACCGCGGGGTTCTTGTCGATGCGGTCCTTCGAGCTGTTGAACAGCTCCGCGGAGCCGGGGACGAAGTACGGCACGCGCCAGCGCTTCGTGCGCGGCGCATCCTTTATGGGAGCGTCGTGGCTGTAGTTGTCGCCGTAGTCGTACTCCAGGATGCCGATGACGCTCATCTGGTCCAGAAGCTCCTGCAGATGGGCGGGCTCAATCTCGGGGGCCAGCCTCATCATCTGGTCGAAGTCGTAGAACTGGCGCAGCTTCATGCGGTTGGCCAGGTCCACCATCTCGTCGGTGAGGACCTCCTTCAGGCCCCAGTACTCCGCGTCGTCGGTCGAGATGCCCGTGATCTTGTGGGCCACGACGTCGGTGATCTTTCGGCCCAGCTTCGCCACGGCCTTGTTCCTCTGCGCCTCGTTCTGGTAGATGGACCGGGGCTTGTCGAACTGCTCAGGCATGCTATCCCCTCCACGTGTCGACCGCGCGGCGCACCCAGTCCGCCAGGTCGTCTATACCCTCGCCGGTCTTTGCGCTGATGCGAATCAGGTCGCAGTCGGGGTTGCGGTGGCGCAGGTAGGTCTGGAACTTGTCCACGTCGAAGTCGAAGTACGGCAGGACGTCCACCTTGTTCAGGATGACGACGTCGGCCTTCTCGAACATCAGCGGGTACTTCAGCGGCTTGTCGTCGCCCTCGGGGACCGAGAGGATGACCGCGTTCTTGCTGGCACCGGTATCGAACTCGGCGGGACACACCAGGTTGCCCACGTTCTCCAGAAACACCAGGTCCAGGCCCTGGGCGTTCAGGGAGTCGATGCCCGTGCGCGTCATGCCCGCGTCCAGGTGGCACATGCCGCCCGTGTGCAGCTGGATGGCCTTCACGCCGGTGGCGGCGATGACGTCCTGCGTGTCGACGGCGCCGTCGATGTCGGCCTCCATGACGCCGATGCGGTACTGATCCTTCAGCGCCTTGATCAGCGCAATCAACGTGGTCGTCTTTCCCGACCCCGGCGAGCTCATGACGTTCAGAAGGAACTGGCCGCGCTGGCGCAGGTCGCCACGCACCTGGTCGGCCTGGGCGTCGTTGTCTGCGAACACGCTCTCCTTCAGCTCGATGACCTTGACTTCTTCCACCTTCGAATCCTCTCACGCGGACACCAGGCGGCGGCGCCCATCCCCACGGGCAATCCGCCGCACGTCGGATACCGAACAGTTCGGCACGTTGGTGTCCAAACACAGATGTACGTGATTATAAACTGAATACAGGACAGCAGGTGGACAAGGAGCGAAGGCCCGCTCATCGACGCCCGCTTATCCCAGCGAGGCGTGCACCGCGTCCAACGCGCTCGCCAGCCTCATCAGGTTCGCGTCCTGGCCGTACGCAGTCGACATGATGGCCATGAGGTAGGGCCGTCCGTCCGCCATCACGATGCCCGCGTCGTTTCTTGCCACGTATCCCGACTCGCTGATCCAGCCCGGCTTCGTGTAGGTGGTCCGGCTGGCGCCAAGCGCGCTATGGATGAACGAGAGGTACGGCGAGGTGTACAGGCTGCGGCACCACTCGGAGTTGCCGTTCGTGGACACCCAGAAGTAGTCGTACGTCCCCACCCACAGCTTTGCCAGGTCCTTCGTGGTCATGTGGGGATAGTTGCGCGAAAGGTCGAAGGACACGCCGCCCACCGACGAGGCCAAGCTGGCAATGGGCCACCTCCCGAACTGCCGCCGCAGCGCCATATACCCCTCGTTGCTGCTGACGCGGATGGTGGAGCTCATGGTGTCGCGCACGCTCTGGGTCACCGAGCCCTGGCAGTACTTGTTCACCGATGCCACGTAGGGGCCCTTGATCGAGCTGGCGATGTAAAAGACGTCGTTGGCGTTGTAGCTGACGCCCTCGCCCGTGGTCAGGTCCACCATCACGAAGCCCACGAGCCGCCCCGTCGACTGTATGCGCTGGATGGCCGACATCAGGCTCCTGCCCTCGTTCGAGCTCAGCGAGAAGTTCGTGCCCAGCACCTGCAGCCCGTTGCCCACGCCCGCAATCTCGCCCACGATTCCGGCGATGGACTTGCCCTGTATGAACGGACGGGACGTGTCTCCGGGGGCACCGCTGCCCTTTGCCCTGACGCACACCTGCAACGCCTCCATGTCGCGAC
>JBJEKW010000099.1:7544-9538 GCA_051878835.1 Atopobiaceae bacterium
GTTGCGATGGAAGCGGTCCAGGGCGCGCTGGTACTCGCTGCTCCTGCGCCTCAGCGCCACGGTGAACACCACGGTCAGCACGGCCAGCACCACCAGGTAGAGCCCCGCAAATCCCGCCCAGGCCAGGGGGATGCCCACCGGCAGCCACTCGCCCAGCACCGCGCAGCCCGCCAGCACCACGAAGTACGTGACACCAAACCCCGCGATGCGCCGGGCGTAGCTCAGCCTCATCGACGGAACGAAGTTGAACCACAGCTGCTGCAGCACGCCGCCGGCCAGCATGCCCAGAACGACGCTGACGATCCAGCGGGCTTCCTGGCTTATGCCTCCACCCGCAAGGGCGCTTCCCACAGCCCAGCACGCAATCGCAGCCACCGCCCAGGAGCTCCCCACGAAGGTGCCCATGGCGACGGCACGCCCCGCCGTCTGGCTCATCTGGGGATCGAACACGCCGTACGTCCGCTCTCTCTTCTCGCCTCTCATGGCGTCCTCCTCACGCTCGAATGCCGATGCTCTTCTTTACCTGGGCAACATAGCTTCGCGTCACCATGGCCTCGAAGCCGCCCTCCAGACCCAGCACCAGCCGGCTGCCGAACTCGGGTCGGATGGTGCGCGCGTTGTCCAGGTTCACCAGCTCCTGCCTGGACACGCGCACGAACGAGGTGCCCGCGAGGGCGTCCTCCAGCTGCCCCAGCCTGGACCCGCTGTGCAGGACCGAGCCGTCCGCCAGCTGCAGCACGGCGTGGTCGCCCTGGGTGCGCACGCTGGACACCTCGCCCAGTGACACCACGCGCCTGCGGATGCTGGAGGGGTCCTCGTAGCCGCTGAGCCGACCCTCCCACACGCGCAGCGCGTCCACCAGCCTGGACGCACGCGGATCGTTGGGCTGCGAGGTCACCGTGACCTCTATCCCGCGCACCCCCTCGTGCTCCACAAGACTGACCTTCATGGGAGCCTCCCGTCCTGTGCCAGTCGGTTGCCTGCCGGCTGCTCGTTCGTACCAGCCGCCGTCTTTCGTGCCGGCCGCTCGAGATTCGTCGGGCGCCCGCTCGGTTGCGCCCGCTTCCCTTTTGCCATCTTGAAGGTACATGAGAAGAGCCCGCGCGCACGCGGCTTGTGACCCACATGCACAAACAGGGGCCCCAGATGCACGATGCTCCAACCGCGCCCCACTGCAGGGTCACAGCCTGCCCAGCCCATTTCATTTCAGGGGCACAGTTTGCCTCGATTTCACCGGTAATAACGAGGCAAACTGTGCCCCTGGCGACGCTGGCATACGCACCGCCGCACACGACGGCGATCCCTTCCATCGGGCCCGGTCGTAAACCCAGACCAAGGCCTTACCGGAGCTTGACACTCTCAGCCTACGTTGGGTTATGTGGCAACAGCCATAAAGGCAGCCACATGCAAGCCAAACGCCCTAGAGAAAGGTCGACACGTGGAGATCAAAGTCAGCGACTCCAAGAGCCTCACGTCGAAGGCAAAGCTGGCCGTTGGAGCAAGCGCGGCCTGTGGTATAGCGATGGCGCTGGGAGTGGCGTTCCCCACCGCCGCAATCGCGCAGGAAAGCGCGGCTGTTACGACGGCACAGCAGTCTGACGGCACGGCGCAGGTCTCGCAGGCCGAAAACCAGGTGGCGCAGAGCACCGCCCAAGAGGCCCTGCCCGACGCCCAGCAGGCCGCAGCGAACGCGCAGAAGACCGCCGACGACGCCCAGAAGGCAAAGGCAGACGCCGACCAGAAGGTCAGCGATGCGCAGAAGGCCTCTGACGACGCCAAGGACGCCCTGGCGAAGGACCCCATGGTCCAGGAGTGGGGCGACAACGGCAAGCAGGACGCCCAGGACCAGGTCGACATGGCCACCGAGGACGTGGCCGACCAGCAGAAGGTCGTGGACAAGGCCCAGAAGGCCGTCGATGACGCCAAGGACGCCCTCGCAAAGGACCCCATGGTCCAGGAGTGGGGCGACAACGGCAAGCAGGACGCCCAGGACC
>JBJEKW010000099.1:9638-10883 GCA_051878835.1 Atopobiaceae bacterium
AGAGCCTGCAGGACCAGCTGTCCAACTGGACGAACACCGTGAAGGCCTACCAGGCGGTCGAGGACGCGGACAAGGCACTGACCGCAGCCATGCAGTACCAGGCGGCCGCCCAGTCCTTCAACGACGCCGCTCAGACCTCGCTCCAGAAGGCCCAGCAGGCGCTCGCCGACGTGCAGGCGCTCCAGAAGGCCGCCGACGAGGCGGACGCAGCCGCCCAGAAGGCCGATGCCTCCACGAACGCTGCGGACAAGCTTGCCGCCGCAAAGGATGCGCTCGACGCGGCACAGAAGGCCATGAGCGCTTGGAAGCAGGCCCTGGCGTCCGCGAAGGATTCGGCAGACGCCACCAAGGCGGTGGCTGACCAGGCCCTCGACGGCGTGCCTGCAGGCCAGGCCCAGGAGCTGCAGTCGGACGCCAGCGCAGCCAACGACGCGGCGCAGAAGACCTATGAGGATCTGCTGGCCCAGGCTGATGCCGTGCAGCAGCAGCTGGACCAGGCGACCGCGAACCTAGCCCTAGCACAGGCCGACTTCGACGCGCAACAGGCAGCCCAGCAGGATGGCGGCAAGGACGCAAAGCCGGCCACTCCCGCAAAGGAGACCACCACACGCCAGGCCAGCTTCGGCGGCACCGCTCGCACCGCTGGTGCCAAGCAGGCCACCGCGGCGAAGACCAGCACTCCCGCCCACATGGCGAAGGCGACCAGCTCCAGCTCACTGCCCCAGACCGGCGATGCCACCAGCCCCGCGGCTCCCGCGGCCGTCGCCATCCTGGGCGGCATGCTGACCGCGCTGGGCTTCCGCCGTCGCAGGGCTCAGCACTAGCGCACATCCGCTAGCCCCACCAGCTCATCAACCCACCAACTCATGGGCACAGTTTGACTCGATTTTCCTTGCGAATTCGAGGCAAACTGTGCCCCCGTTATTGTGCGGGGCCGACATTGCCCGACGCTATGCGTCGCGTCTCAGCTCAAAAGCCAGTCCCACGACGGCAGCCACGGTCGCAGGCACGACCCAGGCCATGCCCAGGTCAGCCAGCGGCAGCGCATCGGACGGCAGCCAGGCAGCGGGGCAGAGTACGTTGCGCACCGACTCGGACACGCTGACGACGCCGGCGGCCAGCACCACCAGCCGCCACATCAGCCGCCTGCGCGGAACTGTCTTCTCCCCCTCTGGTCCAACGAGCGTCTGCGCTCTCGCCGGCCCTTCTTGCCCAGCAGGTCCTTCCTGCCCAGCAGGCCCTTCC
>JBJEKW010000099.1:10983-26983 GCA_051878835.1 Atopobiaceae bacterium
CCTTCCTGCCCAGCAGGCCCTTCCGATCCAGCCAGCCCTTCTTGCCCAGCCAGTCCTCCCGGTTCAGCCAGCCCTCCCCGCTCTGCCGGCCCTTCTTGGCCAGCCCTGTCTCCGGGGCCCTCGACCAGTCCCATGATCATCAGGCAGATGCCCATGGGGTAGATGGCATTCAGGATGGGCACCGACCAGGCCAGAATCGCGGTCAGGCCCACGTTCGCGATGGCACACGACGCCACGCTGATGATGATTGCCCACCAGCGGTAGCTCACACGCGGGAAAGCCTGGCTGAAGTACTGCGAGATGGAGCTCACCAGCCCCACGCACACGTTGAAGCACGCCAGCAGAAATATGACCGCCACCAGCAGCGTGCCAGCAGGTCCCATCGTGCTGGTTGCCGCGCCGCTGATGACCTGCGCCCCGTTGCCGGCGTCGGGCAAGGCTGACCCCATGGTGTAGCCCACGTACGAAAGCCCGCAGTACACCAGCGCCATCAGTCCGCCCGCCACCAAGCCTGACCTGCTGACCTGCCGTGCCACCGCCTGGGGCTCGGTCAGCCCCAGCGAGTTCACGTTCATGGCGATGACGTAGCCAAAGGCCAACGCGGCCAGCAGGTCCAGAGTCTGGTAGCCCGTCTGGAATCCGGCGGCCACGGGAGCGGAGGCGTATGCCCCAGTAGGTGCGACCGCGCCCCCCGCCGGATCGACGACGGAGCCCACGACCAGCACCGCAATAAGGCCCAGCAGCAAGGGGCCGGTGACCTTGCCCATGATCGACTTCAGCCTGGTGGGATGCAGCGCCAGCGCGAATGCGCCCACGAAGAACACGATCGAGTAGCACAGCTGCGCCACCGCCACGTCGACTCCCGGCGGCAGAAGGGGCGTGATCATCTCGAAGGAGGTGGACGCCGTGCGCGGAATGGCCAGCCAGGGGCCGATGCACAGGTACGCCAGCGTGACGAACACCAGCGAGAACGCCTTCCCTATTCGGTCGCCCAGAGCCCGCGCGCTCCCCGCCAGCGAGACGGCGGCGATCATCGCTATGGGCAGACCGACCCCGCTGACCAGAAACCCCAGGGTCGCCAGAGGCGTGGCGGTGCCCGCCTGCACGCCCAGAAGCGGGCACAAGATCAGGTTCCCCGCGCCAAACAGCATCGAGAACAGCGTGATGCCAACGGTCAGGCCGTCCCTTACGCCCAGCCTTTGCACTTCTTTGCCTGCGGTCGATTGCAAACTCGGTTCTCCCACATCAGCCACCATGCCACGCGCTCGCCACGAGCGCCGCAGCAGCTATCGTAATATCAAATCGTTTATCATACGCGCGACTCGCCCTCCGATGCTCGACATGCCACCTAAAAGGGGCACAGTTTGCCCAGCGCGTTCCGCTTCAGAGGCACTGCTCGCCCAGTGCATCCCGTTTCAGAGGCACAGTTTGCCTCGCTTTTCCGCGTGAAATCGAGGCAAACAGTGCCCCTGACTACACATTTGGCGCACGCGTCCCGCATGTGCCACAATTCAGGCGAAGAAGCGCATCATTCGACCGAGGGAGCACCTCTTGTCGCACAAGCATCATACGAGGCCCGGCGCGCAGGCGGCCCAGAGCACCACGTCTGCCCGGGACGCCGCCCGCGAGCAGCTGATCCACGCCATCGAGACACGCCATTCCGTGCGCCAGTACACCGACGAGCCCATCCGGCCCGATCACCGCAAGGCTCTGCAGGATGCCGTAGACCAGGCCAACGCCGAGTCCGGCCTGAGCATCCAGCTGGTGTGCGACGAGCCGCAGGCGTTCCAGTCCTTCTTGGCCCACTATGGCAAGTTCGAGAACGTATGCAACTACCTGGCCCTCGTTGGCCCCAAGGGTAAGGACCTCGACGAGCTGTGCGGCTACTACGGCGAGCGCCTCGTTCTGCAGGCGCAGCAGCTGGGCCTGCGCACCTGCTGGGTTGGCGGCACGTTCAGCCGCCGGAAGGCTCGCGTCAAGGTGGAGCGCGGACAGAAGCTGGTGGCGGTCATAGCCGTGGGCTACGGGGTTACCGACGGACGTCGCAGCAGGTCAAAGCAGCTGAGCGAGCTGTGCAACACCCACGGCTTGGCAATGCCCTCCTGGTTCAAGGAGGGCATGGAGGCGGCCATGCTGGCACCGACCGCGCTGAACCAGCAGCATTTCATCTTTACCCTGAGCAAGGACCAGACCGAGGTGATCGCACAGTCGACGGGCGGTCCGATGTCCAACGTCGACCTGGGCATCGTCGAGCACGACTTCGAGGCCGTCTCGGGCCACAAGGTCAGCGGCTCCGCCCTGGAGCGCATGGGCAGCCAGTAGCCAGCCGATGGCCTGCTCGGCGCGCAAACAATGCCGACCGCCAGCCCCAACCCCACCTCACACGCCCAGGCCTTCTCATCCGCAGGAACTTCCGCATCCAAGGGAAAGAAGAACATCCATGAGCGCAAGCTATACCGCAGACCCCAAGACCTATCCGGTGATCATCGACACCGACCCCGGCTGCGACGACGCCTTTGCCATCATGCTGGCGCTGGCCGCCCCGCAGTGCGACGTCCGACTGATCACCAGCGTGGCGGGGAACGTCCCCATAGAGCGCACGACGACAAACTGTCTGATAATCCAGGCTTTCCTGGGCACGCAGGTTCCGGTGGCCCGCGGCATCAACGCGCCGGGGTACGACGAGCGCTCCAGCGTGGAGGACGTGCACGGCGCCACGGGCCTGGGAAGGTGGGCATACGACCGCGTGGCCGAAGGCCTGCTGCTGAGCGAGAGCGCCCGGGACGCCCAGGCTCGCATCCTGTCCGAGTCGGACGAGCCGGTGACCATCGTGGCCATTGGGCCCTTGACGAACGTGGCGCGACTCTTGCAGGAACGCCCCGAGCTGCACCGGAAGATCGGTCGCATCGTGATCATGGGCGGTGCCATCGGCCGGGGCAACATGGCACCCTACACCGAGTTCAACATCGGCACCGATCCCGATGCGGCGGCAGTAGTGCTGTCCAGTGACGTGCCCGTGGTCATGGTGCCTCTGGAGGTGGCCAACTCGGCGATCCTGACCAGGGCGGAAATCGATCAGCTGGCAGCCATCAACCCCGTGGGCTGCGCCGTCCGCGACCTCATGGGCTCGCCCGAGCCCAGCCACCCCGAAGCCCAGACCATGCCGATGTACGACCCCACCACCGTGGCCTACGTCTGCTGCCCCAGCATGTTTGCGCAGGCAGACTGCCACGTGCGGGTGGAGCTGCAGGGCACCTACACCCGCGGGGCCACCGTGGTGTTCGGAGACGAGCCCCTGGAGGGCAGCATGCGCGACCTGGCGAAGCACTTTGGCCCCCGCCGAACTCGCGTGTGCTCCGGCATCGACAACCAGGCCTTCAAGCAGTGGCTGGCCGACACCGTGCACCGCTGGGACGGCCACGTGCGGTAGCCGCTTCTCGCAGCTACCGCTGACCCCGACGTCTTCGGGCGCTTGCGCCCACACCTGCCACCTCTACCGCCGCTTCCCCCTGCCGTCGCCGCCACTTCCGAAGCCGCCTTTGCTGCCGCTTCTGCAAAAGTCGGACCTGCGGGCGCCCACACCTGCCACTTCTGCAGAAGCCCGATTCGTCCTTCTCTCAAAAGGCCAGGTCAGAGGCTCGTCCATGTGCCGTCAGGTCATCCTGAATGCAAAAGTCGGACCCGTGGGCGCTCACACCTGCCACCTCTGCAGACTTCCCTGCAAAAGTCGGACCTGCGGGCGCCCACCCCTCAGACCTTTGCAGGGGCTTGGTTAGCCCCTCTTGTAAAAGCCCAGGTCAGAAGCCCGGCATTCCGAGCTGCTCGATTCCTGAATGCAAAAGGTGGACCTTTGGGCGCCCACACCTCGGTCTTCTGCAGCCGATTCTGCAGAAGTCGGACCTGTGGGCGCCCACACCCGGCTACTCTGCACCGGACGGTGCACACTCGACGGTTCTGGGTACCCACATCCGGTAACTCTGCACTGACCAAGTAGGTCCCCATGTAGGAGCAGCTCATTTACCAGGTCTTTTATGAGAAGCGCTATTGAGGCCGGTGCAGACCACCGAGGTCTGGGTACCCAGAGGTGATGACTCTGCACTCGGCAGTGCAGACCACCCAGGTCTGGGTACCCAGAGGTGACGACTCTGCACTCGGCAGTGCAGACCACCCGGGTCCGCACCCACAACCGGCAACTCTGCACCAGCTAGCGCAATAAGGCCGAGCCCAGCATAGCTTTGCTTGAAATACAGCGACTCAGGCCCCACGACTCAGGCCCCGCGACTCCAGCGTCCACAGCGCCAAATCTGCCACGCGAAGCAGTGTTTTAACCCCCGCAACTTCAACCGGAAGCAATTCGTCGCCCGCGGCGCGCCATACTTTGACCGTGCGATGGCTCAGGCGCGCTCGATGGCTCGATCCCGAACGTCCGGGCTCGCCGTAGCTGAGCCTTCCGCGACCAAGCTTCGAATCCGAGCCCCCACAGCCGACCCACGGCCGGCCCACAGCCGACCCCCGTCCGAGCTCCCCGCCCAAAATCGCGCCGCAGCCCATCGCACATCCAGCACGCAGAGCGGCAACGACCGGGAGGTCAGATGGCACGCATGGAAAAGCCCAACAGGGTCGTGATTGCCCTGGGCGGCAATGCGCTCGGAAACACGCCCGAAGAGCAGATGGCTCGCGTGCGCGCAGCGGCGCCCACGCTTCTGAGGGTCATCGAGATGGGCAACGAGATCATCATCACCCACGGCAACGGTCCGCAGGTGGGCATGATCCAGAAAGCCTTCGGACTGGCCCACGGCGACAGCCCGGACGTCCCCATGATGCAGCTGCCCGAGTGCGTCGCCATGAGCCAGGGCTACATCGGCTACCAGCTGCAGCAGGCCATCGGCGTCGCCATGCACAAGGAGTACAAGCGCTGGCACGTGGCCACGGTTGTCACCCAGATAGAGGTGGACCCCGACGACCCGGCGTTCCAGCACCCCACTAAGCCCATCGGCGCCTTCATGACGCGCGAGGAGGCGCGGCGCATGAAGGAGCTCCACCCCGACATGCAGTTTGCCGAGGACTCGGGCCGCGGATGGCGCCGCCTGGTGTCCTCGCCCGACCCAAAGAAGATCGTCGAGTACGAGAGCATCCTGAACCTGCTGGACAACGAGTTCATCGTGATAGCCTGCGGCGGTGGCGGCATCCCCGTGGTGCGCGACTACTCCGACAAGGGCGCCTACAAGGGCGTGGCCGCGGTCATCGACAAGGACATGGGCGGCGAGCTCCTGGCCGAGGACTGCCACGCCGACGTGCTGGTGCTCTTGACCGCCGTGGACCACGTTGCCATCAACTTCGGCAAGCCTGACCAGCGGGACCTCGCCGAGCTGGACACCGCGACCGCCCGCCGCTACCTGCAGCAGGGCGAGTTCGGCGAGGGATCCATGGCGCCCAAGGTGCGCGCGGCCGTGCGCTTTGCCGAGTCCCGGCCCAGCCGCTACAGCATCATCGGCTCGCTGCAGAAGGCCGCCGAGGCCATGGCCGGCCTGTCAGGCACCCGCATCTACGCGTAGCGAGTTCGGCAAGAAGGGCAAGGCCGGACGCCCGTCCTTCAGGCCCAAAACCCGCCCCCGCGCAAGACGGCCAGCCGCAGTCAGCTCTCGCCCTCCTCCAGCAGCATCGCCGCCAGCTTGTCGAAGGTACGGCCGTTGCGCATGGTCATCTGGCGGTAGTACGGCTTTCCCAGCAGGAACCGGTGAAACGACGAGCGCGAAAGCGACGGCCGGTCGACGATGCCCCAGAACACCACGCGCTCCCCGAAGGCGACCTTCTCGCCCACCTTTGGCAGGGCGTCGATGTCCGCCTGGACCGCCGCCACGTCCGCGTCGTCGGTCAAGAAGAGCGCATCCCTCCGGACCATGTCACCATCCCACCAGTCCGGCAGCAGGGCGCACTCGCGCCGCAGGCTCTCCCGGTCGTGCAACACCGGATTGGTAAAGAAGGGATAGGCCTCTCCCAGCGCCTGTCGGACCGTCGCGCGCACGTCGCCGAATTCGCGGCCAGACTCGAATATGGCGTTTCCGCTGTTGATGTAGGTGCTGACGTCCTCCATGCCCAGGCTCGCCAGGAGTTGGCGCAGCTCGGCCATGGGCACGCGGTTCTTCCCGCCCACGTTGACGCCTCGCAGAAGCAGCAGGTACCTCATGGCATTTCTCCCGAACAAGGTCGCGCCCTCGGGACGTCCACAGACGTCCCGCCCGTTATGTTGCCGTGCTCCATTATCCGTTATGTGCCTCCGGTCGCTCTCGGCAGAACGCATCTACAATCATTTCTGTCATGCGATTGACGTCCCGCCCACGCGCCCCGACGGCATAGGGAGGGCGGCAGCTCTGCAGTCCGCCAAAGGAGCCAAAATGCCCACGCTCGACAGCAATTCCCCGCAGGTAGCGCATCTGACGCAGCGCGATTGGCGTCTGGGCCGCCTGATCCAGGCGGTCGGACCGCTGACCTACAGCGTCGAGGGCTCGGCATACGAGCACCTGGCCTACTCGGTCATCGAGCAGATGCTCTCCATGAAGGCGGGCAGGACCATCAACGCCCGTCTGGCCGACGCCTGCGGCGGACACATCACGCAGGAGGCCATCCTGTCGCTGGGCATGGACGACATCCGCACGTGCGGCATGGCGCAAAGGAAGGCTCAGACGCTCATCGAGCTGGCCCGCTCGATGCCAGAGGCGCGCCTCGCGCAGCTGCAGGACCTCCCGGACGAGGAGGTGCGCTCCGCGCTGACCCAGGTGCGCGGCATCGGCAAGTGGACCGCCGACATGTACCTGATCTTCTACCTGTGCCGCCCCGACGTGCTGCCCGTGGAGGACGGTGCCATCCGCCAGGTCTTCAAGTGGCTCTACGGCGCGCCCATCACCGACGCCAACGTGCGGCAGGTGGTCTGCAGCCTGTGGAGGCCCTTCTCGTCCACCGCCGTCAGGTACATGTACCGCGCTCTGAACCGTGGCATCGTGGCCCAGGGTCCTGCCGCCGACGCGCTTGGGCTATAGTCGAGTCATCTCGGTAGAAGCACAGACGAGGTTCCTTATCCTCGTTCAGCCGACGCTTTAGAGTCTCTGCCACAATCAGATTCTCAAATACTGCCCCCAGGTGCGGACTAACCAGCAACTCTTCAAGTGAAGTAATGTTCAGCAGGTAGCACAAGAGGCCAGTGTCATAGAAGTACAGCTTCGGACGCTTTGTCAGCCGCTTCCCCTCGTTGCGATAGTACGGCATCAATGGGAACACTATGTAGCTCGACTCAAGGATGCTAAACCACGACTTCGCCGTCCGTGAGTCGATGCCCGAATCCCTGGCAATCCCCGCATAGTTGACGAGGTTTCCGGCGTTAAGCGCGCAGAGCCCCAGAAACCTATGGAAATCCACCAAGTTTCTCACGTCAAGGTAATCGGAGACGTCGCGTTGTACATATGTGTCCACATAGCTTCTGAAAAATACGGTCGTAGGAATTCGCGCGTCATAGAGCCTGGGATAGCCACCACGATACATGAACTCATCCACACTGGGTGGAATGCTGGAACCGCACGCCTCAGCGTAAGACAGAGGCAGCAGCCTTATTCATACATTAGTATTTACCATAAAATTTCATTAGTTGATGCCATATTCTAACATCAGCACTCGCATCCGATGAATGACCCAGCGCCTAAGCCTGTACCTAATCCAAAGTCCCAAATGTCTTCTCCGTGCAAGCATATGGCAAGAAAAACTAAGCCCCCAGACGCGAACCGCCCGGAACCCTCGGATTGCACCTACACTGTTGCGCGAGACCATGCAACGGAGGGGACCATCATGCTCAGGCTCTTCGTCTGTTCTGACATCCACAAGCAGCTCGACCACTTCACCCAGGCCCTGGCCCAGGAAACCTCGGAAGGCAGAGTCGACGCCGTGCTCATCGCGGGCGACCTGCAGCTCTCCCGGGAGGACCTTGTCGCACTTCAAATTGGCCAGCCGATCTACCTAGTACACGGCAACAACGACGCGCCGCTGGCACCGTCGAACCCCGCCGACGAGCTCGTCCTCGACATCACGGGCGATCGCATAGCCTCGGTCCAGGCGGTCAAATACGGGGCTTCCATTCCCCCACGCCCCGAGGGGGCGGAGCATCGCATCCTGATGACCCATGGCCACGAGTACCACGCCCCGCGCCTGCAAAACCTGCGCGCACGCGCAGCTGAGGCCCAGGCCGACATCGTCGTCTATGGACACACGCATCGCTACCAGGTGGACGCGGCAGGACCGTCGGAGGCCTTGGTCCTGAACCCGGGCACGCTGATGCCGAAGCCCGACTCCGGACGATGCACCTACATGGTGCTAGAGATCCAAAGTGACGAGGTCCGCGCCCTTCGCTGCGAGCTCTGCCCGGCGCCGGCCTATACCGCCTAGCGCAGGGCAACGCTAGCCGCTCATCCTCCCCTTAGCTACTGGCATCTGCCGAGCTACATGCACATACTTGCGCAACGAAAGCGCACGCATCACGGGAGGCTAGCGATGAAGATCACGAAGATAGACCTTTTGCACAGCGAGCCGGTGGAGGACGGCTGGCGCCCCATCTTCGTCCGTGTGTACACGGACGAGGGCATATACGGCGACGGAGAGGTGGCGCTCTCCTACGGTGGCATCGACAACGCCGCCTTCGGCATGCTGCAGGACATGGCCCACTTGCTCATCGGCATGGACCCCCTGCAGAACGAGAGGATCTGGCACCAGCTGTACTACAGCTGCTTCTGGGGGTACAACGGCGGCCCGGCCGTCTTTGGCGCCATCAGCGCCTTCGACCTCGCCGTGTGGGACATCCGCGGCAAGAAGTTCGGCGTCCCCATCTGGGTGCTTCTGGGCGGAAGGCTGCACGACTCCCTGAGGGCCTACGCCAGCCAGCTCCAGATGGGCTGGGGCACGGGGCGCAGGCACTGCACCAGCCCCGAGGACTACGCCGAGGCCACGCGCATCGCCATGCGGAAGGGCTTCGACGCGGTAAAGATCAACTTCACCACGTTCCGCGAGGACGGGACGCCCTTCGGCAAGTTCGAGCAGGCGCCGTACCTCACGCAGGACTACCTGCAGCTGATTGAGGCCAGGCTCAAGGCCGTGCGCGACACCCTGGGTCCCAGGGGCGACATCATCCTGGAGAACCACGCCCTGACGGACAGGCTATCCGCCACCCAGATGGGCAACATGGCAAAGAAGTACCGCATCATATACTTCGAAGAGCCGACCGCCCCGCACGCGGAGAACCTTGTCTACGTCCACGAGCACACCGGCATCCCCGTGACCTCGGGCGAGAGGATGTACTCGCGCTGGCAGTTCAAGGACTTCCTGGACAAGGGGGCCATCCAGGTGATCCAGCCCGACCTCGGCACCTGCGGAGGTATCACCGAGGTCAAGAAAATCTGCGACATGGCATACACGTACGAGGCCGCCGTGCAGATCCACGTGTGCGGCTCACCCCTGGTGGTAGCCGCATCGCTGCAGCTGGAGGCGGCGATTCCGGGCTTCATCATCCACGAGTACAACGTGAACACCGAGATGCCGAAGATGCTGGGGCTCACGACCAGGACCTACGAGCCCGTCGACGGTCAGATGCCCGTGCCCGACCTGCCCGGCATCGGCAATGAGATCGCCCCGTCCACGTTCGAGCACTCCGACGTCGTGCACATAGGGTAAGAAGGACCAAACGAAAGCAGGCCAGGGGACACATCCTCTGGCCTGCGTGTTCATGGTGAGCGTTAGAAGATTTGAACTTCCTACTTCTTCCATGCCATAACGCTTATATGGGTATCCGCATCGTGCCCATGCATGCGGAATTACATCTCTTCGTCGATGTCGCGGATGGCCTTGATGGTCCTGACGACCCGTGCGTCGCGGTCACGATAGGACTTCGCAGGGTCTGGGTAAGAGCCGCAGAGGCCCTCTCCGGACTTGACGCCGAGCTGGCCCTTCTTCACCTTGTCCGTGATGACAGGAGAGGCGGCAGTGTCATTGCAGAGCGTCGGGAAGATGTTGTTGAACACATAGGCCGAGACGTCCAGTCCGACAAAGTCGCCGAGGCGGCACGGGCCCTCGAACGTGAAGCGCGGGCCATACGTCGCGACGATAGCCTTGTCGATGTCCTCGAAGCTTGCATAGCCTTCCTCCACCATGTGGCAGGCCTCTCGGCTGAGCGCCGCCGTGAAGCGGTTGATTATGAAGCCGGGGATGACCTTGGAAAGGACGGCGACCTGTTTGCCGGTGTGCTCGAGGAAGTCCTTGATCGTGTCGACCGCCTCGTACGTCGACTCAGGCCCGCGCACGACCTCGACCAGCGGCATCACATAGGCCGGGTTGAAGTAGTGGGTGATGAGGAGGCGTCCCGGATGGGACACCTTCACGAACTGGTAGATGTCCATTGAGGACGTGTCGCTGCCCAGAATCGCATCAGGACGTGCTGCCGCACTAATCTCGGCGAAGACCGATGCCTTGACATCCGGACGCTCCGCCACGTTCTCGACGACGTAGTCGGCATCCTTCACCGCCTCCGTGAGTTCGGACGTTGCATGGATGCGTCCCAGAACCTCATCCACCCCTTCGGCCTTGGCCATGCCGTAGCCAACAAGGCCTTCCATGTTCGAGCGGATATGCTTCATTGCCGTTTCGAGGTGCGACGGCGTGCGGTTGTAGAGCCAGACCTCATTGCCATGCATCGCGAAATGCTGCGCGATGCAGAGCCCCATAGTGCCCGCGCCGACAACGCCGACTTTCCACTCATCGAAGTTCCTGTCCATGGCTAGTCCTCTCTCATCCTTGCGCCCCAAACTTGTTTCAGCCGAGTGAAGTGTATGCGCTTGCGTTCTGCGCAGACCTGCTGCTCACCGACGCGAGACGACGCGACGCAAAGAAGAGACAGGGAGATTCGCCCATGATACAGTCTGTATCATGGGCGGCACGAAAGAGGAGATAGGTGGGCATGGAAAGGCAGACCGACGAGGAGCTCATGTGCGAGTGTCTTGCGCTGACGCTCGTTGACCTCATGGACACGAGGCCGCTCTCCTCAATCAGTGTCTCCGAGCTCACAAAGCAGGCAGGCATCTCCAGAGCCACGTTCTACCGCCACTTCTCATCGGCAGAGGATGTGCTCGAGCGCTACATTGCCTGCATCATGCATGGATACGAACGCGAGGTCGTGCACGGTCGCGGCTTCGCATCCTACATCGTTCCAGAGAACATAGTTCTGATGGCGGCCTATTTCCGAAGGCACAGGAAGCTCGTAGAGGTCCTTCTCGCACGCCATATGGGAGACTTCCTGCGCAAGCCTATCGTGCAGGGCGTTCTCGCCCTTTCGCTCAGGAGCGAGGTGGATCTCCATGAGCGCGCCCTTGCCGTCGCCTATGCGAACTCGCTCTTCGGTCTTCTTGCCCAGTGGATGGAAGATGGCATGAAGACGGCGCCCGAAGACATTGCCGACACGCTCTGTGAGCTCTACCAGAGCCGCATGAAGAGGATGTAGCACCGGAGGTAAATCAAGTCAGGTGGCCCTGCGACTTCACGGCATGGGAATGGGCTCGGCGAAGAGCCGTAATCTGCGCGTTCGTATTATCTGAACACTTGTGGGTATACCTACACCTGTCTGGTTTTACGACGTGTCTTGCTTGGGGGCGATGGAATGAGGGTCCTGATGGTGATGGACCAGTTCCTCTTGGCCACCAACGGCACCACGATGACGACGCAGCGCTTCGCGCGGATCCTGCAGGAGACCGGCTGCGACGTGCGCGTCGTGTGCCGGTCTGACGCGACGCCCGGTCCGGACGGCACCGCGTGGGCGGAGCCCCAGCCCGGGTTCCGGATTGCCGTGTACCCCCAGCGGGAGCTGCGCTACCCGCTGGTGCAGGGCCTTATCGACGAGCAGGGCATGGCGTTTGCCCGCCCCAACGACGATGCGCTGTGCGGGGCGCTCGAGTGGTGCGACGTCGTCCACTTGGTGATGGCGTCAGACCTTTCCTATCACGCGGCACGCCTGGCTCGCGAGATGGGAGTGCCCGCGACCGCAGCCTTCCACGTGCAGCCGCAGAACCTTTCCAGCTCCATCCGCATGGGGCGGGTTGCGCCACTCAATGACCTCATCTTTAGGTTGGATCGCACGTACCTGTACCGCTACGTGGACCACGTGCAGTGCCCCAGCCTCATGATGGCGCGCCAGCTGGTCACGCACGGCTACACCAACGCGCTGCACGTCATCAGCAACGGGATCGACCCGTCGTTCACGTATCGGCGCCTGCCCAAGGATGGCGACCTCGTGGGGCGGCTGGTGGTCACGATGGTGGGCCGCTACTCGCGCGAGAAGCGGCAGGACGTCGTGATAAGCGCCGTCGCGCGGTCGCGCCATCGGGACAGGATCGTGCTCGTGCTGGCGGGCCAGGGCCCCACGGGGTGCAAGCTGCGCCGACTGGCGCGTCGGCTTGGCGTGGACGCACGCTTCGGCTTCCTGGACCCACCGCGCCTGCGCGACGTGCTGGCCCAGACCGACGTGTACGCGCACGCCTCCGACATTGAGAGCGAAGCCATGAGCTGCATGGAGGCCTTTGCCACGGGCGTGGTCCCGGTGGTGTCGGATTCTCCGCTCTCGGCAACGTCGCAGTTCGCGCTGGACGAGCGGTCCATCTTTCGTGCCGGCGACCCCGCGGACCTGGCTCGCAAGCTGGACTGGTGGCTAGACCATCCCGACGAGCTCGAGCGCATGGGCCACGCCTACGCCCGCGAGGCCGAGCGCTACCGGGTGCGCGACTGCGTCGCCCGGTTCCGCCGCATGCTGGATGAGGCCGTACGCGACGCGCAAGACGGCCGCACGCCGGCACCCGGCATCCGCGACGACATGGCGCTGCTCGCCGCGACGGAGCCGGCGCAGTCACCTGAGCCGCCCGCGCCAACGGCTCCGTCGGGCCAGAAGGGCGTGCCACGGCAACCACAACGGGCCGCACGCCGCGTCGTGCCGGACCCACGCCACGTGAGCGAGGCCAAACCGGAGCACGTGGTGCACATGCCGCACTGGGGGACGTTTTCCACCCCAATCGGATTCGACTACCTGCGTGACTCCACGCTCCAGCGCGTGGGCACCCGTGCGTTTCGCGCGGTGCTGGACGTTGCCGCCGCTCTGGTCACCCGTAGCGTCCTGGGGTTTCGCCTGGAGGGACGCGAGAACATACGACGGCTGCACGGCGGCTTCGTGAGCGTGTGCAACCACGTGCACGTGCTGGACTGCGGCATGGTGCTGCAGGCGCTGCGAGGCAAGCGCACCTACATCCTGAGCATCGAGGACAACTTCACGCTGCCCTTCTGCGCCCACATCGTGCGGTGGGCGGGCGCGGTGCCGGTGTCGCCCAGCCTCCGCCAGCTGGAGGAGTTGGTCCACTCGATGAGCCGGGCGCTACGCGCGGGGCGCGTGGTGCACGTGTACCCCGAGACTGCGCTCATACCCTACTGCAAGCAGCTGCGGCCGTTTGCCACGGGAGCGTTCTGGCTGGCCGTGAAGAACCGCGTGCCCGTGGTGCCACTGGTGGTCACGCAACGTGCACGCCGGGGGCTGTGGCGAGTTCTCAAGCGTCAGCCGTGCCTGACGCTCACGTGTCTGCCGGCCATCTGGCCGGACCCCACGTTGGGACGCAAGGACGCCGTGAACGACCTGGCCGAGCGCTGCTGGCGGGCCATGGACGCCCGCATACAGGCATCGTGAAGGACAACGTCCAAAAAGGCGTGTACCAAAAAGGCGTGTACCAAAATCGCGTACCAAAGGTGGACCAAAAGAAAACAGCCCAGAGACATAGCCTCTGAGCTGCGAGTTTATGGTGGGCGTTAGAAGATTTGAACTTCTGACCTCTTCCGTGTCAGGGAAGCGCTCTCCCCCTGAGCTAAACGCCCGATAGCTGGGAGCAGCTTTGCAGCTGCAACGCGAGGAATTACTATACGCGCAACCTCCAGAATCCGCAAGGCCCTTCTTGCCAAGAATTTTGGAGATTAACAGAAAGGAACGCAATCAAACGTAGCGGGCATAGTCCTGCGCAGAATGAAATATATGCGCAAGGATGACCGTTCGTCCTTCAACGGTGTAAAGGACAACGTAATTAAGTACGCGCATAGGCCTAAAGCCCAATCTTGCAACTGGCTCCATTCGACTCACTGAGTACATCTGCGGGTTGATGCATACCGCAGAGATCTTTCGATTGAACTCGTCGACAAAGTGGCGAGCCGCCCCAGGGCTGCCCAGATCAACGGCGAGATAGCGTACGATTGCCTCGTAATCCGCTTGCGCACGCGGAAGCATAACGTACCTATAGGCCATATTTCCTGCTAATACGCTCTACGAAATCTGGACCATCGACATAATCGCCACGCTCTAGGTCCTGCTTCCCTTCCAACAGGATTCGCAAGAGCTTCGCTTCTGCCAGTTCCTGTTGCATTTGGCGATAATCCTCGTTCTTCATGACAACGAACTCGTCATATCCATTGCGTGTCACTATGACTGGCTCAGCTGAGTTCATGACGGTTCTGGCAAATTCTGCCGTGTTCTTAAGATCTCTAATAGGTACAGCGGTGGTCATGCGGCCCTCCTCACGCGATAGCAAAAGATGATAAGAAGCGTGGTATTTTTATACCACAGCCAACCGTTCGCTGACTTACGCATTTCTGCGTATGGGGCGCGTCTCGCCTGGGCGCAAAACTTTTCGTTGACGTTGTAGGGGATGCGATGCATCCAGACGGAAAGGAGCACCATCATGGGCAAGCTCGACGGAAAGGTATGTGTCATCACCGGTTGTGGCAGCGGACTGGGCAAGCAGTTCGCCATCCGCATGGCCCGCGAGGGCGCGAACCTGAGCCTGGTCAGCCACAACGCGGAGCGCCTCGAGGACACCAGGCGCCAGTGCGAGGAAGCCGGTGCTGACGCCATCGCCTACGCGTGCGACGTGGCCGAGGAGCCCGAGCTCGAGAAGTTCGTAAAGATGACAATCGACCACTTCGGCACCGTTGACTGCCTCGTGAACAACGTGCACCACACCGTGCTGGCGCCCTTCATCGACCTCAAGATGGAGGACTTCATGTACGACCTGAAGGTCGACTTCTGCAGCACCTGGTACCTGATGCAGATGTTCTTCCCGTACATGCGCGACAAGCCAGGCGCGGGCGCCTCGATCATCAACTTCGGCAGCCGTTGGGGCCAGGAGAGCCCGAAGCTGGCCGGCGAGTACAGCCCGCTGAAGGAGTCCATCCGCGCACTGTCCCGCGTGGTCGCCCGCGAGTGGGGCCAGTACAACATCCGCTGCAACATCGTGTGCCCCGGCGGCTTCACGGACAACGCCAAGGCCCACATGAACGAGCAGCTGCCTGAGCTGCAGAAGTTCGCGACCGAGCAGTTCAAGAACAACGCATTCAACCGTCCCGGCGACCCCTACGACGACGTTGCGCCCGTGGTGGTGTTCCTTGCCAGCGACGACAGCAAGTGGGTCTCGGGTCAGACGATCAACGTCGACGGCGGCGGCTGGATGACCGACTAGCCCAGCATCCGCTTGCGCGCAAAGGCAGAAACCTTTGCGCGGAAGACAAGGACGAGAAGTGCACCTTTGTGCGCACGTGCGCACAAAGGTGCCATTTTCATTGCCTATTTGCGCGCAAAGGTGAGCGCCTTTGCGCGCAACAATCACCCCCTTGCGCACGAGGACTCAGTCTGTGCGCAAGGGGGCTGGAGGAGGGGGCGTTAAGCGCGACTTGGCGACGTCGCCCGCAGCAATCTACCTCGCCGCGGGCACCTCGACCACCAGGTCGGACAGCGGGAACGACACGCACGGGTGGATGTAGCCAAACTTGCGGTCGGCCTCTCGCCTGCCGTCGACCTCGGCTGGGCAGAACACCTGGCCCGAAACCAGCCGGGCATGGCACCAGCCGCACTCGCCGCTGCGACAGTGGCTGGGAGCCGCAATGCGATTCTTCTCCA
>JBJEKW010000100.1:0-11675 GCA_051878835.1 Atopobiaceae bacterium
CCGCCAAGCCCGTCGTCTCGCCGCACTTCAACGGCACCGAGTACGACAACCTGGCCGCCTGGATCGACTCGCTGCGCGACGGAAAGCTCTACGGCGTCCGCATCCCCAAGTTCGCCTCCGACCCCACGACCGAGTGCACGAAGACCGACGCAAACCAGAAGCTTCTGGTGGCCCCCAGCACGAACGAGCTGAAGGGCACCAACGACTACCTGGACATCGCCGCCTTCATGTGCCCCCGCGTCAACGGCTACGTCGACGACTCCGGCTACCCGCACGTGACCGCCATCGAGGGTGACAACCGCTTCAGCGCGAACGGCCCCGCCGACGTCTATGTCCTGACGCCCAACCTGTACTGGGCCTGGACCGACCAGGACGACAGCTCCTACCTGCGCATCAGCGACACGCAGCTGGACGGCCTCGCGCCCCAGCCCGCAGCCGCGCTGCCCGACGGCACGCGTCGTCCGTTCATGCTGTACCCCGCCTACCTGGCCTCCCGCAACTCCGACGGCCAGCTGGTCACGGTCAGCGGCCGCCAGCCCGCGCGCGTCAGCTTCCGCCAGCTGGCGTCCCAGGCGCACGGCCGCGGCCAGGGCTACGCCGGCAAGTCCGTCGCCGATGACTGGTACGTGAAGGTCATGTTCCTGCTGATGTTCGCCCAGAAGTCCTCGTCGAAGGTGCTCCCCGGCTGCCACGACCGCTCTTTCGCCGTGCCCCAGCGCTGGCACGAGAAGGGCGTCTCGCGCGTGGTGGTCAGCGCCGACGACGCCGCGGGCCTCATGGACGGCAGCGGCATCTACCTGCAGAGCGCGCCTTCGCTGTACAACCAGTACCCCGACCTCACGCCAACGTACCGCATCGCCTCTCACGAGACGCTGGGCGACGGCAGCATCGCCCTGAACCTGGACACCACCGACAAGTTCGACACCGACGAGAGCCAGCTCGTGGTGGCCATGCCGTGGCTCACGGGCTCGACCGACCAGGTGCAGGGCACCTGCGGCTCCCCCATGGGCTCCGAGTACGCCGTCGAGCCCTTCAAGCTGCAGAACATCGAGCTGCAGAACGGCTGCGCCGAGCTGATGGGTGACGTGCTGGTGCGCTACGCCCGCAACGAGGAGTACGGCACCGTGGCGCAGCCCTACGTCCTGGCCGACAGCGCGCAGGCGACGGACGGCCTGAACGACTCGTTCGTCGCGGCCGACTTCCAGCTGCCCACCTCCACTGGCGAGGAGGACGGCGAGATGGACGCGGGCTACCGCTTCACCGAGGACGTCGCCAACGCCAACGGCCTGCTTCTGGCCACGGGCTACGGCGCCCAGAAGGACACGGGCACCGGCAGCGCCACCTGGGTCGACGAGACCTACACCGAGGGCGTGCGCGTGCTTCTGTGCGGAGGCGACGCCGCGGCCGACGACTTCGGCGGCCTGTTCAGCGCCAGCACCGACACCGGCCTCTCGTTCCAGTCCTTCCACGTGGCCACGCGCCTCTCGGCCACGGGCCGCGCGCAGGCGTAGGGCAAGAAGTTCGGCTACGCAGCAGAAACCATCCGGCTAAACAAGCAGCGGGCACGCGTCGTCAGTCGCGTGCCCGCTTGTTTATTGCTGCGCAGTCTGCGTCCGGAAGGTCAGGGGGCGCTCCGCACCCAGCTCCAGCTGGTCGCCGTCCTGGATGGGCAGGCACTCCCCTGCCCGGATGACATAGCGCTCGCCCGTGCCCAGTCGCACCGTGGTGCCGCGCTCCGCATAGCCCACCACCAGCCACTGGCCGTTCTCGTACGATAAGCCCAGGTGCTTCGGGGCCACATAGCGAAACGCCGAGGCGTCCAGGCGGACGTTGACCTCGGGCGGCACCTCGCGGCCTTGCCCGACGGCACCCAGGACGTCTCCCGAGCGCACCATCAGGCAGAACGGGCCGTTCACCAGCCATGCCTTGCGGGTGGTGTCGCGCACCAGAGGATGCACGGCCACGCCCTCGTCGGGGTCCTCGTCCAGGGTGTCGACGGGCGGCTCGACCGAAGGCATCGGCGGAACGTCGTCGGTCTGCGTCGCGCCGCCTGCCGACGCGGCTCCGCCCTGCCGAGCCGCGTCGCCCGACAGCGGTGGCCTGCTCACCCGAACCGTCTTCGCCGGCCGCGCGTGCACGGCACCCTCGAGCCCGGCGACTTCCGTGACGTCGGCATCGCCCACCTGCGCAGTATTCATATGTGCGGCAGCCGTGCGCGACTGCGGCTGCGGCTGCGGCTGCGGCTGCGGCTGCGGCTGCGAGCCAGCATCGTCCTTCTCGACGAAGCTAGCACGAACCTCGCACTGGCCCACGGGCAGCTGCTCGGAGCGCTCTATGCGCACGGTGGGCACCTGTCCGTCCAGCCACAGCTCGTGCGAGGAGGCGCGCTGCGCCAGCGACTGCGCGATGGCCTGCTGCTTGCGCTGACGGCCGACGCCCCAGTACGCGTCCCAGTCTGCGGCGCTCACCTGCACCGTGTAGCAGTTGGGCGCCTCGACGTAGCTGGGCCATGTCCTGCGGTTGCGCTTCATCTGCCGCCAGCACGACTCCTCCACGGTGGCGGGGTCCAGCCCGACCGGCTCGTCGGACGCCGCGGACTCCAGCCTGGCGCCAAGCTTGCCTCCCAGCTTGCTGCCCAGCTTTGGGCCCACCTCGGAATCGACCTTGGAGCGAATCTTGGACCCCGCGCGGCGCGCCACCTCGCGCGCCTTCGCGCCAAAGGCCAGCACGGCCTCCTTCAGGTCCTCGTCGTCAAACTTTCCCGGCTGCATCGATTCCTCTTTCGCCCCCATGTCGTGTCATCTGGACTGGCCAAGTGGCGCCAGACCCGCGGCGCCTATTCAGGCCTTGCGCCACGTCGTCTTCGCGGCGCCAACGTAGCGCCAGACTCGCCGTTCCGCACAGCGTACCCGCCGCGGCGCCGCGCCGGCCACACCTCCGGACGGGCGGCTCATGCCGCCCTTCCGGTCAACAGCACTTCTCCCCCTATGGTACGGGGGCTATCCTGTGTGCAGCCGCATTCCGCAAAACGCGCGGAATCCCGCGGCCACCCGCGTGCCGCCAGCCTTGGGCACGCCCACCGGAAAGGACCGCATATGGAATACCGCATCGAGCACGACTCCATGGGAGAGGTGCGCGTGCCCGCCGACGCCCTCTGGGGCGCCCAGACCCAGCGCTCCCACCAGAACTTCGTCATCGGCACCGAGCGCATGCCGCGCGAGATCATCCGCGCCTTCGCCGTGCTAAAGAAGGCCGCCGCCCTGGCCAACGCCGAGCTGGGCGTCCTGGACCAGACCACCTGCAAAGTCATCGGCCAGGTGGCAGACGAGATCCTGGCCGGAAAGCTGGACGACGAGTTCCCGCTGATGGTGTGGCAGACCGGCTCGGGCACCCAGTCAAACATGAACGTGAACGAGGTCATGGCCAACCGCGCGAACCAGATCCTGGGCCAGCGCCGCTGCCACCCCAACGACACCATCAACCGCTCGCAGAGCTCGAACGACACCTTCCCCACGGCACTGCACATCGCAGCGGTCATGGCCATCGAGCGCGACCTCCTGCCCGCCATCGACCTTCTGGTGCGGACGTTCCGCCGGCTGGAGCAGCAGAACCAGGGCGTCGTGAAGTGCGGCCGCACGCACCTGCAGGACGCCGTGCCCATCGGCTTCTGGCAGGAGATCAGCGGCTGGCGCGGGCTTCTGGAGGCCTCGCGCGACCAGATCCGCGCCACGCTTCCGTTCCTGAGCCTTCTGGCACTGGGCGGCACGGCCGTGGGCACGGGGCTCAACGCGCCCGAGGGCTTCGACGAGGCGGCGGCGCGCCACATCAGCGAGCTGACCGGCCACGAGTTCCATACCGACCCGAACAAGTTCCACGCCCTCTCGGGCAAGGATGCCATCGCCTTCAGCCACGGCGCCATCCGCACGCTAGCGGCAAACCTCATGAAGATAGCCAACGACGTGCGCTGGCTGGCCAGCGGCCCGCGCTGCGGCCTGGGCGAGATCACCATACCCGCGAACGAGCCCGGCAGCTCCATCATGCCCGGCAAGGTGAACCCCACCCAGTGCGAGGCGGTCACCATGGTGGCCGTGCAGGTCATGGGCAACGACGCCACCATCGGCTTTGCCGCCAGCCAGGGCAACTTCGAGCTGAACGTGTTCATGCCCGTGATCGCATACGATTTCCTGCAGAGCGTGCGCCTCTTGTCCGACGTCATGCGCTCCTTCAACGAGCACTGCGCTTCGGGCATCGTTGCCAATCGCGGAAAAATGTCGCAAAATCTACACGAGTCCCTTATGCTAGTAACTTGTCTGAACCCCTACATCGGATACGAGAAGGCCGCAAAGGTCGCGCAGAAGGCGTACCAGGACAACACCGACCTGAAGCACGCCTGCGTCCAGCTGGGCTTTTTGACCGCAGAAGAGTTCGACAAAGTCTTCAAACCCGAGGAGATGGTCTAACGATGGACGAAACCAGCAGGAAGAGCCTGGAGCTTCACGAAAAGCTCCAGGGAAAGATCGAGGTCGTTTCTCGCGCCAAGGCCGAGACGAACGAGGACCTGGCGCTTCTGTACACGCCCGGCGTCGCCGAGCCCTGCCGCCAGATTCAGGCCGACTACAGCAAGTCCTGGGAGCTCACGCGCCGTGCCCACCTGGTGGCCGTGATCACCGACAGCACCGCCGTCCTGGGCCTGGGCGACATCGGCGCCGCAGCCGGCATGCCGGTCATGGAGGGCAAGTGCCTGCTGTTCAAGGAGTTCGGCGACGTCGACGCCTTCCCCATCTGCGTCGACACGCATGACACCGACGAGTTCGTCCGCACCGTGCAGCTCATCAGCAAGAGCTTCGGCGGCATCAACCTGGAGGACATCGCCGCTCCCCGCTGCTTCGAGATCGAGAGCCGCCTGAAGGAGCTGTGCGACATCCCCGTGTTCCACGACGACCAGCACGGCACCGCCATCGTGTCCGCCGCCGGCCTGCTGAACGCCGTCAAGGTCACCGGCAAGAAGATGGGCGAGCTCAAGATCGTGATGAGCGGCGCAGGCGCGGCCGGCCTGGCCATCGCCACGCTGCTGACCCACATGGGCTTCGGCGACGTCATCCTGTGCGACCGCCACGGCGCCATCTACGAGGGCCGCGACAACCTGAACCCCTACAAGGAGAAGGTCGCCAAGTACACGAACAAGAACAAGGAGGCCGGCAGCCTGGCCGACGTCCTGAAGGGCGCCGACGCGTTCCTGGGCGTCTCGAAGCCCGGCCTGGTCACCCCCGACATGGTGCGCACCATGAACAAGGACGCCATCATCTTTGCCATGGCCAACCCCACGCCCGAGATCATGCCCGACGAGGCCAAGGCCGGCGGCGCCAAGGTCGTGGCGACCGGCCGCTCCGACTTCCCGAACCAGATCAACAACGTCCTGGTGTTCCCCGGCATCTTCAAGGGTGCGCTGCAGGCCAGGGCAAAGCAGATCACCGAGGACATGGAGATCGCAGCCGCCGAGGCCATCGCCGGCCTGGTGCCCGAGGACAAGCTGTCCCCCGACTTCATCATCCCGTCCGCGCTCGACAAGAGCGTGGCCGACGTGGTCGCGAAGGCCGTCGCCGAGAGGGCGTAGCTCGCACGAACCTCACTCGCGAGGGCGCATTCGCCACACGTGCGTAACACGCGCCACTCACGAGTAGGCGCATCGCACTCGCAGGCAACGCGCTCCAGGAAGTGCGCCCCACTCGTGACGAGGCTCTCGTCGCGCACTAGCAAGCGCGTCTCGCATCGCCGGGACGCGCTTTTCTTGTGCGCAATCAAGAGCTATATCCTAGCTGGCTAGCAGAGAAGACCACGCAATAGAAGGCTGCATAAGAGCGGTCATGGGCAAGTGGTCACACGTCACCCACGGACCGCAGTGTCACCAAGGCTGGGTCGGCAGCCAGGCGGGGGGGTGTCATCAAGGCTGAATCGGCGCCCAGGCCGTACAGCAGCCTAATCAGACTGTCCTCACAACGGGGGCGGGAGCCGTGAGTGCGCAGGCGTCCAAGGGTCGTTACCCTGTCAGAGATTTACGAGGGGGTTTCTGCAGTGGTGTCAAGTGCGAGCGTAGGGACCCCCATACCTCGGCACTCTGTCGGGGATTCACGCGGGAATTTCTGCAGGGGCGGGAGGTGCGAGTGTGCCGGCACTCACGGCTCGGTACTCTGCCAGAGATTTACGCTGGGATTTCTGCAGGGGCGGGAGGTGCGAGTGTGCCGGCACCCGCATCTCGCCATCCCGTCAGTCCTTTCTGCAAGGGTGGCAGGTGCGAGTACGCGCACCTCGGGAGCCTGCAGAAGCCCATCTTGCCCGTTTCGGAAAGCCCCAGGTAGGAGGGTCGTGTGGCTTGGACGGCGCCCCAATCAGGTCGCTCTTGCTGCAGAAGTCGGAGGTATGGGTACTCACGTCTCGGTACCCTGTCGGAACTCCTGGCAAGGGTAGGATGTGCGAGTGTGCCGGCACCCACAGCTCGGCACTCTGTCAGTATGATTCTGCAGGGGTCCGAGGTGCGGGTGAGGAGACACCCGCACCTCGGTGCCCTGTCGGAGGCTTCCACCAGAATGGTAGATGCGAGCCCCCCAAATACGCAGTGCGTGTGCTGAGGTGCCCATACAGGCACAGCGAAAGGCACAGTTCCGTACGTTTTCGGTGAGAAAGACGTACCAAACTGTGCCTCTCGATGCAGTGCCTCTTGATGTAGTGAATGCGGTGCATTTAGTGAACGTGCTGCGTTGAGCGCTGTCTCTGCAATGCAGCTGCTCAGACCGTGGTGCAGAGCCTACTCCTTCGGTCGTGCGTACGCAGCGTTGCCGTACTCGACGGGTCCACCCAGCACCTTCTCCAGCAGGCGAGCCGCAGCGTGCACCTCGCCGGGCACGTCCACGTGCACCAGGAAGTCGCGACCGCGCGGGCCGTAGCCCTGCTCGTCGTCGGTCAGACGGCGTACCTCGGATGCCAGGTGCTCCAGGTAGGTGCGAACGGGCCACATGCCCACCGGCACGGGATCCAGGTAGTGAAGTCCCTCGGCCTGTGTGCCGGACCCTTCGCCGGGCTCCGCGCCAGTCCCCTCGTCAGCCGATTCCACGCTCCCCCAGGCAAGCTTTGCCTGGTAGTACGCGTAGTTCACGATACGCAGCCCATGGAACTCCGGCCGTTGGGCGCCTTGCCTCAGCAGCGTGGCCACCATGCGCCGCTGCATCACGGCGTCCTGGCTCAGGATGATGGAGCGCGGATGGTACCCCACCTGGTCCAGGTGGTCCAAGAGGAACTGGACGTTGTTTCCGCAGTTGGTGGAGCGGGTCTCCAGCCAGTCGGCGTGTAGCCCATGTCGCGCGTACAGGTACGCGTCCAGGATTTCCGCCTCGGACAGCTGCTCCACGTCCTCGCCGGTCAAGTCCAGCACTCCCGGATGGTCCTTCTGGTACGAGCGCATGTAGTCGCGCAGGTTCCACGTGGCACGACCCTTGCCGCCCACGATGGCAAAGCGGTGCGCCACGCCCGCGCGCATGGCCTCGGCCAGCGTGTCGGCAGCCTGTGCCACGCCGCCCCCGAACACCACCATGAGGTCCGCGCACTCGCTGCCCAGCACGCGAGACAGCTCGTCGGGCTCCAGCTGGGGCACGTCGCGAATGGCCAGCCACCCCTCGATGGTGTTTGCCGCCGCTGCCACCTCGGCGCCGTCTTTCCGGTCAAGTTCTTGGATGTCCATCCGTGCCCCCTCCTGGTAGCATGTTACCGTTCGTGTGGGTACAGCTCGTGTTGATGTTAGTTGCATGGGCGCAGTTCCTGAAGGCGCAGCTCCTGCGGGCACCGCGCGCATGGGTGCCAGAAGCGCCACCCCGGCTCGCCCTGACACAGAGCCGCGCGAAAAATCCGGATGCAAGAAGCGAAATCACGCCCCAGCGTCCCCACCTAGCGGCTCTCCGTCGAACGCGCCGTCGTCCGGAACGTCCGAGTCCGGCGCCTCGAGGTCGTTGCCGCCCACCTCTGCCTTCATGCGCTCGTCCGCCAGCCGCTCCTGCTGACGCAGCGCCTCATCGAGCCCCTTCAGCGCATTGAACGGCACGAAAATCTTCGCACGCTCGCTCATGGGCATGCGCTTGTGCCCCGCCAACTCATCCGCATCTGCCCACCGACGGCGTAGATCCTCCCCTGCCGCCGCGTCAGCCTGCTGGCGGGCATCCTCCGGAACCTCGCGCCCACCAGCGTTCTCCTTTGCCATGGCCAGCCTCCCTACTGTGCCCGGTGTCCGCCAATCTGAGAGTGGCGGTTGCGCGCCTCGGCCCCCGGCAGAAGGTCGGCGGCACGCAAAAGCGCGTTCTGCCCGAACTTGCCCTTCACCGCGTTTATGGCCTGCTGCCTGCGGTGCTCGCGCTCGCGCGCCACGGGGTCGGTAAACAGGTCCAGCTGCACCCCCGGCGCCTGCTCGTCCCTCAGGTCCAGCAGGCTGACGCCCACGCGATGCACTTCTCGGTCCCTGACGACGTTTTGGTCCCAGGCCTGCATGGCGGCCCTCTTTAGCTCGCGGACCGAGCTGGTGGGGCTCAGCAGCCTGCCCATGCCGTGGCTGCCCAGGCCGGAGTAGCACCACCTGCGCCCTCCCAACCTGCGCAGCTCCTGCTTCTCGTCGTCCGTGAGTGCGTAGCCTGCCCACACCTGCACGGCGGACGCCTCCTGCCCCTGCGCCACCAGCTGCTGCGAGAGGTCGTCCAGCATCTCCTTCACCACCAGCCTGGCCTCCTGAAAGCTTTTGTTGCAGCCGAACACCTGCGCACTGGCCAGCATGTGGGTCTTTGACCGGTAGGCCTTCACATCCGCCATGGTGCAAGGCTCGACTCCCCAGGCGTGGTCTATCAGGATCTCGGCGTCTATGCCGAACTCGCGAAACAGGGGCTCTGCGGGACTCAGCGCCACCTGTCCCATGGTCTTGATGCCCATGCGTTCCAGGCGCGCCGCGATGCCAGGCCCCACCCTCCAGAAGTCGGTGATGGGCTGGTGCGTCCACAGCGTCCGTCTGTAGCTTTCCTCGTCCAGCTCCCCGAAGAAGTTCGGGCTGTGCTTTGCCGTGATGTCCAGGGCCACCTTCGCCAGATAGAGGTTCGACCCCACGCCGCACGTGGCGGGAATGCCCGTGGAGCGCACCACGTCCTCGCGGATGCGCTCGCCCAGCTCGCGCGCGCTCATGCCATACAGGTCCAGGTAGGGTGTCACGTCAAAGAAGGCCTCGTCGATGCTGTAGACGTGGATGTCGTCCTTGCTCATCCATCGCAGGTAGATGCCGTAGATCTCGGCCGACTTCTGTATGTAGCGAGCCATGCGAGGCGGGGCCATTATGTAGTCCAGCCCCTCAGGAATCTGGAACACGCGGCAGCGGTTGCGCACGCCCAGGGCTTTCAGCGCGGGCGAGACCGCCAGGCAGATGGTCTTGTCCGTGCGTGTGGCGTCAGCCACCACCAGATGGGTGGTCATGGGGTCCAGCCCACGGTCCACGCACTCGACCGAGGCATAGAAGCTCTTTAGGTCGATGCACAGATACTGGTGCCCCTCCGTCGTGCGAGCGGACATTCGGCCCCTCCTCCCACAAGCGCCGCCTTCGTTGGACCCCCAGTGTACACGATTACACGAACTTTTGTTCTGATTTTTCTTCTTGAGAAGTTCTACAAAGGACAAAGCGAAAGAAGCCCCTCACGATTTGACTGCATCACGCCTAATGAAGGCAACCTGTACCGCTAGGCGACGATGCGGTTAAGAAGGGCATGCAATCTAGAAGCCCGGGCACCCAAACCAAGTCGGGTACCCGGGCGTTCTTCTTGCCATATGCCGCTAGGCTTGTGAACTGCAACCAATCAGCGGCGCACGCGTCCGCTTCCCCTACTCGCTGCGGAGCGCCTCCACGGGGTCGCGGCGTGCAGCAATGGTGGAGGGGATCAGTCCGGCCAGAAGCGTCAGCCCCACGCTGATGGCTATAAGCACCAGCGCGTTCGTGGGACTCAGCGCCATGATGTCGGGCACGTGCTTCCACGACATCACGTACGCGTTCACCGGCGGCTCCACCGCCAGCACCACAAGGATGGCGAACACGCCCGATATCAGGCCCTCGATGATGGTCTCGGCGTTGAACACGTTAGCTATGTTCAGCTTTGAGGCGCCCATGGCGCGCAGGATGCCGATCTCCTTCTTGCGCTCCAGGACCGAGATGTACGTGATGATGGCAATCATGATGGAGCTGACCACCAAGGAGATCGAGACGAACGCTATGAGCACGTCGGACACCAGGTGCACGATGTCGGTGACCGAGGACATCAGCGTGCCCACCATGTCGGTGTAGTTGATGACCTTCTGGTCCTGGCCCTCGTCCTTGGCCTGCTGGTTGTAGTCGTCGATGATGCTCAGGATGGCGGTCTTGTCGTCGAAGCTCTTTGGGTACAGGTCGATCTCGGTCGGGTCGGCCTCGTCCGCGTACCCCAGCTTTTCCAGGTTGGACTCGTACGAGGTCTGGCTGCCCTGGGCGTAGTTCATCAGCAGCGACGTCAGGTCGTCCTGCGTCATGTTGAAGTGGATGGCATTGGCAAAGGCGGACGGGTCCACACTGAAGCTGTCCTGCAGCGCGCTCGTGAGGTTGCCCATCTGCGACTGCAGCTGGCTCGAGATGGCGCTGGACAGCTGGCTGCCCAGGCTCTGCGTGGCGGCGGCCATCCAGGACTGCAGGGCCTGTGTCAGCTGGGCGGTCATGACCTGCGCGGCCTGCTGCATCAGCTGCGACATCTGCTGCTGCAGGTAGGGCGCCAGGTCGCTGGTAACGTAGTCCTGCATGGCCGACTGCAGCTTCTGCCGCAGGTCCTCGCCGCTCATCTGTGCCACCTGATTGAAGGTGTCGATGGCGGCCTTGCCCTGGTCGGAGGTGGAGTACGCCTCCCAGGCGGCATTGAAGTCGGGCTTGCCGTCCGCGTCCACATACTTCTGGACGTTGCCGTCCGACGTATACCAGCCAAAGAAGTCCTGCGCCAGCTTCGAGGCGGCGTCCCCCACCGCCGTGGCCTGCGCGGGGTCCGCCGAGTCCAGAAGCTTCGACAGGTCAGGCTGCGGTGCGCCGGCCATGAGCTTCTCGATCGTGTCCGCGTCGAACACCGACGACATGGCGCTGGTGTCCAGCTGCAGGTCGCTCAGGTCCATGGAAGAGGCCAGCGAGCTCATGTCCACGTCCGACAGGTCCACGTTTCCGCTGGACGCCAGCGACTTCTGGAGCGCGTCGGTGTCAAACGAGAAGGCCTTCTTCAGCGCGTCCTGGTCTATCGAGAAGATCGAGCTCATGTCGAAGCTGTTGGTGCCCTGCGTGCGCAGCTCGTCGAAGGTCTTTCCGGTGAACACGTCCACGTTGGGGTTCGCCAGCTGCTCCTGCACTATCTGCGAGCCGGAGGAGTTCTGCATCAGCTGCGTGGTCAGGGCATGCGTGTAGGCCACGCCCTCGTCCAGCGACGTGGTCTCGGTGGTGTCGTTGGGGCGGATCACGCCCACGATCTTCAGGTCGATGGCGTCGTCGTCCAGCACCTGGCGCATGTAGTCGGAATCTGAGGACATGTCGGTCCAGGTGTTGCTCTGCGTGTTCTTCTGGTAGGTGTAGGCCGGGCTCAGCACCTTGAAGGTCATGCCCA
>JBJEKW010000100.1:11775-25867 GCA_051878835.1 Atopobiaceae bacterium
GACGAGGTGTCGGACGAGTAGATCATCGGCGTGATGCCGTACTTGTAGCCGATGGTGCTGACGTGGCTGGTGATGCCGTTGCCGCCCGAGTCCAGGAACTGCTTGAACGACTTCAGGTCGTTGCTCTTTATCTCGGAGAACATGGTCGAGACGGCATTGGTCTCGGGTATCTGGTCGTCACCCGAGGGGTTGGACTGCTCGTCGCTGGAGGAACCGATGCCCTCGGTGTTGCCCTGGGCGCTCATCATGCCCGTCATCAGGCTGGAGGCGTCCGTGGAGGACTGCGTTATCTGCAGCGGGTAGTTCGAGAGGGTATCCTGCTCGACCTTCGCGATGTAGTTGTTCACGCCGTTCGAGACGGCCAGGATGGCGGCGATGCCTATGATGCCGATGGATCCCGCGAAGGCGGTCAGGAGCGTGCGGCCCTTCTTGCTCCACAGGTTGTTGAACGACAGCGCCAATGCGGTCAAGAAGGACATCGAGGCCTTGCGGCGCGACTTGGCCCGCTGGCGGTCGTCGCCGGGGTTCTCGGCGCGGGCCATCTCCTCCGAGGTTAGCGGGTTCGAGTCGTCCACGATGTGGCCGTCCTGCACGCGGACGATGCGCGTGGCGTACTGCTGGGCCAGCTCGGGGTTGTGCGTCACCATGACCACCAGTCGGTCCTTGGCCACGTCCTTCAGGATGTTCATGACCTGGATGCCCGTCTGGGTGTCCAGGGCTCCGGTGGGCTCGTCGGCCAACACGATGTCGGGGTCGTTCACCAGGGCGCGGGCGATGGCCACGCGCTGCATCTGGCCACCAGACAGCTGGTTGGGGTGCTTGTGCAGGTGGTCGCCCAGGCCCACCTGTTGCAAGGCCTTCGTCGCACGGACACGGCGCTCCTGTCGGCCCACGCCCGACAGGGTCAGCGCCAGCTCGACGTTGGACAGCACGGACTGGTGCGGTATCAGGTTGTAGCTCTGGAACACGAAGCCCACGCGGTGGTTGCGGTAGGTGTCCCAGTCCTTGCTTTTGAAGTCGTGGGTCGAGACGCCGTTCACCACGATGTCGCCCGAGTCGGCGTGGTCCAGGCCGCCCAGGACGTTCAGCATGGTGGTCTTGCCCGAGCCTGACGGGCCCAGGACGGCCACGAACTCGCTGTCTCGGAAGGTCACGCTGACGTCGTTCAGCGCCACCTGGGTGAAGTCGCTGGTCTTGTACGCCTTGCGGATGTGCTTTAGCTGGAGCATGAGGAACCTTTCGGCGATTTCTGCCCGCACTCGAACGTGCCTTCGGAGCTCCGACGGTAGTGGCCGGCGGAGACCGGTGGCGCGCGGTGGTACTCAGTGGTGCTCGATGGCACCGGGCAGGGCTCGGCGGCGAGCGATGGTACTCGACGGCGTCCGTTACCTCGCCATCAGCGCAATCAGCGCCATCCGGCTGCGCCAACAGCACTAAGAGAGCAATAACACCAATGGAGCGGGGCAGATTGAAATACGAAACGACTTTACCCAAGCTGGCACCAGATAGCACGGCGCTACGCGTAATATGCATCTAACTTGGAGCCATAAATCCGCAGCTCACCCCATGAAGCGCAAACTCTGAACACTCGCATGTGAAGTGTTCGAATCCCACACGCCCGCACCTCGCGACTTTGCACCTCTCGGCCGCCGCAAGCAAGCGGAATCAAGCGGAATACGCCATCCACCCGGCTCCTCACGAGCGCCATCATTCGGTCAGGTGCAGACTGCACGGGTCCGGGTGCCCACACCTGGCGACTCTGCACTTCCCGGTGCAAACTAGATGGTTCTGGGTACCCACTCCTGGCGACTCTGCACCTCGCTCCCCCAAGCTCCGGAACTGCCAAACCGTCTACCTGGCCTTTTGCAGCAGGACCCAATTCGCCCGGTGCAGACTGCACGGGTCCGGGTACCCACACCCGGCCACTCTGCACCAGGCAGTGCAGAGCATGCGGTTCTGGGTACCCAGACCCGTGTGCCTTGCACCGGCGAAGGCCGGAGGACCACGATTGGACGCCCCCGCTCGGAACCAGGAGGCCAAGATCGCCTCCCGCTCCGGGCACGGGCGTCCGCGCCACGAATCCATGCCGCACGTCCGCGCAAATCTGTCGGCTGCGGGTACCCGCGGCGGCCACGTTTGCGCGAGGCCTCCCGGCTCCGAGCCCGAGGTCTCGAGCGTCAAGCCTCCTACCTGGCGTTTTACGATGACGCCCCGTCTGGGCGCCTGCCGCCTGCGCATACCTGTCTGGTGTGGGTACCCGCGTCGGCCACGTGTGCGCAAGGCCATGGTCGAAGGAAGCAGAGAAGGGGCCCATCTCCCCAGCAGATTGGGGTCTGTTCCGGCAAGGCCGCACCCGCCAATCCACACCAACGTCAAGGAAGGTTCGCAGCTGAGCCCAACCGCCGCCGCACAGGAAAACTTTACGCATCGGACATCCCCTTCAGACAGGGAATCTGCCGCTGAACGAGTAGAGTGAGAAGGAATTTTACACTCGTAGGAGGAAATGTATGTCAAACGCACCCCACCCCTCTGAGTCGCGTAACGGCGCGCGTAAGGGCGCAGCTCGCAAGGCTACGTCGCCTTCAAGGACAACGCCGCCTTCAAAAGCCACGCCGCCTTCAAGGACAACGCCGCCTTCAAAAGCTGCTCAATCTTCGAATGAAGCGTCGTCTGTAAGGTCAACCGCGCGCAACGGCAAGGCACAGCAGGCAAGAAGTTCTGCCGGCTCAAACGCCACAACAGCCATCCGCCACGCAACCAAGGCGAGCTCATCCGCAACGAGGCACCGTCCCGCCCCGCCCGCAACCGCCTCGGCAGCAGCAGCCACCACTGCCGCCCGAGCCCCGCGTCCCCGCCGGCGCGCCCACGCGCCGCACATCCCGGCGCTGGACGGCCTGCGTGCGCTGGCCATCGCCGCCGTGGTCCTGTACCACCTGCAGGTCACCTGGCTTCCCAGCGGACACCTGGGCGTGGTGATGTTCCTGGTGCTGACCGGCTACCTGGTGACCAGCTCGCTTCTGCGCTCCATCCGACAGGACGGCAGCGTCCGCCTGACCAGGTTCTGGGCTCGCAGACTGGCACGCATCTGGCCGCCCATGGCGCTGGCCATCCTGGTGACCGTGGTCGCCTGCATGGCCGCCAACCACATCCTGCTGACCAAGCTGAAGCCCGACCTGGTCCCGTCCCTTCTGTTCTTCTCGAACATAGCGGCCATCGTGCGCGGGGCGTCCTACTTCGACAACCTGGGAGGCACCTCTCCCCTGACGCACCTGTGGTACCTGGGCCTGGACGCCCAGTTCTGCCTGGTGTGGCCGCTCGTGGTGGTGCTCTTCTCGCGCGTGGCAAAGGGCAGAACCGTGCCCCGTCGCGTCACGCTGGGCCTGACCGCCGCGTCCGCCATCGCCATGGTCGCGCTGTTCGTGCCGAACGCCGACCCCACCCGCGTGTACTACGGCCCCGACACGCGCTCCTTCGCGCCGCTGCTGGGCGCCTGGCTGGCATACGCGTGGCCCCTGGGCACCCGACCGCGTCCCATCCTGCGGAAGGTTCCCGTGCCCAGCGCCGCGCAGCTCAGCGTGCTGGGTGTGGCGGGCTTGTGCGGCCTCGTTGCCATGATGCTGCTGGTTCCGGGCACCTCGACGTTTCTGTATCGCGTCGGCATGGTGCTGGCCGCCCTGTGCACCGTGGCGCTCATAGCCAGCCTGCTGGACCGCCGCACCGTGACCACGCGGGTCCTGGCCAGCAAGCCCCTGGTGTGGCTGGGCCAGCGCGCCTTCGGCATCTACCTGTGGCACTTCCCGCTGTTCCAGCTGGTCCACGCCACCGACGCCGCCACGCCCGTGTGGGTGGTCGTGCTGGCGACGGCCGCGTCGGTCGCCCTGGCGCAGCTGTCCCTGACCTTTGTCGAGAGGCCCATCGCCCAGGGTTGGCTGCGCACCCGCCTGCAGGCCGTTAGAGCGGACGACCCCCAGCGCCGCAAGCGTGCCCTGCGCAGCCTGGCGGCCCCCACCGCGGTCGCGGCCGCACTGGCCGTGGCCACCGTGCTGGGCTGCAACCTGATTCCCGACGAGACCGCCCTGCCCACCGACGCGCTCAACAACACCGGTGCCGGCGCCGCCACAGCCGTGGACCTGTCCGCCCAGTCCTCCGACTCCGATTCCAGCGACTCCGCGGACCAGCAGGCGACCACCGACTCCGGCATCATCCTGCACGCCTCCGATGACGAGAAGAACGCGAACATCCGCGACCCGTTCATCATCTCGGACTCGGTCGCTGGCGACACCGACTGGTACTTCCAGACCCACTGCCCCGACGGCTACCTGGACAGCTACGTGGGCAGGCAGCCCCAGCAGGGCCTCGAGGTGCTGAAGGGCTACCTGCAGCAGAACGTGGTGGGAAAGATCGTGGTCCTGGCGTTCTTCTCGAACAACATCTCGACGAACGACGTGTACGAGGACCTCATCAGCTCCTGCGGTGACCGCGAGGTCTACCTGGTGAACGTGCACATCCCGCAGAAGGAGCAGACCCAGATAAACCAGATCCTGCAGAACCTGGCCGACGAGCACGACAACGTGCACCTGATCGACTGGGACGCCTACGTGACCGGCCACGACGACTGGCTGTACGCGGACGGCACGCACCTGACGCCCGCCGGCCAGCCCGAGTACGTCGACATGATCACCAACGCCATCAGGCAGGACTTCCAGGACAAGGCCGGCGGCACCGTGGAGGAGGCCTCCAGCGACGACACGTCGACCGACTCGACCGCCGACTCCACGGACGCCGACTCGTCCCAGTCCTCCAACGGCGTCCAGAGCTCCTCGGCCGACACCGCGCAGCAGATCGGCACCACCTCCGACACGCAGCAGGCGACCTAGTCCGGCAGTCCAGCCACGGCAAGAAGGACACTCGCAGCCGCGCCCATGTCCTACGACAGCTGCAGGTCGTATGTCGACTCGATGCTGCGCAGCAGGCAGAACATGCTCTCGTTGTACGGTGCATCCAGGCCCTTCGCGTGCGCCTTGTTCACGATGCCGCCGTTGATGGAGCCCGCCTCGGTCCGCCTGCACGAGATGACGTCCTCGGTGATGGACGGCACGTGGTCCTTCTCGGGACCGAAGATCTTCCTGCGCAGGGCGTTCTTCAGCTCGGCGCCGTCCAGATCGATGCCGTAGGCATGGGCCACCATGGCGGTCTCGTCGATGATCATGCCGCACAGGTCCATGCCCTTGCTCATGATGCCGACGCCTCCGCACGGCACCCTGCACACCGCCGAGACGGACGACATGGCGGCGTCGATGGCCACCTTCTTCCAGATCTCGGTCCACACGTTGGAGCGGGCCTCGCAGTGGAAGCCGGCATCGCGAAACACCTGCGCGAACTCCTCGACCCTGGGCGAGACGACCTCGGTCAGCGGCATGAACAGCATGTCGCCCCCGCCGGCGGACACCACGCTGTTCAGCCCAAAGCGGTCCGAGAAGTACGTTGTGACCCCCACCAGCACGCGCCCGCGCGGCACGTGCCGCTTTACCCGGTCGGCGTTGCCCAGGCCGTTCTGCAGCGTCAGCACGTAGGTGTCCTCGCCCATGAGGTTGCGCGCGCCGTCCAGCGCCTGCTCGGTGTCGAAGGCCTTCGTCAGCAGCAGCACCAGGTCCACGGGGTCGCCGGGGTCACCCGGAATGCACACGTCCGGCTGCTCCACGATCTCGTCGTCGCCAAAGACGGCGTGGACCCCGTCCTCGCGCAGCGCGACGATGGTCTTGTCGTCGCTCTCCAGCAGGCTAACGGAGTTTCCCGCGCGAGACAGCAGCGCGCCGAAGAGCTGACCCATAGCACCAGCACCAACCACCAGGATGTTCATAGCTACCACCTATCGTAGAATGCGGGACCTGCAGGCTATAGCACCGAGCACACAACCACGCCACAGCATCGAATAGCTGACGCGCGCACGCTCGAAATAGCACCCGGAAGTGCGTAAATGAATGCAGTTATTGTTGCCAGACTGACAATTTGTATACGCCCAGGCGCATAGTCCCACACAAAACATCAAAGTTATCTAAAAGGGGACATCGAAGTCATCCGATGTCCCCTCGCCCTCATTACAGCCTGTCGGCGATGTCCAGGATCAGCTTCTGGGTCTTGGGCCAGCCCAGGCAGGCGTCGGTGATCGACTTGCCGTACACGCCACCGCCCACCGGCTGGTTTCCGTCCTCGATGTAGGACTCCACCATGAAGCCGCGGAATATCTTCGCGATGTCGGCGGAGCGGCTGACCGAGTCCAGCACCTCGTTCACGATGCGGGGCTGCTCCAGCGGGCGCTTGCCCGAGTTGTCGTGGTTGCAGTCGATGATGACCGCGGGGTTGTCGTACTTCTTTTCCTCGTACTTCTGGACCAGGCGCTCCAGGTACTCGTAGTGGTAGTTCGGGTAGTTGATGCCGTCCAGGCCCACGTAGCCGCGCAGCAGGGCATGGGCCAGCGGGTTGCCCGTGGTCTCGACCTCCCAGTTGCGATAGATGAAGGTCTGCGGGGCCTGCGCCGCATAGATGGAGTTCAGCATGACCGCCGTGGAGCCGCCGGTGGGGTTCTTCATGCCCACGGGCACGGGGATGCCGCTGGCCACCAGGCGGTGCTCCTGGTTCTCGACCGAGCGCGCGCCCACCGCCACGTAGCTCAGGAGGTCGATGAGGTACTGGTAGTTCGCGGGGTACAGCATCTCGTCCGCGGTGAACATGCCGGTGGTCTCGACCACGCGCAGGTGCATGCGGCGGATGGCACGCACGCCCTCCAGAAGGTCGGGATCACCCTCGGGGTCGGGGTTGTGCAGCAGGCCCTTGTAGCCCGTGCCGCGGGTGCGCGGCTTGTTCGTGTACACGCGCGGCACGATCAGCAGCTTGTCGGCCACGCGCTCCTGCACGGCCGCCAGGCGCTCCATGTAGTCCAGGACCGAGTCCTCGCGGTCGGCGGAGCAGGGGCCAATGATCAGCAGGCGCTTGGGGCTCTCGCCGCGGATGATGGAGGCCACCTCGGCGTCGAAGGCGGGCTTCTTCTGCGCGACTTCGGGCGAGAGGGGCATGGCCTCTCGGATCTCCATCGGGATGGGGAGGCGGCGCTTGAAGTTCATGGTCATAAGAAATCTCCTGTTCGTAGCGATGCTCGCATTATCCGCGAGTGCATCGCGCACGAACAGGAGACCTGCCGGTTTGGCCTTCAAGCTGCCATGCGTTCGAAATCGGACGGTAACGTCGGGACGCCCCCCTACCCGCGCAGGTTGCGGAAGCCCTCACCGAACGCCTCGTACACCTCCGAGATGAACACGATGGCATCGGGGTCTATGTGTGCCACCAGCTCCTTCAGCATGGCCGTCTCGGAGCGGCTGAGCACCACCATGAGCACCGCGCGGTCGTCGCCCGTCCACGAGCCGCGGGCGCGCAGCTCGGTGCAGCCGCGGTCCAGGTCGTTCATGACCGCGTCGGCTATACGGCGGTAGTGGTCGCTGATGATGTAGGCGCAGCGCTGCGAGTTCATGCCGTCGACCACGCGGTCTATGACATAGCTGCACAGGTACATGGCCACGAGGGCGTACAGGGCGTTCTCCAGCCCGAACACCGGAATCGAGATGGCCACCACCAGGCCGTCCACCGCAAACATGGCCACGCCGTTGGACAGCGGCGTGTGCTTCGCCAGGAGCTGAGCCAGGATGTCGGTGCCGCCGGTGTTGCCGCCCACGCGAAACACCAGGCCCAGTCCCAGGCCCGTCACGACGCCGCCCCACAGGGCGCACAGCAGAAGGTCGCCGTTGCCCAGGTTCGGCAGCACCGGCGCCAGTGCGTCGGTAAAGAATGCCGAGAAGATCACGCCCAGCACCGTGCGCGCCGCGTAGCGCAGGCCTCCCGTGCGAAAGACGGGAATCAGCAGCAGTGCGTTCATCAGCAGCACCTGCAGGCCGATGGGGATGGTCACGCCCGTGGCGACCTCCACCACCTGCTGGATCACCAGCGACAGACCCGTGGCGCCGCCCGCGGCGAGGCCGTTCTTTGCCTCGAAGCAGTCGAACCCCACCGCAAACACCAGGCAGCCCGCGCAGATGATGATGGCGTCGCGCACGATGTTGTGCTGCAGCAGCTTCTTCAGCACGTTTCGCTCCTCTCTATGCATCCTCGGCGCAAAAGAAAACCGACGCGGGTGCGCCGGCATCGTCTGCAGAGCCGAACTTCTTGTAATCATCTGTTCACATTCTACGCGATGTGGGGCGGGCGCGCACGTATCGCGCGCGGTCCCGGGCCCACGACCAAGGCCCCATCCCCGTGTGCAGGCGGCTTGCAGCCACGCCCAGCAAGTCCCCCGAAGCGGCTATGATGGGTGAGGCAAATCACCAAGGCGGCTTCGCCGCACAAAGGAGGCACACACATGGCATGCACGACGCTGCTGGTGGGCAAGGACGCCAGCTACGACGGCTCCACCATCGTCGCCCGCAACGAGGACTCGGGCAGCACCGAGTTCAACCCCAAGCGCTTCGTCGTGGTGCAGCCCGACGAGCAGCCGCGCCACTACGAGAGCGTCATCTCGCACGTGCAGATCGACCTGCCCGACGACCCCATGCGCTACACCGCGGTCCCCAACGCCATCCTGAAGGAGGGCATCTGGGCCGAGGCCGGCGTCAACACCGCGAACGTCAGCATGAGCGCCACCGAGACCCTGACCACGAACGAGCGCGTGCTGGGCGCCGACCCCTTCGTCGAGCTGGTGCCCGCGAAGGGCCAGCCCGGCGACACCGACTACTCCCCCGAGGTGCCCGGCGGCATCGGCGAGGAGGACATGGTCACCATCGTGCTGCCCTACATCCACACCGCGCGCGAGGGCGTCCAGCGCCTGGGCTCGCTGCTGGAGCAGTACGGCACCTACGAGATGAACGGCATCGCCTTCAGCGACGTCAACGAGATCTGGTGGCTCGAGACCGTGGGCGGTCACCACTGGATCGCCCGCCGCGTGCCCGACGACGCCTACGTCACCATGCCCAACCAGCTGGGCATCGACACGTTCGACCTGGACGACGCCTTCGGCGAGCAGAAGGACTTCATGTGCTCGGCCGACCTGCGCGAGTTCATCCGCGACTACCACCTGGACCTCTCGCTAGACGGCAGGCTGAACCCGCGCGACGCCTTTGGCAGCCACAGCGACTCCGACCACGTGTACAACACGCCGCGCGCCTGGGTCATGCAGCGCTTCCTGAACGCGCACAGCAACGTGTGGGACGGCCCCGACGCCGACTTCCGCCCGGACGACGACGACATCCCCTGGTGCCGCGTGCCCGAGCGCAAGGTCACCATCGAGGACGTGAAGTACGTGCTGTCCCTGCACTACCAGGGCACCGACTACGACCCCTACGCACACAACGGCAGGCTTGACCTGCGCGGGCGCTTCCGCCCTATCGGCATCAACCGCCAGAGCCAGCTGTCCATCGTGCAGCTGCGCCCCTACGAGCCCGAGGCCAACCGCGCCGTGCAGTGGCTCACGTTCGGCAGCAACGTCTTCAACGCCATCGTGCCCTTCTATGCCAACGTGGACTCCACTCCCGCCTACCTGGCCAACACGACGGCGCGCGTGACCACCGAGGACTACTACTGGGAGAACCGCGTCATCGCCGCCCTGGCCGACGCCCACTACCAGGCCACGAAGGCCCACGTGGAGCGCTACCAGGAGAAGGTGCCCGGCCGCGGCTACGAGGTCCTGCACGCCACCGACGCCCGCGTGCGCCAGGAGAACCTGTCCTACGACGAGGCCACGGCCACGCTGCAGCAGGCAAACGAGCAGGTGGCCACCATGCTGAAGTCCGAGACCGACCAGCTGCTGGACAAGGTGCTCTACGAGTCCAGCCTGCTCATGCACAACGGCTTCTCGCGCGACGACGCGTAAGGGCCTGCGGCATCGCCCGCCCAGACAACTGGCAAGAAGCGCATCGGGCCCCAGCTGGCAACCCCCGGCTGGGGCCCTCTTTCTGTCGCTGAAACCCGTCGCACAGATCGTCAGCCGCCTGTCCCTGCGGGGCCTCATGCCTGGGTGGCTGCTCATGCGCGGCCGCGCCGACCGCGCCTAGTAGTACGAGATGACCCTGAAGCGGTTCTCGCCCGCGATGGGCTCGATGTCGCGCTGCGATCCGACGCTCCACGAGTCGCCGATGCCATCCACCACGTACATCAGGCGGCTGAGGAAGTCGTCCAGCTGCGCCGGGGTGCCCTGCGCCTCGGCACTGACCGAGCCGTCCTCCTCGTTCATGACCCAGCCGGTCACCTGCGCCTTCTTTGCGCAGTTGGAGCAGAGGTACCTAAAGCCGCGATGCTGCACGTAGCCGACGAACCTGTACGCCCGCCTGACCACACCGTCGGGCACCTGCGCCTGCTTCCTTCCGAACAGCCCCATGGGATCTCCTCCCCCGCATAGGATTTCCGTTGCCAACAGCATCTCACCCCATCACTCGGATGGGCTATTCTGGGGCTGGAATTATGGAGGAAGCATGGACCTGCAATCGATTCTCAACTCTATTTTCGTCGCCCAGCCCCTCATGCTGAACGGTCCGGGCTTCCAGGTGTTCGGCCCGGAGCACAAGGCGTGGCTGGCGTACTGCGCCGCGTTGGTCGTCGTGCTGACCGTCGTCTACCTGCGCCTTCCCAATGCAAGAGGCGCTGGCTCCTCGTCGCAGGCACCGACGCCGCATCAATCGCGTCCTCTCTCGCACGCCCATGCCCGGGCCGCGCACATGGCGTCAAGCCACGGGAGCAGGGCACTCGACGCGAAGGGCGCGCCCACAGACATCAGCCCCGCACGACGTCACATGCTGGTAGCCCTGTCCTGCGTGATGCTGGGGCTCCTGGTGTCCGAGGACGCGCTCATGGTGGCCACGGGGACGTTCTGGATTCAGTGGTGGCCGCTGCACACGTGCAACATGTGCGAGTACGTCAGCCTGGCGTTTGCCCTGACGCCGCGCCACCGCAGGGTTGCCGACCTGTGGGCCGAGGTCATGTTCGTGCTGGGCCTGCCCGGCGCCCTGATGGCCCTGCTGTTTCCGGGGTGGAGCTACTGCGTGCCCACCACGTGGCCCGTGGTATGTGGCTTTAACGAGCATGCCCTGCTGATGGCTTTCGCCGTGATGACCCTTTTGGGTGGCGACCTGCGCCCCAGGCTGAGAAACGCCTGGATGGGCATGGCGTTCACGGTGGCGTACTTCGCCGTGATGTATCCGTTCAACCTGGCGTTCCACACCAACTTCGCGTTCCTGCAGACTCCGGCGGCAAACTCCCCGCTGCAGTCGTGGGCCGCCTCGTGGGGCACGCCGGGATACCTGATTCCCTATGCCTTGGTCTTCGTAGGCGTGTGCGTGGGCATGCACCTGGCATGGGAGCTTGTGCGCCATGTGGCCGCGCGGGCCATGCGCCCCATCGCCGCCTCAAACGGACGCCCGGACTGATACCATGGTCTGAGCGCTACGTAGGCAACATACGTAAGCCAGCGGCACACGTACGCAGTCGGGACAAAGGACGGGAGGGGCGAATGGCAGATTCCAAGCACACGGGCAACGCCGCAGCAGACAATGCGCAGCACCGTCCCGGTCCGCTGCCCCCCGACCCCAGGGAATCAGGCCGCGGCATCCTTCGCTCGGTTCTGCTGACGGTGCTGGCCGTAGTGCTGGTGGCTGCCTTCACCTGGGGCATCCTGAACTGGAGGGAGTCGCAAGCCCAGGAGGAGCTCATCCGACAGAAGCAGCAGGAGGTCACCGAGATTGCCCAGGAGGCACCCGACTCCCCCTCGCAGCCGGCGGACGCTCCGGCGAAATAACTGTCCAGACGCTAGCCACCAAGCTCTACCCTGGCACACAACAACGTAAAACGCCAGGTCGCGCAATCAGCGTGACCTGGCGTTCCTCGATTCCGACACCCAAGACGCTAGGCGGAGCTACGACAGCGTGACACCTCCCAGCCATCCCCAGCGCGGCGACACGGTGGTTCCGTAGTAGCCGCACCAGCTGTCGATGTCCATCGAGTTGATGTAGCCGACGTTCTGCATGACCACGCCCCCGCCCACGTAGATGCCCACGTGTCCGTAGATGGCCCCGGCGCTGGTGTGGCTGTGAGACGAGACCGCCACAATCATGCCGGTCTTTAGGTCGGAGCGGTTCGAGCTGTAGCAGTAGTTGTTGTACATGTCGCAGGCGTTGCCGCCAAACGAGCCGATGCCTGCGTTCGCGAACACCTCCGACACCCACATGGCGCACAGTCCGCCGCCGGGAGACGGCGTGGAGCTGCAGGCCGAGACGACCGCCGAGGCGGACCCGGAGCCATTGCCGCCCCTGCCGGCGCTCGAGCTGCTGCTGGAACTGGAGGACGAGCTGGAGCTGCTGGCGGCAGCCGCCGCAGCCGCCGCCGCAGCCTTTCGTTCCTGCTCTGCGCGCTCCGCCTCCTGCTGGGCGGCCAGGAGCTCCGCGTCTCGCTGGGCGATGAGGTCCTTCACCTGCTGGTCCAGGCTGTTGACCAGGTCCTGCGCCTCCTGCTGCTTCTGCTGCATCTGCGTCAGCTGGTCCTGCTGCTGCGCCTGGACGGTCTCCAGGTTGGACTTCTGGTCCTCCAGGGTGGAGCGGTCCGCCTCCAGCTCGGCCTTCTCGTCGTTGATCGACTGAATCAGGCGAGCCGTGTTCTGCGAGATGCGGTCGTAGTAGTAGATGTTCGAGACCAGGTCATCAAGGGACTTCGAGCCCATGATGATGTCCACGGCACCGGCGCTGCCCTGCGTGTAGTTGTCGTGGACGCTCTGGGCCAGCTTCTCTCGCTTCTGGTCGATGTTGTCCTGCTTCTGCGAGATCTGGTCCGTCAGGTCGTCGATGTTGTTCTGTACGTCGTAGATCTGGTCCAGGGTATCCGAGAGCTGCTGCGAAATCGTCTGGCAGTCGGTGGCAATCTGGTTCAGCTGCTGCTGCGCCTGGTCGTACTGCCGCTGCGCCTGGTCCAGCTGGCTCTGCGTGTCCGCCCACGCAACGCTGGGCATGCCGCGCAGCACCGCCAGGGAGGCGGCGCTGGCCGCCAGTCCCATGAGGCCACGACGGGTGAGGGAGCGTCTGCTCCAGGAGCTTCCGTCCTGGTCAGCGCGCGGGGCTTGTGTGGTGTGATTCGGGTTCATTTATGGCTCCTCGCGATAGAACCGTATGAGCTGCCTGTTTACCCTACCACTGAACGCCCCGTTCCCGCCACCCCTGAAAGCCCGAACGTCGGGGCCTCACCTGCCCGGCTAGGAGCTCGCCAGCATCGCCATGACCGCCGCGCACCCGCACAGCAGCGCGGGCGCGAACGCAAAGCTAGACTCGCGAAGACTCGCCTGGGGCGGGCCGTTCGCCCCCGGCGTAACCCGTCTGACCAGGTCGGATGCCACCCCGACGGCGCAGGCGACGCCCACGGCGCACCATCCCAGCCAGGCACCCTGCCACGTGCCCACGGCAAACAGCAGCTTCACGTCGCCCCCGCCCAGCTGCATCCGGCCCGTACGACGGCGCAGCAGCAGCGCCACGCCCAACGCGGGAGCCGCCAGGGCAAGGCCTCCACACAGGCTCCATCCCAGGTCGCCCAGCGCAAGCCACAGCATGGAAAGAAGGGCCGTGGGGCTCGCAGCGTCCACCACGACAGCCGCCACGCCGCAGGCTGCGCGCGCCCCGATAACGGCCAGCACATACCCGTTCGGGATCGTTCTGGTGCGTGCGTCATACACGGACGCCAGGCATAGCAGCAGGCAAACGACGGCGAGGCCTGTCAGCCAGACAAAACCAACTGCGTCGGTAGCGCCTTCCTGCCACAGCAGCCACCAGGCGTCCGCGGCCCTCCTGATGGCGGGTTCGTACGCAGCACCCACGCACATCGCCCCCTATCCCACAGCCCTCCTGCGCGTCCTTCTTGCACGAGGAAAGACAGATGATGCACTGCACGGGGCTCCACCGCTTCCACATCTTTCATGGGAGCTTGAGGAATCCGCAGCTAGAAGCCATGGCCCATGCAAACGCACGAGTTATCAGCCTGCCAGCGGCGGCATTCGGCCGACGAACGGCACAAAAAAAGG
>JBJEKW010000101.1:0-17395 GCA_051878835.1 Atopobiaceae bacterium
GCATCGTGCCCAACCCCGACCGCTCCACAAAGAAGCCCACGCGCATGATGTTCAACGGTGCTCGGGCCCGTGGTCGCGGCATTGGCGGCGGCAGGTACGGCAGGCACTACTAGGGCGTCGCCCCGCGTGTGTGTTTTCGGCCAGAACTATATACTGTCCTTTGGACAACATTTCTAGCAAAGGGGCACGCATGAGAAGGGCGTATGGCATAGCTGACTGTATTTCGGCAGGCGTACGCCCGCTGTCATGCCTGCTTCCCATGCAGCCGACTGCCGGCTTCGCCCTTTCCTGTCACGCTGCCGACCAGCGCCTCGTTTGCACGAAACTGGCGGAGGAGCTGTTGGCACCCGCCAGACTGGGAACGTATCGAATGCGCTAGCGCCTGCTGCCACCTGGTGGCATGGCGTTTCTTGCCTTGAGCTGGCCGCCTGGCGCCAGTGGCGTGTGGGGTGGCATCCAGTGGCTGCTAGTCGGCTGCTGGGGCCCACCCCGGAGCTGGAGCCCACTCCGGCACCCATCGTCCAGTCTGGCACCCGACTGCATCCGACACATTCCCAGCACCATAGGAGCCTTATATGCCCATAAACATTCCCGACGGTCTGCCCGCAAAGACGATATTGCACCAGGAGCGCATCTTTGCCCTGGAAGAGGAGGTCGCCGCAAAGCAGCAGATCCGCCCGCTGTGCGTGGCCATCCTGAACCTGATGCCCACAAAGATCGAGACCGAGACCCAGATTCTGCGCCTCATCTCGAAGTCGCCCCTGCAGGTAAGCTGTGACTTTATGCGCACGAGCACGCACGAGTCCACGCACGTCTCGGCCGACCACCTGGTGAAGTTCTACGACACCTTCGACAAGTTCCAGGACAAGTGCTACGACGGCCTCATCATCACGGGTGCGCCGGTGGAGCACCTGGAGTTCGACCAGGTGGACTACTGGGACGAATTCTGCAAGATTGTCGACTGGAGCCAGACGCACGTGCTCAGCACGATGTTTCTGTGCTGGGGAGCCATGGGCGCACTCTGGCACCTGTACCGCATCCCCAAGCGCATCCTGGGCAAGAAGCTCTTCGGCGTGTTCCCGCAGCGCCTGTGCGACGAGTACAACTTCCTGACGAACGGCTTCGACGAGGTGCACTACATGCCGCACTCTCGCCACGCCGCCCTGGACACCGTCGAGCTGGCCAAGCACCCCGAGCTGCGCGTGCTGTCGGAGGGTTTCAACAGCGGCCCGGCCATCATTGCCACGAGAGACTTCCATGAGATATATGTGACCGGACACTTCGAGTACGGTCGCGACACCCTGGCCGACGAGTACTGGCGCGACTTCCACAAGGGCCTGCCCATCAACCTGCCGCAGAACTACTTCCCCGACGACGACCCCGAGAACCAGCCCATATTTACCTGGAGAGCCCACGCGAACCTGCTGTACCGCAACTGGCTCAACTGGGTCTACCAGATGACGCCGTACGACATCGACCAGATCCCCGCCGAGATCACGCGCCTGCGCGCGAACTCCGACGGCATGGTCGACAAGTTCTAGGCAAGAAGAACTGGCCTGGTCGCTGACAACATTCTGGCGGCGCTGCGGAACCGGCTCAGCATCTGGCGGCATCCTTGCGTCGCAAAAGACCTGCTTAGCATCTGGCAGCATTCCTGCGGTCGGGGAGTATGCGGTGCAGCGGCACCTGAGGACAAAGAAATGTGCAATCTGGCCGCCTTCGGGCGGCCTTTTTGCTGGAGCTCGTGGCCCGAAGTCGCCTGCCGCGACGAAACGTGGCTTCGCGCTCGTCCAAAGCCAAAGGCGGAACTGGGCATCCGACCCTACCGCCAATCTGGATTTCGACTTTCGGCATCGCGTACTTGTGAAAGTGTTCAATAATTCGAAAACAGTCTGGCTGTTCAGGGTGACGCGCTGCCGCACGGGGATGGCGCGCCGTCTCTTCAATTGTGGTCCATGTCCTTGTGACATCAGTCAAACTAGCCTTGTGAACAAAACAATGGCTAGTCAATTTGGTGCAACTGGCCTAAAAAGCCTGTACAGCGCGTATATGTCCGAACGAAAGGCCATGTTTCCAGCAATCATCGCTGGAACCGTCATCCTTTTGCAAGTAGGTCACTCCTGGCAATGAAATCGCGCGGGGGGGGGTGATACCATCAAAAGGATGCTGAAAGCAGTGTCGATACATGCGTCTTTTTGGCATGAAGAGCCAGAGGAACGCCGTTTATAAGCTGACGCAAACGTCGCCAGCCGGCTGGTGCAACAGCGACGGCGTTTGGCGACGTGACGTGGGATGGACGCCGAAGCGGGGGAGGGGTGCAGAGTTGGGACTGAACAACCTCTTCCCGCTGCTGTGCCTGAGCTACGCTCCCGGCAAGTGCAGGGAAACCATCGAAACGTGCGCCGATAACGTAACGCGTGCAACGCTGCACATGGAGTTCGCGCTGCATCAGGGCAACCTGATCCGTTGCATGGATCTGGCATCAGGGCTGAATTCGAAGGAGTCCCCGGGAGCCAGGGCAACCGCCGAAATCAGCAGAGCGTGCGCCTCGCTGGCTGGAGGAGACGCCGGCTCCGCGGCTCCCACCTTCCAGAAGATGAGCCAGAACGGTGAAGCTGCGCGCGCTAGGATACGCTCGCGGCAACGTGCCGGCGCGCCTGGATCTGGCCCGGTCTGGTCTGCTTTGGGCACCCATCTCGCTGCTCAGGGCACCCAACCCCCTGACCTGCTTGCGGAGGGACGACCCGCCCCGCTAGATGAGGCGCAAGCTCAGGCCCACGAGCTGGACCTTATCGCCAGCCTGGCTGGTGACGTGGCAGAGTGCTTCCTGGACAGCAGCATGGAAGTGTCGCCTGACCACTTCTGGTACCTCTCTTGCGCGTACAGCGCGGCGCAGCGCATGTTGGGCGGCTGCGTGGCGGCAGACTTGGCAATGCGGCAAGGACGCTACGAGTATTCGGCCGGCATCGCCAGCGCCACTTTGGCAGTCTGTGGAGCGGAGTACCCGATGCTGACCGCCTGGGCTGGCATGGTCATAGCCATAGACATGGTGCACACCGGTCAGGACGCCACGGCAAAGGACTGCTTCCTGAAATCCTTTGAGATTCTTCGCAAGGATAGTTTGTATATGCCCATAGCCGGACTGTACCGCAGACTGATGGGGTTGCCAGACGCCTGCCTGCGAAACCGCTATCCCAGGCAGTATCGTTCTGTCTGCAACCTGGCCAAGCGCGTGGAGCCGCTGCGTACCTCCACGAGCGACTTTGCCGCGTTGACTGCCGACCTGTCGCCGCGAGAGACGTCGTTTGCGCAGCTAGCAGCTAGTGGACGCACGAATGGGGAGATCTCTGCCTTCATAGGGGTGTCCACCCACACCGTGAAGTATCACCTTGCGAATGTCTATGCAAAACTGGGCATATCCGGTCGCCAGGAACTTGCTCAGATGACCGCCGAATACCTTGGCAAATAGCGGAAGAAAGCCAAAAGGATAGTTTTGGGATACAAGTTGCTAACACGAAACTAGCCAAATTTAAGCCCAGTAGGGTGGTCACGAAAACGCAAGCCTCCCCTAGCATGGTTGATGCTGCTAAACGCCCTCTATGGGCTGCATATCGAAGCACATTCGCACGAAATAGTGGTTGGAGAAGGAATGGCGTTCTTGAACAGGCATAACGAGGCGGGGAAGGTTTCGCTGGGCCGCAAGCTCCTGGCCTTCGTGACCTCGATTTCTATGGTGATGACGCTGGTGACTCTGCCCGTGCCTGCGTCCGCAGACGACAGCTCGACGAGCGATGGCGACGCCACCACTAGCACGACCACAGACCTTGGCGCGCCCACCGTCAGCAAGACCGTCACCCAGCCCGATAAGGATGGCAACTTCCAGCTGACCCTCAGCGTCACGGGCAAGTCTCAGTCCAGCACCACGCAGACCCACGCCAACGTGATCTTCGTTGCCGACGTGTCTGGCAGCATGAAAACTCGCTATGGCGACACGACTCGTATTGAGGCCGCAAAGGCTGCCATCAAGGCTGCTGGCGAGACCATCCTGGATCAGAACGGCACGAACGTGCAGCTGACTACGTTCAGCGATACCGCTGACGCTAGCAACGCCTTCACTTCCGACAAGGCAACGTTTGATAGCCAGGTTGACGGCATGAATGCTGAGGGCGGCACCAACTGGGAGGACGCTCTCACCAAGGCCGAGGCTCTGGCAAAGACTTCCAACGTTCCCACCTACATCATCTTCGTCTCCGATGGTGACCCCACGTTCCGCGACAGTCAGATTTATTCCGATGGCGATTACAACACCTACACTCAAAAGAGGGTCGGCTGGCTTGGCTGGTCCTGGGTATACCCCGATGGCCAGGATTACTATGACGACTATAACAACGGGGAGAATGGCATCTACGGCACCGGCAACTCCGATCCGCAGGGCTGGAACTTCACTGCCGCCGACGCCGTCGCCAATCGCATCGTAAATACCGACGGCTACAAGCTCTACACCCTGGGTGTCAGCTCCGACGTGCAAAAGATGAACCGACTGACTGCGAACGCCCACTACCAGGCGAACGACCCGGACGCTATGAACAAGGCCCTTTCCGATATCGCGAAGGCCATCACCAACGCTCGCTCCTACAAGAACGTGAAGATTACGGACACGCTCTCCGGTGACGTTGTCAGCGGCACGGCTTCCGATGGCAACATTGATGCCAACACGCTTCAGGTCAAGGTGACCGATAAGGACGGCAAAGACGTGACGTCGTCGCAGAACCTGGCAACGCCCACCGTCAGCGGCCAGAACATCACCTGGGACCTCGGCTCCACCACCCTGCAGGATGGCTACACCTACAGCGTCACCGCAGACGTCAAGCTGACCGAGCAGGCGTATACCGATGCTGCCGCGCTGATGAACGGCGAAAAGGCCAAGTCCTCTAACATCAGCAAGGATGGCGACACCGTAAAGGCCTACAGCAACACCGACTCTGGCAACAAGGTCGACTACACCGAGTTCACCACGACCAACGGCGTCGAGGACGCGGGCTCCGAGAAGACCGGCTCCGTCGACTTCACTCGTCCGACCGTCCCGGTTCCCGTCTCCACGCTGACCGTCTCGAAGAAGTGGGATGGCAACGGTACGAAGCCCGATGTCACTGCCAATGTTCAGCAGGATAGCAAGGATTACAAGACTCTGACTCTGAATGCTGACAACAACTGGAGTTCGACGGTCTACGTTCCTGCCTGCCCTGAGGCCCACACCTATTCCGTGACCGAGGACACCACCAACCTGAACGGTTGGACCTTGGAGTCCTACAAGTGGGGCGACGGCGAGACCAACACGCAGGCAGCTTCCGGCACCATCAAGGGCCAGAACCAGTCCGCGACAGCCACCATCACCAACAAGCTGGTCACCTACGGCTTCCGCGTCTATAAGACCAATGGCACGGGAGATGGTGCTACCGCACTGCAGGGCGCTACCTTCACTCTGGCTCCTCAGGGTGGCAGCGCCTCCGAGCAGATCACGAGCTCCGACGGCATTGCTTCCTGGTCTCAGCTGACGCCTGGCACCTACACGGTGGAGGAGACGAAAGTCCCCTCCGGCTACCAGAAGCTGGACGGCTCCCACACCCTGGTCATTGACCAGGACGGCAAGGCCACTTGGGATGGCAAGGACATCACTACTACCGGTAACGACACCAAGGACGGCACGACCTACTTCCAGGTCACGGTTGCCAACAACTCTGTTGCCAACCTGCCTGCAACCGGCAGCATCGGCGTCTGGCCCATGCTGGCAGGAGGCGTAGCCCTGGTGGCCGCCGGCGTGGCTTTCGTGATCTTCCGTCGTCGCGAGCAGTAGTTCTGATTCACTCACGCCGCCCGCTCCGGCGGGCGGCCATGAACCACGGGCAATGGCCAGTTCTTCTGGGCCTTAGCCCATGCAAACAAGGTTCCCATGCGTCCAACGTTGAGCGCTCAGCTGCGGACGCCGGACATAAACAGCAAATAAGTGCTAACTGGAACAATTTGGAAGGGGATTAGCATGAAGAAGATCTCTATCAAGCGGAAGGCCCTCACCTGCCTCTCCACCGCAGCCCTGCTGGCTGCAATGGCCCCCGGCGTTGCCCTGGCTGCCGATGCGTCTTTCCCGGCGAGCGTTACCCTGACTGGCCTGCAGGAGGGTGACACGGTTGCCGCCTACGAGATCGTTGACTCTCACGTTGACGACACGACCAACAACTTCACTCGTGAGAGCAAGCTGGCTGGCTACAGCACGACCATGACGGACGAGCAGCTGGGCAGCCTCGTGAAGACCGTCTCTCTGGATGATGTGCAGAAGGCTGCTTACAACACCGCGGAGGTCAAGGCCACTGCAGACGAGAATGGCAATGCCACGTTCACGAACCTGGACGACGGCTCCTGGCTGTTCATCGTCACCAATGCTGACGGTCATCACCGCGTGTACCAGAACACGGTTGTGAACACCGAGGCTCAGGTCAAGAATGGCGCCTACGTTGCCGCTGATGCTCAGCAGGTTGCCGTTAAGTACACCGAGTCGCCCAACCCCAGCAAGACCATCTCTCTGAATGGCCAGCAGGTTGAGTCCGGCTCCGTGCAGAAGGGCGAGACCTACGACTTCCAGGTCACCTTCGGCGTTCCCACGTATCCCACCTCTGCCGTCAACCGTCAGCTCGTCGTGACCGATACCCCCGATGGCTTTACGGATAAGCTTGACACCATCGTTGTGAAGAACCGTGAGAAGACACTGGCCAAGGGTACCGACTACACGGTTGCTGAAAATGGCAAGGGTTTCAAGGTGTCCTTCACCGATAAGTACATCAAGGACAATCCCAACGCTAATCTAATCTTGACTTACCAGGCTACCGCTACCGACCCCAATGCCGCTTCTGGTGAGCTGAAGAACAGCGTTGACGTCAACGAGGGTAATGACACCGTTACCACGAAGACCTATGGCTTCTACTTCGAGAAGGTTGGCGACAACAAGGCTCTGGCGGGTGCTACCTTCACGCTGAAGGACAAGGATGGCAAGGCCCTGGCCACCAGAACCTCTGACAAGGATGGCTATGTGTTCTTCAACGGCCTGCAGGACGGCGCTACCTACACCGTCAGCGAGACCGGCGTGCCTACGGGCTATCAGGCTGCCAAGGACTTCACGGTCAAGATTGATGCCAAGTCCGCTATTGGCGACAACCCTGCTACCACTGACGTGAAGGAGACCAACTATCAGACCTCTGGCCAGGACAACAACCAGGTTGTCGACGCCAAGCAGGGTGCTCTGCCCACCACTGGTGGCGCTGGTACCATCGGTCTGACGGTTGCTGGCGTTGTGCTGGTGGCCGGCGGCGCTACGCTGGTCCTGCGTGCTCGCAAGAACAACGCGTAACAACCGTTGAGCAGCATGCCTTCCAAGGGAAAGCATTTTGCCGCAAACGTGGAGGAGGAAGGGTCCGAAAGCCCTTCCTCCTCTTTTGCGGATTCGCACAAGCCCTCGCGTCACCTGCGCTACGAGGGTGCCACAACCAGGCTGCCAAGGCTGAAGTCCACCGCCATTCGCACGGAGGGGCCAGCTGATGGGCAGCGTTCTGCCTCGAAGCCGTTGGCTGCGAGGCGGGTAGCTTCAAGGCCGTCCGTGACAAAGCGGCCTGCCTCAACGTCTCCTGACGTTCAGTCTTCTAGCCCGAGTGTATCTGACGGCCAGCAGTCTGCTGCTAGGTTCAAGGCTGCCGCGGAGGTAAGCTCGAACGCTTCGAGCAACCCGTACTTCTCGAAGGGAAAGTCTGCCGCGAGTGACGGTGCCAAAAAGCCGTCAGCAAAGCCAAAGGCAAAGAAGCGGGGATTCTTGCACTCGAAAGCGTTCACCATCCTGGTGGCGCTGATCCTGGTGCTGTCGGGCGTGGCTTTGATTGGCTACCCATATGCCAGCGACTATCTGAACAAGCTGGAGCAGAGCAAGGTGGCCCAGACCCAGGACCAAGTCGTGCAAGATACGCCGAAGGAAGACCTCTCGGCTCAGCTGCAGGCGGCAGTGGACTACAACGCAAAGCTGAAGGCCGGGCGCGTCCGTGTGACCGACCCCTTTGACCCCAACGCGCCCACGGTCAGCGACGAGGAGTACTACTCGTTGCTGAACCTGAACGGCGACGGCGTCATGGGCCAGATCATCATCCCCAAAATAGGTGTTGACCTGCCCATATATCACGGCGTCGACGGAGATGGCATGGAGCACGGCGTGGGCCACATGCCGCAGACCTCCTTGCCCGTGGGCGGAGACTCAACACATGCGGTGCTGGCGGGGCATACCGGCCTGCCCAGCGCAAAGATATTCGACAACATCGACCAGCTGCAGGTGGGGGACTGGTTCATCATCCACGTCCTAGGCGAGGACCACGCGTACAAGGTCACCTCGACCGAGGTCGTGCTGCCCGAGGATACCCAGAGCTTGGCCATCGAGGATGGCAAGGATCTGGTCACCTTGGTTACGTGCACCCCGTACGGCATAAACACGCACCGTCTGCTGGTGCATGCGGAGCGTTGCGACGTGCCGGACGAGTGGCTGAACCGCAACAAGACCGATAGCACGCCCGTGACCCAGAGCGTCCGCGACAACCCCATTCTGGCCATGACCCTGATTGGCCTGGCCGTGGGTCTGGGAGTCGTCGTGGGCCTGCTGCTGGTTGCCCGTCATCGCTGCAAGCTGGCTCGCGCGCAGGCTGCGGCCAAGCCTGCGGGTGGGGTTGCTGATAGGTCTGCTGGCGAGGCTGCCGATGCGGCTACGACCGCAGCCGCGAACGCGGCTTCCCCGTACGGGGCTGCCAGCGACGACGCGGATGACGCATGGCGCGGAGCTCATACGTCTACGCATCCCGCCGCGCACGCCGCGCATGCCGCGAACGCCGCACGTGCCAAGCAAAGCTCTACGCGTCGCACTGGCGGAGCACACTTCAAGAAGTAATGAGTAGCGCGTACCTCATACTGCGCACTGCATATGGAGCGGCGAGTCTGCCTCAGGCGGCTCGCCGCTTTTCTGTCCGCGAAGGCGCCTCTCGCCCCATGGATTATGGAGAAAATAAGAACACGAGTTCTCATTCAAATAAATCCGACGATTGGGTATTCTATGAGAACCCGAAAACATGTTCGGTTCTTCGGAGAAGGCCTGCGGCGGAGGGGGGAAGCGGCGGTCGGACGAAGCAAGTTGCTGCCGTATACGAGGTTTAACATGAGCGACCAGCTGTCTTGTTCTATCCTGCAAGAACCTGTGTCGGCGTCAGCGCTTGGCTTCACAACCTTGTGGGAACGGCGCGGGTACTTCTTGCGCGTCGATTGATGCGTTGCCAGTCCTATCTAACTGGAGGAACCAACGTGACCATCTGTGACATGCTGAGGCGAAATGCCGAGCAGTATCCCAACGAGACGGCCTTGGTGGAGGTGAATCCCCAGCGCCAGGAGAACCGCCACATCACGTGGAGGGACTACGACCTGGTGGAGACCACCGAGGACGAGCCCTACCGGCGCGAGATCACCTGGTCGGTGTTCGACGAAAAGGCCAACCGGTTTGCAAACCTGCTGCTGAGCCGTGGCATCCGCAAGGACGACAAGGTAGGAATCCTCCTATATAACTGCATCGAGTGGCTGCCCATCTACTTCGGCGTGCTGAAGAGTGGAGCCATCGCCGTTCCCCTGAACTTTCGCTACTCGTCTGACGAGATCGAGTACTGCATAGGCAAGGCCGACGTGGACGTGCTGGTGTTCGGACCGGAGTTCATTGGCCGCGTGGAGGAGATTGTTCCTCGCATTCAGTCCGGCAGGCTGCTGTTCTACGTGGGGGACGACTGCCCCACATGGGCCGAACCCTACCAGGAACTGGCGAACCTTTGCTCCAGCCGCGACCCCATGATTCCCCTGGACGAGAACGAGGATGCCGCCATCTACTTCAGCTCGGGTACCACGGGCTTCCCGAAGGCCATCCTGCACCATCACCAGAGCCTGACGCAGGCGGCGGAAATGGAGCAGGTGCACCACGGCCAGACGCACGACGACGTGTTCCTGTGCATCCCGCCCCTGTATCACACCGGCGCAAAGATGCACTGGTTCGGCAGTCTGATTTCGGGGTCGAAGGCCGTGCTGCTGCGCGGCGTCAACCCGCAGTTCATTTTCGACACGGTCAGCCGCGAGCGCTGCACCATCGTGTGGCTGCTGGTGCCTTGGGTGCAAGACATCCTGACCGCCATCGAGAACGGCGAGCTGCGACTGAAGGACTATCACCTGGACCAGTGGAGGCTCATGCACATCGGCGCACAGCCGGTGCCGAAGAGCCTGATCCAGAGGTGGCTCTCGTACTTCCCGAACCAGCAGTACGACACCAACTATGGCCTGTCCGAGAGCACGGGCCCCGGCTGTGTGCACCTGGGCGTGGAGAACGTCGACCACGTGGGAGCCATTGGCGTGCCCGGCTACCGTTGGCAGTGCAAGATTGTGGACGGCTCCGGCAACGAGGTCCAGCGTGGCGAGGTCGGCGAGCTGTGCGTGAAGGGTCCCGGCCTCATGGAGTGCTACTACAAGGACCCCGAGGCCACCGCGGAGACGCTCATAGACGGCTGGCTGCACACGGGCGACATGGCCAAGCAGGACGAGGACGGCTTCTACTGGCTGGTCGACCGAAAGAAGGACGTCATCGTGATGGGCGGAGAGAACCTGTATCCCGTCCAGATAGAGGACTTCATCAGTGGCTGCGACGCGGTGCAGGACGTCGCCGTCATTGGCCTGCCCGACAAGCGCCTGGGCGAGATTCCGGCGGCGGTGATTCAGCTGAAGCCCGGCCACGAGGACACCACGGTGGATGACATCAACGCATTCTGCATGGGGCTGCCGCGCTACAAGCGCCCGAGGAAGGTCATCTTTGCCGACGTGCCGCGCAACCCCACCGGGAAGATCGAGAAGCCGCTGCTGCGCAAGCGCTACGGCGCAGAAGGGCTGGTGGCCGCCGAGGCGGGGCTGAAGTAGCGGCAACGGGTGCCGAGAAAATTCTCGTTGGTTGCAATTCCAAGGTATGTTCGGGACGTTTACCGAGGTAGAGCGTGTGATGGGTGGCGTGACTGCCAAGTAAGCGCCAGCTAAAAGCAAGTTTCCGGAAGGAGGGTTGTTCTACGCTCCTGAGTCCGCCAGATGGACGGAGGGAGTGCGATGGGGAAGATTTATCCGATCTCGAACGACCAGGTCTTCAAGCACGTGTTTGGCAATGACGTCGAGCTATGCCGAAGGTTGGTGGAGCTGTCGCTGAACCGGCCGATTGAGAGAGTTGAATACGTCGAGACTCAGCACGAGTCGGCGAGGGTGGGAGCACCGGGAGCAACGTACTTCGACGTGCTGGCCACCACCGAAACGGGCGAGGTCATAGACGTTGAGATGCAGGCAAGTCGAGCACGGGCAGTCGAAAGGCGCGCGAGAGTCTATCTTGCGAGGATTACCGTGGACGAGTGGTCGCAGGTGCGCACGGTTAGTTCCGCCAGAGACTACGGATTCGTGCCACGGGCAGCGGTGGTGTTCATCTGCGACTACGATCCCATGCGGGCTGGGAGGAGACGCTACACTTTTGAGATGAGATGCAACGAGACGGACGACCTGCTGGGCGATGGCACTCAGATCGTGTATCTGAATGCTCGGGGCTCGGGCGACGAGATTGATTCCGACTTGGCTGCATTCTTGTCTTACGTTGCCGGGGAGGATTCGGCAGCACAATCGAGCGACTTCGTCAGGGCTGTGGCCGATAGGGTGGTGGCCACGAACGAAGATCAGGCATTCATGGAGGGCGTCATGGACCTGGAGCAGAAACTTTGGGAGAGCCGCGAGGACGGAATCGAGCAAGGTCGCGAACAAGGCAGGCAAATCGAACGCGAGAACATAAGACGCCTGTTTGAGGCCCTGCAGAAGGACGGACGTGAGTCCGAGCTACCCGATATTATCGTCGACCCAAAGCTTCTGGATGAAGAACTGAACCGGTACGGAATTAACTGAGGCGGTACGGTGCTTAGAGGTTTCTCGATATGGCCTTTGAGCTGGAATACTCAGCCTGTCCCGCACTCTTGCGACGGACGGGAGGAAACTGGCGGCCTGGAAACGCACGTGGGGACGTGCGCTTCTTGGCTAGAACATGAGGGGAGAGAGAAGTGGCAAAACAGCTGCTTTCCGGAAATGAGGCTATCGCGCTGGGCGCCTGGGCCGCCGGAGTAAAGGTGGGCACGGGCTATCCCGGCACGCCGTCTACTGAGACGCTGGAGAACCTGGTGCGCCATCCCGAGGTGTACTGCGAGTGGTCGCCGAACGAGAAGGTGGCACTCGAGGTGGGCATCGGCTCCGCCATGGGCGGAGTGCGCACCCTGGTAACCATGAAGCACGTGGGACTGAACGTTGCGGCGGACCCGTACATGTCGGTGGCCAACACTGGCATCAACGCCGGCCTAGTGCTGCTGGCCGCAGACGACCCCAGCATGTACTCCAGCCAGAACGAGCAGGACTCCAGGAACTACGCCGCATTCGCGCGCATTCCCGCCCTGGACCCCAGTGACTCCCAGGAGGCATACGAGTTCGCCAAGCGCGCCTTCGACATATCGGAGCAGTTCGACACGCCCGTGATGCTGCACGAGACCATGCGCATCGCACACACCCGCACCATGGTCGAGTCCGACGGCGTTCGCAACGATGTCCCGGACCGTGACTACGTCAGCGAGCCCAGCAAGTACGTCATGATGCCCGCATACGCTGTCGGCAGGACGAAGGTCACGAACGAGCGCGAGGACAAGCTGGTCGAGTTCGCGGAGACGTCCGACCTGAACAGGGTCGAGATGCGCGACACGAAGGTCGGCATCATCGTGGCTGGTGCCCTCTACAACCACGTGCGCGAGGCGCTACCCGACGCCTCGGTCCTGAAGCTGGGCATCTCCTGGCCACTGCCGCCAAAGAAGCTGGCCGACTTCGCGGCTTCCGTGGACAAGGTGTACGTGGTGGAGGAGACCTGCCGCTACTTCCGCGACCACATCGCCGCCCTGGGCATCCAGCTGAGCGAGCCTCCCGCGGCACCGCTGCCCCGCTCGGGCGAGATCTTCCCCTCGGACATCAGGGCCAGCTTCGGCGCCCAGCTGCCCGAGCACCTGTCTGCGGCTCAGGGCCTGCCCCCTCGTCCGCCCGCGTTCTGCGCCGGCTGCCCGCACCGCCTGGTGTACTGCGAGCTCAGGCGCATAAAGGCCATCGTGACGGGAGACATCGGCTGCTACACGCTGGGAGCCGTGGCCCCCTTCAAGTCCGTGGACTCCGTCATCGACATGGGCGCCTCCCTCAGCATGTCGCACGGCATGGAGCTGGCCGGCGCCCCCGAGCGTACCGGCAGGCCCGTTATCGGTGTCATTGGCGACTCCACGTTCGCGCACTCCGGCATCACCAGCCTGCTGGGCACCGTGTACAACGGCGGCAAGGGCACGCTGTGCATCCTGGACAACCGCACTACGGCCATGACGGGAACGCAGGGCAACCCCGTGAACGGCGTCACCCTGTCCGAGCAGGCCAACCGCGTGAGCCCGCTGATTGACGCGTCTGAGAAGCCCAGCGTTCTGGACAGGCCTGCGGGCAAGCCGCTGGACCTGGTAGCGCTGTGCAACGCCATCGGCGTGGACGAGGTCATGCAGGTCGATGCGCAGGACATGAAGGCCATCCGCAAGGCTCTGAAGGACGCCACGTCGCACACGGACAAGCTGTCGGTCATCATCTTCAAGAGCCCGTGCAGGCTGGTCGACCGCACCCGCAAGCCCGCGCCGGTCATTCGCGACTGCAGGCGCTGCGGCACCTGCATCCAAATAGGCTGCCCCGCCCTGGGCAAGGACGAGACCGGCTATGCGGTCATCGACCCCGTACAGTGCATAGGCTGCGGCCAGTGCGTGCAGGCCTGCCCGTTCGACTGCATCCAATTTGACTAGGAGGGCCACATGCCACACGCTACGGCTTCTACTGAGAACTCAACCATTCAGATGGGTAAGCGCGTCACGCTGGACGGCACCAAGACGGTGCTTCTGGTGGGCGTGGGCGGCCAGGGCACCATCCTCGCGGGCAACATCTTGGCCATGACGGCATCCGAGGCCGATCTGGACGTGAAGGTGTCCGAGATTCACGGCATGTCCCAGCGCGGCGGCTCGGTGTCCACCATCATCCGCATGGGCTCCGAGGTCCATTCCATGATCTGCGACCCGGGATGCGCCGACGTGCTGGTGGCCTTCGAGGCCATCGAGGCGCTGCGCAACCAGCAGTTCCTCAAGAAGGGCGGCACGCTGTTCGTGAACGACGAGGTCATCACCCCGGTTCCCGTGAACATCGGAAACGCCCGCATGCCTCGCGACATCAAGGGCTCGCTGGACCGCATCGGCGCCACCAGGATTCGCGCGGGCAGGATCGCGCGTGACGCCGGGAGCCCGAAGTCTACCAACGTCGTGCTGGTGGGGGCGCTCTCGACGGCACTGCCCTTCTCGGTAGAGGAGTGGCAGGACGCCATCCGGAAGCGCGTCCCGCCCAAGACCATCGAGGCAAACCTCGAGGCCTTCAGGCGCGGACGCGAGGCCGCGCTGCAGGGCGCCTAGGCCGGGCGAGATACTCAGCTGACAGCTAATGAATTCAGCTTCTGGGAAATCTACCCTTGCCTCCGAGTCGTTGTTCGATGGAGGAGGACAAAGTGAAGAAGAAGCTCAATGTATGCCTGCTGATCTCGTTCATTATTGGTGTCTTGTACTTGATATATAGCCTCGTGTACTGGGGCGGTGCCACTGGCTCTGCCAGCAGCACCGCCTCGGAGGCCGGGGCTGCCATAGCCACCGTGATGGTGACCCCGCACCTGGTGTGCGTGGCGGTAGCCGTGTTGTTCAACGCGCTGGGGCTGTTCATGAAGAAGGCGGGCTTTGCGCTGGTGGGAGCCATCATGTACACCGTGGCGCTCGTGCTGTTCATCCCGTACTTCATGTTCGTCGTGGTCGAGATGGTTCTTTCGTACATCGGCTACGCCCAGCTGCACAAGCAGGCGGCCGCGAACTAAGACACTTGGGGAGGCGCGTATGGGTTCTGCCGATGGAGAGCCGGCAGTAGGTGCCTCGGTACCTGCGGGCGGATGCTCGAAGGCAAAGGACGAGACCCTGACCGAGGAGCTGCTGCAAAAACTGCTGCAGAGCGCCTCTCCCGAGGCGTACCTGGCGGACCTCCCCTCATACGGCAGGACCTTGGCGGACTACCTGGGCGAGCTGCTGAGGGAACGAGGCCTGCGGAGGTCAGAGGTCATCCGCCGCAGCGGCATCAATGCCACCTTTGGTTACCAGATATTTCAGGGAACCAGGCGACCCGGCAGGGACAACGCCCTGGCCCTGGCGATGGCCCTGGGCTGCAACCTGCGCCAGACGCAGCGCCTGCTGCGCCTGGCGGGCCTGTCCGAGCTGTGGTGCAAGGACAGGCGTGACGCCATCGTGATATTCTGCATCGCGCATGGGTTCAGCCTGCAGCGTTGCGACGAGGAGCTCTATCGACTGGGAGAGCAAACGCTGACCCACGCAGAATAGGAAATGCCGGGGGATTACGCCGAGGGACGTGCGATGGACGACGCTCAGACCATGTGTGCCATGGAGATAGATGAGTCGTACGTCGTAAGGCGCGTGCTGGCGAACCACGAGGCGGGTTCTACGGAGCTTGTGACCTCGGAGGGTGGCGAGCTCTGCGTAAGGAAGCGCATCCCCCGCGCCCTGGCGAATCCCCAGGCATGGGCGACCGCGATGCTGCTGGACTGTCCGCGCGTGGCCAAGGTGGTGCAGCTGTACGCACTTCCCGACCAGCTGGTCGTTGTGACGCAGTACGTTCCAGGAGGGTCGCTGAGCGAGGTCGTGGGTGGCGAGGGCTCGCTGGACGTGCGGGCAGCCGTGGACGTGGTGCTGCAGGTGGCAGAGGCTGCCGCCGCGCTGCATGCGGTGGGCATCGTGCACAGGGACATCAAGCCCTCTAATGTAATCATGGGCGCCCGTGGGGCGGTGCTGGTCGACCTGGGCAGCGCGCGGCTGCACGACGAGTCGGCTGCTAGGGACACCACGCTGTTGGGGACCGCCGGATTCGCGGCACCCGAGCAGTACGGTTTCGCGCAGACGGATGCCCGCTCTGACATCTACTCCATCGGGCGCCTGATGGCCTATCTGGTGGAAGGCGATGCCGGAGCGCGGGGTTCCACGGATGGTGCTGCGGCCGTCAACGCCACCGACCCCCTGGACGCCAAGTCGTTGAGCCGGTGCTCGTCTGATGCGTACGCGGCCATTGCACAGAGGTGCTGCGCCTTCGAGCCAAGTGCCCGATACCAGACCGACGCGGAGCTCATGCGCGCCTTGAGGGAGCTGGGGGACCAAATTGCCCTCGTCGATGCGAGCGTGCCCGACGTCACTCCCAATGATGCCGTATCTTCTGACAATGCCGTGACACCCGGCAATGCCGCGACGCCCGGCAACGCCGCGTCTCCCGATAGGGCGATGGACCCTGGTGATGTCCGGGAGCACGCCGAAGTGACCGAAGCGGAGACTTCGGACGGCATTGGAACGCCCAACGTGGTGAGTGCGAGCCCAAGGGCCAAAGCGATTCCGACATCTTCGGATGCCGCAACGGCAAAGACAACGGACGCGTTTGTGGCGAACGACCCGGCCTCCAGGCGCATGACCGGACTGACAAGGTTGCGGCTACGAGCCGGTTGGGGCGAGCTACGCTTGGGCTATCGCCATGCGGCTGGCAGCCAAAGGGTGGTTGCCTGGACCTTGGGCGTCTTGGGGGCGCTTCTTGTGGCGCTGATGCTGTACTCGATGGGGTTTGCCCCCAAAGACCAGCTGGCTCAAGGGGCCCCTTGGCTGTATCCCGTGGCATATATCATGCTGGCAGGGACGGTTGCTTGGGATGGGTTTGAGCTGGTGGAATGGGCCTTGCGCTGTGGGCCCTACGAGGTGCGGAGGGGCAGGCTGCGCCGGCTGGTTGCTCGTCTGCTGAAGGTGGCCGCCATTTGCCTGGCGACACTCGTGGCGGAAGTCATTCTTGCCCTGGCGATAGGTGGCTAGCTTGGTGTCACGGCGGCGCCTGCCGGACGAGCAATACCGAACACGGTCGAACATACTATGACAGGTATGTTAGGTTTTTACAGCTTAAATCAATGGTCCTTAGCAAAAGGTATCGTTGACATGACCTCTCGTAGCTTCCCCTGCGAGTCGTCGCGGGTCCCGGCTTGCTGACGGCCGGGACCCATCTTTTTATGGCGGTGCGCTGCATATGGGGCGCGCTTCGTATGGCGGTGCGCTTTGGTTGCGTGCTCGTCGAGGATGCACGCTCGATGCGATGA
>JBJEKW010000101.1:17495-25160 GCA_051878835.1 Atopobiaceae bacterium
CGTTGCGCGGGCCGTGGTACAGAAGGTCGCCCAAAAGGACCACCCTGTCGGGCTGTTGGTCGTCGATGGCGTCCATGAGCTTGCGGCACCAGCTGGCGGCGCCGTGGATGTCGGATGCTATGAGTAGCTTCATGCGTTCCTCCCGGGTTTGGTTGCTATGGGGCTGACGGCTGACGGGTGCTTGTTCGTCCCCTATACATTTTGAGCGTTTACCTGGGGGTTTGCCCTTATCATCATGGGCAGCAAAAAATCTAACATTTTTGACTTAGATTATGTATAGAATCCAACACAGGGGGAACAATACCAAACGTAAAGCAACGCGTGGGCGGCATGGGGCCGCAGGCGCAAGGCTGCAGGCATCCGTCTGCCGTCCCGAGGCCAGCACCACGCACAAAGGAAAGGATCGCAAACCATGGGCAAGATTCTGGGAATCGACCTTGGTACCACCAACTCTGCTATGGCAGTGCTCGAGGGCGGCGAGCCTACGATCATCGTGAACGCCGAGGGCGATCGCACCACCCCGTCGGTCGTGGGCTTCCGCAAGGACGGCGACCGCATCGTCGGCAAGGCTGCAAAGAACCAGGCAGTCACGAACCCGCAGAACACCATCTTCTCGATCAAGCGCTTCATGGGCCGTCGTTACGACGAGGTCACGTCCGAGCTGAAGACCGTCCCGTACAAGGTAAAGGCCGGCACCGGCAACCGCGCAGTCGTCGAGGTCGACGGCGAGGACTTCACCCCCGAGCAGATCAGCGCCATGATTCTGTCAAAGATGAAGACCGACGCCGAGAAGTACCTGGGCGAGCCCGTCACCGACGCAGTCATCACGGTGCCCGCATACTTCAACGACGCTCAGCGTCAGGCCACCAAGGACGCTGGCAAGATTGCTGGTCTGAACGTCAAGCGTATTGTGAACGAGCCCACCGCAGCTGCCCTGGCCTATGGCCTGGACAAGAAGAACATCGACCAGAAGGTCCTGGTGTTCGACCTGGGCGGCGGCACCTTCGACGTCTCGCTGCTGGACCTGGCGGACGGTGTGGTTGAGGTTCTGGCCACGAACGGCGACAACCACCTGGGCGGCGACGACTGGGACCAGAAGGTCATCGACTGGATGGCCAACAAGTTCCAGGAGGAGAACGGCATCGACCTGCGCAAGGACCCCATGGCCCTGCAGCGCCTGAAGGAGGCCGCGGAGAACGCAAAGAAGGAGCTGTCCTCCGCTCAGCAGGCCGACATCAACCTGCCCTTCATCACCGCTGACGCCTCCGGCCCCAAGCACCTGAACTACACGCTGACCCGCGCCGAGTTCGAGCGCATCACGCGCGACCTGCTGGAGCGCTGCAAGGCTCCTGTGACCAAGGCGCTGCACGATGCCAACCTCTCGATTTCGCAGGTCAACGAGGTCATTCTGGTCGGCGGCTCCAGCCGTATGCCCGCTGTCCAGGAGCTGGTCAAGCAGATGACCGGCAAGCAGCCGAACATGTCGGTGAACCCCGACGAGGTCGTTGCTGACGGCGCAGCCGTTCAGGGCGGCGTCCTGACGGGCGACGTCGACGGCATCCTGCTGCTGGACGTGACTCCTCTGTCCCTGGGCGTCGAGACCATGGGCGGCGTCATGACCAAGATGATCGATCGCAACACCACGATCCCGACCTCCAAGACCGAGGTCTACTCCACGGCCGCCGACAACCAGACGTCCGTCGAGATCAACGTCCTGCAGGGCGAGCGCGAGATGGCGCGCGACAACAAGTCTCTGGGCAAGTTCCAGCTGACCGGCATCCCCGCCGCTCCCCGTGGCGTGCCTCAGATTGAGGTCACCTTCGACATCGACGCCAACGGCATCGTGAAGGTCACCGCAAAGGACAAGGCCACCGGCAAGTCCCAGCAGATCACCATCTCTGGCTCTACGGCGCTTTCGGACGACGAGGTCGACCGCATGGTTAAGGACGCCGAGTCCCACGCCGAGGAGGACAAGAAGCACAAGGACGAGATCGAGGTCCGCAACCAGGCCGACTCCCTCGTGTACGGCACCGAGCAGACGCTGAAGGACCTGGGCGACAAGGTTCCTGCCGACGTGAAGAAGGAGGTCGAGGACGCGGTCGCCGAGACCAAGAAGGCCCTCGACGGCACGGACACCGATGCCATCAAGGCCGCCAGCGAGAAGCTGCAGGAGGCTGGCCACAAGCTGGCAAAGATTGTCTACTCCAACACCGACTCGCAGGCTCAGTCCGCAGGCAGCCAGCCTAGCGGCTCCTCCAACGGTGGCGACGACGTGGTCGACGCCGACTACGAGGTCGTGGACGACGACAAGAACAAGGAAAACAAGTAGTCGGTAGCGGGTGAATAGAATGTTCCGCAACGACAAGAAGACACAGAAGGGGGCGGCCGCGAAGGCCGCCCCTGGCCAGGCACCCAAGGAGGGCGAAGTGAAGGTTCCCATCGAGACCGATGACGCCACGGCGGACGTGGCCGACGGCACGGCCCAGCAGGCAAAGCCTGCCGCAGACCAGAAGGACCAGGAGCTTTCGCCCGAGGAGGAGCAGCGCCTGACCGAGGAGGCCATCCGTCGCGGCGAAGAGGCTGCAGACGACGACCTGAAGGCTGACGCCGAGAGGCTGCGCGCGGAGCGCGACGAGCTGCAGAAGAAGTACGACTCGGTCGCGGACGACATCGCAGCCGCAAAGAAGGAGGCCGCGGAAGCGGTCGACAGGCTGACGCGCACCACCGCGGAGTGGCAGAACTTCCGCCGTCGCACCGCGCAGGAGCGTGAGCGCGAGCGCGAGCGTGCGGCCGAGAAGCTGGTGCTGAGCCTGCTGCCCGTGATCGACGACATGGAGCGCGCCATCGACCACGCCAACAGCACGGCGGGCGACAACGAGCAGCTGAAGCAGTTCGTGGAGGGCATCGACCAGGTGCACGCAAAGATGGTGTCCACCCTGCAGAAGCAGGGCGTCGAGGTCATAGACCCCGCTGGCCAGCCCTTCGACCCGAACGCCCACCAGGCGGTCGGCCGGACCGAAAACAAGGACGTCTACGACGAGACGGTGGACCAGGTGTACCAGAAGGGCTACCGCATGGGCGGCAAGGTCATCAGGTCCGCCATGGTCACGGTGACCTACGGCGGCCCGAAGAGGCCGGCACCGGAAGCCGAGGACAAGGCGGACGCCAAGTCCTCGGATGACGGCGGCGCTCCCCAGAAGGACGCAGGCTCCGCGAACTCGACGGATGCCCAGTAATATCAGGCGACGCGCCCGGGTCCTCGCGGCTCGGGCGCACTCATAAGAAAGGGGCGAACTTATTTCATGGCAACGAAGCGCAACTACTACGACGTCTTGGGCGTGAAGCGCGATGCGTCTGACGACGAGATAAGGCGCGCGTTCCGTAAGCTTGCCGCAAAGTATCACCCCGACGCAGGTGGAGACGAAAAGAAGTTCAAGGAGATCAGCGAGGCCTACACCACGCTGAGCAACCCCGAGAAGCGCAAGGAGTACGACCAGCTGCTGATGTTCGGCGGCATCCCCGGTGCCGACTTCGGTGGCTCCGGCGGCCGCAACCGCACGTACACCTACAGCAACGTGGGTGACGTCGACTGGAGCGACCTGTTCAACAACGTTCGCGGCGCCGGTGGCGAGGGCTTCGGTGGGTTTGACTTCTCATCCATCTTTGGCGGGGGCGGCCCTGGCGCCCGTGTCAACCGGCCCCAGCGCGGAGGCGACCTGACCACGACCATCCAGGTCACGGCGCAGGAGGCCTTCACGGGGGCCACGCGCAAGGTCACCTATCGCGTCCCCTCCACGGGCGAGACCCAGACCATCACGGTAAAGATCCCCGCCGGCGCGGTGGATGGCGGCAAGCTGCGCTACCACGGCCGCGGCGAGCCGGGCATCAACGGCGGCGAGCGCGGCGACCTGGTCATCGTGACCAGCGTGGCCGAGCACCCGCTGTTCAAGCGCGACGGCGCGGATGTGCGCATGGAACTGCCCGTCTCGATGTACGAGGCGGCGCTGGGCGCCACGGTGGAGGTTCCCACCCCCAAGGGCGAGAACGTCCGCCTGAAGATTCCTGCCGGAACGCAGGACGGGAAGATCTTCCGCTTCCGCGACCTGGGCGCTCCGGACGTGAAGCACAAGGGCCGCATGGGCGCCCTGTACGTGAAGATTCGCGTGAAGGTGCCCACCTCGCTCTCGACGAAGGAGCGCGAGGCGCTTGAGGCGTTGCGCGCCCAGGACCAGCGTGCCTACAGAAGGGACGTGGACCGCTATGAGTAACGTCCCGGGCGGGCAAGACGAGGACGGCCGCAACAAGCCTTTGTACATGATTAGCGTGGCCGCGGAGCTGACGGGGATGCACCCGCAGACCCTGCGCGTGTACGAGCAGAAGGGGCTCGTCACGCCGGGGCGCTCGCGGGGCAACACCCGCCTGTACTCCCAGGCCGACATCGACAGGCTGAACCTCATCAGCAAGCTGACCGACGAGGGCATCAACCTGGCGGGGGTCGTGCGCATCCTGGACATGCGAGAGCGTGCCATGAAGCGCGACCAAGAGATAGACGAGCTCAGGCACCGCGTGCGTGAGCTCGAGGACGAAATACACGAGCTCCGCATGCGCGAGCGCATCACCGCATTGGCGCGCTACGACGGGGCGGGTCCCGAGCAGGTCATGAAGGGCCTGCTGAACGGGTCGTTCGGCCAGTCCGACGACGCGGGCGGGACTCAATAGCATCACACACGAAAGGAGCGACGCATGAACATCAACAAGTGGGCAGTAACCGCACAAGAGGCGCTGCAGTCTGCGCTCGGCGTCGCGAGCGACGCCGACGCCAGCATGGTGGAGCCCATCCACCTGCTGAAGGCACTTCTTGCCTCGGGCGAGCGCAACATCAGTGCCATCATCGAGCGCGTGGGAGCGGACCCCAAGGCCATCGAGGCGGAGGTCGACTCTGCCATCGCGCATGCGCCGAAGGTATCTGGCTCTGACACCCAGATGGGCATGAGCACCGACTTCCTGAAGGTGGCCAACGCCGCCGAGAAGCTGGCCGCAAAGATGGGCGACTCCTATGTCACGAGCGAGCACCTGCTGTGCGCCCTTGCTGACGACCGCACGGCCGCCGGCAGCGCGCTGAAGGCGGCGGGCGTCTCGGGCAAGCGCGTGCAGGAGGCCTATGCCGAGCTGCGCGGCGACGAGCACGTGACCTCTCAGGACGCGAAGCCCCAGCTGGAGGCCCTGCAGCAGTACGGCCGCAACATCACCGACCTGGCGCGCCAGGGCAAGCTGGACCCCGTCATCGGCCGTATCGAGGAGATTCGCCGCACCATCCAGGTGCTGAGCCGCCGCACGAAGAACAACCCCGTGCTCATCGGCGAGCCTGGCGTGGGCAAGACCGCCATCGTGGAGGGCCTTGCCGAGCGCATCGCCTCGGGCGACGTGCCCTCCACCATCAGGGACAAGGAAGTCGTCGAGCTTGACATGAGCGCCCTCGTGGCCGGTGCCAAGTACCGCGGCGAGTTCGAGGACCGTCTGAAGAGCGTGCTGAAGGAGGTCCAGAAGGCCAACGGCAGGATCATCCTGTTCATCGACGAGCTGCACACCATCGTGGGCGCGGGTGCCACCGAGGGCTCCATGGACGCCGGCAACATCCTGAAGCCCGCCCTGGCCCGTGGCGAGCTGCACATGATCGGTGCCACCACCCTGGACGAGTACCACAAGTACATCGAGAAGGACCAGGCGCTGGCCCGTCGTTTCCAGCCTGTCATGGTGGGCGAGCCCTCCGTCGAGGAGACCATCTCGATTCTGCGTGGCATCAAGGACAAGTACGAGCAGCACCATCGCGTGCGCATAACCGACGCTGCCCTGGTGTCCGCCGCCGACCTCAGCAACCGCTACATCAGCGACCGCTTTCTGCCTGACAAGGCCATCGACCTGGTGGACGAGGCCGCCAGCCGTCTGCGCATGGAGCTGGACTCCATGCCGGCCGACATCGACGCCGTCGAGCGCGACCTGACGCAGAAGCAGATCGAGGAGCAGGCCCTCATGAAGGAGGACGACGACGCCTCGAAGGAACGCCTGGTGAAGCTCCGCAAGGAGATCGCCACCACGCGCGAGAAGCTTGATGGCATGAAGGCCAAGTGGCAGAACGAGAAGAGTGCCATCGACCGCGTCCAGGACCTGAAGAGCCAGATTGAGGACGCCAAGACCGAGATGGAGCGCGTCACCCGCGAGGGCGACCTGGCCCGCGCGTCCGAGCTGCGCTACTCCACGATTCCGAACCTGCAGAAGCAGTACCAGGAGGCCGAGAAGGCGCTCGACTCAAAGAAGGAGGAGGGTGGCCTGCTGAAGGAGGAGGTCACCAGCGAGGAGATCGCCGAGGTCGTGAGCTCTTGGACCGGCGTCCCCGTGGCAAAGATGATGCAGGGCGAGATGGACAAGCTCAAGAACCTGGAGACCGAGCTGCACAAGCGCGTCGTTGGCCAGAACGAGGCCGTCTCGGCCGTGGCCGCCGCCGTGCGCCGCAGCAGGGCCGGGCTCTCTGACCCCAACCGTCCCATCGGCAGCTTCTTCTTCCTGGGCCCCACCGGCGTGGGCAAGACCGAGCTGGCAAAGGCCCTGGCGGAGTGCCTGTTCGACGACGAGCGTGCGCTGATTCGTATCGACATGTCCGAGTACATGGAGAAGTTCAGCGTCCAGCGACTCATCGGCGCACCTCCTGGATACGTGGGCTACGACGAGGGCGGCCAGCTGACCGAGGCCGTGCGCAGGCGCCCGTACTCGGTCATCCTGCTGGACGAGATGGAGAAGGCTCACCCCGACGTCTTCAACATCCTGCTGCAGGTGCTGGACGACGGTCGCCTGACCGACGGCCAGGGTCGTGTGGTCAGCTTCAGAAACACGATCATCATCATGACCAGCAACGTCGGCTCGCAGTACATCGCCTCCGCCAACGCGAAGAGCGACCCTGCCGAGGTCCAGCGCAAGGTTAACGAGGCCCTGCGCAAGACCTTCAAGCCGGAGTTCCTGAACCGTATCGACGACGTCGTGGTGTTCCATCCGCTGGGCCTCGACGACATCGAGAAGATCGTGGACATCCAGCTGGGCGACGTCCGCAAGCGTCTGGGCAAGGAGCGCATCAAGCTGGAGCTCACCGGCGAGGCTGTCAGCTCCCTGGCTATCGACGGCCTGGACCCCGTGTACGGTGCCCGTCCGCTGAAGCGCCTGATCCAGCGTCAGGTCGTGGACAAAGTGGCGAACCTCATCATCGACGGCAAGCTGCACGAGGGCGACACGGTGCAGGTCGACGTGGCTCCCGACGGCATGGGCCTGGAGGCACACCGCGTCGAGCGTCCGGACGAGAAGGACGAGTCCGCCGAGGACGCGCCCGTCGAGCCCGACGACGTGGAGTAAGCCGCACGGGCTCGCGGCGTGCGAGCCGGCGGTGAGCTTGCGTTGAACTCGCGGTGCGAGAGCCAGCGGCGAGCCCGCGTTGAACTCGCGGTGCGAGAGCTAGCGGCGAGCCCGCGTTGAACTCGCGGCGCGAAAGCCAGCGGCGAACTAGCGGCGCAAAAGCCCGTTTCGGCCGGCATTCCTTTGGGCGGCATCCCTTGAATGGGGTGCCGCCTTTTTTGTGCCCCGAAGAGCTACCCCACGCGCAAACCTGTCCGCTGCGGGTAC